>CAZEAC010000092.1:1536-13499 GCA_964510065.1 uncultured Bdellovibrionales bacterium | reverse complement strand
GGATTCATTACGAATCCAGAACGATCTTCAGAAGACCACCTCGGATCTAAGTGAAACTTTCGCTAAGCTCTCCTCTGGCCTACGCATTAACTCTGCCGCCGACGACTCCGCGGGACTTGCTCTCGCCGACTCGCTTCGAAACGATGCCGCACTCGCCACCGTGGCAATGCGAAACGCCAATGATGGACTGTCACTTACCGCGATAGCAGATTCAGCCTTGGGTGAGGTGTCAAGTATTCTTACCCGGCTGGCTGAACTCGCAAACCAAAGCTCAAACGGCACATATTCTATGAGTCAGCGATCCGCGCTCTCGTCTGAGTTTGTGGCGCTCGGGTCAGAGATCGATCGCATCGCCCGCACCACCACCTTTAACGGTATGGCACTCCTTTCTAATTCGCAGTCGGTCACCGTGCAGGTAGGTATTACCGGTGGCGCTGAGTCAAGAATTACCCTTCAGGGCGTGAATGGAACACTTGCGGCGTTGGGGCTTAGCAGCACGGGAACTAGCTCTCAACTCACCTATTCAATAATTGATACAACTTCGATTTACGCACAGACCGCGGCACAAGTTGCGCTTAATGCAATCAACGCGGCAATTGGAAGTTTAAGCATCATTCGCGGTACCATCGGCGCTGCGGAAAGCAGGCTTTCAAGTGCGCTTAATTTTATTACCGTAGCTCGCGAAAACTACGTCGCTGCCGAAAGCAAGATTCGCGACGTCGACGTCGCTGAAGAGGTTGCCAAACTTGTGAGGCTGCAGGTGCTGCAACAAGCAGAAAGCGCGCTTTTGGCACAAGCCAATCAGCAGCCGCAACTTGCGCTACGGTTATTAGAATAGCCTCGTCGCAAACGGGCAATGATGTCCACAAGAACATTCAGTTCCAGCACTTACTCGACGACCACGGTTTTCTGATATTCGGCGACACTGACATTCCACTTGCACTCGGAGGCAAGTGTCTTGGCGAAGGTCTGTGCGGTTTCCGGCTCGCCATGCACCACATACACCTTGCCCGGCTTCCCTTTCGACTCCCCACACCATCGAAGCATTTCGTCTCGATCACCATGGGCGCTTAGGCCTGAAATCTCTGCGACATGCGATCGAATCTGCACCTCTTCACCGAGAATTTGCGCGGTTTTATTGCCGCTCTTAATCCAATCGCCACGACCACCTTCGGGTTGGTGACCGACAAAGAGCAGCGTGTTTCTAGGGTCGGGAAGTCTATTCTTTAAATGGTGCAAAATACGGCCGCCTGAAAGCATGCCACTTGCAGAGATAATGACCATCGGGTGATCGATCCCGTTGAGTTGCTTCGATTCATTTCGATCCTGAATGAAGCGCATCGATGGCATGCTAAACGGTTGAATTCCTTTGCGCAGTAGCTCTTCCGCCGGGGCATCATAGTCATCGGGCGACGCAACATAAATTCCAGTGGCATCTCGCGCCATCGGCGAATCGATGATTACTGGAATATCCGGAATACGTCGCGCTGCCTTCAACTCGCGAAGATAATAGAGTAGAAGCTGCGTGCGGCCGACCGCAAAGCTTGGAATAAGCACAATGCCGCCGCGGCGTACAGTATCGACAACGACTTGACCTAAAAGCTCAGCCGGATCCTGTTTGGAGTGCAGCTTGTCACCATACGTCGACTCAATCAGTAGCAGGTTACCAAATGTCACCGGCTCGGGGTTCTTCAATATTGGCACTGAATAACGTCCAATATCGCCGGAAAAGACAATAGTCTTTCCTCCGAGTGTGAGCTCGATTGAACAGGCTCCGAGTATATGCCCCATGCGCCGCCAGGTCGCGCTGACACCAGGCGCTACTTCAACTGACTTGTGGTATGGCACCACGCGAAGCTGCTGCAATACTTGCTCGGCATCATCAACTCGGTAAAGCGGTTGTGGCGGATGGTGACGCGACCGGCCAGTCTCCAGACGATACTGCGCTTCTTCTTCTTGAAGCTTCGCCGCATCAAGCAACATCAGGCGAGTAATCTCGTTGGTAGCGCGTGTACCAAAAATCGGCGCGCGAAGTCCGAATCGTCGGTAGCGTGGAAGAATGCCGGTATGATCTATGTGCGCATGAGTCAGCAGCACACACGCAACGTTCGCCAGATCGAAGGTTGGTTGTACCCAATTCTCCTCGCGCCATTTTCGATCACCTTGAAACATTCCGGCATCGACCAGAATTTTGGTGTCTTGCCACTCAACCAGATATTTTGAACCGGTGACCGTTCCCGCGGCACCTAAAAAGGTCACGGTGAGCTGCGATGCGGCTGCTTTTGGTGTTTTCTGCTGAGGGTCATTTTTTCCCATAGTGACTCGGCAAAGTTAGCCGCTCATTAAGCTGGCGGCAGAAAAAATCGAGCTATTTCAATGTACTAGCGAGGGCCCACGCTTTGCAAGGGATTAAGCGACTAGGACCACAAAGGATATGGGTTTAATTAGCTTTTCAGGACTGGCCTCGGGTATCGACTCGAAGGCCCTTATCGAGGCGACTACCGCCGCGGCGCGCAAACAGCGCGTGGAACCTAACGAAACCAAGGTAAGCGAGCTCGAGGAAACAAACTCAACACTCGATGAATTAAAAACTAAGCTCTCCACCCTACAAACAGCGCTCAAAGAGTTCGCCACACTAAGCGGCGGCGGCGTCGTGAAACAGGGCCAGTCAAGCGATGAGACCAAGGTGTCCGCGACCGCGACAAACGCCGCCTCCAACGGAACCTATGGGGTCACGGTAACGCAGCTCGCGCGAAATCACACCTACACCTTCCGTTCGAATTCCGGAACCTATTCGTCAGCCACGCAGGCAATTGCGCCGGCTCTGTCAACGTCGGGCACTGCGGCGGAGCGAGTAACGGTCACGGTTGGATCGCCAACCGCTCTCGAGACAGTCACTATCGATCTTACCTCGGCTACAACGCTTTCAGGCTTCGTAAGCTCATTTAACTCGCAGGCCACCACCGCCCAGGCCAGCGTGGTCAACGTCGGCACCGACGCCTCGCCGGACTATCGTATCATGCTCAATTCATTTAATACCGGTGTTACCGAGGGACAGCTTACCGTCACCATCGGTGCAAATATCACTGGGGCTGGTGTTGGCCAAGGCGACGCTTTTAATAATAACTCCGAGAACACCGCGGCGAACTCAACGTTTACCGTTGCCGGTGTCGGCACGATTTCGCGTGAATCGAACACCATTGCCGACGTCATTCCCGGAGTTACCTTCAATTTGCGCGCACTCGGAACGGCTTCTGTGTCGATTACCGACGATGCCGCGGCGACACTCGGCAAGGTGCAGGAGTTCGTTGACGCGTATAACGAAGCGGTAAATTTCATTAAAGAGAACAATCAGATTACCCGTGAAGAAGACGGCCAAAATGTCACCAATATTTTTAGCCCGCTTTCAAAAACTCGTGTTGATGACAACGCACTCCTTTCACTTCGTTCGGCAATCTCATCGACTCGTTACTCTCCGGGAGACGGCACGCTCAACTCCATCAAGATTTTTGCCGATCTCGGAATTACCACACAGCGTGATGGTACAATTAAGCTCGACGAAGATGATTTTACCACGGCGCTTACCACCGAGCCGGAATCAGTAAATGAGATTCTCACGACGTTTGCTGACACTACTTCGGTCACCGGCGGCACAATTGATCAATACATCCGATTTAATGGGTTAATCGACATTACCCTCAACGGCAACAAAGAGCTGATCTCCTCGCTTAATGACAGAATTGCTCTTGCCGAAGCGGCGATTCTCAAGCAGGAGGAGCAGATGAATCAACGCTTTTCGCGACTTGAAGGGCTTATCGGTCGACTACAGAGTCAACAAACCTCGCTGACTTCTGCGCTCGCAGGGCTTGGGCAGCGCTAAAGTCCACCTCGCTATCTCACTTTAAACGTTTTATGCGATCTGCTGTCACATCGGATTAAGCAGATCAGACACCGGCACACCGAGCGCAGAGGCTATTTTGTGCACAACGCCAAGAGTAACGTTCTGCTTGCCGTTTTCAACGCCGCTAAGATATGCCCTATCGATACCACAAAGAGCAGCCAACTGGTGCTGATTAAGCACACGTTCCTTGCGAATATGATGAATATTCTCGCCCAATCTCTGAAGAAAATCATCAAGTGAGCTCTCTCTTGTTCGATTGCCCACCAAATTGGCAGCCACCGAGAGCGCCTCCGGGATCGAGGATACAAAAGCATCAATATCCGGCGAGCGAACGAGCGCCCCGGCTGCAGCACCGCCAACAATAATTTTAGGCGAGTCAGGTAAAGACTTAATCTTGGAGAGAAACGCGCTGAAAGTTTCATTTGGCGGAAGCGTGGCTGATATTGCAACCAGATCTATATTAAGACGCGTTATATATGAGAGTAGGTCAGCATCTGGAATATCACTTCCTGGAAACGTTACTTCCCATCCGTCGAAATGAAAGAGATCTGCTACCACTTTTCCAGGGAAAAGGTGTGGATCACCTGAAGGAACAATCACAAGGCAGCGCATTCCCCGCGCGGCCTTTGGCGTTACTCGTTCACGAAGAACACTAATGACAGAGAAAGATATCTGAGTCGCGACGTGCTCTTCCGTGATAGAGAGGGCCCTCTTGCTCCACAACTCACCGAGCATACTCTGCGCAGCGCAAACAACTGAAAGATAGATCTTTATTGGCTCAACACCCTGCTCGAAAGCGGCTAAGACCAACTTGGTGGCAACAAAAAGGTCGCCTTTGATAATAGCACTAAGATAACGCTCTTTGAGACCAACCAAGTCACCATCTGAGGCTGGAAAACTCTTGACTCGTGTCATTGTGCCCCCCTATTTGACGGGGCACTGCTACGAAGCGCACATCGAAAGACCCCCGTCAAAGCAATACACCAACCAAGGTCAACAAGCACAAACGCAAGCGAGTTTACAATGGGAAGTGAACTGACATACGCCGCATGAACGACGACAAAAAGATCTATGCTACTCGCAATGCCCATCATAAAAGACACCGCCAATTTCTGCTCCGGATAAATGGTCGCAAGGAACCCGCCAGAAGCGAGACCGAGCATCATCGCTCCGGTAACCGCGAGTACGGTATTATTATCCATGGAGGAGATCCCAGCTGCCACATACCAGGCCTCGGGAAGAGCAATCGCGGAAACTCCACAAAGAAAAAAGTACCAGGAGGCCAGGTACAGCACTCTTCCCTCACGGGTCGAAGGGGAAGAAAGGCATCGCAGTATGTTTGACATATACAACATTATATCCTAGCATATTTGATATAGTCAACTATTTACCACATTGTAGGGGCTTATGAGAAATTCCTCTTCGAGTGCGCTCGCAGGGAAAATTGTATGGTTAACTGGCGCAAGCAGCGGTATCGGCGAAGCCCTCTCTCATGAGCTCGCGCTTCGCGGCGCAAAGGTAGCGATGACTGCAAGACGCGGCGAGGTGCTTCAAGAGCATGCGCGTGTTATCGCCTCTCGAGGATTTTCTGCTTTCTGTTTCCCAGGAGATGTTACAAAAAACGAGGAAGTTGCGAAGATCGCTTGTCAGATCCAGGAAGAGCTCGGACCAATCGACATTGTAATAGCGAATGCCGGCAATCACCTGTTTACAATCCCTGAGAAGTTCGACAGCGCGGAATACCTTCAATTGATGGACTTAAATTTCGGCGGCGCGCTTCGCTGTATAGAGCAGGTGCTCGCACAAATGATCAATCGACGGAGCGGCCACATAGTAGGAATGTCAAGCCTCGCCGGTTACCGCGGCCTGCCCAGAGCCGCTGCCTACGGAGCAAGTAAAGCCGCACTTATAAACTTCCTCGAGAGCATTCGTTTTCACCTCACCAAATACTCAATCGATGTGACAATCGTTAACCCGGGCTTTGTGAAAACCCCGCTTACTGACAAAAATGACTTTTACATGCCGTTTTTAATGGATGCCCCTCGTGCCGCTTCAATTATCTGCAACGGCATTGAAAAGAGGAAAAAAGAAATCTCCTTTCCGCGCCCTTTCAACTGGATTGTGGGCCTCGGCAGGATACTACCCTACTTTCTGTACGAAAGAATTGTCAGTCGCATATGGTAGAATGTAACCGGTATAACGTCGCAGTCGTGGGGGCCGGCATCGCGGGAATCACTGCAGCGCACTACCTTTCAAAAAAACACTCGGTCACCCTATTTGAACGTAATGAGTATATAGGTGGGCACACCAATACACGCCTCATTCAATCCGCTCAAAATACTCAGCTCCCGATCGATACAGGTTTTATCGTATGCAATTCGCGAAACTATCCAACGTTCTACAAATTTCTCTCTGAGCTTGGCGTTGCACTTCGAAACTCAGACATGTCTTTTGGATTTTCATCAGAGACCACACCATTGCGCTATGTAGGTCCCGGTCTCTCAGATTTTTTCTCGGTCCCGAGCAACTTCCTTCGATCAGAATTTGTAAGCATGCTCTTTGATCGCGCGAGATTTAATAAAAGAATCCTTAAGGATCTTCACAATGGGGCTCTTGGTGGCAAAAGTTTAGGGGAATATCTTGCTGAGCTCAGATGTGGAGATTCTTTCGTAAACTATTATCTTACTCCCCTTATCGCTTCAATCTGGTCAAGTTCCGACGTGCTCGTTGAGGAGTTTCCCGTAGAAACTTTTGCTCATTTTTTTAACAACCACGGCATGCTTGAACTGAACAAGCGCCCGCAGTGGCAAACGGTAGTAGGCGGGAGCCATCAGTACATCACGGCATTTCTAAAGAGCTTTCCGGGTCGAGTAGTAAAGAACGCGAGGATTAGTAAGATCGATCGCCAAAATGGCCGAGGCATTGCTATCTCTTTTGATAACCAGCCCCAAGAACATTTCGATAGAGTAGTCATTGCTACTCATGCCGACGAGGCGTGCTCCCTGCTCGGAGATCTTCAAACGGAGGAGCGCGATCTATTGGGAACATGGCGCTATAGCTCCAATCGCGCGGTGCTTCATACCGACGCGTCAGTGCTTCCGATTCCTAAGAGGTTATGGGCGTCTTGGAACTACCGCCAGCGCAATAACCACGATACGAGCGCACCGGTTGCGATAACCTATTACATGAATCGACTACAAGGAATCACTTCGGCGGAGAATTACTTTGTCACCCTAAATCCACAAAGAGAATTAACGAAAGGAACAACTCTCTACGAAGTAACCTATACTCATCCAATATTTACCGAGAGTTCGGTCCGCACGCAGCAGAAACTTCGTGCGCTCAATGGAAGGAGAAACACCTATTTTTGCGGCGCCTACTTAGGCTACGGGTTTCATGAAGATGCCGCATACTCAGCAATCGAGGTTGCGACTCACCCAAGTTTTAACGGTGCCCTATGAAAACAGCACTCCTTCACGGTACGATAGCGCACTGCCGCGAAAAGGTTGTTCATCACGCATTCAGCTACCCTCTTTTTATGGTGCTGATCGATCTATTTGATCTCCACTCACTTCGCAATTACTCCCGCCTTATTAGCTATAATAGATTTAATCTGCTGAGCATCTGGGATAAGGATTACCTCTTCGTTTCCCCCGATAGCGTATGGAAAAAGATCTCGGCAGTCTTGGCTCGTCATGAAGTGCGCGCGCCGTCGCGCATATTCTTAATTACCGTTCCCCGTTTCCTTGGTTATACCTTCAATCCAGTAAGTTTTTATATTTCACTTAGTGAAAGTAACGAGATAAGCAGCCTTACCGCCGAGGTCAACAATACTTTCGGCGAGAAACATATGTATGTGGTGAAACCCTCAGAAGGAGCCTGCTCGTTGCCTCTTCGATTTAGGTTTCCCAAACGATTCTTCGTCTCTCCGTTCTTTGATGTCTCGGGTGAATACGAGATTGTTGTGCACTCACTTACCCCAGAGATCTCGCTCTCGGTTAACTTATTCGAAGAAAGTACGCAGATCTTCTCTACTCACCTCAGGTGCATTCCGCGCCCATTTACGGAGAAGACACTTCTCCTCACTCTCATAAAATTTCCCTTCTCCGCATTACTGACTATGGGGCGAATTTACCGACAAGCGCTCGCGCTAGGATGGACGCATAAAGTCCGCGCATATAAAAAGCCCGCGCCATCGAGCAGCGACACCATACGATCTTCGCAAAATCTCGTTCACCGACTTAGGTTATTTTTTCTCTCACGATTTATGAGGAGCGCATTATGACCATATCCAAAACCAACGCAGCAGCTCAACTCGAAACGCCGCACGCTGGCCGCACACTCAAAGTAGTCAAACCATTGACTCCCGGGGTCCGTGCGCGCCTGGCCAAGTCCGGACTTCTCGGTCTGGGCGAAGCGTATATGAACGGTGAACTCGACTTGGCACCGCTCGAAGAGTGCTTCAGCGATATTCTTAGAGAGCAAGACAGACTGCCCGGGAAGTTTAGTCTCGTCGTAATCGCACAGCTTCTCAAGGAGCTCCTTATAAATCCACAGCAAGGACTCGGCATATTTGAAGTGGCTCATCGTCACTATGATCTCGGCAACGATCTATACGCCGCCATGCTCGACTCGAGCATGAGCTATACTTGTGGCTACTGGCGCAATGCTTCGAATTTAGAAGAAGCTCAAATCGCAAAATTAGAACGGCTGTGCCAGAAGCTTCACCTATCAAAGGGCATGCACGTTCTCGATGTAGGGTGTGGATGGGGAAACTTTGCAAAGTACGCTGCCGAGCGATACGGAGTAACGGTAGTGGGACTCACCATATCGAAAGAGCAGCAACACCTTGCACAGGAGAGGTGCAAGCAGCTCCCTGTTGAGATTCTGCTCCAAGATTACCGAACTTTTCACGGTGCCTTCGATCGAATAGTTTCTATCGAGATGATTGAAGCCGTGGGAAGAAAAAACCTTAAAGAGTACTTTGAGATGATCTCCAGGTGCCTCAAACCTGAAGGGCGATTTGCTCTGCAGGCGATCTCCGGAGACACTTTTAGTACCACTTCGTCACCTGCCCTTGATCAGTACATCACTTGGCTGCTCCGCCATATTTTTCCAAACGGTTATTTGCCACAAGTTAATGATCTCATCCCAAAAGGATCGAGCACACTTGTCCTGGAGGAGATTGAGGGGATGGCGGCCGACTATGAGAAGACTCTTGCCGCATGGCACCATAACTTCGAGTCCGCTTGGCCCTTGCTCTCTAGACAATACGACGAGAGATTCAAAAGGATGTGGCGATTTTATCTCTGCGGATGTCGCGCATTCTTCAGACAACGAATGGTACAGGTATACCAAGTGGTGTACTCGAAAGTACCACAAAGCTGAAAATAAACATTTCGCTGCTGTATTCTCGCGGTCAAACCAATCGATAGAAGGCGCCCTCGCTATGTATACGATCAAGACTTCTCAAACCTTAGCACTGAGCCTATCCGAAGCGTGGAACTTTTTCTCTGATCCAAAAAATCTTAGTACGATAACTCCTCCCGATTTAGGGTTTAGAATCACCTCTGAGCCCCCCGCAACAATCTATTCCGGTCTCATTATCAGCTATACGCTCACTCCTATTCTCAAGATTCCGATTTCATGGGTGACCGAGATTACCCATGTTTCAGCTCCCCACTATTTTGTCGATGAGCAGCGGTTCGGTCCTTATAAGTTTTGGCACCATCAACATCACTTTCGTGAAGTTGATGCGGGAGTCGAAGTCACAGACATCGTTCATTATAAACTTTTCGCTGGACCCTTAGGTAAACTAATCCACGCTCTTATGGTTAGGGCAGACATCGAGAAGATCTTCGCTTTTCGAGAATCAGTGCTCGATCAGAAATTTAGTAGTGCAAGATCATTTTGAGCTTTCTCTCTCGGCACGGAACCAACTTCCACCGACCAAACCGAAATAATGTCAGGCCTCTAGAATTTCATTCGGGATTGGAACACGAATTACCCCGCCGCGTAAGCAGCGAGCACCTGATGCAAAATTGTCTGATAACCCCTTCGGCGCGCTATACCGGTGCCACTCTACGACGGGTGCTTCAAAGCGAAGTGAGATCGCTTTTCGTTCGGCTGATGTCATACTCGGAGTATGTACTCAATAGATATACATTTTGATGAGCAATCTTACACAGCATATTTAAGTAGGTAGTGACCACAACGCTCAATTGAGGTTTGATTAAGTTCAACATCCAACTCACCACGTGCGGTCGCGAAGCAAAATGGGTGAGGCGGCGCTGTTTTTGCCGTTTGGTCCTAACGTCTCCTACGTCATGCTTGCCAAAAGCACTATAAATGTGCGCCGAGCGGAGATCGGAACGATCTAAGACATATTTTCAGAGCGTTTCCGATTGTTGTAAATGAAGCTCTTGCATTGAAAGCTTAAGAATTACCTTCGTGGTACCATCAATTCCATATGCCATTCCCCGCAGCGACATTGGGCAAAGAGCTTGTGGTCCAGGACACCCGTTTTCATTGGGTGTCCGAGCGCCGTGCAATGACCCATGTATACCAAAGCGGCGATCAGGAATCCTTTTTGCGCATGGGACCTGCATCGGTAATTCGAGCGAACCTCGAGCAACATTCAAGATTATCGAAAGCCGGAATTCCGCTACCTGAGGTGACCTGGAGCGGTACTCTCGCCACGGGTTATGCATATATAGAGAGGAGTTTAGGCCGTGAACACTATGGCGACATAATTTCTCGAGAGCAAGTTGCCTCTCGCAAAATTTCAGACTCCACTTTTCAGCACTTGCTCGACCTCACCAGAGCGCTGCATTCATCGGCCGCAAAATTGACCTCAGCGCGAGATTGGAACAGCCTCCGCGAGGTAGCAAACATTTCGAACCTTAAACGGCTACGACCAGACTTTTCTCAACGACTTGAACAGGCCTGGGACAAGATGGCCGCGACGTTCGCAGCGCTTCCGTGGGTTTTCACGCATGGTGACTTTACTCCCTTTAATATTTTTCCTAAGGGAATTATCGACCTGGAAGACGCACATTACGGTCCACTAGGGTATGACCTGGCATCTCTAATGAGCACACATGCTTGGTTCCCCGACAATCGGCAAATCGAGTTTTTTCGACTTTACGCCTATTCGCCCTCGCAGCAGAAGGCATTCTTCGATCTCGCCGCACAGCTTTACCCTGGACGATTGACGGAAGACGTTTACGAAATTATCGAGGCGCAATCGATGCTGCGTGGGATGTGGGCCTGCGTACTTACGCATCACCTTCCGAAGCTGCAGGAATTTCGTTTTGAACTCATGGATCGTTTACTGCGATTTTACGTGTGCGGCCGACCAATAAGTCAGGAACTTTGGGCGGTAGAGGTGCAATAAAAAGATCATCTCGGCTCGAATAAAAATATCAGCATATCAAATGCCGATCGTAAGTCAGCCAAAGTGGTGCCCTGAGGTCAATGGGGCTTTTGCTGTAGAAAACTTTACATTCTGCGCAATCTAATACCCACGTTTACGCTCTACACTAGATTAGGCGTATTCTTAACAGTGCCGCAAAAGTCCGGCAGTGACGATTTATTATGCCCTTTATTGATTGCCCGACAAAAATCAGAACTAACCCCAATCCGTACTTTAGCAGATAAAACTTCTCATAAACTCCGGCGAGCATGAAATAAAGCGCTCGCAGTCATAGAATGGCAAAGACGTTGGAGGTATAGACAACAAGCGGCTCGTCCGTAAGAGCGAAAATTGCCGGCTCAGAATCGACATTCCCCGATAAAATGATTGGATGCCTTCACTTTCACATTCGGGGGAATTGGTCTATCGGCGATCACAAGATCAATCTCATTGATTGAAAGTTCCGCGAGAAGTCGATCGGTTTTATCCTCGAAGCAATGCACCGTAGAATTCCGATCTTTACTAAACGCAGGCTGTAAAAGGCGATACGCAAGCGACTTAGGAACCACGTCGGCGCTTCCAATCTTTAACTCTTTCTGTGCATCGTGTGTCTTCCCATCAAGAACATCCAAGAGCTCCTGTCCAATA
>CAZEAC010000092.1:0-1526 GCA_964510065.1 uncultured Bdellovibrionales bacterium | reverse complement strand
CTCACAAGCTGTCCTGCTTCGGTAAGTTTCAAATTCCTTCCATCACGCTCAAATAGCTTTTCGCCGAGCACTCCCTCAAACGATTTCAACTGAGCACTAATCGTGGGCTGCGCAAGGCAAAGCTGCCGCGATGCATCAGTAACACTGCCACACCGGGCTACATGCCAAAAATAATAGAGGCGCTGATAATTAAGCCAACGCATATATAGATTCTTCCTATCTTACGCTTTCATTATTTCAATTAGATCTATGCATTAGAACTGTCAATAATGGAGCCATGAAGAGTCTAAACTACAAGGAGGATGCTATGACACCGGTCCAAATAAAATGTATCAATGTTGACGTCCCTCTCGCTACCATATTTGAAATTGAAAGCTGCTACTTACAAGCATTTGATCGCTTCAATCATTTTATTCGCGAGGCGCTAATAACATTACGCGATACTAATGGCCCGAAAGGCGGAGTAGACAAACTATGCACGATACGATTGAGATTCTATCCGCGCGGCATCGCGGTCGTAAAGAGTAGTGCCTCATCTTTTCCAAAGGCCGTAATTACAGCATGCGAACGGATGCAGCAAGTCACTACGCGCCGATTGGGCAGAAAGAAAAGCGGGCAGTTTCGAAGCTCACCGACTGAATTCGATGGAGGGCACACTTATGGAAACTAGACCTGTCATTGATAGTTATCACAGCTCCAGGTCCGCTGCCGAGGTGTTAGGCAGCAGGAATTCTCGCAGGACCTCAAATATCGAAGCGTTGCAACAAGCACCAAATAACGATGGCAATTCGCCACAGCGAGAGCCAAATGCCAACTCGACGCATTCGACACGAAATCAAAGAGCTGTACTTACCATCAACAGGCACGACGGCTCAGAAGTTTTAACGATTTACGTTTAATTTGCTTATATGAGCTCAACTATGAATTAAGATAAGTGGTATTGCAAATCGAGGCTTCACGCGTCCCGTTCTTGGGTGGTTTATTGGCTCTTCATTGCTTTAGTACACTTTCTCGATTCACACCTAGCAATGAGATTCTTCTTGTCTGCGCACTTGCATCTATACGAATTGATACAATTCGAATACGAAGACCGCAATTCTTCGACTTTCTGCGTGTGTTCACGGTTGATAGCCTCAAAGCAAATCGGGCAACCTACCCGGACCAGCTCACAATCTGCATCTTGTTGGCAATCCTGAAGCGGAGTCAGTGCTTGTCGTAATTCTCGCGAACAGTCCTTAGCGTCAAATGCCGATGCGCTTCCAACAAAAACAAGAAAGATTAGAGATATTATTACCCAAAGCTTCATAACCGATAGCGTTTCCGAGACGGGTGCGCCGACCAGCCCCGCATAATCAATACACTTTCACGAACCACCAGGAACGGTGACGCGTCCCGTCCTCGGTTGGACTATGGCCTACTCGTATAGTTTCCCCATAAGAAAAATCTGCGCACACCGTTTCCACGGGTTGCTCGGTTTTTGATAAAGAGGCATTCCATTAATGGACCCAGTCGCCCAGGCCACAGCT
>CAZEAC010000091.1:0-18842 GCA_964510065.1 uncultured Bdellovibrionales bacterium | reverse complement strand
TCTCATCCGAAATTCCAGCAAATCCAAAACACCTAGTTTTTCAGAGGTTCCCTAAAAAGAAGTAATAGTCCGGTGCTATTCTTGCTCTATTCAAGAACTCTATGTGGCGATATTTTGGTAAAAGTAACAATGCCCATTATGTCACACCTCCATCGCGAGCATCTGTCTCCTGCCACTTTGTGGCCAAAGCCTTGGCTTTTCCGATTAGCGTCAGACAGGAAAAATACTGCGCCCCATGCATTACCAAAGCTCGAAATACTTCCGCTTTTCGGTACTCACTTCACTTAAGAGGGCGGCCAGTTTGCAATGTCTAAGGAAGGATTTCGAGACGAACAGATAAGTCACCTCATAGCTGACGAGCTCGACATTGTTTTCAGCGGCGCCGCCGATGAAGAGCTCTCCGAGCTACAGGTAAGTAGAGTCGAGCACGCGCAAGGTGGATCCCACTTTCTTGTGTTGGTCGAACCTCGCGACGGGTCAACGAGCTTCAATTCCGCTGCTGACATAAAAAGGGTTCTGCATCGCGCTGATAAGTACCTTCGATGGGATTTGACCTCCGCGCTCAACATGAAGCGCAGTCCACAAATCAGCATTCAGCCTGATCCGCTTTATGTCATGGCCAAATGGGGAAAGTAAAAAGCTGCGAAGTGCCCGGGTTACGCACTTGAAGTTTCCACGGTGACAAATTTGAGGGCATAGGCAAGAATTGACCGCACGAAATATGAGCGAGGAAGAGCAAAAATCGAGAAAAAAAAAGCCTGCGCCGAAGAAATTCGTCCTTTTTCGATGGGCTGATTCGCTTTTCGCGCGCTTCTCCTTTACCGGCACGGGACATTTCCCATGGATAATGATGGCTTCATTTGTAGCCGTCATTGTTGTAGTTCTTGCCGTTTTGACCGCATTGGTGCGGCGTTACGAAGCAGGTGGAAGTGGTCGGCCCAAGCGCGAAGCAATTTTCGATCTTCCTCCTGAGCCTGGTCCTGATTGGGGCAAATCAAAAAGTATTGGCCCAAATAATTCAAACTCCAAAATTATTAGCGTTAATGGTAATGCCACAGCATCACCAAGCGAGACACCTTCTACCAAGACCTCTCGCTAGATTCCTTGGCTTTTCCTACCTCTGTGGCTCTGTGTTTTTTTTAATAAAAATAAACCATAGCGCCACAGAGAGCAGCGGGTTAGGAGAAAACTCCTCAATAGTATTCGAAGTTAATAATAAGTAGTTACGGATTTGCGGGCTAATATGCCTAAATCATAGGCAATTATTCCCCACGATTGGTTACGATTTTGTGAAACTTATCCACTGCTGCTGCGTATTTTGAATGTAACTACGACAGGGATATATTTTATGAAAAAGCCACTCTCACTGCAGATACTTGACTCAATTGACGTAAAAACTCCTTGCCATGAAGACTGGGAGAAAATGACAGGTGATAGTCGCTCACGCTTCTGTGAGCGGTGCCAACACTCAGTAAACAACCTCTCCGAAATGACTCGCAAGGAGGCAGGCAAACTTATCGAACAGAACCAGGGCAAGAGAGTATGCGTGCGCTTTTCACGAAATCAATTTGGAGCAATCCAATTCAAGGCAGCGGCTTCAAGACGGATCCCGATCTGGAAAAGCGCCACGGTTCTCGCCGCATCTCTCCTTGGATTTTTCGGCGTACATCTGCCGATTCACGCTGAAGAAACCGTGCAGGGTGATGTCTCATTGCCGTTCGACGAAAGGGTGGAACTTGGAGAAATGGTGGCAATGCCTTCGGCGACGCCTACTGCGACTCCCACTCCAGCACCAATCGAGCGAACCATGAGAATCATTGCCCTTCCTGAAAAGAAATAGCAGGTTCTTCGATTTCGAGGTAAGGGATTGATTTTTTGGAGACTTTGCAGAGTGGCGCGAATGGTCGGCCAAAGTAGACAAGGGCGACAAAATACCTAGCATTTCGAGTCAGTTTAGATGCTGCAACCGACGTGCTATAGTCTTAGAAAATTTGATCTGTGTAGTCGGTCCGAAAACTCTCCAGCGTGAGCTCATTAGGAACTGAAGCTGGAGAGCTACATCGGAAAGGTTTTTTTCCCCGTGCACATTGGTGTTGAGAACTGCTTTGCTCTCAAGTGTTCTGAACTCCAATGTGACGGAGATCACTGGAACTGAAAAGGAGCGTGCCTGCCTCTTTTTCGGTCCTTCAACAGGGCATTCCTCAAATGAACAAGAAACTCTTGTGGATTCTGCTAAGTCTGATCGCGACACTCGTTTTGGTGCCGGTTATTCTCACCGTGACAGCAACGACGGCGATCACTACCGTCCGTATTGCATGGCCTAATTCCGAAATGGGAGTTACCATGACGAACATGATTGCAACGCCAGCTTTCATGCTTGGAGCAACGCTCAGTACCGGGTCTATCCTGCTGATTAGTTTAGTTGGAGCAAAGCTGCGTGTTTCACGAAAGATCGGGACAATATCCGCTGTGATCGGTATGTATGCCAGCGTGTTGCTCTCTTTTGATCTACTGCACGCAGCAGGGTCTGACGTCACTGCGATTCTTCATGCCTTCTTGGCAGGAGCACTGTGGATGACTGGTCTCAACTGCGTTTATGTGGTGTGCGTGGCCTTAAATTCGCCAGCAGATGGCGATCGCCCGAATCAGGTGAAAGCGTCCAGATCGTCTCGCCAGCCACCAAACGGCCGGCCTCATTCGCGAATGGCTTTGGTGTGAACTTGGCTAACTCGCCATGTGGGTTATAAGAGGAAGCGAGACAGGATTACTCTGCCTCGCTTCCTCGCCCTGTTTTCGATGTAGCTCTCTCTCTGATTCATAACAGGAGAACCAGTTGACCGAACCGAATTTCTCCCGAAAAAAGCCTACTTCGAGATTACCCAACGTAAATCTCGCCCGCGAAGTTTTAGCAGCGTTGTTACCGATCCCTCGATGCCTTCAATGTTTATGGTCAAAGGAAGCGGAACGATTTGGCCATCGACTGCGCTTTCCGATGCTGGGAAGCCAAGAGTCGCAAGTTCATCGAACAGCGCCACACGTTCAAGCGTGAGCGAAAACTGCAGCGTCGGACGCGCAAATGCGCCACGTTTAATCGATCCATAGAGATCAAAAAAGCTCCTGCCGCTCGCGGCGCTTTCACCATTGCCACGGAGCGTAAACTCTTTGGAGAAACGCCCAATAGTGACCAAGACTTTTTTGCCGCGCGGAGAAAATTTCGCGGGAAGCGTAATCTTGCCATCAATGTCGAGGAAGTCTTCAGCGTCCTCAGTGTCATCAAACTGTAAAAGCACTCGCTTAACTTTCAGCGCCGGATCAAACTGCGATACCACAATCGTTAAGTCCGAGCTCGCGGAGCCGTAATCATTAGTTGCGCTGAAACTCACGACGAAGCTGCCCTTCACCGTTGGAGTGCCCGAAATACTACTGCCATCGAAGCTCAAACCATCGGGAAGACCGCTTGCGGTGACCTGTAGCGGCGCGCTTCCAGTGACCGGAACACGATAGGAAAAGGCCGCGCCAAGAGTAATACTGAGCGGCTTAAGAGTAGCGAAGCCGGGGGCTGTGTTGGCCGGTGTTGTACCAGCAACTGCCATGACCCAAGCTGCCATTAGATCCGCTCGTGTATCAAAACTTTCTGTTCCGATCTCAGCATTTCCGTAACCACCGCAGGTGATTCCGGCGAGATAACGCTGGTTCCCCGAGTCGTAAAATGCCGGACCACCTGAATCTCCGCTCGCAGTGTTGCTCTCGCCGCTATCAAATTTCCAGAAGAAATAGACACTGCTCGGATTCTGCGTCGGCGGAGATTCTCCGTAGCCCTCAACAATCGTGCTCCCGACATTTATTGTGCCCAAAGCCGGTATCGTACCGTTTTCGCCCTTTGAACCACTTCCCTGCGTCCCGTATCCAGCCAAGGTCAACGTCG
The DNA here is from genome assembly GCA_964510065.1 of uncultured Bdellovibrionales bacterium. GTDB lineage: Bacteria > Bdellovibrionota_C > UBA2361 > UBA2361 > CAIXSY01 > CAZEAC01. The sequence goes on along the minus strand of CAZEAC010000091.1, from coordinate 14,917 downwards.
CGCCAAGCGGTACAGGCGAGGTAAGGAGCGGAATCGGCGTAATTCCAGCAACGTCGCTCGAAAGCTCGATAAGCGCAGCGTCTGTTTCGCCTTCGACGCAAGCCGAAGAGCGCGGATGGTACGCCGGATGTATATACACCTTTGACGAGGTATATTCAGTGCCGGCCAAACGCGCGACCACATCGGTATCACCGACGCCGCGGCGATTTCTGTCATCAAAGAAGCAGTGTGCAGCGGTCAAAATGAAACGCGAGCTGACAAGGGTTCCGGTGCATAGCAGATCGCCTCCGGTACTAAGCCTCGCAACATACGGGTACTCATTCTCGCTGAGCGGAGCCCCATCGATAATCTTGATATGAGCTTCGGCCAACGCCGAGCAAACGGGCGCCAAAAGGCAGGAAAGCGCTAAGAAAATTCCGTATACTTGCTTCATTCGATACCCTCTCACTTTATATCTCGCGGCACTAATAGCTCGGATGACGGCGGGAATTGCTTGATAGTTTGTGGCTTTCGCCCGTACCTTCACGAAATCTCGCCTCTTGGCAAAAGAAAAACTCTATAGAAAGCTTTTGCTTATGAAAACTAGTCTTTCTTTTCTGCTCTTTATCCTCCCTGCCCTGCTTCACAGCGAGCCACTTAAAATAGGTGCGCTGCTGCATATTACCGGAGATTATGCTGCACAGGGGGAAGCGTTTCGCCAAGGGATTGAGATGGCCGCTGAGGACATAAATGCCCATGACGGGATAGTTGGCGCGCCAATAGAACTGATCTTTGAAGACACGCAGTATCTCTCCGTGCGAGCGGCAAGCGGTGCACAGAAACTTATTAGCCAAGACAAGGTGTCCGCGGCGCTCATATCTACTCTCACCGAAGCCAAAGTAGCCTCGCCTCTTTTTGAGCGGGCAAAAGTTTCGAACATCGTACTTTGGGACTCGGCTCCCGATCTTGAAAACATAGGAGACTATACCTTCGGCATCGGGCCGTGGGCTCCGGCAAGCAGTCAGACCGCAGCGAAGTTCGGCGTTGAAAAATTTACTGCTAAAAGCGCCGCCGTCATCTCGACGAACGCCGAGTGGTCCGAGAATGTCGCCAAAGGATTCATCGAAGCGTTTCGCGCGCTCGGCGGCAAGATTACAGATCAAGTCGCACTTAATCCATCAGAGACTGACTACCGTACGATCTTAGCGAAGATAAAAAGTCATGGCCCAGATATTCTCTATGTTCCCGTCGATTCAGGGATCGTGCCGCTTTTCAAGCAGATTAAGCAGCTCAAGTTTACGCAGCCGGTACTTACCTCGGATATCATCACCGAGGATTATTTCATCCAAGACGCTGCGGCATTTGAGGGTGTCTATCAAACAATGCCGCAAATTCCTGACTCTGAGCTCACAAAGAAACTAAAGCATCGCTTTGAGGCAAAATACAAAAAGCGCTGCACACAGACTCTGTTTGTGGCGTGGGGCTATGACGCCTTGACTGCCCTTGCCAAAGGTTTTGCCGAAGCCCGTCGGAGCAAGACTGAGTTACATAAAGCACTCTACGCACTCCCCGCCTTCGATGGCGCTTCGGCGACGATAAAGTTTAACACAAAGGGATCTTCGCCAGCGCCGCTTGCAATGTACCAGGTAAGAGATGGAGCATTTGTTGCTGCAGATTAGCTCCTTTCGGCGGCTGCTGTGTAAATTTAATGCTGCACAGGCAGCACGGAGATGGAGCCGTACGTCAGAGCTTCGAAAGCTTGTTATCAAGAACGCTTTCGATAATCTTACGTGTCGCCGAATTCGGAATCTCTGCTACTAATGCCGACGCAAAGGCCCGTACTAACATTCTTCGTGCCTCTTCCATTCCAATTCCACGCGCACGTAGGTAGAAAAGCGCTTCCGCGTCAAGTTCGCCGACGGTAGCGCCGTGCGTGCATTTCACGTCATCAGCCCAAATCTTAAGCTGTGGCTTTGACTCAATCGAAGCTTCTTTGGATAGCAGAATACTTTGATTAGATTGAATCGCATTAGTCTTCTGCGCGTCCGGGCGAACAATAATAGTACCGCAGAAAACCCCTTCTGACTTACCCGCGTATATCCCCTTAAACACTTCGGTACTTTGGCAATGCGGTTTGGCATGATCCAGTATGGTGAAGTTATCAATATGCTGGCTGCCTTCAGCGAGGGTAATACCGTGAAGAAGGCAGGAGATATTTTCTCCTGAAAGTACCGGAGCGATCTCATTTCGCACCAGTTCGCCACCGCTATTCATCGTAAATGTTGTAAAGCCGCAGTCTTTTTTAAGAGCGACATGCAGCACTCCAACGTGACAGGCATCGCTCGCCTCACTTTGGATCTTATAGTGCCTGACCGTACTCGATTCTTCACATACCACCTCAGTTACCGCGGCTCGAAGATACTTCGTCGCCGTATCTGAAATAAAATGCTCGACAATTTCAAGATTACTCTGCGCTGCAGCATGCACAAAAACTCGCGGGCAGATAAGCGTGCGATCCTCTCCCGCTGCAATCTGAATAATATGCAATGGCTCGGAAATTACGGCCGCCTTATCGACGGTAATTACCGCGCCATCTCTCATCAGCGAGGCATTTAACGCTATAAATGCAGCCAATGCCGGATTGGCTACCTGCCCAAGATGCTTGGCAACAAGTGCGGTGAGTTCTGGGCTGGCATGCCCGCCGATAACCTCTTTCAGTGGAACCACTTGCAGTCCATCTGCACTTACGCTACTCAAGGCCGAATCATAGTGGCCATTCACCAGCACTACCAGCTGCGCGGGAAGTTTGCCCGCAAAAAACTTTTCAAGAGCTGCGCGTTCAATCGTTCGCACGGAGGCCGGCAGGTACTCCTTCGACAGATACGGCGCGATATTAGTATGGCGCCAATCTTCATTGTTCGGTGCCGGGAACCCGCCACTTTGAAGCGTCTCAAAGGCAGCCTTGCGCAGTGCGTAAAACACCGAACCGCGCTCACCATTCAATCCGCCTTGAAGCGCCTGAAATTGGTTCGCAACCCAGGAAGGGTTAATTACTTTCGCGGTATTGTCTTCCATGAACTACGCTCGCTCCTCGCGAACCCACTGATAACCACGGGCTTCAAGCTCGAGCGCCAGCTCCTTGCCACCCGATTTCACAATCTTTCCATCGAGAAGCACGTGCACATAATCGGGAACGATGTAGTTAAGGAGTCGCTGATAATGCGTGATAACTACCGTGGCATTGTCAGGTCGTCGTAGTGAGTTTACTCCCTGCGCCACTACCTGCAGTGCGTCGATATCAAGCCCCGAATCAGTTTCATCGAGTATCGAAAGTTTCGGGTTTAGCACGGCCATCTGGAAGATTTCATTTTTCTTTTTCTCGCCACCCGAGAAGCCCTCATTGACAGTGCGCTTTATGAAGCTTTCATCAAGCTGTAACATCTTAGCCTTCTCTTTGAGCAGAGCGGCGAAATCGCGCACCGAAATCTGCTCCTGGCCGTGGTACTGCCTTTGTGCGTTGAGCGCCGTCCTCAAAAAATAGCTTTCTAATACACCAGGCAGCTCAACCGGATATTGAAACGCTAAGAAGAGTCCCTCTCGTGCGCGAGTCTCAGGATCCATTTCAAGGAGATCTTTACCGGACATGCGTACCTCGCCCTTGGTAATCTTGTAACCATCGCGACCGCTCAGCACATTCGCCAGAGTGCTTTTTCCCGAGCCGTTTGCACCCATGATTGCGTGTACTTCACCGGGATTTACGCTCAGAGATATCCCCTTCAGAATCTCGGTGCCTGTCTCCTCCAACACCGCGTGCACATTCTTAATCTCTAATAACGACATAGATCCGCCCTTTCACGTTCAAATTTGAAATTTTCTTATCCGACACTACCTTCGAGGCTCACTTCGAGTAGTCTTCGCGCTTCAACCGCGAACTCCATCGGCAACTCATTGAGCACTTCTTTGCAAAACCCATGGACAATCATCGATATGGCGTCTTCCTTGGAAAGTCCGCGCTGGTTGCAGTAAAAAATCTGATCTTCACCAATCTTCGATGTCGAGGCTTCGTGCTCGACTTTCGCCGTTGGATTGCGCACATCGATATCTGGGAAGGTATGCGCTCCACAGTGACTGCTCATGAGCATCGAATCACACTGCGAAAAGTTACGCGCGTTATCCGCTGATTTCATCACTTTGACCAGTCCGCGATACGAATTTTGTCCAAATCCGGCGGAGATCCCCTTTGAAACAATCGTGCTCTTCGTGTTCTTTCCAATATGGATCATCTTGGTGCCAGTGTCGGCCTGCTGACGGTGATTGGTCAGCGCCACGGAGTAAAACTCTCCTACCGAATGATCGCCCTTCAATATGCAGCTAGGATACTTCCAGGTAATCGAAGATCCTGTTTCAACCTGAGTCCAAGAGATCTTTGAACGCTGCCCCGCACACAGGCCGCGCTTCGTAACAAAATTATAAATTCCACCAACGCCATTCCTATCGCCCGGATACCAGTTCTGGATCGTTGAATACTTTATTTGTGCGCGATCATGCGCCACAAGCTCAACAACTGCCGCATGCAGCTGATTCTCATCACGCATCGGTGCCGTGCAACCCTCAAGGTAACTCACATAAGAATCTTCGTCGGCAACAATCAACGTGCGCTCAAACTGCCCGCTCTTTTCCGCGTTAATCCGGAAATACGTTGAAAGCTCAAGTGGGCAGCGCACTCCTTTCGGTACATACACGAACGTGCCGTCAGTAAAGACTGCCGAGTTAAGCGTCGCAAAATAGTTATCCGTATAAGGAACAACCGAGCCCAGGTATTTTTTTATAAGTTCAGGATGCTCACGCGCTGCTTCAGAAAATGAGCAAAAAATCACTCCATGCTTGGCGAGCTCCTCGCGATAAGTCGTGGCAACGGAGACGCTATCGAATACCGCATCGACCGCGATTCCATGCATCTTTTTCTGCTCATCAAGTGGAATCCCGAGCTTGGCATAGGTTTCGCGAATTTCAGGATCGAGCTCATCGAGACTGTTCAGCGAGCGCTTCTTCGGAGCCGAGTAGTACACGATCGACTGGTAATCGATCGGTGGATACTTGATAAACGCCCAGCCAGGAGCAGTCATGCTAAGCCACTTTCTGTAGGCCTTCAGCCTCCATTCAAGCAGAAATTCTGGCTCGTTTTTTTTGGAGGAGATAAGTCGAATTATATCTTCATTCAGGCCAGGTGGCGCGGAGTCCGTTTCGATGCGGGTGCTAAAGCCGTAGCGGTAATCCTGATTGGTGTAGTTTTCAAGAACCTGTGTATCCGTGTCCATGATGAAAATTTACGCAGGTGAAAGTTTACGCAACTGAAACATCTCATTTTCAGAACACTAGTACTCTGCAAATGAATACTCTAACGGAAATACCGCCCGAGCCCCCGGCTTACAGCGTACTAAGCTCTACAAATTTGTAGCAGGACATACTATCCTATCCGCGATCGCGAGGCTATTTAAGGAGCCCTGACACAAACTTGAATATCTTATTCTAGTATATAGTCGCAGTCAAAAAATTGGAAGGGGCCAAGGGATAAATTAATATATTAATTACAATAGATTAGGTGTCAACACTGCGAGAATGTCAGTTGCCTGAATCGACCACTTAAAAAGTAAAAATTGGCCTTACAAAGATTTTTTTTGAGCTATTTTGGAGTATCATAAGAGCTGTGAGAGTCACGCAGTGGGGCGAATACGGAATTCATTGTGCAGCCTATATTGGGAAGAGGCTTAAAGATGGTGCTGCCTCCGTTCCTGCGGCAGAAATAGCCCAATCGCAGGGAATTGCGCTCGATTATGCCCAGCAGATTCTTCAGCGACTACGCAAGAATAATGTTGTGGTAAGTGTTCGCGGGCCCTCTGGCGGCTACAAGCTGGCGAAAGACGCCGCAAATATTACCCTTAAGGACGTGCTGGCGGCTTCTGAAGGAGACACCTTTGAGGTGATCTGTGACAGCAAGCCGCTTAATTCTGAGCGCTGCTCTGGCGGTAAAAACTGCAACCTTCGCCCGATCTGGTTTGCATTGAAAGACCACGTAAACGATTTCTTGAGTAGGTACTCTCTGGCGGATATAATTGATAACTCGATAAAACTTCCGCTGCAGGAGGGTAAACCGGTTCAGATCAGAGCATAGGCGGTACCTCAGAAGCGGTAACTGCTTAGGTGTGGGTAGCTTTTTCCGCTTCTCTGTGTCTCTGTGGTTTCAATACCTTAAAACCACAGAGACACAGAGGTCGCGGAGTTAGGGAAAGAATACCCGGGGTTTATTAGTAATTACCGGGAGCAGCACTAACAATATAATATTGCTGCGTTATTTAGATTTACTGCAGCAAGAAGCCTACTTCTCTCGATCATAGTGTTAAGGATTGGGAAGGTAGTATTTACGAGTTTTGCGTATGGCAGTTCTGAAATTTCCAGCGAAGGCCGCGTCTTCGTCGACGGCGGTCGTTGATAACAACCTGCCGGTAGTGACCCAACCGTCGCCGCCGCCAGTTACAGTAGAGGAACACGAGGAAGTAGAAGCTGCATTTGCCGCTGCTACCTCGCTGCAGCAGCCCGCGCCAGAGGCCGCCAGCGCTTCGACCGCCGCAGAGCCTGCAAAACCGGCCGAACCGAACCACCATATATTCTACTTCGTCTACGAAGCTTTTCTACTTATTTCACGCGCGATTGCATTTAGCATCGCCGCCTGCTTGCGTTACCTCGTGCGCTATCCGCTTCACGCTTTTTTCAATGCGGGGCTCATTGTGCTTCTTGGACTCACGATCTTCACCGGTTCGGAGATAAACAAACAGCTCATTCTAGGCCAGATTTCGGACAACACTGTAAATGAGATCCTCAAAGTTTCTCGATTTACCAGAGAATTTGACGCGGAAGATGTCGATCGCAGCATGGGCCGCGAGCTTTTGCGAGTCGGCGCACCAATTTGGGCACAGCGTGAATCAGTTCAAGCCGTTCTTTATCACGCTCGCAAAGTTGGCCTCTCTCTTGAAGATCAGGCGGTACTTCTTTCGGTGGTTGATATCGAATCAGGATTTAATCCTTTCGCACGCGCGGCAACAACTTCGGCATGCGGCTTGTTTCAATTTGTGAAGAGAACCGGCGAGCTTTTTGGCTTGGCACAATCAAACTGCATGGATCCTTGGAAGAATGCCGAAGCCGGCGTGGCACATTATCTTTATAATTTTAACCGACGAGTTCAACCGAGTATTGCCGAACTACAGGGCCCAGAACGACTATTTAAGACATTCGAGCTTAGCTACTATCTGCACCATGACGGCCCCGAATCAAGCAACCCCAACAATGATGTCAAAGCGACCATCCTCGAAGGGACTCAGTTTCTTTTTAAAGTGTACCGCGTATTACAGGAAGAACAGGGCTCGCAAACCAGAGTACCAAGCTTCGCTGAGCGCTTCTCGCAAAATTTCTGGCGCATGGTCGAAACTGTCAAAGGTTGGAGCTGGCGTAGCAATCCACACAATGGCGCACTTGAGCTCGGCGCAAACGCCATAGCGTACCACGCGAGGCAAGCATAACTCGCTCCAAGGCTTCTAATTAGCTTGCCATATATTGCCGACTCGCTATCATAGGGCTCATGCCCAAGCAGAGAAAAGGCGCGACGCAGGACTCGCCCGCACAGCTCCTCGAAGCCGCATTTCGACATCTTCAAAGCTCACCGCGATTTAAATTCGTTGAGCGAATACCGGTAACTCAATTCCTCCCGCCTAGCAAATCCGGAACACACCCGCTTGCATCAATGAACGTGGGCGACGTAATTGAAAAAGGCGCGGAGAACATTATCGACCGACGCGGCGTCAACAATAGCGTTATTAAGGCGCTCCTTCGCATGTGCGAGGATCTCTCGCATGGCGCCACACCCGATCCAGCGCCGGTAATTTTTACCGATCTTAGCCAAGCTCGCGGGAAACGCGTCGCCAAAAACGAGTCACTTTTCGGCAGCGTCGAAGCCGAAGTGCGCCTCACCGAAGCCGCGCGTCGAATCAAAGAATACGCCGATACCGAGTTTATACGCCGCGCAAAACTCGGCGACTATTGGGAGAAAAGCTGGCCACGCGCGCCGTTCGAGGAGACCTTTACCTTCAAGCAGTTTGCCGAATTCAAGATGGATGTACTTCTCAAGAAGCGATCGCTCACCGCCGACAAGATCGAAGCGATGATACGTTCAATTGAGCGGGGCTTTGAAGAGCACGAAAAACAAAGCTACGCGAGAGTTCCACCACAAGGCATGCCACGCGGCGTGCGTCCGCCACAAGAATTACACTGGAAACCTTCGAAGCGTGAGCTTCCCTCGATTGGAAGGCTTTTACTCTCGGTATATGAACAAGAGGGCCGCTTTGTTACTTCCAGCTTTACTCCGCTCGCCCGGCTTTTGCCACTTATTCCCGATATTCTCTTACCACATGCGTTTTTGATTGAGTGGTTCCTTCTGGACCATTCGCCGGCGGTAGTAAGTGAAATTTTTACTATGCCGCATTCCGAACTTGCCGCACTGCACAAAGAGAGTCGGCTTGCGTTTCGGAAACTACTTAAAGATACCTGCCCCGAAATTGCTAATTATTGGGACGGTGCGCTCCAGGAAAAGCGCGCGCTTACCTCGTTAATCGATCCGTATCTTGATCCACGACTCAACCGTGAGTTTCAAATCGCTGTGTTACGAATGTTTTTAGAAAGTCGGCAGTAAGAACTCTTTGAGTTTCAGCGGACCGTATTCGAAGTCCATATCAACAAGAACCAAGACACCGCGCCACCCACTAACTTGCTACAAGTCAAATCGCTCGCGAAGTCCCTGCGGGATTATTGGACACTGTGTCGCCTTCTTCCCAAAAAACTTATAGCGAATTTTCGCTATGAAATCGTATCCACAATCACGAATAGTTCGCGGAAACAGTCCAAATACTAATGCAAGCACTTGCCAAAGCCCCCCAAGCTTCCGCAAAATGCTCAGGATCGCGTCACTTCTGGTGAGAAGCGTTCCGTTCGCCGTTCGCAGCACTACACTATCAGGAAGCCCTTTACGCGTATCGTCACTTACCAATTCTGAAAACTTGGCGCTTCCAAGCGGCGCGAAACGCATTGGCGAATCAGCTTGGCTCTCCGCGAGTACCAATCGTACTAAGCCATGACAGAGCGCACAGTTCCCATCGTAGAAGAGATACTCTCCATTTGCAGCACTTTGCGCCTTCAACCAGTGCGCCTCAAATAAAAGTAACATCAGGAGAAGCGCCGGCGATACCTCCGGGTTCGAGCCAATCAGAATCGCCGCAATTAACATGAGCACCAAAATAAGCCACGCAAGGGCGCGCGCCGAACGCCAAAGAAACATTGGCGCACCAATCGCGACAATAGAAGCCGCAGCGATTACCGGGAGATACCAATCAACGCCGATAAAATCTCGAAGTGCCACCACTGCTACTACAGATGCAATGCTCGCAAGCCCCCATGAAATCGGTCGAAGCCATTCAACGTAGCGCCAGTCACCTGCCGGATCTTCGCGGCCGCGTGCATCCATTGAGCCAAAAGGTGCCGCAGGTACAATCAGGTGTTGCAGAAAGATCCAGATGTACACTAAGCGGAAGAAGATCCACGCTCCCGGGGCACCGAATATGGCAGGCCCCAGCACGATAAGTAACAAGATTGCAGCAATCTTATCGCGATATCCAAAGATAAACAGCAGGCTGGCAATTGCACCAAATTCGGCGACAATAAAATTCCAAAAAGGATCTCTTGCCCACTCGACACGAAGCGCCCCGTAGAGCAGCTCGCCCACAAAAAGCATGAGCAAGGCCAGACCCGCTACTATACGCACTAGGCTATACTGTCCGCCACTCATAGGTATTTAGATTATGGAACCATCTGGCATTTTGGTAGAGTAGAATTTCGTAACCGCTCACTGGGTCAAACAGATCGTGATTTGCATCTTTGGTCGACCCCCGTCAACGGATGCATAAGTTCTTCATACCTCCCGGTGTCGTCGCAGTATTTCGCTCACCACAGAAGCAAACGGCCCGATTTCGCTCTTAAAAGAGATATTTTTCATCAAAGTCGCGGCACTCTTAGCGATCGCGCACGCTTCGGCGTCGTGGTCCTTTAGCCATGAGAGCCGTAGTTCGAGATCGCTCATATCAGCGCGGATCGGCACGTAGTGTTTCATCGGCTCGAGCAAGCCGTAATACCACTGCAAATACTCGCTCTCGACCTTTAGCACCACACTGTGTGAGCAAAGTTTTAGAAAAAACGATCGCCACGCACAGCTTTCGCCATCAACGTCGAACAAGTAACGATATTGCAGAAACTCTTTAAACGGTATGGAATTCACAAGAAGTCCAGCCTTAGTTATCTCCTCGGCGGAATTGTTATGGGGATAAGATATCGCGAGGGTAAACTTGGCATCAAACTTTGCCTTGTCGTGAAACCGCTCGGAAGCCAGTACCAGACGTGCGCGCGGAGCCTCTCTCCAATCCTCACAGCCCAGGCCTGAACTGGAACCACGCCAAAATGCGGTGCTAATCTTTTCCGACCAGTCCTGTCGCGACTCAATGTAGTCGATCTCGCCGCGCTCCAGGGAGTACCCGTCCGTAGTAAGAAAGGCCGGATCAGGCATAAGCAATGTCGACATGTCATCACGACGTTTCGTAAACCCAAAAAGCGGTGCCACCATGCCTAACTTGGCCTCGGTTTGTCCATCCTCTAAACAAAATACAATCGAACCGGTGGGGTGTTCGTCTCCCCATGTGGTCAGTACCCAGCGCATAAGCTGCATGACCGCCGGAGCATGTCCCTGCTTGGTTTCGGCTACTCGCTTCGAAACGCGGATGGCAAGCTGCTTGCCGGGATTAACCGTCACACACATGCAAAGTGCATGTTCTAGCCGCTGAAGCAGATTCCCAATATCGTTTTCGGTGTAGGTGCGTTGTTGCCAGTACTCAACAGGCTTTTGATTAGGCAAAGGTGTATCCATCGACAGCGATGCTCAGGCCACGACAAAGGACGCCGCTCATGCGGCGCTACGCTACAATGCAAGCTCGACGCCAATTCCTTGGCGAACAAACAAGAGCACTGCACTGCAGTCAGCATGCCCAATTCCTAACATCTGTTCAAGTACTCGCCTATAGGACTCGACCTGCGGTTTGTATACGTTTGTAAGCTCTGCGAGTGATTCACGATTAGTCACCTGATCGCTTTTAAAATCGATTATTCGCGCACGAAGCACTCTTCCTTTGGCGTCTTTTTCAATCTCCACTCGGTCAAAGGCGCCACTTATCACAACGCCATCAATACTCACCGCAAAGCGGCGTTCACGCCATAATTCAAGCCCTTCCCTCGACTGGCGACTTAGTGTCTTTTTCACGTCACTTTTTTGAAGTGCGCTGCCAAATACCTCAAGCAGCCGCTCCTTCTCGACGCTTTCAAAAGGGAAATCGCCGAGAATCGCGCGCTGAGACTCTAACGAGGGTACCCCATCTTCAAGCCAACCAATCTGCTCAAAAAGACGATGTAAAGCGATACCCTGAATCTTTTGCGCTGACGAGTCTCGCGAGATCTCAGCAAAGAGATTCCGCGAACTGTGCGCACGATCAGAAGGGCTCTGGCCTAGTAGCGCGCGTCGGCGCACTCTTTTGGACGGCAAGAACGCAAGCGCTGGCGCCCGAATTTCTCCCTTTGCTCCGCTCCGCTGCCCCGTTGGTTCCTTGCCATACTCCGAAGAGCCCATTTCAAAGAGCATCTTCTCTGGTTCTATCTCGGAAGGAATACCAAGCGCCGCGGTAATTACCGAACTAAAATTCTTTGCCTCCTTCTTTCGCGGTGCAACCACCTGATACAGTGCGGTCCGCGCTCGGGTAAGCGCAACATACAGCACACTCAATGAATCCTGGAGTGAGCGCTCAGCACTCTGAAAATATACATCTGCAAGCTCATCCGAAAGTACACGCTCCGCCGCTCGCGGATTGATGAGCGCGCGAGTGAACTCGGTAGTAGTATCATCTCGCGCGGTCAGAATCTTCAGTTTCTGCAGATCAACTAACTTCTCCTCCAATTCGGCAAGCACGACGATGTCAAACTCCAAGCCTTTGGATTGGTGAATCGTCATTACTCTAACCTGAGCCGGCTCAGGCATGCCGATCTTCTCGTGCCGCGCGCGTGCGACGAATTCATCCAATCGAACTTTTCCCTCCGCATCATACGAACGCGCACAATCAATAAGTTGCAGCACTCTGCCGCCATCTCGTCTATCGACATATCGCGCGAGCTGCGGAAGTATCGAGTCGAAGTAGCCGGCAATTCCTGTCATCGCAACCGAATCACGGATACGCTTTGCCACAAGGCATGCGTTCTCATCCGAGAACGGGTCTTCGAATCCAAGCGCCTTTGCAAGCGGCGAACGCGCCACGCACCAGCGCGCAATACGATCATCGGGGTGGTCGCCGAGCGTAAGTACATTTAAAAGCAGCGTCACCGCCGGCGAGTCGCACAGGTACGTCATCCCCTCGCCGCTTGCGGCAATCGGATTTGCGCCACTTCGGAGCTCATATAATACTCGCCCCACTGCGCTGTTCTTCCGCACAAGCACGCCAATAGTGGCCCAAGGATGTCGCACGTGAAGATCTCGAACCAGTTTGGCCGTGTGCGTTAGCACTACGTCTTTCGACGTCTCATAATCGGTGGGCGCGCGCGCGCTTTCGACGCGAACATATCCCGGCACTGCCGCTTTCACCGTGCTGTGCTTCGAGAATCCGCGATGCCACTTAAACGCTGCCTCACTATAATCAGACAATACCTGATTCGCCGGAAGCTCAGCGAACACGGAATTGACGTAATCGATGATAACTCCTGAACTTCGTCGACTTGTGTCGAGTCGCACCGACTGAATTTGTGGATACCGCGCGGCGACAGTATCAAACAGCTCTGTCGCGCCGCCGCGCCATCCATAGATGGCCTGCTTTACATCACCGACGCAGAAAAATGAACGAAACTCACTGGACTGCGAAAGTATTTCGTGAGCTATCGGCGCGAATACATTCCAGTCCGCAGGCGCGGTATCCTGAAATTCGTCCAAAAGAAGATGACGCACACTCGAATCAAGGCGAAAATAAAGCGCTTCAAGCTCATTCATACAGGCTGCTGAAGAGAGGTAACGTTTAAGATCAGCAAATTCGATTAGACCGCGTTCGGCCTTGATATCGGTGAGCACTTGATGAAATGTTTGAAGCAGATTCAACGTCGCCCGCTGCTGATTGTTATAGATCTCGATGCCCTTGGCACGAGCATGCTTTGCCAAGGTCGAGAATACTGCGCTCCAGCCGGCAGGCGCCTCAATGTTGTAATATGTCCCGGAAGGATCAAGCGCAGCCAAAGTTAGATCCGCGGCCAGAAACTCCGACCAATCGCCGGCATCGAGAAGAAGCGCCAACTTGTCTCGCGCCTTTCTCCAATTTGCATTCTCGGTACCTTTCTGAGTTTTCGGGAGCGCAAGAACGAGGAGCGCCTTTCGCGCAGCGCAATAGTCCTGGTCACTTACGCATTCTGGCTCTGCAAGCGGCTTCCAGGCCTTATCCGGAGCGACTAGAAATGTGTCGTACATCTCAAGTATCGGCACGCGAAGAGAACGATAGACTGAGCGCCGCGAGTCGCCCCGATCCGAGCCAATCAGCAACTCGAAAAGCCACGCAAAGTCGGCGCTGCCCAACATGCGCTCAAGCGTATCGTCCAGTAGTCGCGCGCGCTCGCTTCCTTCGACAAGGCGCCAGCGCGAGGGTACGCCCAACTCCATGGCGAAACTCGAAACCACGCGAACGCAAAAAGCATCGATCGTCGAAACCATACTTCGATGTTGCTCACGAAGAAAGCGCATAAGAAGTTGGCCGGCAAGCTCCTGAGTAAAAGAGTGGTCCCCGATCTGCTCTGCAAGAAGCTCAGCTCCTTCGGTTGAAAGCGCCGCTCGCGCTAGCCGCTCAATAACTCGATAAAAGATCTCGCCAGCAGCTTTGCGGGTAAACGTAGTTGCAAGAATCTTTTCGGGACCTTCGCCTTGAGCCAGGATCTGAATTACCCGGGATGAAAGTTGAAAGGTCTTTCCACTTCCCGCCGAGGCACGAATCATAGTGGGTGACAAAGTACTCACAACTCAGCCTCCTCGCTTTGGTAGAGCTGTCCAACCCCATAAAGATCGCTTAGTTCGGCGGGAACGCGAAGATCGCTCGACGGCGGCCAAAAATTCTCCGTCACAATTAATTCGCCAACACGAAGAGCCTCTTGCCACGCGCTATCCAGATCTTCTTTGCCCCACGCTGCGACACTGAGCGTTCCTTCGGAAGAAGAGCGAGACAGTCGAAGGTATCCGGCGCAAATCTTTTCAGAAACGATTCCGTGTAGCGCTCCTTTTGCAGCAAGTCGAACGTACAGCGGGAGCTGCAGATTTACCCAGCCCTGTTTGCTTCGGTGAGCCTCCTCGACATCGGAAGCATTATCGCTTGTTTTATAATCAAAGAGCATAATCTCGCCGGTTTTTTCATGGCGATCGACTCGGTCGACTGTTCCACGTAGCCTTACTGACCGTCCGGCGAGATGGACTTCACACGCTGGACCTTCCAGCTGCTGCTCAACTGCTATGACTTTCCAGCCAGAAGCACTCCACGCAGCCTGCCAATCGGCGAAATTTCCAAGCCGTCGACGAAGCTGTTCTATTTGAAAGCGCACAGACGAAAGCGCCGAGGCACCAAAGCACTCGCGCACTTGTGCATCAAGAAGCTGATTTAGCTCGTCTCGTAGCTGAGTGGAGCTCTTCGCCGCTCCAGCCTGTTCACGCGCGAAGGACTCAAGCAAACAATGAGTAAAGCTACCAAAAAGAGTAGCCATGACCACAGATAGAAAGAGATATTTA
>CAZEAC010000090.1:0-18854 GCA_964510065.1 uncultured Bdellovibrionales bacterium | reverse complement strand
CCGTCTCCCAGTGAGAACGGGCATACGTGGGGAACTCCTCGACCGTCATCCCGTCAGTTCCAGGGGCTCCGTGATTTCGTCTCACCTGACGCCACGCCCGTTTCACATTCTCACCGTCTACGATTCGCTCTAGCATCTCCCCTTGTGGATTCTCTCGGAGACCGCGCGCAAAGAACCGAAAAATCCGATTTGAACTCCAGGTAGTTATTGATTCAGAACTGGAACGTAGATAAATTTTCTACCTAACGAATAGTGCCTCGCTTAGGACATTGTCCGAATTGATTTTCAATTGCTTGCGCGCGGTCTCCGAGGCAATCTACACAGGTGGGACCATTCAGCAGCTCCAGGCATGCTACCTACAACCTCTGTTTTCACCGCCTCTTCTAACCTACAACTACTCATAGCACCGCGGCTCACAGAATCAGCGTCACGATGATCCGCCCCCTACCCCAGAGCCGTGTTTACCTACTAATCGCACTTTTGAGCTGCGCTTTTTCACTGTGCAAAATTCCGTTCTCGCATTACGCTCGTCCAGCTATCTTGGAGAATTAATCATGAAAAGTGCCACTGTTATCTTCTTAATTACATCTATGGTTCTCTGTGCTGCTGCCTGTTCCTCGGACCACTCTGACTCGGCGAGTACGTCGAATGAAGTTTCATCGACCGCTCAAAAGCAAGAAACGATGAGCATAGCCGCATTCTTACGCGGCCCTGCACCTGATGAAGCTGCGGCGAAGGCGTTTGAACAGGGAATGGAGCTTGCCGCTGAGTCAAATTCTCCAGCCGGCGTAAAACGTACGCTTCTTAGTAGAACTCAGGGGGCTCCCAACGACACCTCCGTGCAGTCGCTCCTTGCATCCGGAACAGTTCCGCTCGTTGTGTACTGGCAAACCGCCGATCTCGCGCCCGCTGCAGCCTATTTAAAACAAGCGAACATCCTCGCAGTCCCAGTTTGGAACGTTACCGAAAAGGTCGCTGCACTCGGGACAAATGTATTTGGCTTCGGCTATTCAACCGAGCAATCCTTTGCCGAGTTCGCAAGATTCGCGGGTAAAAAACTGAAGAGCTATAGGTTCGGTGTAATTTCTTCAACTGCCGAACCCTTCGACACTCAGAGCAAAGCGTTTATTGAAGAAGCGAAATCACAAGGGAATACCATAGTATTTAATGAAGTTGCTGATTCCGCCGGGGCCGACTTCGCAGCAATTGTTGCACGCGCAAAAAATGAGCAGTGCGACACTATCTTCGCGGCTCTGCCCAATGAGGCACTCGTTGCTTTTATCAAAGCAGTGCGAAGCGCCACGTTTAGTGGGAAGATACTTGTAGGCGACTCTTTCTTCGAGGCCGATCGCGTAACGCTTGGACATGATGCCGAGGGAATTTATTTACTTCAAGCCTGGAGCGATAATGCCGCGCTGAAGGCTCGCTACTCTGCAAAATATGGCGTGGAACCCGATGGCATCACGCTTGGCGCGACTGCGCTAGGCTATGATTTGATTACATGCATCGAAGAAGTCCGACCTTTCTCTAGTTCAGAGGCTATTTCGCACGCTTGGCTTTCGAAGCCGTGCGAAGGCATTACAGGAAAGACTCAGTTTAGCGGCGAAAGAATTGCGCAACGCCAGAAACGCATTTTGACCGTGAAGGGAGAAAGCTTTGTTGTCGCGGAGTAAATATGTGAACACCGCCTCAAAATTTTTTAAGTTCCCACTTTACCTCGATATCTAGTGGAGCAACTACATCGACTGCGAAGCCAACGCCAAGGTTATTTAATTTCTGGTTGCTCTTAATACTGGCTGAGCCGCTTGCAAAGATCTCGCTGTCAGAAGCGATACCGGGCACCTTTAGTGGCGCCTCGGCGTTGTCCGCCGGGAGCAGCGTGGCAGAAGTGGAATGCTGCGAGGTTTCCGGTCCCGACCCGATATTCTGAACGCACTCTATGTTGCCGGACCCAACAGTCAAAAATGACGTAACAGTGAGCACTCCCTTCTTGTCTGAACTGTCGACTTCGATAAGAAACGAACGAGCGCTGCTATCAACTGCTTCTTTGCTCCGTGCTGCCCATTGTGCTTCAGACCCTGGGTCGTTATTGATCAATTCAGGCGATACTTTCGGGGCCGTCATGGTGCAATCGGTAGTCTCACGTGCCGCTGTATAAAATACCGTATGCAGAGATTCGACGTGACTGCCAGACGCCTCGACCAGACCGCCATTCTTCACCGCGCGCCATACCTGGTACCGAGGAGCTGCGTCTTTAGCGCCTCTCAGAGCTGGCGAATTCATCATCTGCAGCGCAATTCGCATCTGGCAGGCCTGGTTTTGTCCACACTCAGTCGCCTGTTTTTGAAGATCCTCTAGTACTGCTCGAGGCGACCCGCCCTGCTCATCGAAGCTACCCGAATAGCTAACTTTCTCAGGTTTCTCCGAAACCATTTCGACCTTTGCCTCGAAGCTGCGCTTTGTCGACCACTTTACCACTTCATCACGAATTCCCTTTTTTTGCTCAACGTCGCCCTGGATCGTAACACTAACTGTCAACATCGCGCGCTGACCGGCATCAACTAAGAGATCTGCGCTGGCGCTTGAAGTAACCAGGAGAGTCACTAGACAAAGAAATGTTTTTCTCAGTTTTTGGATCATTTCGACGACTCCATGTAGCGAGGCCATTATTGTTGGTAGCCTTGGACAATATTTAATCAACTAAGGAAGCTCTTCGAGTTTATTTAACACGGCATCAAGATACAACTCGTATTCCTGAAGGAACTCCAGGCGGATTTTCATAGTCGCAGACATCACCAAATCCATCGTGGTCTGAGTCTCGCTGATCCGGGTTAGGACGATCAAAAGGACAATTGTCAATTGCGGAAGCAATGACCGTGAAGCCATCTTTGGGAGTAGCGCCGAAACACGGTACCGCCAACTCCACCGCTGCATCTCGCACGCCATCACGATCATAATCCGGGTACGCACGGACACGCCAACTATTTCCGTCAGCGCTTGCGCAATCGAGATAGTCACCCACACCATCATTATCACTATCTGCGTTCAATGAAGGGAAATTAATTGCGACCTCGCTGCTCATCGGACCAGCATTTCCTGCGAGATCGACCGCCACAACTTTAAAGTAATAAAGGCCCGGCACAAAATCAAAAAACTCATATTGCGGTATTTCAATAAAATCAATTGGCTCGCCATACGTGGCTCCAGATGCCCTCTGAAACAGCCGATAATACGGCGACTCTGCATCGCTGGGATAGTCCCAGACAACTGTGATCTTAGGCTTATTTGTTGAGGCTTCGAAGCTATAGAGCGCTCTAATATTACTCGGGGTGGCGGGCGGTATATTATCGACGAAATGGTACGTCGACTGAGAAAGAGTCCTTGCGCTGTAGTACCTGTCACTCGAGAGAAGCAATCTGAAATCCCGTTGGGCAAGGCCACCGAATGCGCCGTGAGGAATGGTCCAATTGAAGACGCCGGTATTGGGAATAGCGCCCGGCGTCACTGTATTGAGAGAGGTATTGCCGGAACTATCGACTGCCTCGATTCTAATAGAACTGAGACCTTGGGAGTCCCAAAGGATTGGAACGGTCTGTCCAGGCTGCAGGTCTCCAGACGAGGCAATTCTGAGATTACTCGCAATATGAGGCGGGAGTTGACTCTGTAAGACTGTAAAGGCCCCGACTTTCACAATCTGAGGCGTTATTGCTGTCGCGCCGACTCCCGGGTTCAGACGAGGAATATTCCCGCCGCTATAAAGATGCACCTGGAGATCGTAAATTCCTGCTGCTATCTGTTCTGAGACTCGTATTGGGACCTCGTAGCGTACCTGGCCGATCCACCGATCCGTCATCACTGGAAAAAAATGAGAGTCCAAGGTGAACTCCGATGTCGAATTCTTCAACTTTACAGCGACTTCGTAGTATCCGTAATCAAGCGGCCCGGGAGTCCATTCGAGTTGTAACTTAATTATCTGACCAGGCCCAGCCGAGGCAGGAATTACCGTCGCAGCATTTATTGCGGGAATCTTTGGGCTGAAATCTACAGGTGCGGGGTCTGTAAGCGGCGCGGGCGTCACCTGAGGGTCAACTACCCGAACTGCAAAGCCAGCTCCAGACGGACTGATATCCAACGTAAGAAAGCTTCCCTGACTTAAATTGAAAAAACTTCCTCGACCAAAAGTTTCCAACGAAACAGTACGTACCATATACGTCGAAGTGGACGATGTCGCAGCTCCGACATCGAATGTCGATGCGGTAATTGGCTCCGTGGTTAGCCGGACAAAGGGCCCTTCAGAATTCGAAGATTGGTAAACATGATAGCCGTAATTCAAATCGGTCGCGGGAGCCCAACTAAGCTCCAGACGGCCAGCGTTAATGGCACCTCGCAGATTACGCACAGGCTTAACCTGCTGTATCCTCAGTGACGGATCGCCCTGCAAATTAACGTAAACAAGGTCAGTCGTATTGGCGCAGTCACCAATGGTGTCCCCGAGGTATAGGGGGTCGAGCTTTATTTGATTGATACGATAAATGGTGGCGAGTGTATGAGAGCCGGATGCCAAAGCCGCGCGCAAGAAGTTATCGGAAACATCAAAATCTCCAAAATAGCTTCCGAACAGCTCCATAAAAACTATTTTAATATCCTTCCCCGCGATAACTCTCGATT
Organism: uncultured Bdellovibrionales bacterium; assembly: GCA_964510065.1. Lineage (GTDB taxonomy): Bacteria > Bdellovibrionota_C > UBA2361 > UBA2361 > CAIXSY01 > CAZEAC01. Next base: position 14,186 of record CAZEAC010000090.1, on the reverse strand, counting down.
GGAATTGGGAATGGTGCATGCCCTGATAAAAGCCAGCGTCAGAAAATTTTCCAGCGAGATAACTGCCACCCGCTGGCCCTTCTGCGAACGCAAAGGGATCGCCTAGGTAGGCTCTATCTTTGCCAAAGTAGCTGGCCAAATCCCTGACCATATCACCAGGATCAGTCCACGGGTTTCCATAATCAAATCCCACAGCGCGCTTTGGCACCTGTAGCTCGCCCTGTCGGTATCGATGATTCTTATTAAGATATTCTTTAAGCAAATAGGCTTCACTTTTCGGGAGAAACGCCGGAAGGTTATAGAAATCTACTCGACCAACCGAGATCTCCTGGGCGCTCGGTGTCTGGCCCTCATCAAAGCGACCATCATTAGGAAAGTTGCGCCCTGCGAAGCGCGGACTTACCTCAGTATAGACATCCAAAGATCCGGCATACGCGTCGTTAATATCGGACCAATTCCCATCTAAGTCGGTATAGTACCGATCAGTACTCCAGGCATTGGAGTGCTCAACTTGATGCCCATCCCACGCAGTTGCTCCAGAGAAGGGAACCGGCAGATGCCCCAACAGCATTGCCGATTTAAATGAGGCGCCATGTTGCTGGTAAATATTTCTCAGAAGCGCTTTCACTTCAGGTACCGGCGTTGATCGAGGGACAATGTGCTGAATTACCTGCCATCCGTCTCCAACCAGGTCTTGAGCAAGTCGGCGCACTTCTATTGAAATCTCCGCGGAAAGATCTGCATCGATTAACAACGCGATGATTCCGCGTTGCTCTTGTACTGCACGTAGTTGAACAGGTGGCTGCCCAACGACGGCAGTCAATATCACCGATAACTGTTCTGCTTCGTAGCCGTAATCTTGCAGGGGAACAAGATTATATTCATAGACTTTACCACTCTGAACGGTGCTATCTCGATACGACTGTACCGACCCAGGAAGTGTCACTAAAGTAAAGTTCCAATCGGTGTCTCCCAAAAGCCTGCGTTTTAATCTCATGCCGATAAAGCTGGACTGAAGGGTTTGCAGGGTAACTGAGGGAGGCGAAGCTTCAACGGTAACATAGGGCGCGCTCCCCGATAAGGGCTGCTGCGCGAGTGAGTACCGACTGGCCACGAACGTTAGGGCCTGGAGAATCACTACTACAGAGAGCAAAGATTTGGCGGTCATTGAGGATTAAAGCGATCCACGCAGTTTATCGACCCAATACGAGTTCGTCACGGTTAAGGTAGAGCTCACACTGCGATCCATTAACTTGTTGAAATAATTGGCGAGGCCTGTATTTAAGTATATCACAGAATATCACGGACAAAAATGCGTGGAAGTCACGACTTATGAACCTCGCGCCCTCTACCCTTGACCGAATTAGCTATTCCAGTCGGCAAATAGCAGAGCTTTAACTCTGTGGCGACTTCAACGACATCGGAAGTCTGCAAATATCGCCCGAAACGCCGCCTCGCGGCCAAAATCATTTCGAAGACCTGGGTGGTATCGGCGACCTCACATTCCACTTCAAGCTGCCAGTCGCCGAGCACCTCGGTGAGATACACCACAAAGCTATGCGCGGTAAGAAACTGAAAGAGCTCGGACTCAAGCTTCTGCGGCATTGCTGAAATTTTAAATAAAACCTTTAGAAAGCGCCGACCGAGTTTTCCAATATCGATCACCGGCCGATAGCATTGAATAATTCCTGATTCTTCCATCTTTTCTATACGACGCTGCACCGTATGGTAGTTAACACCGAGACTTTTTCCTATGACCCGGCTTGGGCGCTTACTATCTTCGATGAGAGCTTCGAGAATTTCATAGTCGATGCGATCCAGATCGACGAGACTAGGTTCCTTTCCAAAATAGGTTTGTACTGTACTTCGCCGCGTGTCGCCCATCAGGTAATCGCGCCGGTAGTGGTGTGTGAGCGTCGATATCGATATGTTGTAATCTTCGAAAAAGTCACCGAGGTCGCGCTGCGCGCGCTTAAAGAGCGTGTTTAAATGCACCGCGTTTCGAACAACGAATACAATCTCCATGTCCCAACGACCAAGAAGCCGTACGACCCAAAGAGTAAAGGGATGCGAGGTAAAATAGTCAAAAATTCGGCGCTCCTGCGCGGCGCTTGTGCTGCCGAAGCGAAAGTAAATTCGGTAGGTAGTGTAACCAAACCGAGCGACATCAAGCACGCATGAAAATCCCCGCAGGATTTCCAATGCCCTAAGCCGCTGCATGCGGCGGTGAACCTGTGCTTTTGAGACACGCAGATTCTGCGCCAACGTTGCCAACGGCACCCGGCTTTTAAAATCGAGCTGCCAGAGCAACGCCTTATCAGTATCGGGAAGCGGCTTTTTCATTTCATTATAATAGCAATATTCGAAGATATTAGCCATTTTATTATATTTAAATGGCTATTAATTGCTATATTTATACTTCTAAATGACACTATTAATCGGTCGCGCTACTCTGAAAAAAGTTCGAGCTCATTTTCAATTTTTTTCGGTAGAAGAGATTTCGTTTCCTACCCCTGGCACTTTGACTGCGAGGCGTGGGAGACGGAGCAACTGATAAAGGTTTTTCCGAACTTCTGCGCAGAAAGGAAACGTGAAAGCAATTCTCAACATCTACAAAGAGCTGCTCGGCATACTTGTCGGGCCGTTTTTGGCGGTCTGCTGGTTTGAGTCTCTGGTTATCGGCCAGATGACGCTGTTCCGAGGTAAATACTGGTGGTGCGGTTACTTCGTGGTCATTTTCGGCATCTTCGTAAGCCGGAAAGTTCTGCACTGGGGCCGCTCGGAAAAGCGCGACCAGAGCTGTGACACTACCGTGTTTATCACTAAGGTGAGCTTTACTAGCTACCTGCTCTCCTGGGTGAGTGGCTTCGGCTGGACAATCTATCAATTCTACAAATGAGCCTTCGCAAGGCTCGAGAGGAAAGGATCTATGTGGAAAACCATTAAGGCATTGGTCTACTTCGTGCTGTATATAGCCGGACTCGAATTCATCACGATTTGGTTTTGGGGCTGGCAGCTCCTTGAGATGCACCTATTCAACGAGAGGCGATGGGTCTGGGGATATATCGTTGGTGTGTTCCTTATTCTCGTCTGCAATCTGCTTTGCAATTGGGCGGAGAAGCGTGATGAGAAGAAATTCCGCATCTTCTTCGTCGGTTTCACTGGGGCGCTCACAGGGCTTATTGGCTGGCTTAACTGCCTCTACTGGGCAGTAGCGTATCTGATTAGCTGGCTCACGGGATAGCCTAATGTAGGCTCTTCCTTTGACTTCAAGGTTTGAAGAATACGGTTCGCAGTTGCTTCACTCCTTGAAGACTCCATAACCCGTGTTACCTCTCTTCGCGCTTTCTGATTATCCAGAGCCATAGCGCAGTCGTAAAAAATCCAATTTAAACACCTGGTGTTTATTGATTGAGAACTGGGACCTCGAGAAATTATCTACCTAGCGAATAGCGTCTCGCTTAGGACATAGTCCGAATTGAATTTCAATTGCTTGCGCGCGGTCTCCGAGAGAGTTTACCTTGGCCATCGTGTCTCAGAGGATCCGCAGTTCGCCATGGCGCTCGAAGTACAAGGTGTGAAGACGGACTGGGACTATTGGGAAGCGATTGCCGAGGACCTGAGCGGAGAAGATCTGGTCAGGTGGCTTTCGCTTGAAGAGGCTGAAGAGGGTCGCCTCCGGCTCCTCAAGCGGCATCGGCTTGATAGTCAAAAGAAAGCCGCCTAGGGCCAAACTCAACATCGCTCGTGCTTACATGCAACTAAAGCGCGTGCGGTTTTTAGTAACGTTTTGGGAGAGAGCATGCTTTCCCAATCCTATCTTCTACAAATCTCCAGATGCTTAATATTTCGCTTTTTCGCTACCGCGGCTTTCCGATAATCTCCTGCCCACTCATATATTTTCGAAGCGCAGCAGGCACATTGACCGTTCCATCAGCATTTTGATTAAGCTCAAGAATCGGGATTAGCACCCGAGGCGTTGCGATACAGGTATTGTTTAAAGTGTGACAGAAGATATTCTTTCCATCTCCACGATAGCGAAGATTTAATCGCCTTGCTTGAAATTCATGAAAGGTCGAACAGCTGTGTGTCTCGCCCCACCCTTTTCGTGAAGGCATCCATGCTTCGATATCATTTTTATAAACCTGCCCACGACCCATATCTCCCGTACATACATCCACAACACGGTACGGGATCTCCAAAAGCTGCATCATTTTTTCGGCATTTCCAAGCAGCTCAGCGTGAAAAGTCGCGCTTGTTTCAGGATTGGCTTCACACACGACTACCTGCTCAACTTTATAAAACTGATGGATACGATAGATGCCCTGAGTGTCCTTACCATAAGTCCCCGCTTCCCTGCGGTAACACGGCGAAACGCCAGCATACCTTTTCGGGAGCTCGTCTTTGTTAAGAATCTCCTCGGAATGGTACGAAGTGACCGAAACTTCGGAAGTGCCGATAAGATAGAAATCAGCGTCACGCTCATCAAGGTGATACGCTTGATCTTCTCCACCTGGGAAATAACTCGTACCCATCATTGCGCTATATTTCACAATGTGCGGCGGTTCCATCAGCGTGTACCCACGCTCATGTAAGAGATCCATCGCCAGCGAGAGCACCGCATGCTGCAATCTCACGCCATCGCCCTTCAGGAAATAGTTTCTTGCTCCAGCAATCTTCACGCCTCTCTCGATATCGAGAAGCCCAAGCGAATTCCCGAGCTCAACATGGTCACGGATCGGAAAATCAAACTTCCTCGGAGTGCCCCAGGTTCGAACCTCGACATTCTCAGAATCGTCTTTTCCGCAGGGGACTTTCGCCAGGGGAATTGAGGGGATCATCAACTGATCTTTCTGCCAACGCTCTTCAATGCTCTTATACTTTTCGGCCCCTTCTTTAACTGAACTTGCAACTTCTTTCATCCGCGCAAGTTTGATTTCCTTCTCTGCGCCCTGCAGCTTGGGGATCTCTTTGCTGACGGCATTCTGCTCAGCGCGCAATCCTTCAAGCTGCGTCTTCAATTCGCGGTACTCCGCGTCCAACGTCAAGAATTCTCGCACGCTAAACTTTACGCGCTTATCATCACAGGCTTTCTGATACTCATCGGGTCTCTTTCGTAGATCGTTAAGGTCAATCATTGTACACTCTTTTTAAGGAACATCGAGCGCCGCGCAGAGCGCCTCCACAAACCCTTTATCCGAATGGTCGCGTGCTTCAAGGAATACCGGCAGCCCAAGATCACGCACGGCCTGTGCGGTGACCGGACCAATCACCGCTATCTTCGATCGTCTCAGAACCTCGCGATGTTCACCCAATCCCTCCCACACACTTTTTACCGCAGAGGGGCTGAAGAATGAAAATACTAATTTCTTTTCTGAAGTTACGACTTCCGGTATTCGCTGTTTCTCGCCGAGCTCACGCCGATTCTTATAGACTACTATCTCATCGAACTCGATTGACGCCTTCCTTAGCTCGGCTTGAAGAAATCCGCGACTTTCCTCGGAAACGGCGAGCAAAAGCTTCTCGTCGGGAGCAACCTGCTCAAGTAAATTCCGCGCGAGCTGTTCAGCCAAAGCCTCTTCAGGCACCAACACCGGAGTCCGCTTAAAAAGCTGTGAGCATACCAGCGCCGTCTTTGCACCCTGCGCCGCGATACGCACATTATCGGGGATGACCGGCGGGAGCTTCGCCTCTTGATATAGATGCGCGAGCCCACGAACTCCATTTGCCGATAAAAACACGACCCACGAGTATTCCTGATCCTGCAGATCATCAAGTGCATCACGCAGCTCATCACTCAACTTACTATATTCGATATTGAGCGCGGGAAGCTCAAGCACCTCAAAAGAACGCGCACGAAGCAGGGTCACAAGCCCGGCTGCCTGCGCTTTTGCCCTTGTTACCACGACTGTCAAATCTTTTTTCATGCTGCTTAAATTTGGCAGATCTCCTGCACTACATGCAAGCGCCTACGAGAGCATTTAAAACGGTTCTAGATTCCTTGGCTTTTGGAATTAGCACCAAATGAGTGCGTTCTGGAGCCAAGGAATCTAGCCGGCCAGGATGGCCGGACAGGCGCGGCAGCGCCTGGAGCGACGCGGAGTTTCGCGCCTTTCCTGCGCGAAACGTAGCTTGGAGCGGGGTCGACGGAGGGCAGGAGCCCGCAGTCGAACCAAACACCACTGACTAGCGAGGATTCGCGGCACTGCTGTAAGAACTTGGCTCGATGGTCTGAGGCGAAGCCTCGCTAGCACTAAAAAAGGTGGACAATCCGCAACAGGCCCACCGTCGAAGCTTGCCTTGAACGCACGTTTAAGATACCCTGCTCGCCCTTTTTTTGTTTGGGTAGAAGCAGTTTTAATCACCTCTGTTCGGAGCTACGCTTCGGAGAGAGGGTGAAGGTTTTGATGATAGCGGGCGGTTTTGAAGCACGTGCTTCAGCACCTCCTGGTATCGCCTGTTTTTAAGGGTCATAGGCGTCGCCTGTCGCGTCGCTTTGAGCCATGAGGTTTATTATATTGCTATGAGAACATTTGGAACCGCGAAGGGGCAGACACAGTTTCATGTATATCAGGGAATATCTGGGCAGCGTATCGAGTGGTATCTCGTGCGCGCTGATATTTCGCCGCAGGCGAGTGTGTTTGAAACTTTACAATCGCTGATCGCCCTTGCTACGAGCTGCTCCATTCAAGAGCAGATCGAGCAGCTCAATCCGCAACAGAGCACGGTGAGGCAGGGCACATTTCAAGTAAGTTACGATCGCAACCGCTACGAGCTGGGACTGAGCCGTCGGGCTGGATCAGAGTATCTCACGGGGTACGACTTTTATCCGCGTAATCCATCGCCGCTGGTTCCACTCGTCGCGCTGGCCCGGATTGTGGCGTTGTACCATTTTCCTGGTGCGCTGCCCGAGGCCGTTCCCTTGGAGCAGCTCGGCGCTTCAAAGGTCCTCGCAATTCCCGCGGTGCTTGCGTAGCGTAATTCTCGTAGCGATTAGGGAGGGGAGCACGTGGCCAACACGGCTCCCCTCCCCTTGATAACAGTTCAAAGGTTCTTATACCCTCCCAACCAATCCAATTTCTTCCTTTCGCAGCTTTTTACGGCGGAACTAACTCACGCTTTATATTTCTTCTATAATTTGCGAAACTTCGACTCTATTCTCTCGAATTAGCATTGCGCATGGAAGCAGCAGATCCAGAACAGGTCCTTCGCGGAGTCGTACGAAGAGTAACCTTCAGAAACCCTGAAAACGGTTACACCGTTTTTCAACTTACTATTGATGATTCAGTTGATCAGGTAACCGTCGTCGGAAATTTTGTCGAAACGTCGGTCGGTAGCCATGTGGTCGTCCGTGGTATTTACAAGGAACATCCAAAATTTGGGCGACAGCTTGCGGCGTATACCGTGACGGCGACCCAACCGGAAACTGCCGAAGGACTTATTGCCTACTTAGGCAGCGGCATCATAAAGGGCGTCGGCGAGAAAACTGCCGAACGAATTATTCAGGCCCTCGGCACTGAGGCAATTTCTATTATTCATCGAGAGCCGGAGCGCCTCGCCGCAATTCAGGGAGTGGGACCAAGCAAGGCCCGGCTTATAATCGACACCTTGAGCGCTCAGGCAGGTATGGGCGAAGTTCTGAGATTTTTGCTCACGCACCATGTCTCGCAAAATCTCGCCAAGAAGATCCATGATCATTACGGCAATCGCTCAGTTGAAATTCTATCAAGGGATCCTTATATCCTTGCTCGCGCAAGCGGAATTCGCGGTATCGGCTTTCTGCGCGCCGATCAGATCGCGATGAATCTTGGGCTCAAAAAGGATTCGGAACAGCGCATTCGCGCTGGATTGTTTTACGCGCTTGAGAAAGCGCTCGACGAGGGCCATTGTTTTTTAAGTAAAGAGCAGCTCTTTCAGCGCGCGCAGATGCTTCTCGAACTCGGCGAATCAATTGACCTAGAAACTCCGCTTCACGAGCTTGTCGATGAAGAGCTATGTATCGAAGATAACGAAGCGATCTATCTGCGTCAGCTATATCAAGCGGAGGAGTTTGTCGCCTCGTTTGTCGCTGCACGGGTGGGAACGCCCTGCAAAAAAGAGATCGCACCTGAAACCGTCGATCGAGTTCTTGCGCAAGCAGAAGAAGGGCTTCAGGTACATTTCTCGCGTGAGCAACGCGACGCAGTGCTTGCCGCCGCTACAAAGTCATTTTTGCTTATCACCGGCGGACCGGGCTGCGGAAAGACTACAATTATTAGAGCGCTTGCCAAACTATTTAAAGAGTCACGGCTACGGCTCGCGCTTGCCGCGCCGACCGGCCGCGCGGCGCAGCGTATGGCACAGGTCTGCGAACTTCCAGCGAGCACGATTCATCGTCTATTGAAGTTTAATCCAAGCGATGGACAGTTTGTTCATGGGCTCCATGATCCTTTGCCAATTGACGCGCTCATTATCGATGAAGCATCAATGATTGATCTGCAGCTTGCCGAGGATCTTTTTGCAGCTGTACCTCCTGATGCACGGGTAATTTTGGTTGGTGACAAGGATCAACTACCTTCCGTCGGCCCCGGGCGGGTGTTTGGCGATTTACTGTCACTCCATGAACTGACCACAATCAGTTTGTCTCAACTCTTCCGGAGGTCTGGAGAATCGTCGATTAATGCGATTGCGCACGCAGTAAACGCAGGGCTCGTCCCGGAAATCCCCGCGCCTGACGGCAAGACCAAAGCTGATGCCTATTTTCTAGAGAAAAGAGATGCTGCGGAAGCAGGACTACTTGTTGAAAGCCTTGTTGCCGATCAAATTGGAAAGAAATTCGGCTTCGAGACTAAAGATATCAGCGTGCTTACCCCAACGAACCGTGGTCCGCTCGGGACGTTGGCACTCAATCAAAGACTTCAGGCAAAACTAAATCCCGAGCTCGATTCTGAGCAAGAGATAATGGTCGGTGAAACAATTTTTCGTGTCGGCGACCGCGTATGCCAAAGAGTTAACAATTATCAGATTGATCCGGTTGGGGTGTTTAACGGTGACGTTGGTCAGATTTTTGGTGTCGATAGGCGCACCAAGACTCTTCTTGTCGAGATGTGGGATGGGAGACTCGTAAAATATAACGAGGCCGAGATGCGTCAGCTCGCACTCGCGTATGCGGTCACGGTGCACCGCTCCCAGGGCTCGGAGATTCCCTGCGTAGTGCTGACGCTCCACGAGTCACATTACGCGCTTCTCGAAAGGCAGCTCATTTACACGGCAATTACTCGCGCCAAGAAGCTACTAATAGTGGTGGGTTCAAAGCGGTCATTGCAAATTGCTTGTAAGCGCGCATCAACCGCAAAACGCTGCACGAGACTTCGCGAGAGAATTCGAAGGAAACTCGGGAGCTAGCGGCTCTTCTTACCCTCGGTAGCACCGGGTTGGCCGCGCCCTGGAAGCGCGTAAGATCACTTGACTAGCGTAGCAGGCGGTGAGATATATCTAAGGATAATCTAAATGTCGAATGTTGGTTTTTTGAGGACTGCTGCCTGAATTCTACGAATTGCGGTGCGGCTTTGCCTTCAAAAGTTTTGGTTGAAATTGAGTCGCTTCACTAATTGCAGTTACTTGTAGTGATCTAGGCCTCAATCGATTGTTGTTCACGATTCTGCAACAGAATCATTAAGCCAAGTTGTCTATAAAATTATCTCTAGTTAAATTATTAAGGTAATTAGTCATGTCCACAAAAAATTTATTTACTGTAAAGAAATATATAGCGTGTCTTGCGCTTTGCGGCTTCATTGGAAGCAATTTTATCGGAAGCCTTGCTTTTGCGGCGACCACCACAACAACAACGACCAGTTCCTCAACTTCGACTACCAAGCCACCAACTCCTACGCCAACTCCAACGGCAACGCCTACTTCAACGCCCACCGCGACGCCTACGGCGACCCCGACTTCAAGCCCGACCGCAACGCCAACATGCACTGACCCGGCGACACCTACAGGAGATGATGGTTCGGACGACTCGGATGGCGGCCCAACCTGCCCGCTGTCCGGCTGCCAAGCTGCGGCTGCTGCTTGTAGCGAACCCTGCATCATGGCTGCGGCTGCTGCACCAATTGCTGCGGCTGCTGCTGCAGGAGATCCTGGTCCAGGAGGCGGTAAGAATAAGGATGACTGTTATAAATACTGCGAAGACGAAACTATTCTTCAGAGCTCGGAGGATGCTTGTAAGGCGTCTTGTGATGCAGTTGATTTCGCTGATGCAGAGTGCGATGAAGCTGGAAGAACTCCGGTGTGTGACCAGCCCTACAACGGGTGTCACGATGGTTGTAATGACAAATGGGATTCCGGCGATTACTCCACCTGGCAACGTGATGCCTGCATTAAGGGGTGTAACGCTGCTTGCGAACCGGACATTCAGTAACGGCTTTAAGTTCGCTTAAATGAAATTAGCTCCTCTCAGGCTGCTAGCTTGAGAGGAGCTTGCAGAAATCAATTTTTTGCAATTCTGCTGTGTGCGCGCAATTATTGGAGGCTTCACAATGAGTAATCAGCCTTTACACTTTTCTCGAGTACCTGTCGCGTCATTTTCCCCAAAAGCAAAAACCATCGGAATTGCAGGTGGCTTGGCATCACTGGGACTTGCAGGATTTTTCATTAGCAGTTTTTCAAGCGAATCTCGTGCCGGCGGTGATGGTGCTCAAGCCCCGCTTACCGTGAGCAGAACACCAACCGCGCCTGTCTCACCGGGAGTCACTCTTATTCGAGGCGCCTATTTGCAAGACCCTGCTCGGTATTTCCAGGATCTTGAGATTTTGAGCACTCAGTACGCAAGTCTAAGAAATAGTACATTACCGCTCACTTCCGCGACCCCATTTAATAAGGACACTGCGATGAGCGCGGCATCTGCTTTTGCTGCTTCATGTAAAGCTTTCGAAGAAAATGTACGTACAAGCTTTACAAACCAGATGGCAACACGCGCCGATCGCACTGGCCTAGATAGAATTGTGACTCTTGAAGACGGCACAATCCTTGGACCAGGGGCGCGAGCAACTGCTGCACAATTGGAACGTGCTGAGGTACTGAAGCACCGGTTTGAGCCCTTTCAATACACAAATCTTGGGGCAACGACTGGCGCAAAGGCATATGCGGTGGCGAGGCAGCTTCGGCAGGGAAGCGAAAATCTTCCAGCGGCTATCGATAATATGGGCCGGCTGGTTGTTGGACTCGGAAAGAAAAAGCTCACTGCCGAGCATGTAACCAACAGGGTATACGGCTTCAATGTACTACTTTCAGAAGCAAAAAAACTTCCCGTTGCGGGCAAGTAAGCTTATAGCTGTAGCTGCAACCACTGTAAGCATTGGACTGATTGTGAGTCTCGCAGTCATTACGAAGGACTACTCTCCTAAGGGAAGAGCTTCGGCCGCGAAAAGTTTACTGGAAAAGGTCGATACGTCAGCGCAAAAGGTGCGCTCTCTCCATGAGGCCGCCGGCGCGTCCGGTCAAGAAATGGCAGCGCGGAACGATTCTGCTGAGGCCTCCGCCGAACAAACCATCTCCTACGCGGTCGCCGAGAAGATTCGTGGCGTGGCGCTCATGGTTGAGCTAAGTGAGCAGCAGCGCATCAGACTTGAACACCATTTTCGTCAACGCATAGCACTTAGCGCGTTTCGTGGCTCTCCCGAATCACTTCAAGCTCTACGTGCTGAAATTGAGCCCTTTGAAGCCATCGTCGGTGCAGAAGTGGCGGCGAGCTATAGAAGTATCGAGTCGAAGCTCGGCGAACAGCGAGCGCAGCTCCTCTTTGAACAGAGCTTGGCCCAGGCGATTTCGGCAGGTGAATTTAGTACTGAATTTCGAACAGAGATCCTTAACGAGCTACACCTTGCGACCAATGCGGGACTCTCGTTTCCTGAGCTGCGTCACTACATAAAAAACTACCTGCGAACTCGGGTGAGCGAGAGTCAAGCGCGGCTTCTCGAAAACGCTTTGAGCGGAGACCGTTATATTCAGGGAGAACAGTTTAAAGTGCTTCGGCAGGCGACTGAAAACGAGCGGCGGCGCGCGGTGCAGTATTATCAAAATAGTCTCGGCTTAAGTGATACACAGGCCGGTGAGCTTTCTTCGCTTCAGTCCGACGCTTTTAGTCGTTACCAAGAATTGATGGCGAGCGGAACGTTGGCGCAATCCGATGCCATGCGTGAAGTTACCGCTGAATATCGTCGAGCGCTTGAACAATTGCTGACTGCCAAGCAGTGGCAGCAGTATGAGAAGCTTCAGGGTGGCGCACAAAGAACTTGGCAAGGGCTCTAAGGCAGCCCATGAACGAGATTGTAACAAAGGGGCTATGAACTATCACGAATTGAACTCCCGTATCGTAGCGCTTGAAACTGAGCTCCATGCGATTCAGGAGCGGAATCGCCGGGTAGAAAGCCATAAATCTTGGGAGACAAGCCGAGCGCGACTAGTTTCGGTGACATTTGTAACCTATGTCACCATGCTGCTTGTATTCAGCATGATTGGATCGGCGCAGCCCTATGTCGATGCGCTTGTACCTACTACTGGTTTTTTCCTCTCGACATTTCCACTCCCCTTCGTGCGGAGGCATTGGGAGAAGTGGCACGGAAGCGCAAAGAAATCTTAGACTACGGCTCCCGCTGCTTTTTTCATTTTCTTTTCGCGAATCATAAGCGCCGACGTGACGATGACTACAATCGCGCCGATCGCTTGTAGCCAGGTAAGTGGCTTATTATACACGAGCCAGGCAATCGGCGCCGCGACCACTGGGCCAATGCATCGGAGCGCCGAGGAAAGCCAAGCTTTTAGTCCTTTTAGCGAGTAGTACCAAAACACCGTACTTAATACATAGAAAAGAAGCACGGTAATAATCAGATAATACCACCCGTGAAGGGTCTGTGGATCAGCTCGAAATGGACTCGGCGCAAAAAGTATCGCGACAGGCAGCATTATTATCGCGCCGATGAGCAGGGCAACGCCAGAAGTAACGGTCGATCCGAATTTGTGCGTCAGCTCCTGTGCCGGACCATAAGAAAGCGAGTTCGAAGCAACTCCGAGTATTACCAGCAAGTCTCCGAGCTGATCAGCCTGAAAGTTAAGATCGCCACCAGTCGAAAGCAGCACCGCTCCGCCAATATGCAGGGCAAGGAGAAACAGCTGATCGCCGCGCAGCTTTTCCCCTTTAAAAAGCCAAAACCACAAGACAATCAAGTAGGGCTCAATCTTAGTAAGAAACATTACTTTACTAGAAAGAGTGTAAAGCAGCGCATATACCAAGAAGAGCTGACCTAATAGACTTCTCCAAACTGTCAGCAAAAAAAACTCACGCTTGAACTTCATTAATTCTGCTGGCCTGGGAATAGGCCCCTGCCAACGCGCCATTCCAAGAAGAATTACGGCACCGAACAGCATTGAGTACCCAGTCACGACAAGTGGAGTAAGCGCTAGTACAGCTTCCTGTTCGGTTATCCAGGCGATGCTTGAAAGAATCGTTGAAAGCACACAGGCCAGGATTGCAAGATTTTTTGAGGTGTGGGCGGACATGAATATAGCGGTAGCTTAACCATCCTGCTTCGCCAAGGCTACGGAGGATATTTTTCGCCGCAGGCGAAAAATAAAAACCCCCACTCTTTCGAGTGGGGGCGATGTGTTGACTTAAAGGGGAGAATGGAGACTTGTCAGGCTGACTCTTAAAATCCACCTTCGCTTCGCTGAAACGCAATCTTGCTCTCAGACAAAGCGAAAAGGACCCGCGCCTCCTTGGCGCTTCGGAGCATCATCCGGATGCTCATCACTGGGGCACACGATTCAACCTGAAGTTACCTACTCACAAGGGGATTCATACCCGCAGAATCTTCCCTCCCAAGAAATCTTCCACTAAAGTACCTGCCACCCATCCCTCCTTGTGTTTTCCAGTCATCCCGGAAACACCGTAGGCATAACTCTTAAACACATCTCCTGATCTTAAGCAGATCTGCTTCATTTTTTTTTAAGAATTCGTAATATGTTGATGCGACTCACAAAAATGACAGCTCGTCTCTCTCATAGTATCCGTTCGGGCTAATCTGCTAGCAGAGCGTGTTATGAACTTTTTTCCGTCGCGAGAGACCCAAGTCGCATTAAAATGCGAGGCGGCCGCCGGAGCGAGCGCGGAGCAAGCCTACCAGGCTTGCGAGCACTCGCGACTAGGC
>CAZEAC010000089.1:0-18944 GCA_964510065.1 uncultured Bdellovibrionales bacterium | reverse complement strand
ACTCTCCTTCCTATTAATTTCCTTGGCTTGTTTCTCGCCTGGCCACGCGTTCAAAGAGCGGGGTATTTGTGCGTCGAAGAAAGAGAGGGCGTGGTCCTCTTCTAGCGAATGTACCGCAAGACCAGGTTACAACGCTTATCAAGCTTTCTGGCTTGACTCGCGCATTCAGGTATTAGCTCTTTGATAGTCGAGGTCTACTGCAGCAGCGAGGGGTTACCAGTTGTATTATCGCAATTAATTGCTCCCCCACCTGTAGCAAAGGGAATTGTCGAGTTACAAACACGTTTGACGGTTATTCGAGTGTTTCCATCAGTTCCTATAATCCGCACATAGGTAAAACCTTTGACTTGCCAAGATTGGTTGTAGTTACGAGCGCTACAATCAACTATTGGCACAAGCGCGTCCCAATTAGTGATACCCTGATCACGCATTGCCTGAAGATCGGGTCGATTGATTACATGCTGATTTTGATTGCCCTGGCCATTCCCCTGACCACCGCCCTGACAAGTATTGGGGCCCCGCGGATTATTGAAATAGTGATTTTTCACATCCTGAACACAGCTCATGTTTGAAGTGACACCATTGATGAGTAACACAGAATTTCCAACGCAGGTCGTAGGCATTCCCTCTCGAATCCACCTCTCAATATCGCTGTCGTTGGCGCTTCCGTAGCCTGGAGGCGCAAACCAGGCCATATTGTCAGAGTTTGCATTTGACGTAGTAAGATCAAGGGTGATGTCTCCCGCACACAGGTTTGTAGCTGTGTCACAGGAGCAGTTGGTTTTACAGTCGGAAGTGTACTGAAAGCCGCCATCAGATTGACAGTCGGATATAGCGATCGGAAGCTGCGGCTTCATGCAAGTCGCGCCTCCGAAAACTGCCGTTGCGGTGACATTTACTCGTGACTGGTTCGGAGCGATGAATGCCGCCAAGAAATTATCGACTGGATAGCTCTTGGTTACGGTGAGAGCATTTAGATCTCTTAGTTCGACGTTTTTTCTTAATCCTGCGCTGTAGTTTCCTACATTATAAAAATTATGTGTAGTTGCATCAAAATATCGCACGATGAAATCAGGATTGGCTGCAACTCCAGTACCTGTATAGCTTTGGATTGAAGCTGATTTGCCATCGACAATATTTGAAGTCGGCAGTCCACTTTGATCAACATTGAGTGCATTTATGAGGCGGGCGATAGTTTCTTTGTTCGAATCTACTCCCGCGCTATGTGGAGGGATTCCTGCAACTCCAGCCATAGCGGCGGCATCGACCGCAGCCTGAGCCTGCGTTCGGACCGCTGCAATTCGACCGGCATTAATTGCGACTGCGACAATGGCAAGTAATACAACCATTGAGAGTGCCGCAAAAATGAGCACGGCTCCGCCATCTGCAGTGCTGTCTCGCTCTTCACGAATTTTTATGAACATAACTTCTGCCCCGCAGTCCAACGCATCGACACTGTCCGTGAAAGCTCTTTTTCACGAAACCCAATCAAACTTAGAAACGAGTAGCGGTATTGACCACGCAATGTCACGCTCACGATTCGATCGCAAGATGTCCCATCGTCAGCAGTCCGCGTGGTCGTGTTTGGATCAATTATTGGAAGCACTGAGACACTAATCGAGGCAGCGTCTATATTCGGATGATCTGTTAACCAAGGATTGATAACGCTCGAACGAATAGCAACAGCTGCGGGGGCGCTGCTTGAGCTTCCGCTGACAGGAAAGTCTGCGGCTGCGATAGTAGTCGCGAAGCGAGCGGAGTCGCGCGCAAGATTCTCGAAGGTATGGGCGTTGTTAAAATAGAGACCGAAGTCGACCAACCCGGCGAGAGGGACAAGGAAGACGGGAATTGCGACCAGGAACTCGACGAATGCGGCACCGAGTGAGCCTGTGAGCTTAAGCTTTGGTACCTGAGACTTCCTCGCTACCATAGTTTACAGCTCCGCTTCTCTTAAAATTGTCGCTGTTCGATCAACTTCGATCGCCTGAAAGCCAAGCATGCGCAAAAATGTATATCGGTAAAAACCGCGCGCGCGTACACTCACAATTTTCCTCGGTCCCGCGGGGGCGGCGGGATTTATACTGACTCGTACATTCCTGCAAAGACGGCCAAGGTCTGTCTCGATCCGGGTCTTGGCCCCATTTTCATACCCTTGAAAGTTGCTGTCGATATTCGGATCCACTGCTGCTGAGCGGGCCGTCCGATACGCCACGCTGTGTACATAAGGGCTCACAAGGAGTGCTAAGCCGAAATCGACAAGTGCACCCATGATTGTGAAGAATACGATCGCCAGCAGTGCAAATTCCAACACACTGCCTCCGCGACTATTTCGATTGGAGTATCTTCGTGCAAAGTGACTACACGAAGCCCGGAAAAAAATGGACCGCTGCCTGTGGCGAAATGCCATATAAAAACCTCAACACACCAGCTCGATCCCCCACACGCGTGTATACGCAATTAGTGTTATGGTGGGCCCGCTTCGAAATGTAACATTATTTTAGAAATAAGTATACGTTAAATATCAAATAGTTACGATGGCTATCGCTTTGATAAAGTCATTCTTGTTTAAACTGCTAGTCCGCTCTTTCATTTTTCATGGCCGTTTCCATTTCCATTATTGCCGGAGTTTCCATTCCCTGTGCCATTCCCATTTCCACCGGCATTTCCGTTACCGCCTGCGTTTCCATTACCGCTTCCATTGCCACTGCCATTATTTGAACCGTTGCCATTGTTTCCGCCCTGGCCATTTCCGGGTGAGTCATCGCCGTTTGAATTGTCATCTCTCGAATCGTCGGAGTCGTCGCTTCCGTTTCCCGATCCCCCGCCGCTTCCGTCGTTGTCCTGCTCCCCGGAGTCATCATCTTCGTTGTTCGGAGAGTCTTCGTACTCAAGATCGTTTTCTATTTTGCCGTCTCTACGCTTTTTTACATTCACCCTTACCGAATCGGCGCTGTGGGGAAAAGTAACTCCGATTACATCTTGAGCACCATCAGGAAGCTCAACGAGCAATGAACCGAGGCTGATTCCTGTATCCGGAATAGAGAACGCACCTTCGCTATTCGTACGAGTTGCGGCAACTTCGTTTCCGTTCGCGTCACGCAAGGTGACTGCGACATCTGCGATGGGCCGGCCGTTTTCATCACTAATATTTCCACTGTAATCGTAACCGCCGGTGCCCGAAGTTCCCCCGCCCGAAGACGAGCAGCTCATGCAAAGCGCGAGAAGCAGAACAATAAAGGCTCGATGTAAAAGCTCTGGGAAGACAATTTTTTGCGGCGAACGATTTTTTTTAATCATAACACCTCTCTCTTCCAGGGGATCGTCAAACTAAAACTTCCTAGGCGGATAACATTCCTTCCCGGCTTTGCACGCTGCGCAGGATTCATATCTTTATCGAAGGTAGCAATATGAGCTCGTGCCCGTTCGTGGAACTTAGTTCCTTCACGAAGCAACCACTCCCGCACCTCCGGCAAAACCTGGTCCGGCACATTGTCAAAGTAGGTCGCGAGATGCAAATTCCGCGGCTCAACGCTATCCATTAGGTTAGATTCAACCGCCTTAAATAGAGAATCTGCATCCTTCGCGGCGATACTAAAACCTTCGACACAATCCTTTTCTAGGTATAGCTTTTTCTTAAGATTCAACCCCTTAGCGCTCCGCTCAACTGCGCCGACCCGCTCCAATTCAAATAAGACGGTGTAAGGGTTAAGATCAACGCTGACGCTACGTACCAGATTCGCAAACTCGCTTTGCGCCCCCTCCACGCTAAGTGTGCGGGGTTTGCCCCGTTTGCTAAAGCGAGCATCGCGCTGCCAGCTACCAATCAGCCGAGTAATGAGATTGCCAGTGGAGTCAAAGCTTGGTGCCTGTGCCAAGAGGTCGGGGATAAATTTTCTCGGAATACCGGTGGTCGCGCTCAGCTGACTTGGATTGATTGCTTTTCCGCTTTCGGCAAGCTCGGCACTCGCCACTTCGAGAAGCACCGATTTCAGCACCTTGGTGAGATCTTGGATCTTAAGCGAGTGCCGAAGACTAAATCGAACGACGGGTCTTAAAAGAAGGGCGATTATTCTCTCGAGAGTCGACTCGCCCATATCGGCTATCTACTTTGTCGCTTGAAGGAAAGGAGTCCAGGCCATCCCCGAAAGCATTTCAACACTTACCACATCGCCAGTCTTGACATCTGGAATCCCAGCTTGATCGCCCTCGATCGCGAGATCCGTATCGCAGCTGCCCCGCTTCGTGCGATAGCTAGTTCCGCGTTTCTCGAGGCGTAAACGGTACTGCACCTTGTCGCTATCATCCGAGTCATCTTCCTGATCGTCACCTGAATGTACTGATTCCGGGTTAACAGCCAGGGCGCATGTTGCAAAATTAACCCCCTCTCGAGCAAAAACTAACCGAAACTGAGCCGCGATTGCCGCTTCGGGTGTGGTGAGATTGAGCGTTGTGCTCGGGAGGGGGATCTGTATCTTTGCGTCGAACTTTTCATTCGGACGGCCGCTCTTTTCGGCAGAGCGTCGATAATCAAGCCGACCTGATGCTTCGGCGGCTTCCAGAGCGCAGCAACCGGCGAGGCGAAGTGTGTACTTGGTTGCCCGTGGTGATTCGGAGTTCTCTTTGTGTTTGCCAGACTTGCCATGTCCGTGAGACGCGTCTGATTTTCCTGCGGCAAAACCTATTGGCGCAAAAATGAGCGCGCTTGAAACAATCGAACCGAGAAGGAGCGTAGTCTTTTTCATGGCAAAACCTTTTTCAAAACGTAATGGGATTTTATCCCACTAGTTAATAATACCTGCATCGTAGCTCGCTGTCAAAAATATTTTGAGCGTCAAGGTGTTGAAAATATTGAGGTAAATAGGTGTGCGCGAAAATAGAGCGGTGCGATAGTCTTTATACGGTAAATGTCAGAAGTTGCCACCCGTTGCCCCCGCAGCGTGCCGCGAATTGGGGGAAGTGGTTCGGCCGCGCTTTTTCAACAGGCTTTTGCCCACTGACAATCCAGGGAAGTATCAAGTCTATCGCTGTGCTAATCAGAGTACGTTCACGAAGCGGAGAACTAGAATTCAATTGCTCATTTTGCGAGCTGCCAATCACAAAAAATGTCGGCGTAATTCCCTGGTTCGCGAGAAAGCTTCCAAGCCGTGCTAACGACTCGACTGTGGATTGGGATTCAAAACGGGCCTTCGCCAAAAATAGTACTAGCCTTGAAAGATTTGCATGTGGATGGTCTTGTCTAAATTGCTGTAAGAGACTTTGAAGCGCGCGAGTGAGATAGTCCGTTTCTGACTCTTGTAAAGATGCCCAGACCGAATCTATGAGTAGCGATTCAGCTTCGGCAGTCGAATGGGCAGCTGCACCGATGCTCATTCCTTCGCAGCCGAAGCAAAGCTGAATCTCAGCATTCTCAAGCGTTCGGCAATATTCAAGTGCGGCGCCTGCGACAATATCGTCTTCGGGACGTGCCAGGCAAAAAATAACGGTTTGTCCCTCGGGAGTGACGGAGCGCTCGGGGTGCCGTGCGATGAGCTGACCCGATTTAGCATAAGTTTTCCAAAGTATTTTTCGTAATCCATCTGAGGGATGATAGGGCTTGAGATCGTATGGGTCGCCTAGACGCTCCGAATGCTCGAGGCTCACCTCACCAGGGCGATATGCCGAACTAATAACTGGCAGGGCCGAAATGTTTACTTGCGCAGGCCGTACTCGAAATTCGCGCGGCGAAGGCACCACCATCCAGGAAACGCTCGAAAGACCTAAGCCATCACAGTGCTGCGCCGCTATTTCAGTAAGGGTCCAACGACCTCGATGCGGAAAGGTAATCTTCTGTCGGAGCCGTCGCTCAGAGTTTGATGTCCCGACAATGACTAAGGGGGAAATGTTAAGTTCTTCATGTGAGAAAAGCGGAACTAGTGACAATGAAAGCATCGGAGGGAGCTGAACTTGCGATGTTTTTAACTCGAGCGTGAGAGGCGAGCGTGCGAAAAGGTTCTCCTGACTTGCCGAATCTTCGAGTAGCGCTACTTGTATTCTAAGTCTTTGGCGTAGTCGCAAGGCAACAACGAACGAGCTTATAACCACAAGCGCGATAAATGTCGAAAGCGAAAAAGCAAGAACCGAGGCCACAATGTCGGCGCTCTGCGATATAGGGTAGACAAACAAATAGGCGATAAGGCAGGAAAGCGCGAATGTACGAAAACTCAACGCGTGTCGTGGCGAAGAGATCGTAAGCGTGGGGTTGGCGGCGAGTTCTGACTCCGACAAAGCAGATACCAATAATCAAAAATCCAAAGAAAGGGTATTACGCTACCACGGCAACGTCAAACTGCCAGGTTCGCAAAAAAGTCAAGAGAAGTAAGGGCTAGGCGCTCAGCAAATTATGCCGGATAGCATAGCGCACGATGCTTGCGGTCGAGCTTAAGCCAAGTTTGCGAATCACTCTCGCGCGATGTGTTTCAATAGTCCTTGGGCTTACGAAGAGCTGTTTTGCGATAACGCGGTTCGGTACGCCGTTGGCGAGTAGATAGAAAACTTCGCGCTCGCGAATGCTTAAAGACGATAACGCCTCTGGTGTATCCGCGGAGACCGAGCGGCGGCGAATCGGTTTAATTAGCGTTACTCGTGAAGTTTCGCTGTGCGACGACGTCTCGAGAGCGGCAAGAAGTTGGGCCCAGCCGTGATTCTGCCCGACTGTCGCATTGGCTTCTTCAAACGCCTTTCCTGGCAGAGCTATCACCACAATATGCGCTGACGGAAGGAGCGCTCGAATCTGTTTGACAAGTTTTGGCGTAATGATTCCGTTGGCATCCGGGTAAATAAGAAAGATTGCATCAGAACCAATCTTAGAGAATTCAACAGCACGATCGGAACATTCAGCCTCTTCAACCGAGGAGAACCGGCCGGTTGCTTCAAGGAGCTGCTTTAATGCATAGCGCAGCACGCTATGGCTTGCCACAATCACTAACTTTGGGAGCGATTGCTCGCTGCTTATGTTGTCACTCATACAAAACTCCACACTCGTAACAATATATGCCCAGAGGTCCCCTAATGTTTGCCCCTCGCGGTAGGGCGACACTGTTGTAAAACAACATCATCGCTAAACGTCGTTTATGACACTAGGTTTTATTAGTACCAGATTGGGGTATCATAGTAAAACCCGATGCCGTAATTCGTAAATTTACTGGAAACTCGCGTTCTTACCATTGCCATGGTAGGCTCACTTTCTAAGACTTTTTGACGTGAGAGAGCCCCGTGGCATTCGGAAAAAGAACCGAGAAATTGCGTGCCCGCCGTGAAGAGATAAAGGAAAGGCTATATCGCCGACGCTATCTGGTGCCAAACGCAGTAACCGTTGGCGCGATGTTTTGCGGTTTTTTGTCGATTATTTATGCGGCATCGGGGCGTTTTGAAAAGGCTTCGATTGCAATCTTTTTTGCTATCCTGCTCGATGGTCTCGATGGCAGAGTCGCGCGCCGACTCAATGCCACATCCCGTTTCGGGATTGAGTTTGATTCCTTGTCCGATGCAATTTCATTTGGCGTCGCTCCGGCGCTGCTGATGTACCATTGGTGCTTTCGTATACCGGCGGACGAGTTCGGTGTGCTGGTGTCTTTTGTTTACGCGAGCTGTGCTGCGAGTCGTCTCGCCCGCTTTAATATCATGCAAGAAAATTTAAAGAGCTTTCTTGGGCTTCCAAGCCCCGCAGCGGCGGCGGTGCTTGCAGCGCTAGTAAACCTTCATCCAGTTGCTGAGAACTCCTATCTGTTGGTTGCCTGTTACTCGATGGTGACACTGATAGTGGGCTTCTTAATGGTGTCGCGGATTGAGTACTTAAGCATTAAACAGGTAAAACTAGTCGGTGTGCGCCGGCTTGTGCAGATAAGTATAGCAGCGCTTTTTGGACTGATTTGGTATAATCATAGGGTTGGCTTGTTAGTGCTTGCGCTTGGCTATGCTATGAGCGGACCTATCAGCGCAATTTTTCGAAAAGGCCAAAGCGCTAAAGTTGCGGCAAAGCAGCAACAAGATAACATCACGAGTAATCAAAACTAAGGAAGGCCCTTGAGCCTCGCTGCCGCAGCGCCTACGCTGCGAGTTCGACTTTGTAGATCTGTATAGGCAGTACATTAAGCCATACTGGCCTACGGCTCACGGGATGCTCTTTCTTTAACAAATCAAAGAAGCCATCCAGCTCTTTCATCCGGCGCTTGCGCTGTGGAGGGGAGAATACGATGCTTAATGGGCGAATGCCGATATATTCGTAATAGGTCATCACCGCGTTTCGCGCGGCAAGTCTCTTAATCTTTGCGAATATCTCCTCAACAGTCTTCAGATCGAAATTGAGGAAGGGCAGCGCGCAAATAATGACGTCAAAATGTACATCTTCCGGAAGTTCTTGCGCCGCGCAGGTGAAGAATTTCACCTGGTGTTTGCGTGCTCGAAAGATCGGATCTTTGCGGAGGCGGTTCTTGAGAGCGCGCATAAAGCGTGGGTTGATTTCGCAAATCGTCAAAGTGTCGCCGTCAACCATCTGTTTTAGAATCTGCACTGTGACAGGTCCGTTTCCCGGCCCAAGCTCTAAAATATGCATCGGGCCATTTCGCCGGTGCAGCGGAATGGTCAGCGCACGAGCCGCCCATGGAGAAGTTGGAAAGAGAGTCCCAGTCTTCTCGAATTCTTGAAGAGCCTCGCGTATAAAGGATATATTTTCCTTGATCATGGAGTTCGTTTATCCCAATCTATATTTTAACACAGGAAACAATCTAGGAATACTCCCATGGATAAGAGTCCCGTCTCATTCGAGAATACAGAGCCCAAGAAAGATAACAGGGCAGAAAATAAGACAGATGATCAATCAATGTGGAGCCGTTTTCAGCAGTATTACATAAGCGAGAGGTCGTTAGGCTTCTCTCTTGATGTGAGCAGGATACGCTTCAACGAGACAATATTCAACCACCCCGCAATTTCGAAGGCTTTTGCCGATATGTCAAAGCTCGAGCAGGGCGCCATCTCAAATCCCGACGAGAAGCGCATGGTTGGGCATTATTGGCTGCGCGCGCCGGAATTAGCTCCTGACGCACAAATTCGCGATACGATTAGCAAAACCCTATTTCAAATTAAAGACTTCGCAGGTGCCGTCCATTCTGGGCAGATAGCGCCTGCGGCGGGTAAGCGTTTCACGTCAGCACTGGTAGTTGGCATTGGGGGTTCGGCGCTTGGTCCTCAATTCGTTTACAACGCGCTAAGAGATTATCAGCAGCCCTTCGAACTTTTCTTTTTCGACAATACCGATCCCGATGGCATGGCCAAGGTGCTTGAGTCGATTGGTGATGTTTCTCAGACGCTTTGCATTGTGATCTCAAAGTCGGGTGGAACCAAAGAAACCCGCAACGGTCAATTGATTGCGAAGAAGTACTGGGAAAAGCGCGGGCTTTCTCCGTCAACTCATTTTGTAGCGGTTACCGGAAATGGCAGCGAGCTTGATAAAACTGCGCTCTCTGAAAAGTGGTTGGCGCGATTTCCGATGTGGGATTGGGTTGGCGGTCGGACAAGTGAACTGAGCGCGGTAGGGCTTCTTCCCGCGGCGTTGCATGGGGTTAATGTCGATGAAATGCTAAAGGGCGCTCGCGACATGGATCTCCTCACTCGGGTTCCCGAAGCACGCAAGAATCCGGGGATGCTTTTGGCACTTATGTGGCACCAGGCCGGCAAGGGCCGAGGCCTCAAGGACATGGTGGTATTGCCGTACAAGGATCGGCTTGAGTTGTTTAGCCGCTACCTTCAGCAGCTGGTCATGGAGAGCCTAGGGAAGGAGCTTGACCTCGACAATAAAGTTGTTGAGCAGGGTATCGCCGTTTATGGAAATAAAGGCTCGACTGACCAGCATGCTTATGTGCAGCAGCTTCGCGATGGCGTGAATAATTTCTTTGTCGTCTTTGTCGAAGTGTTGAAAGATCGTAGTGCCTTCGCGCAGAGTACTATTCCCTTCGAAAGCGAAGTGGAAGAGGGGATAACCAGTGGTGACTTTCTACAGGGCTTCTTAGTCGGAACTCGAAAAGCGCTTTATGAAAAATCGCGCGAAAGTGTGACAATTACGATTCGTGACGTGAACGCGCATGGAGTGGGGATGTTGATTGCGCTATTCGAGCGAGCAGTTGGCTATTATGCATCGCTCATTAATATCAATGCATATCATCAACCAGGAGTCGAAGCCGGTAAGAAAGCGGCAGGGGCCGTCCTTTCCCTACAAAAGAAAATACTGTCGATTCTTGGAGCCGAGAAATCTGCGCTGAGCGTTGATCAAATTGCGGAGCGCTCCGGGGATATTGGAAATGCCGAAACTATTTTTAAAGTGCTTCGGCACCTTGGCGAAAATGGTCGGGTAAAGATCGAGGCTGGCGATGACGTATTTCTCGATCGGTACCGGGTCTAATGGCCGGACTTGAGCTCTACATAGCCGGAGCGGTGTTTCTGCTCCTGCCGATTGCACTTCTCAGTGGTAAGTTTCAATTTGATGTGATCGCGCTAAGCGCATTGGGTGCGTTATTGGCAGCCGGCGTCGTGACATCGGAAGAAGCGTTTTCCGGCTTTGCTTCTCCGACGTTGCTTGTCCTTATTACCACGCGAGTGCTCGCGAGTGCACTCGAACGCACCGGAGCGACGGATAAAGTAGGCGAATTTATCGCGACTTTGGCGGGAAGCTCAGAGAGGAAGGCGATGCTTTTTGTGCTGCTTGTTTCAGCGACGTTTTCTGCCTGTCTTAGTAATCTTATCACCGTGGCGTTGCTTTTGCCTTCGGCGCTTGTGGTGTCGCGTCAATGCAAGGTCGTTCCGTCACTACTGCTTATTCCGCTTTCATTCGGAGCCATTTTGGGTGGCATGCTGACCCTTATCGGAACTGCGCCAAACTTAGTCGCAAGTGACCTTTTGCGCGCGAGAGGAATCGAACCTTTTCATTTCTTCACATTTACTCCTTATGGGCTAAGTGCCGTCACGATAGGCGCGCTTCTCTTTTTTATCTGGGGCAGGAGAATTCTTCCCAGAATTGGCGATAATAATACTTTTCAATCGGAGCCGCTTCCTGAGGTGTACCGGTTGAATGAGCGTCTGTTCACACTCAAAGTTCCCGAAAGCTCACCGCTTGCCAATCAGACCCTTCAAAGTTTGAAATTTACCGGCACATTAGGCGGACGGGTCGTCGCGATAATTCGAGGTGACGAGCGCAACTTGTCGCCGAAGGCTCATGACATCTTGAAAAATGGTGATGAGCTTTTGGTGGTGGGCAGACGCGACGAGCTTGAACAGGCGGCCTGCGGAAAGTTGGAGGTGTGTGACGCTGATAATAATGTGCAGCTCGAGAGCTCTCTGATTGCGGTGGTTGAAGCAATTGTAACTCCGCGCTCGACACTGATTGGGCGCTCATTGGCCGAAGCGAAATTCGGAGAACGCTATGATTTTAGTGTAATCGCCGTGTGGCGTGAGGGGAGACCTGTTCGCTCGCACCTCGGCGAGCTCACTTTTAGAGTTGGCGATGCGCTTCTTCTGCAGGGGCCCAGATTGAAACTTGAGCTTCTTGAGCAACGCCGTGACCTCGTCGTGGTTTCTGAACCGTCGATGCTGTTACGTCGCAAGGAACGGCGCTGGCTCGCCGTAGGGGCGTTTGCTTTAATGATTATGCTTAGCCTTTCAGGGTTGCAGCCGGCCCACTGCGCGGCATTTTTTGCGGCACTTTTTGTTGTGCTTGGCGGCGCGGTGCGGATGGATGAAGTATATCGCGATGTCGAATGGCGAGTCATTGTCTTTGTCGCTGCGGTTTTACCGCTCGGCGTGGCGATCGAGCGCACCGGATTTGTTGGCACTCTTGCTGGTGTGCTTGAGTCAATGCTTGGAGGACATGGACCATATTTAGTGTTTGTAGTGCTCGCACTTTTTGCGAGTATACTCAGCCAGCTTCTTGATAGCGCCGTGTCGGTAGTCATGCTTGCGCCATTTGTTTTCGACCTGGCGAAGAGTATGAACCTTGATCCGCGCGCGTTGATGATGATAGTTGCGCTTGGGTCATCAATTGCATTTCTGGCGCCTTTTAGTAATAAAGCAAATATATTGGTGATGGGCGCCGCAGGTTACCGTTCACGGGACTTTTTTATACCTGGTGCAATCTTATCGACGGCTTTGTTCGCGGTGTTCTTATTTCTCGTGCCGATGCTGTTTGGCACGTGAAGATAATTGATAGCTGCTCGCCCCTAAAGCGGTGCGCTTTGCTATCGCGGTGATGGGCATACGCTATGGGCGCACCAAATATCTATGGCAATTGAGTTCCTAAGCCGTCAGTAGTAGTATCGCATCGTCTCTTTTATGTGCCCGTAGCTCAGCTGGATAGAGCGTCGGCCTCCGAAGCCGAAGGTCGCAGGTTCGACCCCTGTCGGGCACGTAGTTACGAATTTAGCTGCCGAAAATTAGCCCGACAGGGGGCGAACCTGCGAATTCCGCTAAATCGCGAATCCAATGCGTCAAAGTCATTTTTCCTGGCTGGCTTTTAGCTCTCATTTGCCGCGCCATTCATCTGCGTTTCCTTTTCCTTCGGAAACCAACGTTCAAAGGGAGCGCTTTCTATGCCGCTTGGAACGAACCATTTGCGAAGATCGGGATCCCACCATGCCCCAAGCTCCTTGGCCTGGTCCTTTTCAGAATAGGGAACCTCTAAATATACTCGCGTACGCTTACTGTTCATAAATACCTCCGTTGCATAATTGGCTGAGGTATATTCGTGAGAACTTAGTGAAAGTTGCGTAACTATTTGGCCAACAGAAAGTTAGAGAGCTGCCTTGATTGTGCCGGTATCGCCACGGTTCAGCGTGTCGTTTCGGAACCTGCGCGTCGTATCAAACGATCTTGATAGCGCCGGGAGAGTCGCGCGGCGAGAATTGAGGTCGCGCCAGCCACTACATATATCGCGGTAATGCCTAAGGCGACTTGCGCGTGCGCATGCTTGCCCTCATAGCTAAGAACTCCGGAAATCAAAAGAGTTGCTACCGTAGCGCCAGCAGTTCCCGCGGTCAGGGCATTTGCGAATCGTTGAAGCGCAACAAATCCCCAAAAAGTAATCTTATCTTCACAGCGTGCGCGCTGTGAAATATCCAATGCTGGCCCGTCTGCACCAATGGAGCGACTAATTGTGCGAAGCGAGGGCAACGTGATTCCGCCAAATTCGTCGCGCCGACTCACGGAAAGTGCTACAACGCCGCCAGTCTCGCGGATTTTTTTTGCCTGATTACCAAGTGAGCAATGCATCTCTTGAGCCTCTTCAGGCGTGATTTTAATGCAATTGGTCGATTCAAATCAAACTAATAATCGGAAGCCGCTGTTACAGATTCTTAACCGGCAGGTTGAAAACGCAATCCTTGAGAGCCAGTGCCTTTGAAGCATCGGACTCGAATGAACTTGAAAAAGTTCCTTCGACTCTGCCAAGGGTCTCGCCGGCCGGCGCAACATACTTCGAAATCACCAGGGTTCCGTTGCCGGTCTCCGATCGATGATTTGCGCCGGTAGTGTCGGAGAACGACGCCTAAGCGGCTTCATTTAAAGAGTAGCTTCCCACCGCCGCGGGTTTGCTCATCATTATATAAATACCATCGATTCGATCGTCGCCGGAGTAGATGGTTAGCTGTCCAGCGTTGATGCTTGCGCCGCCCTTTGCATTTTTCCAATCTGAATCGCCAAGTTTGCACGACCAACTTCCGTTCGATTCGGCATGAACTAATTGATGGGAGCTAAAAGTCAGTGCTCCAAGACAGAGAAAATATAAAATGTATTTCCTGCGAATAGTGCTACTATGCCTTACCACGAAGTTCAAGAATGATTTGATTCGGTAACGAACCTGTGCGCTTTTCAGCGTCGAAAGTAGGCAATGGTAACACCTGGGTTCAATGGATCGCATACGAATCTGGTAATTGTCGGAATATCTTTAATAACTGAGTGTGTTACCTCGCGTAACACTCCTGAACCTTTGCCGTGAACAATTTCAAGGCGATCGAGACTTGCACGAATTGCTTGATCTATTGCGGTCTCGACGCGTTCGCGCGCATCCTCCGCGTTCAATCCGTGAAGATCTATTTTTGAAGGGGCGCGGTGAAGACGGACTTCGCTGAGTGGATCGGCGGGGCGGCTTGGCTGAGAACGTTGAGCCTTACCTGGCTGTTGTTCCTCGAGATCGGAACGGCGCAGTTGAAATTTGTTGCTACCGACCTGTACGGTGTATCTGTCTAATCCCTGTTTCGCGACAATCTTACCATTCTGCTGCAGCTTACTGATCCAGACGGTATCACCTAGTTTGGGATCTTCGAACATACACTAATTTTGATAGGGAAGAGGTCGGAGTTTCATTCTGCGCACTGTCGTCGAAGTTTATGCAGAGTGAGCATCATCTGTCCGCGCTCTGATTCGAAGAGCGCGGCTGCCTCAACTGCTTTTTCTAGTGCAAGTGCAAGCAGACCGTGCGACATCAGTAGTGCACCATTATGGCAAGGCACGAGTTCTCGCCTGTTTCGATCGAAGGTCCAGGCTTCGGGCAGAACTCCCTTTGGAGTCTTAAAGACCTGCCCAGGTTTTCCTGCAAGCACGATTTGGTAGGCGCACCGAGTAAGTTGCGAGAGTGCACGCTTGAGATGCATATCCGCTCGCTCGAAAGCTTCGATATGCGCGCCGCCGGACTCGATATAGCGCATGTAAAGGCGTGCGGCATAAATTGCATCGTACAGTGTCCACCGTGCTGGGTGAAATCTTTTATTCGGAATAAGCTCGTCTCCGTCTCGTTGTTCGTACCAATCGACTGGGCACTTGGCAAATTCGCCCCGTCCATGAGGCGCAGGGTCGTTCATGTAGTTGTCGCCGACATACGTGTCGGGCCCAAATTCCTTATCGAAAGCCCAGCGGATCCAGCCGTGTGGCCGCATGCAGTGGTCGTATCCCGTGCGCAGAAGCGTGTCGACCTGCGCGGCATTGAGGCTCTCGCGATGCGGAATAAAAGGATAGACTGCAAAATGCATCGCCATGTCGTAAGGGCGCCCCGGCCGCTCTACGGCGTAGCCGCGTTCGGGGATTCTTTGGCGCAATACTCCGCGCGTGAAATCACGTTGACCAAGAAGCTCCTCTTGAAAGCTAAATCCATCACGGGGCTGATTGGGCAGCGCATTCCATCCCTCGCGGGCAAAAAAATCGACCATCTCATCCATGCAAGAGAGTCCGGCAAGAAGCGCGTGCGTTCCGCCCGGCGCGCGGTGTGATTCCCAAATGCCCTCATGTGGTGCTCGAAGAGTTCCAAAAAATGCATAGGCCGCACTGACCAAAAGGTGCTCGTCGAACTTACCGTGGTGAGGATCGATGCTGCGGATATCCAAGTCGTCGGTGTTGAGGTCGCATGGTAGCGTCCTCGATGCTTTTCCGTGGCTTAATTCATTCGTAAAACGGAATGGACCACGCAAGGTTTCCCAGTAAGCATCCAGCTGTATGTGATTCCAGTTTTCGAAAACGTGAATCTTGTTGCTATCTCCGAGGCTCCATTTTATCGGAATAATTCGTTGGCCATTTCGTAGCCGAGCAAGAGTATCTCCGCAATTTCGAAATTCAATCACATTGCCGCGAAGCCCTTCGTCGTTACCAATAGTGTGCCAAAGTAATGTATTGGTAGCGTGCGCATCGCTCCAGTTGCCGGCGCGTCGGTTCGCCGCTTCAATGACCATAGCGTCACGATTCCACATACTCGCGTCGTAGCGGGTTTCATCGCCGCTGTGGGTCGACTCCTGCGGCTCGTAGTACGCCGCGGGAACGCGACCATCGCGATGGTATTTAGTAATCCCGGCGTTTACGTGCTTGGAGTGGAAAATATTATGCAAGTCGAGCAGCGTGAGAGGCGTTGATTTCATGAAAAACTCAGCGAGCGGGTGATCGCGAGCGATACTTTGATGAACTTTGAGTTTCGAAAGGGCAGGAAATCCACGATCTTGGTCACTGAGAATCCCGATCGGATCAATAAATGGCGCTTTTGCTTCGCGCAGCTGCCTGGCTATCGTGGCAACACGTTCGGTGGCAGTGAGCTTCGCACAAGGATTAAGGAGCGAACTACTTTCAGTACTTAGCAAAGCACCAACCCCTAAACTTACAACGAGTAGCGCTTTGTTCAGGCCAGTGCGTCCGGAGGTTCTTTGCACTCACGGCGTCGGCCAACAAAGCACAACAGCGCAAATATAGCCGCAAAATGAGAGCTAAGATACCCGCTAAAAATGACCAATCGGAGTTCCCGGAAGCTCCTTTACTGACAGCAATTTTACAAGATTGGCTGGCTTTAGGCGAAGAACTCAACCAACTTTGCAGCTATTTCAGATTCTCGGGCCAGGGGCGTAGCGTGGCTTTATTGCGATTAGTGTGAAGGGGAATCTATGCACAATGTAATTTGTCAAAACTATATGGAAAGCGAACGTGGTTGGGGAGTGAGGCCTGACGGCCATTCGCTGCACCTTTCATTTGAAGACGCGCGGAAGTTCGCCGATGAGTACTGTAAGCTTGGCGCGCTGCCAGAGGTCCCGGATGAATACTCACGTCCATCCGGCGAGCCGTTTGCAATAGTTGTCGATGGGCAAACGTTCTCAAAAGTCAAAGCGGCGAAAGAGGTGGGCGATAAAGGGATTTGGGGAGATCGAACGAGGCACAGAGAACAGTAATTCTCAAAACCCGTGACGGTCCCACATGTCCCTACTTTCCGAAAGTAGGGACATGTGGGACCGTCACGGGTTTTGAGCGAGTTTTGCGGCTTCTTCGTATGGCAAACTGGTGGCAGCAAATGCTCCAACAACCGCGCGCTCGCTCTCTTGAATCTGTTTGTATCGGACCTGGTCCGTAAAAATTGAATGCACCGTTTCCGCAAGAATCGGCGCCGTTGCCAGTTCCTGCACAATCTCCGGCACCGCGCCCACCTTGATAACATTTACCGGCGAGTACTCTTTGAGCCGCACCAATCGTCGCACAAGAAACGCGCTTATCGCTGAAGTTACATAGAATACCAAGATTGGAAGTTCACAAAACGCCGCCTGAAGATTGGATGTCCCAGACTTAAGTAATCCCACATCAGCGAGCTTCAAGACTTTAACCGAATCACCAGTCACAACCTTAATCCCAGATTCGCTTCCTACCCGAGCCTGAATTTCAGCTGTATCGAGCGAAGAGGGGACCGGGATTACTGCCTGGAGGTTTGGAATTTTCTCCTTCACCCTTTTAAAAGTGTCGACCACCAAACTAAGATGTCGCTCAATCTCCGACTTTCGGCTTCCAGGAAATATCGCCAACGTTGGTACATCAATCGCCAGCCCAAATTCTTGGCGAAGTCTTCGCTTCTCGACGGCCGGTGCCGGCTTTAGCGCGATGTCGGAAGTAAAAGGATGCCCGACGTAATGCGCATGTTCGTAGCCATGATCGCGATAAAACTTTTCTTCGTGCGGAAAGATGCAGGCGACTTTGTCGACATATTTTTTAATTGCTGAAACCCGATAGGTGCGCCACGCCCACAGTTTCGGGGGAATAAAATAGAGAACTTTGACCCCTTTTTTCTTCGCATACTTAGCAAGCCGAAGATTGAAGTCAGGAAAATCAACGAGAATAAGCAGATCGGGCTTCCAACAATCTATCTCCTGCTTCATCCGTTGTAGGGCGGCAATGAGAATTGGGAGTTTGGCGAAGACCGCACCAAAACCCATTACTGAGCCTGATTTTGCGGAATTCACTATTATCTCAGCGCCAGTTTTCTCGAGCTCCACGCCGCCCATTCCTCGAACCGTCACTTCAGGCGAGAGCTTTCTAAGCGCAAGCAGAAGCCCTGCGGCATGTTCATCCCCGGACGCCTCGCCGGCACTAACTAAAATCTTCGACATAGAAAAAAAATCTTGAAAAAAGCTTATTCTTATCAATACCCATATTGACAGTTGCGACCAGCTCTTGCTAGTCTCCTCACTCCTCGATGCGAGCCGTAAAAATGCTCGTGCATCAGCGAAAAGAGGCTGTAAAACATTGAAACGCTTGGATTTTTAGAAGTTGCGTTGGGTGTTTTTTGCGGCCAATTTTTGTGGGCGGATCGCTTGATTTTGTATGAGCGATAGCTATGATACGAGGCGTCAGATGGTTCGGAAGCGAACTAACTGATTAAAACAATTAGGTTATGGGTAGAGGCTAGAAATGATTCTTTCGAAAGAAGGAATCGTAAATACAGCAATGTCGGAGTGTCGTGTTTCCTTTGCATTTTCATCTCGCGATGAAGATCGCATCGAGCGCGAAACTTATCGACAATCATTGACAGAACATGGATCAAAGGGATCCTTAGTCAATATCTTTGGCATCTTCCGCGTAAGCGGAAGATCGCATAGCTGAGCTGGCGGTTGTTGCTTCGGCAGTAACTGGCGCAGCGAGGCTAAAGAAGAATCTTGTAATTTCGAGGTAACACAATTTTATTTGCATCTTCACTCCGTTTTCGCATCTTCGCCTACGGCGAAGATCGCAACGGTGAGGATCGCAATAGCAAGTTTACTGTGTAGTAAATTTGCAGGCCTGCGCAGCAGCTTGCTGCTGCGCAGTTATAAGAAGCAGAATTTAATTTTTTAATTTGAGAGTTTGATTCTGGCTCAGAATGAACGCTGGCGGCGTGCCTAAGACATGCAAGTCGCACGAGAAAGTAGCAATATGAGTAAAGTGGCGCACGGGTGAGTAATGATTAGGTAACATACCCTTCCGCTGAGGATAACCAGGCGAAAGCTTGGCTAATACTGAATACACCGTCGGAGATCACGGTCTCTGCCGGGAAAGCCGTAAGGCGCGGTTGGAGTGGCCTAATTCCTATCAGCTTGTTGGTGAGGTAATGGCTTACCAAGGCTATGACGGGTAGCTGGTCTGAGAGGATGATCAGC
>CAZEAC010000088.1:0-19144 GCA_964510065.1 uncultured Bdellovibrionales bacterium | reverse complement strand
TACTTTCCCAGACTCAGTTCCAAATCTCGTCGCGCGCGGTCTCAGAGGGAATAAAGCGGGCTTTCATATTGACAGCTGCAAGTATTACGCTCACATGTAAACTAAGAACCTCCTCGGTTGTTAGAAATGCTTTCGCGTAGTCTCAAGAGCGATTAAGTGACGAATAGAGTTTGTGGCTGGAGAGTTTTCAGATGATTACGGTTCCTAATGGTGCCACAGAATTTCCGGCTGACTATATGGACTTCCTTCGCGGACTCACCACTGATCGCATTTTTTCAATTGGGCGGCTCTTCGCGGTACCGCGGGATCCGGGAGAAGCGCTTGGCAAGCAAGGGAGTGAGAATTACGTATATAGCGTATTAATCGGTAGCCGAACCGATGGCCTCCACATTGTACTTACCTATGCCTCTTTAAAAGCCTACGCACCACCTGAGTGGCGGTATAATATTACATCAGGCGCAGAATGGAATGTGGTAGCCGAGTTTAAGGTGATCGGCGAGTTAGTGAGCTTCCTTGAATCGGAGCGCCCAGCGCGTGCCTAGCAGAAAAAATCTTCATAAGAGAAAACCCCCAAACATTCCCTCAGTTGCTATGTAGAAGAGCGGCTTTAAGAGGAGGATAGAATCGCTTGAATTTTAGGCTGTTAGCTCACTCTTGAGAACTCATTAGTAACGAATCTAAGCCGCTTTCAGGGAAGCTAATGCGCGACACTACCTTCCGATCTTGATAAGTGTTTAAAAACACGAGATTTAATCAATGCAAATGTTAGGTGTCCTGAGTCTCGGGTGGATCATGAACTGTGCGGCCGCTGATATGAGTATGGAGGGAGTACGTGGTCAAGATGGCACAAGGGGCGGTCAGAAATGACCCGGACCGGGAACGATCGCTCACGCCCGCATCACTCAGTACTGAGTCAAATAATTCGACGCCCGCGCAGGAAATCGACTCAGTTCAGAAAATTCGAAGCTCCGCCAATGATTTGATTTCGAAAGCGCTTGAGCTTCGGCAACAGCTCGCCTTTATGGTCAAAGCCGGCGCGCCCGTTGAACAGCAAGAGAGCATTCTCAAAGAACTTAAGGTTCTGCGTAGCGAAATCCGAGAACTCGCCGCAGCCAATCCCGGACTTATTGATCAAAATAAACTCGGTCAAGTTTTTAAGAAGGTTGCTTCGGCCGCCGCCGCGGCGGGAGTCGAAGCGCGACAGAAATTGGAAGCCGAGGCGGCAGAAAAGGAAAGTAAAAAGGGCACGGTTGAAAAATTCTTCGATAAAGCAAAAAACCTGGGCGTACAAACTGCCGAATCGGTTTTCTACATCACTGCCGCCAATTTGGTCCAAGCCACCTTAGGTTCGGAAGCCGCAGGAAACCTAATCGAAACCACGCGCAAATTTTTGAACGAGCACGGAATGCATTCTGTGCTCGGCAGCGATGAACAATTTACCACTGACAGCGATTTCAAGAATGTCCTCAAAGTTAATCCGCTTGCCCGTGTTGTCGAAGGAGTATCTATAGTTTCGGAGGTAGGTCTGGAAGCTTACCGGCACTACTCAAAAAGAATGATGGAGTTTGAGGGCACCGACGAGGAGTGGCGCCAAGTCGTAAAGCATAATGCGTTTCTCGACTGGGGCGAGCGTTGTTTTAAAACCGGCGAGGCATGCCTCGGCGCCGCGGCGATGCTTGCCACTGGAAACGCCCAGGGCGCGGCTGCGCAGCTCATGGTGCTTGCCCGGACGGCGGTAACTAGCGGCGTTATTTCAGGCGGTACCGCAGCACTTGGCGAGGTTTACGAAAGTTCGGCGCAACATCGATCGTTTGATTGGTCAAAGGTCGGCAATCAAACCTTCGACGGCGTAACTGGCGCGTTCATGACCCAGGGAATGTTCGCGGGAGTCGGAAAGGCGTTCGCGCTGATCCGTAACGGTGGAGAACTTCCGGCCGGGCTTTCTCAGCTTAATAAACTTCCGAAAGACCAGCTTGAAAAATTGAATAGAGCGCTTGAAGCCGGCCAGCGTGGAGCAGCCTTGGCGCAAACCGCGAGTTCATTCGGCGGCGAACTTGGGCAGCGCATGGATCAGGTTTTAAGCGCAAAGACGCCGCAGGAGTTCGCCGCGGCGTTGGCGTTACTCGCGATTTCCGTAAAGACGAATATGAAGGCCGTGCAACCAAAGGGCGCGCATGCAGACCCACAGAAGCATGCCAGCCCCGCGAAGATGCCCGCACCGACTCCGGAAACAAAAAAATCGGAGACAGCTGCCACGCATCCTTCGACGTCTGTACCGCCGAATCCTGGCTCCACGCCTCCGGTAAGCGAGACCAAACCGCACTCCGCCCCCCAAGTTTCCCCGGCGAATGTTGTTCAGCCTCCGTCCGGAACTTTCACTCATGAGCCGGTGCGTCAACCTAATCAGAGTTACAACGTTGAGGTAAATGGCGTGAAGGGTTCGGTGCGGGTAGGCGGCAACGGAAAAGTTGAATACGCGGAATCGCAAAAACTAGTCCAAGAGATGTATGTCAGTGCAATGAAGGAACAGACACAGAAAACGGGCGGCTGGTCTACTATGCAAGAAATCAACGCGCGCAAACAGGCCGAAAATGTGGTCGCCTATTTCGACAAGAAAACCGGTCGAGTAGTCACGACACAGTGGCAAGGCGGCACGAAGGAAGAGCGCGCGCGCTATTCATCGGTAATAAGTCATGAACTCGCACATGCGGCGGGAGGCTCCGAAGCGCTGGCGCTTCAAAAGCAATGCGCTCGACTAAACTCGATGGGTTTCGAGGTAGACCTTAAGAACGGATCAATGATCGTTCGTAAGCCCGTCGGGGGAAACGTGCCGAAGCCGACTTCGCGATCTGAAATTGATTCCTTTGTGTCCAAAAACTACACCCTACAGGAATTGAAGCATGAACGGGTGGCGGCGCACAAACCCGGACTCAATCCGCCACGTGTGCGCCGAGACGATCGCGAAATGGTCGGTAACGGCGTGGTCGCCGCCCGAGAAGTAACCTGCAATGACGGAAGCAAGCTGCGTCTCGAATGGAAACCAAACGCCCGGAACGCACACATGCAGATCGAAATTAGGCGACCCGCGCAGGGTGGCGGTGTCGGCGCGCCAATTAAAGTAGAAATCCCTCTGCCGAAGTTCGAATATCATCACGACACAATAGCGGCGTCACGAATAATGGACCGCCTCGCGCACGACATTGCGCGGATGCCCGACGCCGCACAAGCCTCGAAAGCGTTGCGATCGGCACTGGCCCAGCCTGAGGCAATGGGTCGTATGTTGCAGCGTTACGCGCCCAAGGAGATAACGGGATATCTTAGGGATGGACCAAAAACAATTCAGGGAGTCAGGTCGCGAGAAGGCGAACTTATGTTACCCGATGGCTCGACAATTGTGGTCGGCGCGATTAACGGTGACCGCAGAGTGAAAGTCGGATTGATCAACAAACAGGGAATACTTGAGTCTGAATTCGATATGGCGATCAAGCGCAATACTCAGCTGGCGCAGGGAAACGCGGCCGAGCATTTGATGCGTGAACTTGCCGGATCGCTACGCGACAGAAACGACACAAGAACCTTACGTGAAAGATTGCACGCGCTTCCCACGTTTGAGGTGAATCGCGCGATTCCTCTCACCCCGACTCCGCGGCTTGAATCAACTCGAAGTTTCCTGGGCGCGCAGCCGACCGCTCCTGCGGCGTCTGCGACGAAACCGACGACAACCGTAAACCCGAGACCAGTTGTCAATCCATCGCCGGCTCCCGCCCCGCCGGCCGCTGCGCTACGGAATTCTCCAACTCAATCTGTGCCGCCGACCACAATAGTCCGAGGGCAACACGGCCTATTGTTTAGGGCGCTTTCGAGTAACGCTTCGATTTACGACAAAAATCTTTTCAAGACATTTAACGCCGAAGAGCAGGCCCTCATTGAACGCCTGCGGCAAGCAACGCAAGCAGGTCTCAAACCGGACACAAAATCGATCAATTTTAAGATCAGCAACGAATCCGATAGACGTACGCTTGATAAAATCCTGTCAAAGGTCGAGAAGCAGGAAGCGGCACGCAGCGGACTACTCACTGTGGCTCATGATGATGCTAAAGTAGCTGAATGGCTGAAACGGAATAAGCCGCAAGAACTGATAACAGGTGCGCCTACCACCTACGAGATCCTCACGGCGCATCCGGACTATCGCGGCCTGCACCAATACGAAATAGTCGCGAAGTCAGCCGCCACCAAGCAAGCACGGATAGAAGTTGCCAGGGCTATAGTACAGGATCATATGCGGTGGCTCAAAAATCCCGAACCTGGCATAACCGCGCTCGATGCTAATGATAATTGGGGTCGTTGGGAGATAGGTAAAGGAACCGGCACTTCGGCTGATACCCTGAAGATTTACATAACTACAAAAAATCCGATTAAGGATCTGGCGCCCGTAAATACCAATGAAGTGCTGCGCGAGCTCAACCGGCGCGGTTTCTCAGGGGAAGTAAAGGTTAACGCCACGCCATGGTTCAATCAACGCTGGGATCAGGTCGTGGTCCATGCCGGCGACGCCGAGTCGCTACGCATCGCGCGGGAAGTGCTGGCCAACAAGCCATACATCGCAGCACTTAACACGGGCGTCGATCAATGCGGTATGAGCTGCAATCATTATCGCGCCTGTAAGATCGATCTCCAGCGCGAGGGACGCGCAACGCACACCGAAGATATTAGGTTTCGTGAGGCTCCCGAAAGATTTCATCTTGCTTCCGGACCGAAAGGCGAGGACGTGATTTTAGGAATCTATGATTTGGCCGAGAAGCGCTGGGTTGGTATCGCGCCGAGCGAAAAGCCGAAACTCTACAAAGTTAGCTGGGTTGGGGATGACGGCCGAACTTATAGCCAACAATTTTACGCGCACGGAGATCAAACCGCGCTGCGCTGTGGAAAAAGCATAGCGCGTCGTGAGGACGCCACGATAACTCCAGGTATTCAAAATCAGTAGTCCCTCCTCGTAATACCGACGCATGTTTGACGAATGCCTGGGAAAATTGCTTTTAGCTGAAAAATTACTTGTGAGGAATTCACTACTGGTATTCAGCGCATCATTTTACTTCTGCGCAAAACATTGGGGAAATTATCCGCCTGAAACTTTCTTAAAGTGGCCACCCGTCGCATATTGACGCTTGGTTAATGGGGCCATGCCGCTTAGCTCGATTCGAACCTCAAAGCTCTGAACATGTTTTCCTGGAGTATCAAGTGACTCGGTCGCGAAGTACTTGCCCCCTTTGAAACTTATTAGATACGGCCTCTGTTTCTCATCAGTGCGGAAAAGAAGCGCGTACGCACCGCCAAGCTGGTCGGATTTGAAGCTCCTTTCGTAAAAGGCACCTAAGAGGGTAATACCGCCCTTTTGGAAGTGAAGAATTGCGTGGCGCTTGCTGAATTGGGTCAGTGCTTCCTCCTCGGAGGGTGTGGCTGCTGTATTGAGCGGAGTTTTTCTTGCGGCACCGCCACCTGAAGGCGTCTTCCATGTTGGCTTTTCTCCGGGGGATAACCTCGCCATAACGTCTTTTCCTTAAAAACCTTCTCGGATAACTCCGACTGCTCTAGTCACTTACTATCCGGGGGTTATGGGCAGTTTTGCGCAATCTATTTCGACTTGCGAAATAAGCATTCGGTTACGACAATAAATCCTATGGAGTCAGGGTTTTATAGTGCGCTCGCCGCACGCAGAGTATGGGTAACATTGCTTCTCGGCTTTTCCTCCGGGCTTCCGCTGCTTACCACATTGGACATGCTGAAGGCCTGGCTGACAGACGCAAAGGTCGGACTAACGGTTATTGGACTCTCCGGACTATTGGGACTTCCTTACACACTCAAATTTCTTTGGGCGCCATTTGTTGATCGTTATGTTCCGCCCTTTCTAGGTCGCCGCCGTGGCTGGATGATTATCACGCAGATTGCGCTGATAATTTGTATCGCGCTTCTGGGCTGTTGTGACCCAATTGAGTCGCCGAGCCTGCTAGGAATTTGTGCGCTCCTCGTAACTTTTTTTAGCGCGAGCCAGGATATCGTGCTGGACGCGCATCGTCGAGACACGCTCGAAGATAGGGAACTCGGCATAGGCGCGTCGCTCTTTGTCACAGGCTACCGCATCGGTATGATCATGTCGGGGGCGGTGGCACTCACCTTGGCAGACTCGATGAGTTGGGCGGAGGTGTATTTGGTCATGGCCGCGTGCATGGCTGTCGGAGTCTTCGCGACGCTTATCTCACCTGAGCCAGAATCCTTCGGCTCGACCCCGTCGAGTCTCAAAGCTGCCGTGTTCGAGCCACTGTATGATTTTTTTAAGAGAGATGGTGCACTTCTAATCCTTGCCTTTGTGCTGACCTATAAGCTTGGCGATATGATCGCGAGCACTATGACGATTCCTTACTACAAGGCGATTGGATTTAAGTGGAGCGAGATTGGATCCATCGCAAAGATATTCGGGCTCGTATCGATGATTGTAGGCGGCTTCATCGGAGGAGCGGTCGTGTATAAAATTGGTATTCAGCGCTCGCTTTGGATATTCGGCCTACTGCAGGCCGTGGGGATTTTAGGCTTTTTGCTTCTGATTGTGAGCGGTCCTAATCTGTATGCTCTCGCCGCGGTGATAACTTTCGAAAATCTTAGCATTGGCCTTGCAACCTCGGCTTTTGTCGCCTTTATGGGCATGCTCTGTAATCGCCGCTTTAGCGCGACACAGTACGCACTTCTCACAAGTCTGGCCGGAGTTCCACGAACCATTTTCGGATCAAGTAGCGGCTGGCTTGCCGAACAGCTAGGTTGGTTCGGTTTTTTTGTCTGCTGTGCGGTGTTGGCGCTCCCCGGGCTTTACGTTCTTTCAAAAGTACAGAGCCTAGAGGACAAATTATAGGTGACGCAAGCGAATCTACAAGAGCCGAAACGTGCCGAGGCACGTTCGGCTAAATTTTCTTTAGGCACATTCCGAGCCATAATCAACTCCACCATGTCGAAAGGGTCTTAACCCAAAAATATGCGAAGGAGACTCTTTGAACCACGTTTCATACTGTTCAAAGAACCAATCAGCGACAATCCTTTCGCCTGTGCTCATCGGGCGGACCTCTTTGGGGCCGTGATCGATAAAAGAGTGGGCGCATTGCTCGCAGAACTCTCGGTACAACCGGGTATCGAGCACCATATCGTGCCAAATCCGATCAATCGCCGGGGGCACAATCGGAAAATAGCCTAGTCCGGGATTAAGAAGTCGAAGCGCAAAAAAACGCTTTATCTCTTGCTCGAGCAATTTACAGTCTGGACCATCTTTGATGACAGCTGATAAATCGTACTTTTCAAGTTTGTGAAGCTTTACAAGAGTCGCTGGATCGAGAGCGCTTCTCGGTACTCCGTAAAATACTCGAGAATACTCGGCGTTTCGTTGTTGCTGTGGCATTGGTTCCATACATCTTCCTTCTACTAAGTGGTTTTGCCTAAAAATTAGGCGTATAAGAGATGTAATCTGTCATCGCTGCTAAATTAACGCGATGGTTTTTGGTATTTGGCGGAAATATAAGAATATAATATTAAATATTCGTGATTTGCCGTGCGTTTTCTTCGAATCAGTACCTTGTCTCGATTCGAGGTCGCCCTCAAAATCAGAAGTTTCACACCTGCATTTTTACGCTACTTTTTTAGCGCGTGCTGCAATCGTATGTGTGCTAGCCACACTGAGTCGTCATCGCCGGCAACTTTGCAATCGCCGATCTAAGCTTTTTCGCGGAGGCCGTGATTCGCGCGCTTACTGAAGTACTGGTCGAGCGGCGGCAATCTCGCATGGCGTTTTCGTACGCAATGCGTGCTTGAGACCTTAATTTTCTCGCGGCACGTCGCAATGATCCCTTGGCATTTTTCTTGGCAATTTGTGCGCAGAAATTGGCCTCGCAGCTAAGCTCAGTCTCCTTATACTCTGAAGTAAGCCGTGTAATTATTTTATTGTAGGTCGATCGCGAAGACGCTAAATGTTTGCTGTACCCGTCGCCGCCGCAGCTACTACCGCTCTGTGCCTGCTGCAGCGTAATCGCAAGAAGTTTTTCGGCATGGTTTCGAATGCTTTTATGTTCACGCTTCATCGAGATAGTCGTGCAATGGCACGAAGTGCCGTCACCACCGCAGACACCGCAGTCATCGACGACGGGAGTTTTTCCCGGAATCAGCGCGCAGCTTCCATTGGTCTTAAGGTAATCGATAACTAATCCAATGTCAGTGCTGGGCCCTTCGATACTAAGCGAGAGCGCACCAACACTTTTGATGTTGCCCGGTGCAGCTCCTTGGATTGTAAATGCGGAATAGGGGATCAGGATAGCATCGTCGGATTCGGTATACGCCCGATCAAGTTGAATTGAGGCGGCCGACCAGGCGCTGCCATTGGTGACTTTTGAGTCGAAAATAGTCAGCCGTAGGGTAGCGCTTTTTTGAAATGGGAAATCGAAGGAGTTAATCTTAAGTATGAAAGCGTTACTTCCATCCTGAGTCAGGTCGACTGAGCCAAGCCCGGCTGGATCAAAATTTGAAAGTGGATTTCCATCCCAGACGATTAACGCCTGTCCGGAACTAAGCGCATTCTGCGAGTAGCTCAAATATCCGCCATGTACATTGCAACTAATCTGAAGTCCCTGAGAGAGTTGAGTTTGTATCGTTCGTAGTCCGCCGATTGCACCCGCCGCATCCACCGTCGAGCTTGTGAGAGGGCTGCTTATTCCGGAAAAGACAGCTTGCTCGCCCTCGAAAGTATCGAGCGTGAGC
This sequence comes from uncultured Bdellovibrionales bacterium, assembly GCA_964510065.1. GTDB lineage: Bacteria > Bdellovibrionota_C > UBA2361 > UBA2361 > CAIXSY01 > CAZEAC01. The sequence goes on along the minus strand of CAZEAC010000088.1, from coordinate 10,357 downwards.
GCCGAAGCGTTATTGAAAACCAGAGCGAGTGATGCACAAACAGTTGGAAGCCACTTCATGCTCACAGCATGATTGTGGAATGTTGTTTGTGCAAGGGGGGATCTCCTATTACAGGAAGCAGCGGTAGGGATCGAGAGTATTTTGTGACCTTACATATTTTTGGCAAGAATCAAGCCGAAGGTCATGCCTTTGTACCAGCAGGCTCATCCAGCGCGGATGCTCGCCAGTATGCTTTAGTTCAAGGCAGACGGTGTTGAGCGGAACATCTTCTTTAAACGGGACCTTAGGCCAGTGTTTGCGGTCGGCAGCGGTCAGTCCTTTCGCTGGATCGTACACTGAGCTCCGAAGATCCGAATCCAAGGTCACCCGCTCCGAATTGTCCGATCGCGATTCAAATCCGGCGCGGCGGTACGACGTATATGCCGCCGGGACCGCGCGAAGTTTGTCACAAAGGTCGCGAAATGCATACAAACCGGCGATATGCGAGGGGTCGTTTCGAAGATGCTCAGGCAAGAATTCTAACGTTATAGGGTGTGCGATCGGATTTCTAAGAAACGCTTCCGCCTCTGACTTCAGCACCTGCGCGCGAGATTTGACGATGCGCTGCCCCTCTTTGCGGCGTTTTATTTCAAAAAAGCAGGGAGCCTCAGGGCCATCTTCGTAAAAACGAATTCTGAGTTTTAGTCGTTCAGGATCTCCCTGTACTGTTTGCCAGTAGGTGATTTTGCTTGCGCTATCCAAATAAAGGCTGTGAACTAAGTAGCCTTGCAGGCCGGGGCTTTTCGCGGTGAATTTGTCAAAGTCCAGAAATCCGTGAAGCAGTATTTCGTCACACACCGAACTCGCCCGCATCGGTGATATGAGATATTTTCTTTCATAGCGTTGCTTCTGCATCAAGTCGGGCTGCGAGAGATTTTGCGCGGCGCTATGTCTACGCGCCGCAAGCGAGGGCGCAAGATAGGCCTCGCGTAGTGCGATTCTTTCGCGAGAACTTTCGAGCCCGTGGCCTTGGTTGCGCAAATTAAGAATAGTACTGGCACTCATCGCAATCTTCTTAGTGTACTGCCTTGAGCGCGAACAACCTCTACAAAAAAATGGCTATTCACCCGCAAGTCTTAGCAGGTATCTGCTCATTAAGTTCAGGGGGGCACACTTAATGGGTAATTACCCCCTTAAGGGGTAAGCTGGCGGTTATATTGAATACAAACCGCGCCAGGGCCGAGACAAAACTGTGTGCTTATCCTAAGAAGCAAAGTGGTGCTATTGTAGGGGGATGCAAGAGGAAGTACGTCTCAGCAGTGCCGTGGCGAAGGGCGAAGCAGGTTCATCTGACGAGGCGGCTCATGTCTACCGAGCGGGTCTTCATCGGGCCTATGAGTTGCTTCAGGGCGCGGTCGACTGCCAAATTGATTTTCGGCAGAAGTACTCGAAAGGGGGGCTTACCGTAGAGGCCTCGGCAACGATGTGCCTTAATGTATGGGGCAAGACCTATCAAGCAAGCCAGCTGCTTCAGGAAATGGGCAATGCCCAGGCCTATAATTTAAAACGACTACAGATCGCCATGGCGGCCCTTGCTGAGCCTTTTCACTCAGAACGTTTTGATATGCGTCGATTTGAAGATGCAGCGTGTCAGTTAAGTAGCATTTCGTACGATATTAGTACCGAAAGGGGGCAGCATAAGTAGGCCGGAATGGTGAAGCGCTTCACTAAGACGTTAGAAGATTTTCAATGTGAGCATTGTGGTCAGGGAGTGCGCGGCGACGGCTACACCAATCACTGTCCGCACTGCTTATGGAGTAAACACGTTGATATTAATCCCGGCGATCGTGCCTGCAACTGCGCCGGTTTAATGCGGCCGGTGGCAATCGAGGTAAAAGGCCAGGAACACATCATTACCCACCGCTGCGTCGAATGCCAATTTACCCGGCGCCAACGTGCGAGCCAGGTTGATAATATCGAGCAAATTATCGAACTTAGTACTGCGCCTCTGCTTGACTGAGTGTAATAACCTCCTATACTAAAGTTGAGTTAAGAATTTGGAGCATTATGGCATCCGTTCCAAAAAAGAGCCCTCGAGTTCCCGGGCAAAGCGGAATGGCAGGTATAGAGAAGTATCGACCATATCTCACGCAGTTCCCGCTTACACTTGCTCAACGTTCATGGCCTGACGCGCGAATCGAAAACGCGCCGATGTGGTGCAGTGTCGATCTGCGTGACGGCAATCAGGCGCTCGTGAATCCGATGAACTTGGATCAGAAGCTTGAAATGTTTCGGCTACTGGTCAGTCTCGGTTTTAAGGAGATCGAAATCGGGTTTCCTTCGGCGGCGCAGGTGGAGTTCGATTTTACAAGGTTGCTCATCGAGCAGAAGCTAATTCCACAGGATGTTACTCCACAGATTCTGACGCAGGCTCGTGCCCATCTCATCGACCGAAGCTTTGAGGCGCTTCAGGGCGCTCGCCGCGCAATCGTACATCTTTATAACTCGACGTCGGAGTTGCAAAGGCGTGTTGTTTTTCGGTCTGATCGAAAAGGTATTATAGATATTGCCGTGGAAGGCACGCGGCGAATCAAAGAGTTGGCGTCACGAACGGAAACGCAAGTGGTCTTTGAATATTCGCCGGAAAGTTTTACAGGCACAGAAATCGAATTTTCCAAAGAAATCTGTGAAGCAGTGATGGATGTCTGGCAGCCGACGCCAGAGCGGAAAATGATACTCAACCTCCCGGCAACCGTTGAAATGGCGACGCCAAATGTGTACGCCGATCAGATTGAGTGGTTTGCCAAGAACACCAAGAATCGCGACTGCTATATTTTGAGTCTGCACACGCATAATGATCGTGGCACAGGCATTGCGGCGACGGAATTGGGCCTCCTGGCAGGGGCGCAGCGAGTCGAGGGAACACTCTTCGGCAATGGCGAGCGAACCGGAAATGTTGATATTTGCACGGTTGCGCTCAATCTGTTTAGTCAGGGGATTGATCCGAAACTTGATCTTAGTGATATCGAGGGGGTTCGCGCAGTTGCCGAACGCTGTACCGAGATTCCGGTCAATGAACGACATCCTTACGCCGGAAAATTGGTGTTCACCGCGTTCTCGGGCTCGCATCAAGATGCAATTAATAAGGGCATGCGTGCGCGCAAAGAATCAAAGAATTCACTTTGGGAGGTGCCCTATCTCGCCGTTGATCCATCAGATCTTGGGCGGTCGTACGAGGCAATTATCAGGATAAATAGCCAGTCGGGAAAAGGCGGAGTGGCCTATCTCATGCAGAGCGAGTTTGGTTGTGATCTGCCGCGCGAGATGCATCCGGAATTCAGTACCGTTATACAGGGAATATCTGACAAGTCTGGGGTCGAGGTGCTGCCGCAGGTCATATGGGATGCTTTTCAGAAGGAGTACCTGGAGGCGGTTGCGCCCTATAAATTTATTAATTTTAAGGCAACCTCGGTTAATGGTGACGACGAAGTTGTCGAGTGCGTGCTAAACATTGAGCGCGAGGGAAAGCCGCTCGAGCTTAAAGGGGTCGGGAACGGCCCAATTGATGCCTGTAAGCAGGCGCTGATTTCGTCGGGATGCCCGTTGTTTCATCTCAAGCACTTTATGCAGCATGCACGCAGCGCCGGATCGGATGCCGAGGCAGTATCGTATATCCAGGTTGAGCTTGCGAGTTCAGTCGCTTCTTTAAGTCCTGCCGAGTCTTCGAGTTGTCCTCGGAGTGTTTCCCGATGCCGGTTTGGCGTTGGTATTCATTCTAATATCGAAAAAGCCTCGATTAAAGCACTTCTAAGTGCAGTTAATCGGATGCTTGCGTAGTAATGTAGTTTGGGGTTGTAAGGTGGAAAGGCTTTATCTACCGGCTCGAGAAGAGATCAATCGTCACTCTCTTCGTGATACCAAAATCGAACTAACTTTCTTTCGTGGTCTTTCGAGGCGAACTCGAAGAACCGAAGTTTTACCCGAGTACGAAATATACTGCGCCCATGCGCTCACCGTGCTCGCAGTCGGTGAGACCAAAGGTAGACTGGTGCGTTTAGAGAGAGCGATGATACACCTTGAGCGGGCGCTTATTTCGGATAAGAGCTCATCGGAAGAGCGCGCTGAAGCATTTTTTTTGCGGGCGCGGGTCGAAAATATGCTTAAACGCTATTCGGAGGCAGTTGCCTCAATAGCCGATGCCTTAAAATGTGGCTTGGAACAGAAAGAACGAATTTTTACCGATGATAGCCTGGCTAATCTTCGCGATATGAATGGGTACCGCGAAACTTTCGCAAGAATGAAGAGGAAAAAGTACAAGTGACGAGATTGAAGCAGCAGTGTCCAGTCGTCATAGTTGCACTGAGCTTTCTTTTCGGTTTCCTAAAAGCGCACATCGCTGTTGCCGATCGAATTAAAGTTGGAGTGGTCGCGCCGCTCAGCGGAAGCGCACAGATGTATGGAACAGCGTTGCGAAACGGCATTGAGCTTGCGCGCGCGGAGATTCCCGACCTTGGTTTAGACATTAATTATGAAGATGATCAGTTTGTGTCGGCCAAGACGGTGTCGGCGGTGCATTCACTGATTGATCAGAAGAACGTCGACCTGCTCATTACCTGCGCGTCCGGGCCATCGAATGCCGCAGCGCCTATTGCCGAACGCGCCAAAGTTCCGCTTATCGCGTGGGCCAGTGATAGAACGTCGTCGCTCAATCGAAAGTACGTTATTCGGAGCTGGATGAGTGGTTATGAAGAAGGGCGCAAAGTCGCCGAAGAGGCCACCCGACGCGGTCTCGCTAACGTGGTAAGTGTTTTGTCCGACAATGATTATCCGCGAAGTATGCAAGAGGGCTTCATCGCGAATTTTCCTGCGGATAAAGTTCTCGCAAGCGAAGATCTGCCGGCGGATTTGAGAGATTTTAGACCGGTGATTCTTAAGGCGAAGGCTCAGGGCGTAGAGAACTTCTTTGTGTGCCTTAACCCGGGGCTTTCCGGGCTCTTTGCGAAGCAGGTTCGCGATCTCCGCTCGAGTGCTGGATTTTTTGGCTGCGAGAATTTGCATGACCGATCCGAAGTTGAACAGTCGCAGGGTGCGCTCTTAAACAGCTGGTTTGTGTCGGCGTCTGCGACCGAAGAGTTTCGGAAAAAGTATCGCAAACGGTATGGCGACGAGAGCGCGGTCTCCGGAGCGGCGATGCATTACGATATCGTGTATCTTTTGCATGAGCTCAGCCGAAGCTGGAAACGAGGAACGGCGCTGATGCCACTTCTTACCCAATTTTCAAAGCGCAAGGGTGGGATTGGTGAATTCGAGCCGGTGCGCGAGGGCGCTGATCAGTTTTTCAAGATTCGGCTTGCGGTAATCGAGATCACCAAGGACGGGTTTGATGAGAAGTAAGAAGCGGATCTTTTGAATTGTTAGAAGTTCAGTGCTCTGTTAACTACGTCTCCTTCCTCTTCTCAGTGCTCTCCGTGTCTCTGTGGTTTGGTTAAAAAAATTAACCACAGAGTAGGAACCGAGAACAGGGAGGGAGTATTTCGTTAACAGCGTGGTTAGGGAGTCTCACTGGTATAAGACTCTAAAAGTACATCTCCGGCTCGAAGCGCTACTTTGTTGTATCGCCCCTCGAGCTTTTCAAGGCTATGAATTGCCTGAGCGTTTGCTTTCTTTTCCGGTACAAACTCGGAGTAAAAGAGATTCTCGGTGAGCTTCGTTCCGGCAGGAATCGGATTTTTAGCTATAAAAGTCCGAAGCTCGCGCGATTCAGCTTGCTTCATCGAACCATCACAGTTAATTAAGAAAGTTCTTTCGCCGATTCTCACTTTGCCTTTCGTGCAGCCCTGTGGTTTTGTTGCTGAATCGTCGGTGCGCTTGCTACTAAGCTCATTGGCATCGAGCACAGTCGTATTGGCTGCTTTGTCGTCGGCAGGCGCTCGCATAAAGAGGCTTATCCGCCCCATTTGCTGTGCCGTAGAAATTTTCAATGCGTCAGAGGTTGAGACATCAAGGGTAATCGTGCGATTTATTTTGTGCGCATTTCGGCCCGAGTCTTTGCCAATAGTAGTGTCACCACCGTAAGAAAGAACTCGCGCGTTTTCGACAATAATCGAACTTTCAAGCTTGCCGCCTTGGGAGTGCGTCAGTACTACATCAACCTGTTTCCCTGGCTGTGCGTGGCCCTCAATTCCGGACGTTTCCTCCACCTCTATTGTCACGGCGCGATTTTCGGGAGCGAGTTGCAGGGGAGTACCTGCAAAGGGTGCGACAGTTGCAGTTTGTGAAAGCGTAAGCGGAATTCCTGGCGTAAGTGCGGTCCTTGCGTAAAGCCTTGAAAGGTGAGTCGGATCTCTAATCGCATCCTCCGGCGCCGAGTTCCTTGGCCATCTGACTGCGCGAAATTTCAGATTGGAAAGACTCGTACCGGCGGGAACTGCCTGTACGGGAGCATACAGAGTAATCGTCGACCCGTTGCTCGCCGTCTCAAGTGTATCTGCATCTTCATTACGAAGCTGCATCTGAATCGAATCAATGGTATTGAGCGAAACGACCAAAATAAGGGCGAGTGTCGCAAAGGTGCTGGCCCCGGCGAATAGCGGCCGGCGTTGCGAGAATTTTTGTAGCCTGCTGGGGATGCTGGAGACAATCGAGGGCGCGGATGCGCTTTTCTCGGCAATATTGCTCATTATATTTTTTCGAAGTTCTTCCGAGGGCTGAAAAGTCTCTTTGGCAATTGATTTCTCCGTGCGAAGGATCTCCTGGTACTTTTCAAAAGAATTGGCCAAATCGGAATGCTTCTTAAGCATATCTTCAACATGCGCACGCTCTTCGGCCGTAAGCCTACCTTCGAGGTAATCTAGAAACTGTGCTTCAATTTTCTCGTAACTCATTGCTTCTCACCCTGTAGTGCGCGTAACGCCTGTTTCAGCTCTATGCGAGTGCGGTTTAATCTCGAGCGAACTGTGCCGACGGGAATTGCCAAGAGATCGCTTGCATCCTCGTACGCCATCTGTTCTAGGCCACACAGCACCAGCACATCGCGAAGCTTTGGCGAGAGCGATCCAAGTGCTTGTTGAAACTGCTTAATGGACCTGCTTCTATCGAGATCGCTATCGGGGTTACCCTCGCCGCTTGGACTGTCGTGAGTCACCGGGTCAAAAGATTTTGAGCGTCGGAGCTGTTTATAGCGTCGTGAGCTAAAATAGGTGCTAGTCTGCAAGAGAGCAATTCGAATCAACCAGGTTCGAAAACGTGAATTGAATCTAAACCCTTTGAGACCGCGATAGGCGCGAAGAAATGTTTCCTGAGCAATTTCTTCGCTTGTAGCGCGGTCGCCAATCTGACGCATAATTACCGAAAACACGGTGCTCTGGTGTTGCTCAATAAGTAGCGAGAACTCATCACGCGCACCGGCGATGATGCGGCGGATAAGATCCTGCTCTTGCTCTGTTTCTGTGGGAGCGTCTGCCACTGTAGCCCTTATAACCTGCATGCCAGCGCCGTAACTACCCGGAGCAGCAATGCGTGTATCGGCATCCTCCCGGTATATGTGTACTTAGACTTACGTCATACAATTTAGTTCCGTGAGGACGGCTGATTAAGGCGTATGAGGTATAATGGCTCCGATTGCCCGCGCAGGCGCCTAAGTTACCGTCGATGCTGCTTCTTTTGGCAGTCTTACATGTTACCTTTAAGGTGAATTCGTACATAACTGTGGGTAGGCTTAGATTTTTTAAGAGGTAGTAAATTATGGCCGCTACAGTTGGGAATGATCCAGGCGCGAGTCCCATCGAAGCCCTGAAAGGTCTTCATTTGGTTAAGGCCATAATCTCCGACGAAATGCAGGCGGGGCGAGACCGGATGGCTCATACCTCATACGAAGAGGGTGCAGCATATTTGTCGAGCGCAAGCGCGATACTCGCGAAGTCAGCCGGACGAGATGCTTCGGGTGTCCAAGAACTCGTGCGAAGAAACTTTAAGCCAGTATTTAACACACTAGAAACGGGGATCGAGGCAGTTAGTAGTCCTGAAAATGTTGCGCTACATAGCGCCGAAACAAGAGTTGCCTGCATCAAGGCAGCTGGAGATATTGTTGCGTCGCTTCTCACGAAGAGTAATGAAATGCCAAGTCTCGGCCAAATTATACTCGGTTTCCAGGATGCTTTTTGTGCGATCAGGCCTCATGGCAGGCATTGTGCCGAAGATTTTCAGGGATCTATCGAAGCCGCGGCAAAAGTTGTTTCCGCTTCGATTGAGGATGGTTCGCTCGCGAAACGGCACGTTCCAATTCGACCCGCGCTACGGAAGGGCAGCTTTGCAGGCTAGGGCTGCGCGATAGTAAGTCTGCTCGGTGCCGCGGGCGCGCTCATCGAACTGTTTTCGTAACATGCCTTTGCGTCAAATGCGAGCACGTCTCCTTTTCCATCCGCCGGACCATGCATGAGGTTGAGAAAACAATCCATCGCGGGGTTGGTATACACATGCCCCGAGTAGCCCGGGCGATTTCCACCGCTTACATCGGGGCCTATGATCGGCCAAGGCTTCGTAGTCGGCCACCATGCCGGTTTGTTTTCGTAAAAGAACGAAGCAGGCAGCGTTTGATTTATTGGAATCGCATTCGGATATTCGGGTGCGGCGCTCGGCACTTCAGAAGGCAAAAATCTCGTGGTGCTGTTTACCACGTCGTAATTTCCCCAGCGAAATAGTGTCGATTCAACTTTTGGATAGTTAGGGAGGTTGGCATGAGCTGTTGTTGCGCTCCTTCCGCCGCCGAGCGAGTAAATTGACGCGACGCTATTACTGGTCGAGGAGTACGCGGTTGTAGTGCCTGGGGTGCCAAGCACATTACCAATAACATTGTAGTAACGATTGTACGCCTCGAGCGTAATTGCATGTAACGCATCAATTCTTCCCGGATCGCTCCCAAGAATATTATTGCGAAAAATGTGCCCATTCCCTGGCTTCCATGAATGACGTCAGCGGCCACCCCTGGAACAATATTTCCCTCAAAAAGATTGTAGAGTACGCCGCCGCTGTGTCCCCCAAAGGCACTAGACATCCAGTGGTACTGCGGAGATCTTCCATCGTCGTACGTATCGTTAATTGCAAAGTTGTACGCATATACCGAGCCCTCAACCGTATGAAGCATCATCGGAGACGCAGTGTGCTGGAAGATGTTGTTAACAATGAGATTTTCAGAGGCAATGTATCCCTCGATGCCATAATTTTGAGAGTGCCCAGAGGTACCGTAGAAATAATTATCTTGAATTGTCACATGGGCAGCAGGAGCAAGTCGCACCGTCGCGCGATTGCATTGGCAGCTGCGTATTTGGCGCGTGCCTTTAATCCACAGATTCGCCCCATTATACATAGCGATATTGCTCAGGCTCCCTGAATTGGTGGCATCCATGGAGAGATCCTCGAGGCCCGAGAACTCGATCACATTAGATGACCACCACGCCCCAGGAGACTTGTCCGCGCTCCAGTTCGGCGCATGCAGTGGCGGAGAAATCGTGTACGAGTTCCCGTTTATCTGTGTGACACGTACAATCTGAACTTGCTGACGAGCGACGTTATTAACTATTCTTCCGGGATTTCCTTTGCCACCTTCATCTGAGCAGGGAGGGCTTGCGCTCGTTTCCTCGCAAATCATTAGACCACTCGTTGGTGACCTATCATTTTCTTGGTCTAAATAAATAATTTGCTGCTCGCGGATCCCACTGCTGCCAATGTTCGCCAGGGTTATTTGGCTACTGCCCCGCCCATAGCCGCCTGTCCAATTCGCGGCATTGCTACCACCCGGTTGTGTCTTCGCCGCTCCAGAGTAGTTTGTGCTATCACCACCGGCAAAACACACAGTTGGATACGCACCGGCGCAGGGTGTATCGCCAGTGAAAATAAGAAAGGTTTGATTCGAGCCCATGCCGCGGAGCGCGATTCGACTTTTCATGTTGAGCCCGGAAGTAAGCGTAAAAGTGCCCGCAGCAAGCTGCACAAACTGATTCACGTCGCAGGCATTAATTGCGTTCTGTATGGTCACCACTGAAGAACCGGCCGGGAGCGTTGCGCCACATTGAGTCCACGACGCAGAGGGAATTCCGCCTTCCACGCCCGCGCGAGACCAATCAATAGCCCGTGTGGGGCTGACAATGTCGCTCCACGGCGCGGCGCTGACATGAGCGCATGGGAATACTAAGAAAATGAAATGAGCAGCGATACTAAGTGATAATTGAGAAAGACACCGCAGTCGAAAATGCATAACACAAAGCCTTGAAGCAACAATTTATCCTAAGGAACCTCTGAAAAACTATGCATTCCGTCTTCGCCGGCCTTTTGGCGATTTTTGCGAGAAAACATGCCGGGAAAATACTCGAAATAGCCCTGC
>CAZEAC010000087.1:15846-19183 GCA_964510065.1 uncultured Bdellovibrionales bacterium | reverse complement strand
AATCCGTGAGCGGGCGCTACGCGCTCCGCTCACGGGTTTTTCAGAGGTTCCTTAGATTGGGAAGCGTGTAGTTTTTGCGGGCATGTTCGACCGCATTCTCGTTAATATCGATCCCAACGACATTGAGCCCGGGGTAGAGTGCGGCGAAATCGTAGCTGCCTTTTCCTGAACCGCAGCCCATATCGGCGATGGTTCCCGTCGTCGGGAAAAAAGAGGTGACGAGGGCAACTTTTTGGCGCATCGAGCGATCCATGCCCGCGTAGTAGTGTGCGTAGGCTTGCTCCGAGCCACGATCTTGACCCTGGTAGTTTGATGGCAAGTCTTCAGAAGTTTCGTGATCGGTTTTTTTTGAGGACATTTTACGCGGCAAAGTATTACTCATGTATTGCATGCTTTTTCATACAGCGCGAGTCGATGAGTGAAAGGCCTGGTGCGACTAACCTGTTAGAAATATTGATAGAAAAGGTGGCTTTGCTGTGCCCGCCTGCGCCATTTGACAAAGTGTATATGTGACACTATAATAGTGTTAGTGATACACTTTGTAAGGAGGTACTATGACACTTGGTATTCAATTTATTAAAGCAACTCCAACTACCCATGTAATTCATTTCCGAAACGGCAAGATTGTCCGCTCCGGCGCAGGTCTTTCATTTTTCTATTTCGCACCGAATTCTTCGCTTGCAATGATCCCGATTCAGAGCGTCGATGTGCCATTTTCGTTTCAAGAGGTCACGGCGGACTTTCAGCAGGTAGTAATTCAGGGGCAATTTACGTATCGAATAGCAAACCCGACGCTTCTTTCTGGTTTTTTTGATTTCGGAGTCAATCGAGATGGCGGGTATCTCTCGGAGGATCCTGAAAAGCTCCGTGATCGGCTTTTGCATCTGGCCCAGGTGCTCACCCGCTCGGTAATTCACCCGATGAGTCTCCGTGAAGCATTGGGGGTTTCGGATAAGATTTGCCGTGGTGTTTTCACGGAACTGTCGGGAACAGAGCAAGTCAAAGCATTAGGAATCGAAATCCTCGACTATACTATCACCTCGATAAAGCCCACGCCGGAGATGTCGCGAGCACTTGAAGCGAGCACTCGTGAATCGCTGAATCGGATAGCAGATGACGCCGTCTATCTAAGGCGAAACGCGGCGGTCGATAGTGAACGAGCAATCAAAGAAAACGAGCTTACCACCGAACTGGCGATTGAGGAGCGCAGGCGTGAGATTAAGGAGGCACAACTAAAAGCTGAAATCGCGCTAGAAGAAAAACGAGAGGAGCTTGTAGAAATTAAAGTTGCGAATGATAGAAAAGAAGCCGACGCACGGGCGTACGCCCTTGAAGCGGTGATAAAACCACTGCAAGGCGCCGATTGGCGCACACTCACCGCTGCAATGACTGGTGCAGCGGACCCTCAAATGATGATAGCCACGGCATTTCGTGAGATGGGCGAAAACGCGCAGAAAATAGGTGAACTGAATATGTCGCCTGAATTGCTTACCACACTTCTCACAAAGAAGCGGTAGAAGTAGGGGCGGCTCGATGATGAGCCGCCCGACAAAAGAATTTTCAGCGGAGATTAAAGAATGTTTGAAAAAATTATTCTTGTTACAAGAAAAACTAGACTTGAAGAGCTGATTGAGCGCTTTAACACAAAGGCTCAGGCAAAGTTCTACATTGAGCATGCCGGAGGTACATTTTCTGAATACGAGTATGATCACGATAGCTACCGTGCGGCGTTAGATCAGGTATGCTCAGCGGTTCCTCGTGATATAAAATTTCATTCGGTTGAGCGCGCGTTGGTTCCATCGCTGTTAATTACCGAAAAGGATCTGATTGTAACTCTCGGCCAAGATGGCGTTGTCGCGAACACCGCCAAGTATGTTGGTGAGCAGCCAATTGTCGGTGTAAATCCTGACCCAAGTCGCTTCGACGGCATGCTTCTGCCCTTTACGACGCAGCAAGTAGGTGCCGTACTCCAGGCTCTATTGCACGGAAAATGTCGCACCCGTGCTGTCACTCTTGGCGAAGTAACGCTGGGAGACGGGCAGAAGCTTCTCGCGTTTAATGATTTCTTTATTGGAGCCGCAACGCATATTTCGGCGCGTTACAAGATCCATTTTGCTGATGCCGAGGAGTCGCACTCCTCAAGTGGAATAATTGTATCGACAGGAGCCGGCTCGACCGGATGGCTCTCTTCGGTCTTTAATATGGCTGGGGGACTTGCTCGTGCGTTTGGCGGAACTGCGCCGAAATCATTGACGCTGTCCTGGGAGGATAGAAGGCTTATCTTTTCAGTGCGCGAACCGTTTAGGAGCAAACATTCTGCCGATTCGATTGTTGCCGGGGTGTTGGAAGAAAATATGGAGCTTGTCGTTGAATCAATGATGCCTAGTGGTGGAGTCATTTTTAGCGATGGGATGGAGCGCGATTTCCTTAACTTTGGTGTTGGAGCACGAGCAACGGTGCGTGCGGCTCGAGCACAGGCAAGGCTAGTAATTCCCGAAGGGGCATAGCGTGACAAATGAAATAACCGTAAAGATTGCCGTTGACGTAGTGGTATTTGCGATCGAAGCGCGCCAGCTTAAGGTGCTTCTTATAAAGAGAAAGTACGCGCCGTATGAGGCGCTATGGGCGATCCCGGGTGGTTTTGTACATGCTGAGGAGTCGTTGGAAGATGCGGCACGTCGAGAGCTGATGGAGGAAACCGGACTTGCCGATGTCTATCTTGAACAGCTCTACAGCTTTGGCGACCCCAATCGTGATCCGCGCGGCAGGATAATATCGATCTCTTATTTTGCGGTGGTAAACAGTGCCGGCGTCGTACACGGTGGCAGCGATGCCGCGGATGCGCGTTGGTTTCTGACTGATGAGCTTCCCTATTTGGCGTTCGACCATTCACGAATTTTGCACTACGGCATCGAAAGGCTACGTAATAAGCTCGAGTATACAACCGTGGGCTTTGGTCTTTTAGGCCCAAGATTTACCCTCACCGAACTTCAGCATGTCTATGAGGCTGTACTGGGAAAAGAGCTCGATAAGAGAAACTTTCGACGCAAAGTCTTGCAATTGAAGGTACTCGAACCGCTGAAGGAGTGGAAAAGGGAAGGGCTCGCGCGGCCTGCAAGATATTATCGCTTCTCAAGCGCACGCTTTGAAAAGCTGAAAGATAAAGGAATCTTCTTTTTTTAGTATCGCGCTGAACACAAACTTTCTTGATAGGGGATGTGTCACAGACTCCTAGTACACGGTAACCGAAGTAACCTTTCCTTCCCTCGCCTCCATCTCTGTGACTCTGTGGTTTATTTTTCTAAATAAAAACCACAGAGCCATAGAGAGCACAGCG
>CAZEAC010000087.1:0-15836 GCA_964510065.1 uncultured Bdellovibrionales bacterium | reverse complement strand
ACAGCGCGAGAAATGGAGAATGTTTCGGTTGCAGTTTGCTAGGCGCGAATCAAAGTTGGAGGATTATGTTTTTTTCGCAAGCGCCCATTCAGCAGCATGAAAAAACATTCTGGGTAAATCCTCCGAAATCCCAGCTCCGCGATGTATGAGAGATCACGAAGTGTATGTACCTTCTGTGCAGGTGCGGCGACTACGCCAAGTTACAGCTCCTTGGGTTCCTTCCAGGAATCGTAGCCAAGGTAGGTCACAAAGAGAGGGACCGAAACTCCGGGCCGGATTGTCACGGCGATGAACGGCTTGTTGAAGACTAGTGGAGCCGGTCGGGCACTCAGAGTTGTCGCAGCAATTGCAACACCCGATTTGCCACGCGCTCCGAATCGGTTCATGCGAAACGACGATTGCTGTTTCGCTTGTGAGATCTCCCACCGCCTTACGGCTCGAGTCTCCATTTTCTTCAACCAGTCACTATCGACCTCTTCATGATAGTCGATGCATGGGAGGACGACGGAGTTGTCGTACCTGTGCCCGTCGAGCGGGCTGATTGTCGAAGTAGCAAAGCTCTTTGCATACTCAATCAATCCGAGTCCGGAAGGGGGCTGCCCTTCAAAGGGTTCGGCGAAGAACAGATCGCCCGAAACTGTCTCGAGCTGCACGCCAGTCTTAAGACCCGCACGCTTGAAGAACGTCACACCGCGGCTGAGTTTAAAGGCCGGAAACTTAGCGTCTTTAATCCAGATCGCATCCTCGACTCCGGGCTTAACCCACTCCACCTTGACATCAATTTGCGCCACCGCACCGACCTCCTGGGGATTAAAAGGGGTAAGCCGGATGTCCCAACCCCACTCTTCAAGGATGCGGTTCAGGACAGCAGCGTCGTTGCCCCCAACGCCCTGAAGCTCGTTGTTTGCGAACTTCTTGTGCTCGCTACGGAGAGCAGCAAGCGTTGTAACCGCGGTCTGCTGGTCGGGATTGATTGCCTTCCACGCCAGCGGCTTTGGAGACTTTCCCTCAGCCTCCCAGATAGGCGCTTCAAGCGCCCGAAGCGCCTGCGCGATGGGCAGAGCAAAGGCCGATGTCGAGACAGGTTTTTCAGAACGAGAACTTGTTGGCTTGTTCCTTCCTGCCCTCGATCTTGCTGTGAGTGTTTTCATGGTATGTTTGCATGCTGTGGACCCGTGCGCTCATCATCCAAGTGATGAGACTGTTTGTTCCTGAACACGGCTCCGCCTCTCGATGGTATTGTTGCCGAGAGCAGCTGCCCGAAGCGGCAGCGGGTGCGAGCTTCAGACAGCTGCCCCAGGCGATGCACCTGCACGTAACCACAAATAAAAAGAGCTGCTTCCCTAGGTTTTTGCGCTGGTGTAGGTCGCGTTGAATTATTCCTACGGTGAACTACTTTGCGCTAGTATAGGAGCCTTCGATAAAGATGCTGGGGAGCCTAACATAGTACAGGGGGTAGTCAATGGGACGGACGAATGCCATTGTCCGTTGAGGAGCCAATCTGTTACGGTCAGGCTTAGGTCCTTACGAAGCGAATACGGGAAGAGTGGTATCCTCCTTCTCGAAAGAGAACCTTCGGCGCTACTTTGGGATGTTGAAGACCTTGGTAGCACTACTTTTGGCTGTGACGCTGGGTGTAATCCCCATGGCTCTCGCAAGCCTTATTATGCTGGGTCCAGAACAGACCTATGTAGCGTGGGTACTTGAAAGAGCAAATTTCCGTACGCTTGTGCAAGGCTCCAACCGGTTTGTGTTTGATCTGTTGTATGTTTCACTCACCGTGGCTCTTGGCTACCTGGTCTGGCGTTTCGATAAGCAGCTTCAGTCGCCGCGCATGCCAGCGGCGGTGTAACTCTTCGAAAAGTCATCACGCTGATGATTGCACGTTGGGAGATTTGGATTTTTGCTTACCACTCTCCCTTCCTAATCTTGATTAGGCCCATTCGCGGCTGCCCCGGTGCGAACATTAGCGTCGGGGAGGGCATCACTGAGATTAGAGAGCAAAGAAGCTTCAACAGGGAAGAAAAGAACTTAAGTCGGTGTTGTGTTTGATTGATCAGGAGCGCGCTATGTCAGAGAGGAAGACAACCATTTACGAGTATCCTAAATGTTCTACCTGTAAAGCAGCGCTCAAGTTTTTGGACGGTCTCGATATCCCCTATAAAAAAATTGACATCAGTGAAAACCCACCGTCAAAAAAAGAATTAATCAAAATGCTTGGATATTGCGGTGGCGAACTTAGACGGCTGTTTAATACCTCTGGCATGCAGTATCGCGAGCTAGGAATGAGTAGCAAGATCGAGAAGATCAGCGTTGACGAAGCGCTCAATCTCCTTGTCGTGAATGGCAAGCTTGTAAAACGCCCATTTTTGTTAACTGAAAACGGCGGCCTCGTAGGTTTCAAAAAAGACGAATGGCGGTCGTTATTAGAAAAGTAGCCTTCATATGCGAAAAAAGCTTGCTTCCCGTAATTCGCATCACTAAACTCCTGCTTTTACTATGAGTAGTTCTAATCTATCAGTACAGCGTCGTTCGCCATTGAAACTTCCGGTGTGCGCGGTATTTGAGAGCCTTTCGCGCGAAATGTTTCGTGCGTGTGCGAGGGTAACCTTAAACCCGAGAGATCAGGAAACTCAGAGTGACTTTTGTCGGCACCTTCGGGTGTTGAGCTGGGATTTTCAAAAAGTCGTTGAGTGCTATGGCTCCCGATATCGCGGCGGGGAAGGGGCATCTCAGATTCTGGGAACTATACGACAGGCTATCGCGCTCGGCTTTGAGCCTGATTCAAAGCTTCTTTCTTCGGTGCATCGTTACCTAAAAAGGTTAGACGATCTTCAATGGGAGCATTTCGAAAAACCGCCTCGGAGCGTCCTTCGTGATTTGTTTTCAAGATTCTCCTTTCCTACGTCTCACGTTACGCGGTCGACAGCTATTAAAGTAGGTGACTGCTCACCTCCGTAATTAAAGAGTGAGTTGAGAAATAGTAGTGCGCAGGGTGCATGCGAGTAACCACGCTGGACTAAAAGACATAATGATTTGTTGGGCAACGGATGGGTGAAAAAAAAGACCCGATACCGCCTCGAGGATTGAATCCGTCGAGGCGGTATCGTTGAAAACCTAGCGCCACCGCAACGCCGCGATGAATCCGTAGACACCACCCGCGACTACGACCAAGCCAGCGGCGACATGTTTCTGCACTTCCTCCCCAGCGCCGAGGAGCTTGCAGATTCCGATAGCCACCAGCGCTGCCGTCATGATTCCGAAGAATCCTCCGACAATAAACAGTAGTGTCCCAGCAAATACGCTGGTCCCACTACTCGCACTGAAGTTCCCTCCGACTTGATTTTGATTGTTGTTCATAGGTTAACCTTGGCACAACATCCGTTGCACCAGGGAGGAACAGAAGAGCTCCTCTCTGGTGCGACTTGTAACCTTCTACCCAGATGCAATTTTATTAATTATAAAGGTTTTCCGGCCCTTAATAAAGGAGCGCGTAAGCAGGCAATACTTCAAGTATTTAGCAATATTCGTTAATGCGCCTGGAAGTGAAAGCTTCTCTGGGGTTTCTCGTGGCCTTTGTTGACACCTCCGAGCTCACAATGTGCCGCAGTAGCTTGGGATGTTTATTGTATCTTACGGAGCTAGTACTCTGTAACATAAGTTTTCCGACTCTTCTCCCCTCTGTGCTCTCCGTGACTCTGTGGTTTTTTTGCATGTAAAATAAACCACAGAGTCACGGAGAGCACAGAGGGGGAGCTGAGGGAAGGAAAAGTTACTTTTGTTACAGAGTACTAGCAGCGCACTCTGCTCTATAGTCACTACTTCCTGTGAGGTGTTGTTATGGTCGCGTTGATATCCAATCCGGACTCGAACTTTGATCGTGAGAGCTCATTTACCGAGCTGCGTCGAAAGCTTTCGCCCAGACATCCGCACCTGGCCTCTCATGTTGTCGATTTGGGGAAGCTCGACATTCTGCTTCTCGATCCGGGCTTACATGGCCGTGAACATAAGCTGTGGCTTGTCGATGGCGAAGTGCAGAATCCACTTGAGATGAAGGGGCTTCGAAGTGTTCCGAAAGCGACATTCGCCCTGCAGCTCGAGATTATTGCGCTTAGGCAGCAACAGAGATTTTTGTTCGGATGGAGTATGTTGGCGCTGTTTGTGCTTCAAGAATACAACCCCGCCGCGATAGTTTCCGCAATCGAGAGTTTTGGTCGATCGCACGATGCGTATACTTTCGCGCACTACTTGGCCAAGAAAATTGGGAATCCGCATGATTTTGATCCTCGTACGTCAAAAGCGAAAAGTATCGAGCAATATGTTGGTGTGCTCAGGAGAATTCGCGGTCGTTCAATGGTCATCTCGACAAAACGGCAGGTCGTCGAGTATGAACGCTTTATGAGCGGCGAGAAGTTCTGACCGTGGAGGAACCTCTGGATTTGCCCGATCAATTATTGATAGGGTATAGTTTTCGCGATCATGGATTGGAGCAGAGCCTTAATATATTTTGGAATTTTTTTGATACTTGTCGGGGCTGTGGTGAATGTGTTCCCAGGAGCGCTGACGTGGTTTGGAAAGCTTCCCGGTGATATTCGCGTGCAGGGCGAAAAGGGCTCGCTCTTTATTCCAATTACTTCGATGATCATCGTGAGTATAATTACGAGTATCGGCGTGCGTGTACTGTATAAGCTTTTCCCTCCGGAATATTGAGATGACAGATTCGAAATTGAATAAATTTAGTTCACGTATCACTGAGCCGCGATCGCAAGGCGCTTCGCAGGCGCAGCTCATGGGCACGGGGCTTTCAAAAGATGATCTGAAGAAAGCACAGGTCGGGATCTGTAGTGTGTGGTTCGAGGGGAACACCTGCAACATGCATCTTCTGGACCTGGGGGCGAAGGTGAAGGAGGGAGTCGGC
Source organism: uncultured Bdellovibrionales bacterium (assembly GCA_964510065.1). Taxonomy (GTDB): domain Bacteria; phylum Bdellovibrionota_C; class UBA2361; order UBA2361; family CAIXSY01; genus CAZEAC01. Next base: position 10,918 of record CAZEAC010000087.1, on the reverse strand, counting down.
GAGGCCGGTCTTGTAGGATTGCGTTTTAATACCATCGGTGTAAGCGATGCCATCTCCATGGGCACCGAGGGAATGTGCTACTCACTGCAGTCACGTGAAATTATCGCCGATTCTATTGAGACCGTAATGGGCGCGCAGTGGTATGACGGTCTTATCGCGGTTCCCGGTTGCGATAAGAACATGCCTGGCTGTGTGATGGCGTTCGCGCGTGTTAATCGCCCGGCCATTATGGTCTATGGTGGGACTATTCGCGCCGGGTGCTGGAAAGAAAAGAAGCTCGATGTAGTGTCCGCGTTTCAAAGCTATGGTGAGTATCTTAGCGGTGCGATCGATGAAGAGACGCGTCAGCAGATCGTCTCACATTCCTGCCCTGGAGCGGGTGCCTGCGGCGGGATGTACACGGCCAACACCATGGCGGCCGCGATCGAAGCACTTGGGCTTTCGCTTCCTTATAGCTCTTGTACTCCGGCAGAAGATCCGAAAAAGCTCGCGGAATGTGTCGCCGCCGGACAGGCTATTAAAGTGCTTCTCGAAAGAGACATCAAGCCAAGCGATATTCTTACCAGACATGCCTTTGAAAATGCGATGGCGGTGGTTATGGCGACGGGTGGTTCGACAAACGCGGTGCTGCACCTCATCGCAATATCGCGGGCGGCCGGCGTGCCTTTGGCCCTCGATGATTTTCAAAAAGCAAGTGATCGCGTGCCGTTTCTCGCCGACTTAAAGCCGAGTGGCAAGTATGTGATGGAAGATCTGCACAAGGTCGGTGGAATTCCTGGACTGATGAAAGTTCTTCTTGAAAAGGGCCTGCTTCATGGCGACTGTCTTACTGTAACCGGAAAAACGCTTGAGCAGAATCTGCGTGATCTTCCTGGGCTTTCGAGTGAGCAAAAAATAATCTGGCCGTTCGATCAGCCAATCAAGAAAAGCGCGCATATTCAGATTCTTCGCGGGAACCTTGCGCCAGAAGGAGCGGTCGCTAAAATTACTGGCAAGGAAGGGCTCTCGTTTAGTGGTCCCGCGAAAGTGTTTGACTCTGAAGAGCTAATGTTGAAGGCACTCGAGCAGAAGAAAATTCACCGTGGCGATGTGGTGGTAATCCGCTACGAGGGTCCAAAAGGGGGGCCGGGTATGCCTGAGATGCTCACGTGTACCGCGGCAATTATGGGAGCGGGGTTGGGTAAAGAAGTGGCGCTCATCACTGATGGTCGGTTCTCAGGGGGATCACATGGATTTCTTGTGGGTCATATTACTCCTGAAGCGCAAGAAGGTGGGACCATTGCTCTTGTTGAAGAGGGCGACATGATTAACATTAGCGCGGAGAGCAATAGTATCTCTGTTGCGCTCAGTGATGCAGTGTTAAGCGCTCGGCGCAAAAAATGGAAAATGCCGCCCTTCAAAGCACGAAACGGAACTTTGGCGAAGTTCATCAAGAACGTGAAGTCAGCCTCACAAGGCTGTGTTACTGACGAGTTCTGACGCTCGGGTTTTTAGATTTTTCGTATCCGACCAAGATGCTGATAGCCTAGAAGACCTGGGAGCATCTGCGCGAGGCGAAAGCGAGTTGCGGCGAAAAGCTTGAAGAGTGAGTTGTTGTAAAACGCGTTTGGCACTACAAACTCCAACGGGGCGATTGATGCAGCGAGGTTCTCCACGCGGAATCCGTTCGCCGACAAGAGTTTCGTAAATCGTGCACGATTGAAATATTGAACATGGGTGCGGTCAAGGATCCCGCGATTTGCAAGCGGTAGGTATCCCGCAAGCAGCGAAATGCGAACGCTCCAATGCGCGAAATTTGGCACGGAGATAAGAATAACGCCACTCGGGCTCAAGAGTTTTTTAACTTCTTCAAAAAAAAGTTCACAATTCGGAATGTGCTCAAGAACATCGAGGAGCAACACCACGTCAAAAGTCTGTTGCGGGAGCTTTGAAAGATCGTTTTCTACCCGAGAATAAATTGACCTTAGAAGATCGTGGGCGCGCGGATCGATCTCCACGGCGCTTAGATCTTTCCAGCCCTTTTTACCGAGTGCTGCACCGATACCTCCCTGACCCGCGCCGATATCAAGGACCTTTGAAGTCGCGGGGAGAGTTTCAAGCTGCTGAAGGGCCCACCAATGGCTTGAGCCATAAAAAGGTTTGAAGAGATAGCGCTCTTGCGGGGTCGAATCGGACATGACCGCTATATCTATTATGGAGCTTGAGACTTTAAAAGGGGGCAGGAGGATAAATCTTGCCCGTCTCGCGTGCCCCTTACCCATGGCATGAATGGCAGCGATCTGCTACCCTTCTCAAACGATGTATAACCCCAAACTTCACTTTCATTTCACCGGAATTGGGGGATCGGGAATGTCGGGAATTGCTGAGATCCTTCTCAAAATGGGATTTCGAGTTTCTGGTTCCGACCTCAAACTTTCATCACTATGTCAAAGGCTCTCCGAATGCGGCGCAACAATAACAGAGGGACATCATCGCGATAATCTCCCGCCTACAGCTTCAGCGCTGGTTTACTCGTCAGCGGTTCAGCTCGATAATCCCGAGGTGCTTGAGGCCAAGGCCCGAGGCATCCCTGTGATTCGCCGCGCCGAGGTATTAGCTGAGTTAATGCGGCTTCGATTTGGTGTCGCGGTCGCCGGTTCTCATGGAAAAACTAGCACGACTAGTTTAATCGCCGCCGTATTAGAAGCGGCGCGTCTGGATCCGACGGTGATAATAGGCGGCCTAGTAAAGTCAATTGGCACTGGTGGCAAGCTTGGCCGTGGAGAAATTCTAGTCGCGGAGTCTGACGAAAGCGATCGAAGTTTCCTGCTCTTGAAGCCTTCACTTGCCGTAATAACTAATGTTGACGCCGAACATCTTGATGCGTACAGCTCACTTTCTGAGCTTGAGCAATCATTTGAGCAGTTCGCACACTCGGTGCCATTTTATGGACTGGCAATTTTCTGTATCGATGATCCGAAAGTTCGAGAGATCAGTGAGCGCTTTAAAGGGAGAAAAGTTACCTACGGATTCAGTCCTGACGCGCAGCTGCGTGCTGAAAATGTTGAACCGACCGAGCTTGGAGTTTCTTTCGATGTGTATCGGGGCGAAGAGCTTCTCTTTCATGTCGATCTGCCGATGTATGGTGCACATTTTGCGTTGAACGCGCTTGCTGCGGTAGCGGTGGGGCTTGAGTTTAGTGTAAAGCCCGCGGTCATCGCCGAAGCGCTTAGCCGATTTGAAGGAGTCGGGCGTCGTATTGAGCTCTGTGGAGTTGCGAATGGCGTGAGGGTCTTCACCGACTATGGTCATCATCCAACCGAGATTCGCGCGACGTTACGCGCGCTAAGAAGCTCATTTAAGGAACGTACCGGTAGATTCCATGTTATCTTTCAGCCTCACCGCTATACGCGAACCCGTGATTGTTTTGCGCAGTTTATCGAGGCGTTTGCTGATTGCGATCATTTGATCTTAACCGAAATATATTCTGCGGGGCAAAAGCCAATTGAAGGAATTAGCGGTGATACTCTTTTCCAAGCGATTCACCATGGCGAAAAGGAATTCGCCGCTTCGCTCGATCAGGCATTGGATCGGGCGCTTCGGACGGTAAAAAGTGGTGATATCCTACTTTGCCTAGGTGCCGGTTCTGTGGGCGTGCTCCCAGAAAGGCTGCTTGGGCTGCTTTCCAACGATGCTTCGATGCCCAGCGAGAAGTCGCAGCCTGCGTATGTCCAATAAGATTAAAGATTCCCTCGATGTGCATGTGCATATCGTTGGTAATGGTTCCTCGGGGAGCGGGTGTTGGCTTAAAGTGCGCGGCTATCACTATCTGCTTGCTCGTTATATTGTTCGTCATCTTGGAATGCCACAGAATGCGCTTGGCGGTGACCTCGATACCTTATACGTGTCGCGACTTCTCGAGATGGTTCGTGAGTCATCGCTCGAGCGAGTGGTAATTCTTGCGCAGGATCACGTCTACAATGATCGTGGTGAAAAGCTTCCGATAGGAAGCTTTTACGTTCCCAACGACTACGTTATCAAGCTCGCACGCGAGAATAAGGAGTTTGTTGCCGCGGCTTCAATCCATCCGGCCCGCGCCGATGCGCTTGATGAATTGGAGAAGGCGCTCGCGGGCGGCTGTAAGGTGTTAAAATTACTGCCGAATTGCCATAACGTCAATTGTAATCTCGAGCAATATCGGCCGTTTTGGCAGCGCATGGCAAACGCCGGAATGGTTTTTTTGGCGCATACTGGTGGGGAGCTTTCTGTGCCGGTGGTGAATCGAAAGTTTCAGGATCCTCAGATTCTAGAACTGCCGCTTCAGTGTGGCGTGTCGGTGATCGCAGCACATGGAGCAACAAGTAGTTTGCCTTTTGATCAAGATTATTTACCCAAGCTCTGCCAGATGATGGAACGATTCCCGCACCTCTATTGTGATCACAGCGCCCTTTGTTCGCCCTACCGCTCGAAGCATTTGAAGCATTTTCTGAAGGAGCCGCTTCGTTCGCGACTGATTCATGGATCAGATTTGCCGATTCCAATTTCGGGTCTTTGGCTTTGGCTTCGAGGGCTCATTACCTATGCCGAGTATCGACGCTTAGAGCAAGAACCGAATCTTCTGGAGCGAGATTTGCAGCTCAAGCGAGCGTGCGGTTTTCCAGACGAGAGCTTTACCAGGCTCGCGAAGCTTCTTAGGAATTAGTTGTGGTCACAGTGGACGCACTTCAAGCCAACGCAAATGACGCCATGCGACAGGATTTTGAGTCTGCAACCGGCGTCTCTCCTCGGGCAAACATAAATGGAGCGCAGTGCACTACTTTCGCGATTGGCGGAATGCTTCCCTATTTTGCCGAGCCTTCAAATGAGGAAGAGCTGCGGTCGGTACTAGGCTATCTTTCGCAGGGTAAATTCAATGCAAGAGTAATCGGCGCGGGAAGTAACCTCTTAATTCCAACAGTTGGTCTTTCCGAATGGGTACTGAGACTCGGGCGCGGCTTTCGAGAGTTACGGAAGCTTGGTCAGGGGCGCTTTCGTGTGGGTGCGGGATTCTCATTAATGACCCTCTCGCGAGAGCTCTCGGAAGCGGGTCTTTCTGGCCTCGAGTTTGCCGGGGGAATTCCAGCGACTATTGGTGGCGCCGTTCGAATGAATGCCGGCGCTCACGGCGGCGAGTTCTCATCGGTGCTGGAGTCAATTAACGCGCTCGATCAAGACGGTAACGCGCATATGTTTGAAGCTCGCGAGCTTCAATTCGACTATCGCCACTGCGCGCTCTCTTCGGAGATGATAATCGTTTCGGCAACCATTAAACTTCTCGAATCAGATGCGGAGCGCACCTCGAGAAGACGAGCAGAGTGCCTCGCTGAGCGAAAACGCCGGCAGCCACTCACACTGCCTTCGGCGGGTTCGGTATTCCGAAATCCAAGCAAAGACTGTAGTGCCGGCGCGCTGATCGAGCGAGCAGGGCTTAAGGGATTCAAAGTTGGTGGTGCGGAGATTTCGGCGCTTCATGGTAATTGGATTGTGAATCCTCAGCGCTCGGCTACCGACAAAGATGTGCTTGAAATTATCACGCACTGCCAAGCGAACGTCTTCCGGGGCTTCGGCGTCAGGCTTATTCCTGAAATTGTCTGTTGGTAAGTTGGTAAGTTCGCGAGCGGTTACGCTTAAGAAATATCTCGCCCCATCACAGTTTTTCGCCCGGCTGCACGAGCATTCTCTATTCCCTTAAGACACTTTTCCACGACTTTGCGCGTCAGAGCGTCAATACAGCATTCCGAGGTGTTAAATTCAGATTGCTCACGAATGAGCTGCTTTACTTTTGATACTACTACAAGAGTATCCGTTTGCGGCAATTTTAACGTTGCTGCAGGGGCAGGCACTGGCGCGCTGATGGGATTGGCGACAACTCTTTTTACAGGATCACGGGTGGGAACCGGCGATGAGGCGTCCTCCTCCTCTAACCGCGCAGATTCTTCGCGACTTGGAGCCTTCTCCTCGACGGCATATGAGCTTCGATGGTTAGCATAGCCCAAATGAGCATCCCAACAGCCGACCGAGCAGAAACGAAGTCCCGTGCGCTTATGACGGCAGGTACTGACTGAGCATAGATAATACGCGGCCCCGAAGGGGATCTCTTTCTTGCAGCTACTACATTTTTTCCAGAAATTTTGATCGCTCATCTCGTCCTTTAACTCTTACTACGCGCCGTAGCGCGAGCGGCACTCACTGCGACAGAGAGTCCAGCAGCCTTATTATCTGGATCGGAATAAAATTTGTCCACGTACTCAACTATTTCTGACGGAGTGAGCCCTGATGAATCATAGATCCTCTGCAACTGCTCTAGCGTTTCTCTGGCCTTTCCGGGGTTTTCGTCAATAAAGCCTATTGCGATATTGGTAAGCTTCGCCGCATCGGAGAATCCCTGGAGATAACCGGCGATAAACTGCTGCTTCTGTTCGTTGGCAAGGAGGCGCCAGGTGGGAAGAAAGGCGCTCGACGTGGTATTTTCGTGCTCTCCGAGCACGGGAGCCGGAATAAAAGTCAGCAAAAATAAGACTATAGAAAGCGTTAGCCCGCGAATTACACTAAAACTCGCGAGAACAGAATCCAGATAAGATACGCCGGTTAGGGTAGTTTGCAAGCTACGAGAATTCATCATAATATCGAATAGTTTATGGAAGTTGGGCTAAAGATCAAGCGTAAAGCTTCACGCTCTGTTTTGGTGCGTGATTTGACAATTGGCAATGGTGCGCCGATTGCGGTGCAATCGATGTGTGCCACAAAGACGCAGGATGTCGAGGCGACGTTGCGACAGGTCAATCTGCTTCTTGATCATGGGGCTGATATTATTCGAATCGCTGTGGATAGTAAGCGAGATGTCGAGGCACTCGCCGAGATTAGAAAGCGCTGTAGTGCGAGATTAGTAGTTGACCTTCAGGAGAGCTACAAGCTTGCGGAACTGGTTGCGCCGTATGTCGATAAGATTCGGTACAATCCGGGACACTTACATCACCATGAAAAAGAGGTGTCTGTCTTCGACAAGGTGAAATTTATCGTCGATGCCGCGCGTGAGCATCAGCTTGCGCTTCGGATCGGAGTCAATTTTGGCTCGCTTGACCCGCAGCAGCGCGAAAAAGGTGTTGATGCGCTTGAAGCGGCCATCGCCTCGGTGGAAGAGCATGTCGGATATATGGAGGAACTTCGATTCTCCAATTTTCTTGTTTCGCTGAAGAGCTCAGATCCTAACGAGGTTGTGGAGATTAATACGCGCTTTTCAAGGCGCCACCCTGAGATTCCGCTTCATCTCGGAGTTACCGAAGCCGGTATGTTGCCGATGGGCGAGGTTAAAACTCGAGTAGCTTTTGAGAATTTACTGGCGAATGGTATCGGCGATACTTTACGAGTTTCGCTCACGCTGCCTTATGAAGAGAAGTATAAAGAAGTCGAGCTGGGAAAGAGGATTGTCGCTGATGTGAATGCCGGCCGTTTTCGGTCGGTTCCGCGTTTCGAGCAAAGCGGCCTTAACATAATTTCCTGTCCCTCCTGCTCGCGTGTCGAAAATGAGGCGTTTGTCGACTTGGCGCGCAAAGTAAAGGATCTCACTGAGTATGCAGCGAAAGAGAAGGTCACCATTGCGGTAATGGGATGCCGAGTAAATGGCCCCGGTGAAACTGATGACGCGGACTTAGGTCTTTGGTGTGCGCCGAAACATGTAAATTTTAAGAAAAAGGGCGAGCTTGTCGGGGCATTTTCTTATAGTGAAATTTTACCGCGCCTTAAGCAGGAGCTTGATAGCATTCTTGCGGAAAGGCACCATTGCTCAGGGCAGTGTGCTTCTACAGATAGTGTAAATCGGTAGATGGCAAAGAAGATTACCGACAAGAGTGCCCCCGGGGATAAGAAAGAGGTTAGTATTCCCTCACAACCGACGCCGGTGCGACGAGTGGTGCCAAAGCAAGGAAGGCTTCTAGGGAGCGGTGTGGTTGATGATCCTGCGATGGAATCTTCTTCCGATCATTTCCCGAGCCCCGCTGCCAATAAAGCTTATGCACAAACCGAGCTCGCGATAAAAAATGTAAAGGAAAGTCCCAAGAAGATACAAGCTGCTGCTTCCCAAGGATCGCGTGCGGTTCCTTCCTCGCTGAAGTTCGTCGGAATGTTCCTTATATCGATCGCACTGATTGCATCAGTCCTGGTGTATCTTCGGCAGGGTAGCGATAGTGATGCGGCGCTTTTCGAAGAGCAGTGGTTTAGTAACGATGCCGCGAAAATGCAATCTGTTGCGGAGCGCGCGTTCGCTGCACCGCAATCCTCTGCGGCTGAAGTAATCGTCGATGAGGCATTGCGCGGCGAAAAGCACCCCCCTGTGCGCGATCATCTGCTACGAACGGCGTACCGGCGAGAGTGGGAGCGCGAGCTGAGCCCACGAGATCGCGAAACTCTACTTCGTGTCGCATTATTAGGCCTCGCCCCTTCGGCGGCGGGAGCGATTGTAGTTGATTCGACCTTGCATCCGGGGGCGATTTTTGCGCTTTTAGCCGATCTCCCGGAAGACGCGTTTTCCGCCGAGCTTTCAAAGATTCCACTTTCAAAGCTGTTTACTCTTCCGGGGATTTTCGGAGAGTCATTTAAGGCGATGGAAGCCCTTGCAGTCTCGAATTGTGACGAGAAGCCGGTTCGGGCTATGGCGGCGCTTACGTCAGGGATAGTTACTGCAGAAGTGTTACGGGCATATTTTAGCACAGACGCAATTGATCCGGAGCAGGCAGAAGCGATCATGGTGGCGAAATTTCGCATCCTTCTCGGATGGGTTTCGCGATTTGAGAAACTCGGGCCGCTAATGGTCGAATTTGCAGAGCAGCAAAGTGCGATCCTTTCAGAGAGGCTTCGTTGGTTCGAAGAAGAGCACCAGGAGTTTTGGAGCAATGTGCCGCTTGTCGTGAAGCTTACCCTCTCCGGTGGCACGACACCGGCGCTGGCATTTAGCTTCGAGCAAACTTCAGATCTTCTGCAATTCCCCAGTAGCACTGTTCGCAAAGATGCCGCGCGCAGATTGAGCCCTGTTTTTCACCGCTCAATGGCAGCACCGCTCGCCTTTTTGGCGGGTACTGATCATCAATTTAGCCGCTCTCAAGTCGTGTTGCTGCTCTCCGCATTACGGCTTGAAGGCGACGCTGCTATGCCCTTTATTTCTGGTTGGTTCGTGACTAATCCAGGAGCCGGAAGTGTGGTCGCCTTCCTTGCTGAAACCTCGCGGACACCTGGTCTTGAGATTTTCAATCTTGAGGCTGGCCGTTATCTTAAGCGCACCGAATGGAGTGCAACGCGAGCGCAGCTTCGAGTATTGGTTTTTCATCCCGAGCCGATAATTCGTGCGCTGGCCTACTCAAAGCTTCAGCCGGCGAATCAAGATGACATGACTCTTCTTAAGAAAGCACTTGCTGTTGAACAGGACCCCAAGCTTCGCGAGAGCCTTCGAGAGAAAGTGGAGAATCGTTTGGGGATATCGTGAGAGGTGCTGCACCGAAAACAGCGTCGCGCTTTGACGGCTCTTGGTTTCATGAGCTTTTGTGTTGGCTGCTTGTGGGAGTCGGTCTTTTGCAATTCGTCGGCGTGGTTTCAGGCCGGAATAATATTCGTGCGCTCGGCCTCGCGACTGCCGCGTCTCCACTTCCTGAGGTCTTTGGCAATAATCGCCACTATGAGCCGATGTCGCATCAAAATAAGTTGCTATTTACCCTGCCGGATGGATCGATACTAGAGCGTATTTTGATGAGGCGTTACTCAACTAATTTGGCGCGAAGTCCAGGGCATCTGTACCGGTTTAGTCCACTTGCATACGGAATAACATGGGCGCCGATAATTGATCCAAAACTTCGCGAGAGCCTTGTGCGTAAAGGGTTTTGCCAAGGAGGCGAGCTTGCGCGTCGGCTCGATGTGCCGAAAGATGTTGTGAAGATTCGATTGGTAATTACACATCGTCGGACTGGAGAAGAGCGCTTCACATTTGAGGTGTCATGCGCCGAGTAGTGTTTTACCCCGAAAAGCAATTCGCAATTACCCGAATTATGCTTGGAATATATCTGGCGATACATTCAGGGGTGCTTATTCCTTATGCCGCCGATATATTTAGCCGAAAGGGCATGCTTCCCGACCCACGGGTAAATTGGGTGTATAGAATTTGGCCAAATCCCTTGTACCATTTCGACCAGCCCTGGGTGATTACAACAATCTTTGTAGTCCTAACGTGCGGTGGATTCTTAATTGCGGCAGGGATCTGCCGAAGGCCTGTGTCGCTCTTTCTATGGTTTTTGTGGGCCTGTTTGCTTGGGCGTAATAATTTTACGCTTAACCCAAGTGTCCCGGTTGTTGGCTGGTTTTTGTTGCTTTTTGCGCTCACGCCCTCTGGTGAGCCCTGGTGTGTAGGTCGGAAGAAGCCGCCGGAAAACGAGTGGTGGATGCCCGCCACGCTTTACTGGGGAACGTGGCTCATCACGGCGCTAAGCTACAGTATGAGCGGAATATTGAAGTTGCCAAGCCCTAGCTGGCAGGATGGAAATGCGCTTTTCTATGCAGTTGAGCAGCTGTATGGCAGGAATTGGTTCGTAACTGATCTCTTCCTCGCGCTCCCAGATTTTATTTTGAAGTACATGACCTGGGGCGCGTTGGCGATGGAGATACTTTTTGCACCACTCTGTATGGCGCATCTTTTGCGGCCGATTGCCTGGGCGGCGATGTTTGGAATGCATATCGCGCTTATTTTTCTAATGATATTTTTTGACCTGTCGATTGTATTGGTGCTCTTGCATATTTATCTTTTTGACATTCGGTGGCTTTCTAGAAGCTATTGGAAATGCTCTTGATTCCCCATTTGTTCCCCCATTTATTCCCTCTGAGACCGCGCGCGACGAGATTTGGAACTGAGTCTGGGAAAGTA
>CAZEAC010000086.1:0-19421 GCA_964510065.1 uncultured Bdellovibrionales bacterium | reverse complement strand
AATCTGATGGGTTCGCCCAGTATATGGCCGGGCATCAATAAAGCAGGTGCCGGGGATTTTAGAAAAATGAGTTTCAGCGCTTTTCCCTCCTGAGTAGACGGGACGGCGAAGGACTGGATGCAAGGGATCGCGTCCAATAGGCTGGTTGGCGTGAAACTCGCTCCAGGTGACCTCCTTTGCTGTTTCGAAAAGATAGAATTTCTTCACCAAACGTTGCTCAAAAAAGCGTTGCAGAGCGCGATGCGCCCGCGCGGCTTTGCTTATAATAATTAAGCCTGCGGTCGACATGTCGAGTCGTGAGGGTAGGTGCACCGAATGCCCCACGTAGCGCTCGACATACACTTTTAGATTATAATATTTCTGCTCGCGCGCTGGCACGCAAGGAAGCCGTGCTGGCTTCATCACACACAGAATAAGATCGTCTTCGTACACAATAGATGTGCGCGACCATTCTGGAAAAAATGATTGGGCTTTTTCAATTTCAAAGCGCGGTTCGTAATACTCGATGCGACAAGGGGAGGGAAGTGAAATGTCGCCTTGGACCTCAATGCCGTTTACAAATACGCCACCCCAGAGCGTTCTCTGTGGCCAAGATTTTAAATCGATGTGGGGCAGGTCGCGCGCGAGCGCTTCAAAAAGTGTGCCTGGTCCATCATCAGATTTCCAGTAAATAATTTCGCAGTAACGGCTAATAAATGCCGATTCTATTTCGTCTCGAGGCCGTAACATTAATTCTATTGTTGCTCAGCTGCAGGAGGATTTAAAGTTTTATAATCCTTAATTGCCGTTAATAACCTTGAGAGCCGATCGATAAGCTCGTTCGGATGAAGTCGAGGAGAAAGCGGAGTGCCACGCGAAAGTCCGAATCCGTCCTCAAGCTTCTGCAGCTGCGCAAGCAGTGGACCATCGAGCGCTTGCGTAACTCCAATCTTTTCGAAATCTCGTCGTGCGGTGCGATGTTCTACGAGGGTTTCAAATACGCCAAATTTTGACTCGTCTATCTTGAATTGCTGCGCTGGCGGCTCGCAGAGTGGTAGGCTGTAGAAAGATTCCTTGGATCCTGGGACATCAAGGCGGCGCACATCGCCAAACGCGAGCTCGCCCTCTTCGGATCGAAGCATCGCCGAGGCAAAGCTCTCGGCCACGGCATTATCGGAGTCATAGGACATCGTTACCACATAAAGACCGTCGCGAACTTTTGAGATATTTATTGCTTCATGTTCGCTTACTCCTTTGGGCGAAAGTATGATCCCAACCGCCTGCTTTGGCGTGAACCCAGCAGCGACGTTGACCTGTACGACTTTGCCAACCCGCTTGAGTGAGGTTTCCTGGGCACACACTGCCGAAGTAATAGTCATGAGCGATAGTGCAATATAGGCGAAGAAGATTTTCATAACGCTATGACCTCTCCGCCTTAATCTCATCAAGAATCTTAAGCACTTTCTGGTATTTTTGAATGTCACGCTCCAAATTCTGTGCCTGCTCAACGAGTGCCTTTAGTTTTTCAGCGCCTTGCAACTCGGGATCGATTTTGTCGGGGGCAACCGAAATATCCGGCATGCAACCGCGACTCACCGAGTACCACTGCGGCGAAAGCACAACGCTGCCCTGCTTGTCGTACAGCATAAAGACATATCCGGTTTCTACCAGTGGGGCGTGAATAGTGAAGCTATACGAGGGCTCATCTTTATCATTAAAGGTCGCGCTTGGCACGGATACATCGAGGAGCTGGCCGTCAGTCACTGCAAGTAGGCGCATGCGCATGTCACTTACTCGGGTGCCTTTAAGACTGGCTTTGAGCGTGAGCGGCTCGCCTGGCTCGGGGAGTACGGAAGGTTTCGGCGGCAGGTGTTGAATTTTAAATTGTGGCTGATCCTCCGCGCGCGCCCATGGGCATGCCACAAGAGAGATCGCAAATAAGGTGGCGATTATTATCGAACTCTTGATACGCTCCATGTGCCTACCTCGCCCGATATCTTGTTGGTAAATGTTCCGGAAATCTTCCCGTCCTCGACCGTGCCGCGAAACTCGAGCACGATTCCATTCGACGCCACACGCAGTACTTCACGCTCTTTTGAGTCTGCGGGGAGATCTTGGTATTTTTCGATATCGAGAACTTGCGGGGTCCAACCGGGAAGTCCGACTATCATCGTCGCGCGCTTGCGATCCTCGAATGAAATAATCGAAAGCGGGAACGAGAGCTTGTCGACAAAGCGCACAAGCGTACCGTGGTACACGCCAGGCGCGAGCACCGGAAACGCGAGAGGTTTGCCCTGATCATGTGGCAGCCCGACCGTTGTTGCAGAAACCATTTCGGTCACTGTCGGCGTCGTGTTGCTTGACAATGTATGCGGATGCTTTGGCCCACGCGTAGCTGCCAAAAATTTCATAATAATGACCACCAAGGACGCAACGATTATGATAACTGGAGCCATCATCGCGCGTCGCTTGCTCTGCGTGTAAGGGGTTTCCGGGAAGTGTGGCTTAATTCGTGCCGTCGATCGGTCGGACTCGTACGATGGTGCAGGCTGCTCAGTTCTCCCTTCTAGGATTTCAGCAGTGCTCGGTTCTTGCTCTCTTGCATTCTCAACGTCCTGAAGCTCATCAAGGTAAGGATTGGTAAGAATTTCTTTCACCGCGTCCGAATTCATCTCTGCGGTGTCGCTGGGATCAATTGCCTCAAGTGGAGAATCCTCATAATGCGCCTCGCCGCTAAGTCCGGAGAAAGGCTCTATATATGTTGATGTTCCGCTCGAGGTCTTCATAAATGAGGGGGGTTTCTCGATCTTAGGCGCTTCTGCTACAGCGTTCTCATTAAATAATTTGTTGGTCGTATCGAGTGGCTCTTTGATTGGAGTTTCTAAGTGTGGAGCTGTCTGAAGCGCTGTGCCGTGGACACCCTCGGTTCCGGTCAGCAACGCGGCCACCGGCTCCTCGTGGCGCTGGCTCTCATCAGCGTCAAAACCGAAGATATCAGGAGTGGGCTCGCTTGCTTTCGGAGAAGCTGCGGGTTTCCTTTCTTTTGGGGCAAACTGCTTAACTTTCGCGGAAGGCGCTGCTTCCGCCGGAGTTACACTCTTGGATTGAATTGCCTCGAATACTTCACGCGCAGTTTGATAGCGATCGTCGGCATCGTAGCGCATCATCTTTGCGATTATATCGGAGAGATAATCGGGACATCCCGAGACCAATTCTTTTAGCGGCTTGATTCTTTCATTTCGCCGAACATTTAACTGCTCAATAAGGGGCGCGTTTTCAAAGGGATGCGCCGCGCTCATCATTTCGTAAAATGTTACCCCGAGCGCATACACATCAGCGCGAATATCAAAATCTTTACCCTCAAGCACTTCGGGCGGCATATAGCTCATGGTGCCGACGCCGGCTTGGAGCTCTTCAAGCGAGGAGCTTTCTCCGGGAAGCAGCGCAATACCAAAATCGCAAATGCGGATCTCCTGATTGTTAATGACGAGAATATTATCGGGCTTAATATCGCGATGCACGATGCCGGCTTTGTGAATAAACGCGAGGCCCTCTGCGGCTTGACTTAGGTAAAGTTCGCCCTGCGCGACGCCAAGGCGGCCGCCAAGCTTTTGGAGATAGCGCCGCAGATCTGACTCGGGGGCGTATTCTAGACACAAGTAACAGATTGCGCCGAGCGTGTGGAAATCGTCGAGGCGCAGTACGTAGCGATGCCGAGCGGAGACCATCGCGAGCGCTTCTTTACGCAAGCGCTCGCTGTTACGTGTTTCGGCATTGTGATCAACTAGAACCTTAAGCGCGACTTCGGAAGCAGGGGAATCAATATGGCGTGCATGATAGACGACACTCCCCGCGCCCCGTCCGACGATGGAGAGAATCTCGTATCTATTGTCAAAGACCTTTTTAGTCTTACTTGTGGCTGCCATTAATTAAACACAGTTGAAACTTTGTCTGTTCTCCTATTCTAAGCCAGTCACCGTGCTCGAGCTGAGTTGGTCCACTGACCATAATCTCGTCCGACGAGCCGGACCGGCGTACATACGTGCCGCTATCGGAAAAAACATCTTGAATCTCGACGCGCTGCTGAGGCGAGGCGAAAATTACCGAGTGTGGGTTTGAAAGCTTTGAGTCGGAAAGCGGAATTACCCTTTCACCGGAAACATAACCGTTGGCGATAAATGAGCGGCCTTCACGGAGTTCATAGTAGGCGCCGCGCTGATTTTCCTGATAGGTAACCAACCATCCAACTAGTTTGTGCGATTTCTTCGTTTTATTATTTTCCTGGTGATCCGATTTCATTGATAAGCCCTCTCCGTAAAACGCTTTGCAAAACCTAATTCAGGGCCCATCACATAGCCGCACTAACGCGCCAAAGACACTCGGCGGCGAAAAACTCGAGTTCTAATAAATATCTGAAATTGAACTCGAGTTCCAATATCCGCCCGCGCGAATTCTTAATGAGAGCACGGCTACCGGGGCCCACTCCTTCGAACCTACCTACTAATCTAGTTATGACAGCTATTTGCTCCAATCAATCTTGAAGTCCATACCGATAAGTACTTGAAATCATTGAGTGCGGTGATAATGTGAGCAAATTGCGAAATATTCGTATCGTGGCTAACTCCCTGCAATTACTGCGCGCGCTCAGTGTGGAATTGGAGGTTTCGGGCTATTTACGATATCGCTATTTTGTGGGAAACCCAGTGGGTCTTTGAATAGGCACCCGTAGCTCAGACGGATAGAGCACCCGCCTTCTAAGCGGGGGGTCACAGGTTCGATTCCTGTCGGGTGCGCTTAAGAGGAGAAACGATGAGTCCGTACATTGGTCTAATCATATTAATGCTAATTGTTTCCGGATTCTTGGTGGTGATGCTCACCCTCGCCAGTGTGCTTGGACCGAAACACAAGTCGGTCACTAAGCAGCTACCGTTCGAGTGTGGATCGGTAAGCGTCGGCGATGTTCGCCATAGTCGCTTCAATGTGCGTTTCTACTTAGTGGCGATGCTATTCATTCTCTTTGATATTGAAGTAATTTTTATGTATCCGTGGGCACTTGTGCTCGAGGATCTCGGCTGGAGCGGTTACTTTGCCATGCTCTCTTTTGTGGTTATCCTCCTTGGCGGCCTCGTCTATGTCTGGCGCAAAGGCGTGCTGGACTGGAACGATTGATTAGCGCGGACTCCGATCACACTTCAAAGGCACAGCCTTCGAAGTTGGCAGCACTTTTCCTTGGGCTTATCTGGCTCAGCGTTCTCGGCTCGTTACTGACGTTGGTACCGCAGTCATATCTTCTCGGTGGCTTGAATGTCCCTCTCGAAATAAACACTAACTTTGGCAGCTATTACCTATTTATCCATCTTCTGAGCGTGGTGCTGCTACTTTTCGTTTTTAGAGGGAAGTACCGCGGCCGGAGGCTTGTTCTCGGTTACGGCATTGCGCTTATTATTTGGCAACTCGCGCCGCTCGTACCGTTCCTTGTAGATTTCGACGATGAAAAGCCCTGTTCTAGTTGCCGAACTTTTACGCTGCTCTATGCCAATCTCTATTCTGGCAATAAGACAATGCAGGCGCTAGTTTCGGAAATACAGACGCGAGAACCGGATATTGTCGCGCTTCTTGAAGTCAGGTCAGCCGCTTTGCAGGGCGTTCTAGATTTTCGCTCACGGTATCCCTATTCGAGCGAAGTGCCACGCGACGATGATTTTGGCTTAGCGCTATATTCAAAATTTAAATTTATCAATGAGCCTTTAACGGACATCGGGATGGATGTGCCGCCGGCGATAATTGCCGCGCTCGATCTGGGAATGGCTACTCCGCTTTCGTTGGCACTCTTTCATGTAACTCCACCGGTTTCTTCGCGCGCGCTTGAAAAGAACAAACGCATCGTGCGCCGCATCGCAACGATGTTTCGGCATGATAGCCCCAACTTCCTCGCAGTTGCGGATATGAATGCGACGCCGCACTCACCCTATTATCAGCTGTTTGAGAAGACAGGCGGCCTGCGCCACGTCCTCTATGGTGAAGGGCTATTTCGTACCTGGAATGCTTTTAATTCGCTGCTCCGATTTCAAATCGATCATATCTTTTATCGTGGTCATATCGAACGCGAGTCTGTACAGAAGCTCGATTCCCATGGCTCAGATCACTTTCCAATTTTTGTGCGCTTTCGAATTAGCGAAGCTTCAAATAGTCCTGCACCAATGATCGCGCAGTAGTATCGCCGATCCAGAGTGCATTCATGGAGTCCATAGGAATCTTACGATTTTGTTTGTACGCTTGGACAGCATTGGAAAATAGCTGACCTGCCGCGCCATCGACATCACCAATGTGGTAGCCCAGGGCCTTAAATATTATCTGCGCGGCGCGCACTTTCTCTCCACGCATCGGAGTTTCAATATGGTTGTTTGATCCGATAATTGTAAGTAACGGCATCACTGTCGCAAGCTTTGCGGTGAGATTTGTATCTCCCGTAACTGTAATAGATCGAGCGGCGGCAAGCCTGGCAATTGTGGCCGTTGAAAACTCAGTCTCGGCGGTGAGACGGAGGCCAGCGGAGATTTGGAATTCCTTGAGCGATTTAGCCAGCTTATCTCGATAGTCCCGATCAACTTTTACTCCCAAGAGCTTCTGTACAACTTCGACCTGCGGGCCATGTTCACCTCGCTTTACGATACGTCCGGAAAGTATCTCGACGAGAGCATTTGCCTGTTCCTGATTGAGAGATACCTCGAGTTTTTTCTGAGCCTGGGTGCCGGGCTGCTTCTCCGCTGCCGGGTGCGAATGTGGCGATGTCGAGCGATCTGTCTGCCCTGCAGCATGAGGTTGTTGTGTAAGGAGTGTGGCAGCAAGGGCGGCTACAGCCTTAGTTCTACGGCTAAACATCGGTCACTCCAGCAAAAGTTAAAGTAGCTATTCTATCATAGGTTATTGGCGTAAGGCATGTGAACGATGCTTAAACTGAAAACTGAATCAATTTGGGCAATTAGGTGAAGAATATGTAATTGTGTATTGATCCCTTTGTTCTCTAAGGAATCTTTTCCTAACTCGGTGACCTCTGTGGTTTTAAAAGTGTTTAAACCACAGAGACACAGAGTGAGGGAAAGAATACCCGGAGTTAATGAGTAATTACGCCTTCTCGTCCCGCTTTATCTCCTCCCATATCGCATCAAGCTTCTCGAGCCCAAGTGCCTCGGGATTAGGTCCCGCACGCCGTTCCATTTCTTTAAAGCGGCGGGTAAATTTGTCAGTAGCGCGCTGCAACAGATCTTCTGAGTTGTAGTCAAGTCTTCGCGCGAGTTGAGTCAGGGCAAAAAGAATATCTCCAAATTCCTCTTCGGCATGGGCGCGATCTTGATTCTTATCGCAGGCAACCTCGAGAAACTCACCAAGCTCTTCGGCAACCTTATCTCGGACCTCTTCGACTGAGCGCCACTCAAATCCAATTCGTGCGGCCTTCTCTCCGGTACGTTGGGCGCGAAGAAGCGCCGGCATGCCGCGCGGCACGCCATCAAGCGCGCTGTGTTCGGGGCTTCGCTCTTTCTGTTTAAGTTTCTCCCAGTTTTGCAAAACTTCCTTAGAGGTAGAGAGCGATAGATCGCCGAACACATGTGGGTGGCGCTGAATCATCTTATCTGACACCGCCTTAATAACGTCTGCAACTGAAAAACGCTTTTCCTCCGAGGCAATCTGGCTATGCAGCATAACTTGTAAGAGCACATCACCAAGCTCGTCCGGAATCTTCTCCGGATTTAGATCGATTGCATCAAGAACTTCGTATGACTCTTCGATGAGGTAAGGCTTGAGCGTTTTGTGATTTTGTTCACGATCCCACGGGCATCCATGTTTCGGATCGCGGAGGTCGGCGACGATCTGTATTAGCTTCTGAAAGAGGGCGGGGGCTTGAGTGCTGTCTTGCATGGCCCAGTTGTATAGCCAAGTATGCCCCTAATTGCAAAGTACGCCAGCTTTACCGGTCGAGGGATTGGTGTGGCAGGCCGAGAGTTTTGCGCGAAACCTTTGAAAAGTAGCAGAGCGCGCAAGCACAAAAAGGGATACCGTCGCTGCACCGGCATCAAGGAGTGCTTTCGCGGCTGACGAACTGGTAGCGCCTGTAGTCATCACATCATCTACGAGTAGCACTCGCGCTCCCTGTACGGCTTTTGCTGCGGCAAAGCTATTCCGCACATTTCCAAAACGTTTGGCGGGAAGAAGTGAAGCTTGTGGCCTTCGGCGTTTGCAGTTTCTTAGTATTCGTCTTGAAAAACGTGCGCCTGGAAAGACCCGCGACGCGAGCGTGCGTCCAATAAGATCACATGGAGCAAAGCCGCGCGTGAGTATCGACCATGCAGTGGCGGGGATTGGGACAATGAGATCAAAATTGGCATCTAAGAAGTGTAGCGCAGAGGTAGTATCGATTTTTGAGATAGCAAGCCCACAGACAGCCACGCTAGGTTTGTACTTGAAGTAGCTAATGAGCTCCTTGGCGCGCCCCTCATATTCCCAGAAGTAGCGAATTTCTTGAAAAGGAGAGGGGTACATTCGACAGAGTTCGCAGGTGTGGCTTGCGTCAAAGCTTTGTCCGGGTGAGAAGCAGCGAATGCAGCGCTGCTCGGACTCGTCCAGAATCGAAGGCGGAGTGCATCGGCAGCAGAGTATCTTTCCCGCGAGTGGGCGCTTACAAAGCACGCAGAAACAAGGAAAAAGAAGCCTAGCAGTGTCTGTAATTAAGCTTTTCATCATCTGCTTGTTCGAGAAAAAAGGAGGTTTGTTGCTTAAATTTCTCTGTTCATTATTATGAAAAATAGGCGTATGCTGTAAGCGAAATACTCTTACTTTCCTAGCTCTGTGACTCTGTGGTTTTATTAAGAAGAATAAACCACAGAGTCGCAGAGATGGAGGCGAGGGAAGGAAAGGTTACTTCGGTTAGAGTGTACTAGTGCCTCGTCCAGAAACTCTTTTCCCTTCTGGACGGCTTACTAGAGGAGGAGCCATGCAAAATATTGAATCTCCAAGACTTCCCGGCGGCGATAAGAGTAAAACCGTGCGGATACCGCTTGCTCTGAAAGGTGGCGGACCCAACCCGCCCCCTCCGACCCTTCCTCCACATAACGTTGCCACGAACTCGCCGGAGTTCAGCGGTCATATTCTATTTCTCTCCAAGCAGCCAGGCGAAAAGATACATGTCAGTGCTTCCGATATCGAAGTAGTTTCAAGCGGCGGCGTTCGCGCAGTGAGCTCTCCGAGCGTGTTAGGACATCTCGTGCGTGTATCCGGGGCCAGCAAAGAGATTAAGCAGGGTGATGCGATTGGCGGTTGCCTTCGCGGGTCCGAGAAGCTGCTGCTTCAGGGATCGGCGCGGGAGCAGATGCGGCTTGATTCGAAAGTGCCGACGATGTTTCTCTTTTCGGATACCGGCGATGTTTTGGAAGTGAGGCTACTAAATCAGAATTTGAATAGCTCGGTCATTGAAGCGGGCCTTAGGATTGCTCCCGCTGTTCAGGCGCCTAAGAGTTCGCCAGCAGCTGTGCCGGCGCCGAGCGTGGTGTCACGAAGAGTCTCCGTACCTGTTCCGACCACACAGGCGGCTCCAGTTGCCGCTGAAAAGAAAGTAATTCTCGAACCGCGGAAAGCTCCGGAGCAATCGCGCAGCGGATTCGGCCTCAATGATGGGCTGCTTTACGTGGCCGCAGCGACTACCCTCGCTGGCGCGTCTACTATGCTTTCTTTAATCCAGGCGAGTGCCGGGTCAAAAGTCGCAGCGGTTGCAGCGGGGCTAATCGCGATTGGCGGAGTGTTTCATTGGGGACTCTCGCGGATAGGAATGCGCCGGTCGCCGGCTGCGTGAGGCAGTGTGCCATTGACGATGCTTTGCTCACAGTACTCTGCTATTTGGTACAATTAAAGAATCGGGCGGCGCTCGCCGCGAAGCCAAATGCGACGGAATTGGTAAGCTGATCTTGATCCTTCGCGTCGACGAACACCTGCTTTCCGTTTTCTTTCCAAACCAAACTAATAAGTCGGGAGTTAGCGAGCTTTTTGACTGCGACACGATCATAGCCTGGAGCCCGTTTTGCCTGTTCTAGTGCGCAACGTGGAGTGCCCGGAAGCTCTATGCTGATAGCACGAGTTCCGCGGCCGCCGTCGCCACGATGCCGATGCACCCATTTCTTCTCTCCGACGTAGTCTTCAACAAGGCGAGCTAACTGCAAAAAGCTTGGCGCAGCAAACGTCGCGACTGAAAGATCAGGAGGGCGCAGAAACGGTGAACGCAGGTGAAAAGTTTCTTTGAGCGCAGAGCGCACCTCGCTGTCTGGCGCGGCGCGAAATGCAGCTGCATACACTCTTGTAAGGCCGAGTGTAATATCATTGGTGAAGGGATCTTGTGATCGAGTAAGGCAATCCACGCTACTACGTCCCGGATTGACCCAAAGCTCAACCCATCGAGAATCTCGATAGATTTCGCTTCTGTCGCGATATCGTTGCCCAAGAATCTCAGGCTGGCGCCTAAATGGGTCGCTTGGCTGCCCTGGTAGTCGAAATATGCCTTGTTTTGATTTGAAATAGGTGAGGTTTTCCTGCGGAGAGAGGCGCGGCAAACTCTCTTCGGAAAAGTTTAAGTAGTTCGCAGCAATCTTTCGTAGGGTCGAAAAGGTCGGAGCTCTTGTGCCCGCTTTCCAATGGACAAAATAATCAGCGGACATACATCCTCCACCAAACGTAGTAGTCAACGGGCAGCATAGAATAAGCACTACCCTTACTCAAGTTTGAACGTAGATATCGCGGTGCGGCGTGCAGGCTGCTTAGAGTTGTAGCTGCAAGAGAGGTAATGGGGAGCGCTGTTGAAGGAAATTATTGACTACTGACCGGCATTGGATGATTCTTGCTGCCGAACTTTAGTCGTTTAGTGAGGTTCCATTGTTAACGCCAAATACCGATTCTGCCCCGCACGGGGAAAATTCGTCCCGACCAACAAGAGAGAAAAAGAAAGCGGGCCAATCAGGCAAAGTCAACCTTCGCCAAACATCAATTTCGGCGGGTGTACCTGCTCCAGGTACCCCTCTTCTTTCCGATGCTGAAATCAAGTCGTGGGAAGGGCGTCTTAAGGACTTAGAGGCAGAGCACCGAAAAGGAGGTACCTACCTTGAATCGAAGTATTATGCAGAAGAGAAGGCGATTAAGCTTGAAGAGCTTGCCCTGGTAAAGCAGAGAGTCTTGCAGCGGGTTGGTGAGTTTACCGACGCGCTGCTACTCATGGTCGCCGAACGAGGGACAAAGCAATATCCGCTTGGGTGGATTTTCTCGCATTCAGCCGAGGCGAGAGTTATTGTTGATATAGAAAGGGCGAACACTCCCGAGAATAGACGTGACCTACATACACTCATGTCGGCACTTAAAACGACGCCAAAAAGTTGGGGTCGTTCGGCTTTTGTGCGCTTTTTGCGCGATAATGGCGAGCAGGCGAATCCGAAATATAAATATCCGGGTAAAGGACTTTTCGCCAAAGAATACGGGTGGAAGACCGATCAATTAAACATGATCTGTGACCAGCTTCTTGGTAATCGTTGGCATGAGAGTTGGGAGTTGGGGCGGGTACTTAACAGCTTCGCCGATGTAGCGGACGAAATTCGCGAAGATGATGAAGAGATGGAGAAGGAGGGAAGCTACAAGGCGACATTCTCCGCGACACGCGCCGAGCGTAACAACGAGCTTATTGATGAGGTACTATCGGTTTTGGAAAGGCGCGGTCTAGCTCCGATGCCTGAACCGAAAAAATCAGAGCCGAAGCCGCCGCGACAGCCAAAACAGTTTAGTCCTGGTGATAAGATTCGATCCGCAACACTTCGAGATCTGCCGCTTCCTGCCTTGGTCCGCGTGCAGATTGAGAAATGTACTGACGGAAAGCGCGAAGAATGGAAACCTGGAGAGATCGATATCGTGGTGCGACAGCTCGGCAATCAGGGCGGCTTTAAGTGTTACATTGCCGGACCGGCGAAGCCAGAGGCGAGTGAAAGAGTTGCTCATCGCGGTAATGTTCTACACTATAGCTATAGCTGGGAGAGGAAGGAGCTATTACATGGCGCGGAATATCTCGGGCCATTCAAAGGGAAGTTTGACGAGAGAGAGGTGCGCGCACAGTTTATGACGCGAAAGGTCGGGGATAAATGGTAAGCCAATCGGAAGGGCGCCAAAAATCAGGCAGGAGCGTTACTGGCAAGAAGTCGCGCATACTTCATAAGGAGTCTTTGCCTATTTGCAGCGAAGCGGAAGCGAAGGCATGGTGCGGTAAGTTGGAAAAGCTTTCGAGTCTCTGGCGTAACAACAAAATCACCTACCGGGAATATGAGGAGCGCAGAGAAGAGATTAAGAAAGCAAAGCTTGCCGAGAGTGCCACACGCGCACAAAAGCGCCCCGATGAATATATTAATGGTTTACTAATTATTGTCGGAAATCGGTGTCAAAAGGCGTTACGCTTCGAGCATGTATTTACACTCTCCGCGGAGCGGCAGTTTAAGCAAGATCTCACCGCTGTTGATACTCCCGCCAACCGGCGAACTTTGCATACGCTCTTATCTGCGCTTGCCTCAATTCCCGAAGGATGGAGCAGGCTTGATTTCCGCCGGTTTATCAGTGGTACCGGTGAGCAGGGAAAGTCTAAAAATAATTATCCTGGCCGGGGTATTCTAGGTAAGAATTCAGGGTGGCTGCCCGGGCAGATAGATTTTTTAACTGAGCTGATTGTGGGAGAGGCGAGTGACTTTGCCAATGTGCTGCGCCGTCATGCGCCAGTGACAATTACGCCGCCACAACATAAACCGGAGATGGTAGTGGAGGGTTTTGTTTTGGCGGGTGGCCCCGAACCATACAGCGAACGTGAGCCAAGACATACTCCACGCGATCTAGAGTTCATCAGAGTCTTATGTCAGAAACTTGAGGCGCGCGGCCTTTAGGGAACCTCTGAAGAACTATGCATTCCGTCTTCGCCGGCCTTTTGGCGATCTTTGCGAGAAAACATGCCGGGAAAATACTCGAAATAGCCCTGCTATTCCTGCGTTTTTCCCGGCATGTTTTCTCGCAAATCTCATCCAAAATTCCAGCAAATCCAAAACGCCTAGTTTTTCAGAGGTTCCTTAGATAGTTTTCGAACGCTGCCATCTTGTAATTGCCTTCGCAGGTGCTTACGCGATCAATTCTCACGCAAGTCCGTGAAAAAATCCTTTCAAGTAATGGTTGAACGATACTTCGGCTTAGATCGGACCAATCGCCACCAAGCGCACTTAACATTGAGTAAATGCGCTCTTTCCCTTCGTGGCTTACGGTAGAAGCAGTCTAAACCTACACGTTTAGAATAGATCAATAGCTGCTCGCTCACGATGCAGCATATTGTAATCAATCTTTTCGGTAGTCGGGGCAGCTCCGGCTCTTACAAGGGAGTCGGCGCTGCCTCGATTGGGCGCAGGCGAGTGCAAGCCGCGATATGCCCTAAGCATTCCGCGTTATCTGAACAAACCAGTGCGCTGTACCGAAAGAAACAGTATGACCAATAATAACAACATTAGTAAACCCAGTCTGGGTTGGCGGGTGGTGCTGAGCGTGCTGTGCCTTGCTGCATGGTATGCTCTGCATCAGGTCTGGAGCGTAGTTGAAAGTCCCGCAAGGGGCGTGGCTACGGCCCAGCAGTTGAACGACACCGTTGCCGCGGCGGCAACGGCAAAAATCATCGCGCAGGACACCCATCTGAAGATGCTCAATTGGAGCGCGTTGCTTGTGCTTGGAATGGTGTGGGGCTCCTTCTTTTGGAGGAGAAGAACAGCCACTCCTTTGGCAGCAGCGGCGCTCATGCTTGTCTTCTTCAGTGGATGCAAGCCTTACAAAGTGCTTGATATGAAGGAGATCAAGCCCAACGAAACGGCTTGGGTCATCCCCTTGGACGCCAAGACACGCGACGGTCAGATCAAGTTCGAGTCGGTTTCTTATCTGGAAGAGCGGAAAGTTGCCGCAAAACGGATTATGATCGACAAAGTCGAACGGGAAACCGGACGCGCCTATTGGGATATCGAGTGGATCCCGGCGGCGATGGTTATCACGGTCGATCGGTCGCTCGTATCACGCGAGTGGTTCGACGACGGTCCCGGTGGAAAGAGAGAAGAGGCTTTTCATGTGGTGACAAGCGATGGCGTGAAGCTTTCGTTTGGTGTGACCACGACTGGCCTTATCGAGGAAACTAATTCCTCGGCGTACCTCTACTATCACGGCACAAAGCCGCTCAGCGAAGTACTGGACACCAATGTCCGGAATTTCATGCTTGCGGAGTTTACCCGTGAGATTGCGGTGGTCCCCTTCAGTAAGTTCAATACGAACTTTCCGGCGATCACTTCCAAAGTACTGTCTGACACCCAGGTGGAATTCTTTCCGCGCGGTGTGTCTATTCCGTACATGGGTATCGCTCGTGCCGCCAAGATCGAAGATGACAAGATCCAGGATTCGATGAACCGGAGCTTCGTCGCGCAGCAGGATGCGACGACGGCGAGCTTTGAGTTCACCGCGCAGCAAACACGAAACTCTAATAGCGTCTCCAAGGCCAAAGCCGAGGCTGACGCTGCGGGAATGTTTGCAAACGCGGCTGAGAACTTGCGGCTCAAAAACGACCTGGAGATCCGCATGAAATATGCAGAAGCGGCGCTGGCTATGGCCACTAATTGGAATGGTCAGCTCCCGGCGAATATCCTGCCTTCGGATTCGCCAATGCTCATGTCGTTGAGTGCGGGGCAACAGGGCTTTGGTGGCCTTTCAACAACCAATCGCGGACGTTAACGAGGCCGCGCTCGTGCGAGTTTACTCTGGGTTAGAAAGCAGGTCATTTGGACTTGCACCCCCGCAAGATCAAGGTCTTGCCGAGGTGCGAGTCCAATGATCCGCGACACGGTTTTGCTCTTGAGTCGAGCAGCTATTGATCCGACAATGAATGCATGGTGCCAAAATTTTTAAGGCTATTAATCGTAACGGCACTTTGTCTCTTTGCCTCGAGCTGTTCTAAAAAAGCGCTGCAGAGTGAGGCCGAAATGACTGCGGAAAACGCCTTTCGACGGATTCAGATTCAAGATTTTGATGGCGTTGTTCCGCTGTACGGTCCTGGATTTTTTACCGCCACATCTCCGCGGCAATGGATAGAATCCCTTGAGGAGAGCCATGAAAAACTTGGTGGCCTTAAAAGCTGGAAGCTCGCCTCGGCTATTGTTGTGCCCGGCACAAACGGCGCACAGGTTCGGCTTATCTACAATACACAGTATGAAGATGCGCAGGCGATAGAGGAGCTCAATCTCCTGAAGCTTGATGGTGAATCGGTCTTTACGATTTTAGGACACAAGATTAGTTCATCGGAATTACCGTAACCTAGCTTCGAAGGCTATGCTTGCGCCTGAAGTACCCGTCGGACTCGCGTCAGTAACACGTTTGAAGAGGTCACCTTACTCACGAAGTCGAGGGCTCCGAGCTGGAGTAAGTCAATTTCATTATTTTCTGTATCAACGGCGGTTAGGATCATGACCGGGATATTCGAGAGCTGCGAATCTCCGCGGAGGCGCATTAACAGCTGTCGGCCGTCCATCACCGGCATCATTAAGTCGCATAAAATTAAGTCTGGACGGTCTGCGTAGATTCTCTCGAGTGCTTCTCTTCCATTGCTTGCTTCTACTACTTCGATCATATCCTGACGCAACATCATCGAGAGCACCGTGCGGATATTCTCATCGTCTTCTACAAGCAATATTTTGTTCTTACGGCAGCCAGTACCGCTTGATGCACTATCTTTTGAATTCGAAGCAGCCACTCGTATTGGAGGGTCCTTCAGGTAAGGTTCGATCTCCGGAAATGAAGTGACTCCCTGGGCCACAAGTTCCAGTGATGATTCACTCAGGTCGCGGTATCCCGCGTTACGGGCGGATGATTCGATTTTGGCAAGGGCTGCTTTCTCATGAATCAGCGCCGCAATCTCCTCGCTTATCTCGAAAAGACTGTAGATTCCAACTCGGCCTCGAAAGCCCAGTTGAAAGCAGGCCGCGCAGCCTTGACCCATGCGAAGTTTGCTCACGTCGATCGAGTGCGCCTCGATCCAATGACGATACGGCTTGAGACTCTCTTCGCTTGGTGCAATTGCGCATTCTGGACAGACTCGGCGCACAAGCCGCTGTGCCAGCACCGCCGAGAGCGAAGTGCTGACGAGACTCGGATCCGAAGTGAGTGAAACCAACCGCGCAACCGCGGAAGGCGCGTCATTGGTGTGTAGGGTCGAGAGCACGAGATGCCCGGTCTGCGCGGCCTGAAGCGCGGTAAGCGCGGTTTCGCTGTCGCGCATTTCGCCGAGCATTATTACGTCGGGATCTTGGCGCAGTATCGCTCGCAAAACCGAAGCAAACGAGACATCGATCTGATGATTAACCTGAATCTGGTTAACGCCGTTGAGGCGGTATTCGATCGGGTCTTCCACGGTAACAATATTGCTACTTCCGTCCTTGAGTGTCTCGAGACATGTGTAAAGCGTGGTGGTCTTACCTGACCCGGTTGGGCCGGTCACTATGAGGAGCTTGCCAGCTCCCTTAAGCGTACGTTCGACTTTTGCGCGCATCGGTGCGGGCAATTGGATCGCCTCGAATGAAAGTGATCGAGTTTGTTGACGGAGCAAGCGCATTACGACTTTTTCACCATACGCAGTTGGAACCGTTGAAACTCGAAGGTCGATATTTTCCCCGGAGATATGCATGGTAGTTCGCCCATCTTGCGGGCGCCGACGCTCCGAAATATCAATTTTTGCCTGCAACTTGATGCGATTGATGAGGTTGAGCATGGCTTCGCGCGGCACTTCGTACATTGGAACCATCACGCCGTCGATTCTGAACCGTACATCAAGGGCATGCTCGAAAGGCTCAAGATGAATATCACTTGCATTGCGCATCGCCGCATCGCTTATGATCTTATTGCAAAGCCTGATTATTGGCGCCGCATCCGCCGAATCGAATCCGGCGTCTTCAAGACGGGTTTCCGCGCGCGGTATTGAAGTTGCCGAGACATGTTCGCGCACCGCGCGCATGACTTCGTCCTTTATCGGATCGTCACATTTAAAAAGCTGCGAGAGCCGCTTGATGAGTGGAAGCTCTTCGGCAAGGTACATTCGAACTGGCCTTGAGAGCTGAAAGTGCAACGAGCGAATCAGCTCGTAATCGAAAGGATTAACGACTGCAACATCGAGTCCGACGTTGGTGCACCTAAGTGGCAGCGCGCGGTGTTTCCAAAGAAGCTTTTTGTCGAGCTTGCTCAGCGTTTCGTCGACCACCATCGATTGCTGCGCCGAGTCCGAGGCCAGATCGACAAATGGAATATCCAGTTTGTGAGCAATTTGACAGACTATGTCACGTTCCGGCGCAAACAAGAGGCCAAGGTTTGCAAGAATTCGTATTGGACCGTCGTCTTTCCCGGTAAAAAGAGACTCATCAGGCATTGCCTTGAGCAGCTTTTGTTCGCTAAGAATTTTTAGTAAGGCCGAAACCGCCTGGCCCATGCACTCCCCCTCAGTGAGATTGATTCCCCCTAAAGACACTCGGCCTGTTGGAGCATTCGATTTAGCTTTGGTGACTTAAAATGTGAGAAGGAGTAGCGAAATAATTCAGCTAGTTGCGGCAGGCGTCGTAGCCGATACACTAGCGTAGTGGCAAAGAGATTGACTCGCGAAGAATTAAAAGGATTGCAATGCATTGTGCTCTCAATGCTTTGTTTTTACGGAAGCACATTGCCGATTCGATGGGCCAAAGTTTACGGCACTCTTGGCGGCGGGGATTTTCTCTTTGTAAGATTCATCATCGGCAGCCTCTTCGTCTGCGGCTACCAACTTAAGATTGGCAAGGTACCGAGGCCTGACAAGCCGCATGTTCTTTTTGCCCGCGTCTTATTTCATTTTTTTGCCGGTTGGTTTTATTACCTCTCGGTGGCTGAAAGTAGTGCTGCATTTGGCAACGTGTTGCATATGAGTTATCCGCTCTTTGCCGGATTGATCCTCTTCATGATGAAGAGAACCGGACGGAGTTTCCGTGAGCTCTTAATCTCTGCGCTTGGAGTAACAGGTATCTGCTTTACGTTTGATCTTTCTGGTGGGAGTAGTAACGCGCTTCTATTCGGACTTCTTTCAGGCGTGAGCGGCGCGCTATCTCTTCTCTTCCTCGCGTCATCGAGACAGGCGAATTCGACCGTAGAGATATTTTTCTACACGTTTCTAGGTGGCCTCTTACTAAGTTCAATACTCAGCTCTGGTAGTATCGTTGTGCAAACGAACGAGGAGATCTGGCTTTTGCTGATGTCGGCCTTGCTCGGTGTCGGTGGCCAGCTCTTTTTTACCTATGGCGCGGCATTCGTGTCGCCAGTCGAAGCGGGAGTGGTAAGTTGTTTGCGAATTCCCTGTGCGCTTATCGGAGCGACGCTGGGCTTAGAATCGACGGTGCCAACACTCAGCGCCTGGTTCGGTGCGTTGCTTGTGCTCTTTTCAAACGTGGCAATAATAAGGCGCCGGGCTGAGCCAGCGCCCTGACTTTTCAATAGAAAAGAGTCTACTCTAGCTCGACGGAGGGCAGGAGCCCGAAGGGAGTGCCTTCGCGTCCTTAACTCCTTCGCGTTAAAATTAATCATGAGCGGAGCAAGTGGGCTAAGCTGAACGGATACCTGGTAACCGCGCAGCGGCTCTCGCCTGTTTTCGTCCGTTGGCCGCTATCTTTTAATAACTCCGAGAATGTCTCTGCGCTGCACAGGGCCGTTACGTCGAGAGTCCATCGAGTCAGGCCGATTGTCACCCATGAGGAAATAGGTGTCCGGAGCGAGGTTAGTGGGGTGTAGCGTGTAGCTTTGCATGTAGTGCGCGGGCTGCTTGACCAATCTCCCATTAATATAAAGATTAGTGCCCTGATATTCGAAATAGTCTCCAGGCATGCCAACAACCCTTTTAATTGCTAGTGGATCTTCTGGGTACCTTACGGAGTCTTTGTAAACTACTACGTCAAAGCGCTCAATTTTGGAGTACCTGTATAACGTACATGCTTCCCCATCCTTAAAATTCGGTAACATTGATCTTCCGTTCACTACTACAGGGACAGTAGGGCCAAACTTGCTATACAATACGTAAGTTCCTGCACACATGGTAAGACAAGCTGCTGCTTCCAGAGACCTCCGCGCGAAGCTATTACGCGAGAAGCTTAATTGATCAAGAAAATGTCCGGCAGTCTTATGACGAGGAGTGCTCGAAGTGCACTTGCAAATGGGCATGGAGAAGATTTTACTCTTCTGCGGGTGCTAAGCAAATGGCATGAAGCTCGGTCAGGGCATCGGTAGGGTATCGGAATGTTTCACCACAAAGGACGCAAAGGACACGAAGAAGAACCCATATAAATCAGGGCTTTTTGAGGTTT
>CAZEAC010000085.1:0-19443 GCA_964510065.1 uncultured Bdellovibrionales bacterium | reverse complement strand
GCAAATGAAGGAGAAACCTCTAATGCGAAGTGGTACTAAATAAGGGGGCTAGTCAGCACTCAACTTAGTACCAATTTTCACGAACAATCAGTAACCCACTGCGGTCAACCGCTTCCAGCGAAATACAAAGTGACAATTAAAGGTGACTATGAAGAGAATCTCGCACAAGTTTCCATCGAATGCCCCCAGACTAAAGGAGCTCTTTTACATTGCGGCAAAAACGCGACGCCTCGCTCATAATACGCAGGACGCTTATTGGCGCTGGATTCGGGATTATATTCGGTTTCACAAAATGACCCATCCGGGCGTAATGGACGAGTCTCATATCACCGCATATTTGCGCCACTTGGCTGTCGCCCGACACGTTTCGCCATCAACTCAAAATCAAGCGCTGCACGCGCTGCTGTTTCTTTATCGCGGCGTTTTGGGCAAGAAGTTGGCAAAAATCACCCTCATTCCACGTGCTCGAGTGCGCAGGCGTTGCGCCCCGCTCATTACAAATGTCGATTTTGCAATGATTCTCACCAGTACACCGTCCCAATTTCGCCTGCCTTTTCAATTAATGTACTTTTGCGGCCTTAGATGTAGCGAAGTGGTCAATCTCAAGATTGAAGACCTGGCTGACGAAGGCCGAGTTCTAAAAATTGCGAACTCAAAAAGCCTGAACGATCGTTTGGCACTCGTTCCGACCGCACTTCATGATCAACTAATCGAATACATGAACGCTCGGCGAGCGCTCTTCAATAAAATGCAACATCGAGCCAACAAAATGTCGCACAACGAAAAAGAACGCTTCGAAGCGGCGTGGCAACGAGAACCTCTCTTCCCAAGCAGACATGCCACATACGATCACACTTTAGAATGCTTCCGGCGTAAAACGCTCTCGACCGATTTACTCGCAAAAATTCTAAAGGCAGCGGCCATGCAAAGCGGTACTAACCACAATGCATCTCCTCACTCTCTACGACGGTCCTTCGCGACAAATGCATATCGTAGCGGCGTCACCATTCGCGCACTACAAACCATCCTTGGTCATAAAGATCCAAACACAACATGCCTTTATATTGAGCCATTTGAGACACTTTCAAGTATTAAAAGTCCACTCGATGACCTCTTTAGCGACGGCTCCAAGTCGATTCAATCGAGCCAAGATATAGATACTGAAAGAGATGAGTGGTGACTTTTCCCTTCGGTGCTTTTCCCTCCGGTGCCAGCCTTCGTGAGAAATACCAGGAAACTATTCAGTAGCTTCCTCGAATAGTAAGGCATGCCAATCCCATTGAAATATTTTGAGTACGGCTCACTCTACTTTATTACCAGTCGAACCGAGGAGGGACTCCCCTTCAAGGAGGCGCATCTCTTTTCAAAAGGTGGCATTGTGGGACAGACTTTGGCTAGAGCGTGTTCTGAACTTTTGTCCGTCGCGAGAGCACCAAGTCGCGTTAAAATGCGAGGCGGCCGCCGGAGCGAGCGCGGAGCAAGCCTATCAGGCTTGCGAGCACTCGCGACTAGGCCAACGAAGCAGTTTAATGCGAATTGGGGCTCGCAGCAGGACAAAAGTTCAGAACACGCTCTAGAGTTCAGGTGTCCGAATCCTCCCTTTTTATTTAGTGTCCAGTTAAGCCTACACGTTTTGGCCCCCTCACGTACCGCGCCCTATTACGAACGCGGCATCTTAGGAAGCCAGCAAGGCTACGAACAAAGATCAAAGCGCTTCGGTAAATTATTCAAGGAGCTCAAACTCGCATCATAGAGTGAAGGCATCGCCTTCACTTGAGCTTTATCTTTCTTATTGAAAAGCTTCTTGAACTTCTTTGAAGCCTTAATAAGCGCTGTGCTATGATCCCGAAGGGTCGAGGCGACAATTTGTAAGCCTGCAGAAGTCGTCGCAGTGCTCATAATCCGGCACGAAGTAGTATCCTGACACTCACTTACTACCTCGGGAATGCCCACGAGCTGGGCGGCGACTTCATTTTCAAGAAGACTCAATTTCGAAATCGCTTCCATTGCGAGCTTCTTCACTTTCTTATTCTTCTTCGCAAGCTTCTTAAGTCGCAACGCAAAACTTCTCACACTCATGATATTGCCAGTAAAAGCGCTCAAAGTGGCATTTCGCGCCTCAGTCACTCGATTCTGCACACAGCCGAAACAGGCCATAGGATCAAGCGGTACCGCCGAGGCACAAAACAGCGAACCTTGAGGTCCACATGTGAAAGTTCCGACCTTCGTACATCCACCTATTGGCGTAGCTTCATTACAATTCGTGCCGAGCTGCGAATCCGCGCCCTGGCAAAGATCTTTACAATTCACAACACCATCGCTATCAGCGTCATTCGTGTCAGGGGTATGTACGCATTGACCGTTCGCATCATTACAGGAATCCTGAGTGCACGGGTCTGAATCGTCGCAGCTTATCGCGCAAGCAACTTTACCGAAAAGCCCTGTAAGCGCGCCACCACCTTCGAAGAAAAACTGCGGCTGGTTCGCCACATCATTCTTCAGTATTTCGGCCGCATATTGATAATGTTCAGGAAGACAGAAATCCGGTGAGGTCGCAGAATCGATGCTGGAAAAATACACCGGGAAAATAATCGTTCCGGCGCTGTGTGCAGAATTGGCTACATTTTTCGCGACAGCATACGATTCAGGACAGCCGCATGGGCAGCCATCCGCCTGCGGACCAGGCTTAGTTGCCATGCCATCAGTAATGAGCACAATATAATTCGTCGATGGCTTCGGGGCCGCAGTAAGAAGATTCTGTGCCACGGTAATTGCCTGGCCTAAATCGGTGTAGCCCGGGCCTGGTTTCTTGACCATATTATTCAAGACACCAAAGAGTCCCGTCCCCGCGGCTTCGTTACCGTAATCCGCTACGAGTCCATTAGAGATAATTCTGGCAAAGTCGCTCGCGTTTATTGTTTCATTATAGGCCTCGTAAAAGGTGCCAATGGCAACCTTTGGCCTTTGCGGATCATTAATAAAGTAATTCAGAAGGGTTCGAGCGGCATTGCGTTCTTGCTCAAGAATTGGGCCGGATATGCTTCCTGAAAGATCAATCATGATCACAATATTGCGATCAGACTGCGCGGCAAGATCCTTCGGCGCTAACACGCAGAGAGTTCCCAAAAGAGCTACCGCACTACATAGAATTTTCTTTATCTCAATCTTCATATTTTCCCCCGAGCCGCTGATCCTTTCGGTCCACGACTGCCAGATAGAATAAGTCACACATCAATAGGTCTCAGGATATAAGTCCTGAAGTAGGATCGACGTGCTCCAAAATTATGGTAGCCCCGGCTATAAATCAAAAAAGTACAGAGGCTACTTAGTCAATTTTCTTAGTTCAAAATAAGCTATCGCCGCGGACTGCTGCAGGGAATTTACCGATAAATGAGGATCTACTCAAGGGAAGCTTTTATCGCCATTTTACCCTTGGGCTTTTAACTCCCTACACACATTTGCCGCCATCAGTTCTGAGCCCTCATCAGTAAAATGGGTAAAATCGGCGAAATAACGAGCCCCTCGTGGCATAATCTTGGCCATATCTATTAGTCTGACCTGCGCTTTCATCGCTTCGTTCCGCAGAAGCTCGCTAAAGCGTTGTTCAAGGTCGAGAAATCCCGATTCTTCAAGCATTGGGTAAAATTTTCGCCAGGCAATTAACATTGATTTATCTGCATCTTCAACTCGATCGCCAAAATAGGTCGCATGGGTCACCAGCACCGGCTCAACCCGTCGTTCGCGAAGTTTACTGATGACTCGCCGCAAATCATCACGAAAAATGACGAGATACTCCTCGGGAACCTTTGTCCAAGTTTTTGGACTTTGGTCTGCAGCCCTCTCGAGCTGCCGCTTTCTTAAATAATCTTGTACAAAGCGCGGAGTAACCTTTTTGACAACTTCCTGCGCCCTGCTCGTAATACGAAGTTGAAGCTTCTGAGGAGCAGGCGGTACAACAGGCTTTTCGCCGAGCGGATCATCGAGATCGCGGTAGAGGTAGCCAGCGTAGCTTGGGTAAATTAGCACCTGGTTTGGCTTAGCCTTTTCTATATATTCTGGCAGTCGTCGTTCAAAAGTCGAAAGTAGCATTCCTGGATAGGCGAAGTTGACAAGCTGAAATTTCAGAGCTGGCTGCTCGACTCCGCGATTCAGACACTCCTCAACTAAGCGCGGCCACTCTTTCCCGGGACTTTCATACAAACCAAAAGTCTCCGAAGAACCAACGACGCCGATGCGCCGAGTCCCTTCAATAAGATCCGGCCCGCGAAAACCCAAGCTGTTAAGCTGCCACTTCAAATAACGCGCCATCGGTTTCCCGCGCTGGCCAAGCGCATCAAACGTATAGAGCGAATCTTGATTAAAATTCTCAAGGGGGCTGGCGCCATAGCTGACCCAATCATCAACACGCACTGCGCATTCGATCGTAACCGGGACTAACAGTATCGAAAGCAGGACTCGCGAGTATCTCATACGCTCAAAACTGAAAATATATAAACGATTGAGGAATGCCTCCACGAAAGATCACTAGATATGCAACCACCGAGTAGGCAATAACTCTTGTTTCAAAAGGAATGCGCGCGCTTTTGAAAAGGTCGAGCTTACCAAGGGCATACTCAACTGCTTGCACGATAAGCAGCGGAAGCGCAAATGGCACAATCGCATACAGCAGTGGCCACGAAATGTCACGGAGCGGATGCAGCAACGATTCGGTCATGGAAAGCACTTGCTGAAGCGAAGTGGCTCGGAAAAGGAGCCATCCGTAACAGGTCAGATGGAACATGACGAAGAGGCGTAACAGATACCACAGAAAAGTTACGTTTTTTGGAATCCCTGCTGCTACAATCTTCAAATATGGCTCGCTAATTCGATGCGCCACAAGCAGTGTGCCATGATAAAGCCCCCACAACACAAAATTCCAGGCCGCCCCGTGCCACAAACCGCCGATGATCATGGTCAGCATTAAATTGCGGTAGAGAAACCACGCGCCGCCTCGGTTTCCTCCAAGTGAGATATAAAGATAGTCGCGCAACCACGATGAGAGACTAATATGCCAGCGCTTCCAAAAGTCCTGTGGATTGGTGGCGAAATAAGGCAAATTAAAATTGAGAACGAATTCAAAACCCATCAGCTTGGCAACTCCGCGAGCAATATCAGTATATCCGGAGAAGTCACAGTAGATCTGCACAGCGAACGCATACGTCGCGACTAGCGTTTCAAAACCAGTAGTCGAGCCCTGCGCAAAAAGTCTATCAACAATCGGCGAGAGATTATCAGCAATAAAGACTTTCTTAAGGTAGCCAGCAGCAATTAGGTGCAGCCCATCAACAACCTGTTCGCGGCTCACCCTACGCTTATTTGCAATCTGAGCGAGCAGATTGTTGGCGCGCTGTATCGGGCCCGCAACGAGATGTGGGAAAAAGAGCACCGCCAAAAGGAAATCAAAAAAGCTCTGCGTTGCATGAATCTCGCCGCGGTACACATCAATGGTGTAGCTCAAAGCCTGAAACGTGTAGAAGGAAATGCCCACGGGAAGAATAACGTCGAGCGCCCAATGAGCATGCGCGATACCGGCACTATCCAGAATCGCCTGAATATTCTCCGAGAAAAAATTAAAATATTTAAAATAAGCGAGAAGCCCCAAATTTGTAACGAGGCTCAATACCATATAGCGCTTACGAGCGGACTTCGGCTTCCCCTCTTGGATTTGCCGCTCCATTTTTTTTGCGCAGTAGTAATCAATACAGGTCGATGAGAGCAGCGGAAAGATAAATACCCAGTTCCAACTGGCGTAGAAGAAAATGCTCGCGGCTAGCAGGAAAAAATTCTGGTGCTTTCTCGACAAAAGAAAGTAAATAATAAGGACAATGGGTAGAAATATTAGAAACTCGATGGAGTTAAAGAGCATAGGACTAGTGATTCAATGAAGCTTACGCCGACTATGGTACCGGGCCAAAACGCCGCTCACAATATGGCATGTGCGCTGCTCTCGATACTCGTCTTCTATGGCCTTCTTAGTACCTCTCTCATCCCGGAATGTAGCGCTGAGCAGCTTACGGTCTGGCACCAAAGCGGTGAAGAAAAGGTCCCAAAGGGCGACCGCTGGGGTAACAAGACTAATCTTATTTGGGACGGGAAGACCATTAAGCTCTCAGCCGCGAGAAATGAGGTAGTGAGCTTTGCAAGCGTGCTCGAGGCTACTAGCGAGGAAAACGGACTTTCATTTTCGCTTTCGTCCCTCGATGACGACGCGGGACATAAGATCACGACCGTTCCTAAATCCGGGCTACTCGCGACCGCCGGTACCGCGCTGTTTAACTACGTCGGACGAAACATCGAACATTTCTACGTACGCTATTTAGAGATCGAGGGCCTTTCTATAATGGCTTATGAGGGTGAATATTACGACGAGCGCCACGTCCCTAAAAGATTTCAGCGGCCACACAACGACGGAGTAGCCGAGCCGGGAACCGGCTGGCGCGACAGACCCGATCACAACAAGCTCTACCCGGAAATCGCAGTGCCACTAGAGCTGCATTCGCCTTTTAAAATCCCCGCAAGAGAAAGCCAGATGATCTGGACTGATATTTACATACCGAAAGGAACTCCCCCTGGAAACTATCGAGGGCGACTCGAAGTTCGCAAAGCTGGGCAAGCACTACACATTGCTACAGTCGCACTCCAAGTATTGCCATTTGAGCTCCCCGATATTCCCAGCGCGAAGGCCATGACTTTTATCGGCACGGCCGATCTCAATACTCGCTTTTTCGGACCGCAAGCTAGCCCGAAGGAAGAGTCTGCGCGCAAGGTTCGCGATGAATACTTTAAGATGCTGCATCGCCACAAAATCGACGCAATTGACGAAAATCCTGGTGCCGATGTCTCGGCACGCGCTCGACCCGCCGCTGAATGGATCCCGAGGCTAAACGGCCGATTATATAATGCGAATCGGGGCTACGCCGGCCCCGGCGAGGGCGTCGGAAATTTAGTGTATTCGATCGGCACCTATGGCCAATGGCCCAATTCAGACTGCGCAAAAATTTCCGACTATATTACCGAGTACGAAAACTGGTTTACCACCAATTCGCCTCGAACCGAGCATTTCTTGTACCTCACTGACGAACCAACATCTGCGCAGTTCCCAAAAATCAAAGAGTGGCTTGCGTGCATCAATGGCCGCATCAAAACTTTCATGACAGTAGATCTTATTACCGCACTTCGTGAATTTCCGACGCTCGATATCAGCGGCACTTGGTTTACCATGGGAGAGCGAACTCTTTGGGAAAATGCGTACCGAAGCGCGAGAAAGTTAGGGAAACAGCAAATTTTCTACAATAGCCGGCGCCCAGCAAGTGGAAGCTTCGCGATTGAGGATGATGGAGTTGCGCTCCGCGAGCTGACCTGGGCACAGAATAAGCTTGGCATCGAACGCTGGTTTTTCTGGTCTGCGAACTACTACAATAACTATCAAGGTGGCACAGGGCAGACTGATCTATTTACTTCAGCGTTTACCTTCGGATCAAAAAACGGGACTGCCGAGCAGCGCGAAAGACGCGGTGAAACTGGCTGGAACTATTCAAACGGCGATGGTGTGCTTCTTTATCCCGGAACCGATAAAATTTTTAAGGCAAGCTCCTATAACCTTGCCGGTCCGTTTGCATCGCTACGACTTAAGTATTGGCGGCGCGGCATTCAAGACGCGGACTATCTTGCGTTGGCGTCAGCAATTGACCCCGCAGCCACAAAGGCAGTTACCGACCGAATGGTTCCAAAAGCGCTCTGGGAGTACGGTGTCGGAAGCTCGCGCGATCCGACCTGGCTAAAGACCGAGATTAGTTGGTCAACCAATCCTGACGATTGGGAGGAGGCGCGACGTGATCTCATAAAAATAATTCTTTCAAAGTCGTCAGCGCCCAAAGCGTGAACTACACAAGTTACTTTTTAGGAATTGCTCTTGCAGTTTCCTTTGCTGCGTCTTTAGCCATCACCCTGCGCACCGCAAAGCACATTGAGCAGAGAAAATAAGGGAGGAAAATATGGGTATGGGAAAGGATCGTCATACATGCAGTGTAGCCAACGAAAACCACGAGAAACTCCGGTGCTGTACGCCGCACTCTCCAAGCGGCTATCCCTGCTAATCCGTAAAATGCAGTAAACAGAATAAAGCCAGGGAACCCGGCCTCCGCAAGCACGAGCGCCCAGCTTGAATGCGCGGTTTTTTCACCCTCGCCGAAATACGCCAAAGAATACTGCTGATAGAGATAGGTATAATTTCCGATTCCGACGCCGACTATCGGGTTCAATTGAAACATGCGTAACGCCGTAAGAATGCAATTCATGCGCGCCGAGCTTGATTCATTAAGGTCAGCTTCATCTCGCGAAATAGTTGTCGCAATGAGAATCGGGAAGACAATCAGCGGCGTAGAAAAAAGGAGGGCTTTTTTGCTGAGCTTCCTTCCGACGACGAGAAACGTCGCTCCAGCCACTGCGACGGCAAGCATGCTGCCTCGTGATTGCGTAAAGAGTAGCGCAAGTAAGAGCAAGCCCACGGTCACCAAGGCAAAAAACTTGGCTGAAAACTTTGATTTCTTAAAAAGCTTGGTAATTACAAGAAAGCACAATGCGATAACAACGAGCGAGCCCATGTCATTCGAGTCCGCAAGCAGTCCGAATCCCGCGCCCTGTAGACGATACTGCGCACTCGTGAACGCCGGATCCATTAACGCATATACCACACCTACGGCAATTACTCCGGAAATCGCAAGCACAGTAGAGTCGCGAAGAAGCTGTAAATCATTGTTGCGTTCGACCACGTTCAGTATGAGCAGTATCAGCACAGTAGTCGGAAAGTAGTTGGAGAAGAGAAATTCAAAGCCCTCCGAGGGGCGAAGCGAAAGAAGCGCGGTTACAAGGAGCCAGACCAGAAGCAACAGGTACACCACCAACTCAGAAGTCATTACAAATGCAAAGCGGCGCTTGCGAAACGAATCAATTACCCAGGATACCAGGCAGAGCACCGCGCTGTAGCGCACCATTACCGCAAAGAATGGATGAGGATCTGCAATGAGCTCCCACGGTCGCATGAACAATACGGTCACCAAGAACGAAAGAGACGCGACCGGATTAAAAAGTCCGAAGACTGAATTCAGCGCACACGCCAGCGCATACAGAAGGCCCACCGGCCGCATCAGTACCAAAAAGATCGCGCAAAAAATCAGGGTAACAAATGCTCCGGCAATAAAGGCCGGCGGGCGCACCGGAATCCAAAATCTTGTATAGCCGGCATTGCGCCAGAGAAATTTGGCAACAAGATAGGCATGAATTACGAAAAAGAATCCCATTACTTGGAAGCATAAGGGATTGAAAATTCGTGTAATTACATGATCGTCCATAGCTCAAGCGACTCGCCCAACCATTCTAGCGTGAGCCCGTCCAAAGGGCTACTAGCCAGGACTCATTGCTCTTCCTTTAAACTTTACTTTTTAAAGGTCCGGAGGTAGCTTGTGGAGCCGAAAGGGAGGAGTCGTTATGATCACGGGGAAAATCGCGAATATAGCCAGTCTTTTGGGAATGGTGATTGTGTGTGGATTTGCTGTCGGTTGCTCGACCGTATCTCCTACGTCCCAAAACCGATTGCAGTTACCCGCATCGGCAAATCAAGAAGGCGCCTCAGGGCAAAACGGCCTCTCCGCGGAAGCCCGCGCCCAGGCTAAGATTAAGAGCGCAAGCGAAGAGCTGGTCGCCCCTGGATTCGAAATCGAGCTCGCCAATCCAGAAGATGAGAAGCTCAATGGAAAGTTCCGTGTGGACTTCGAAGGAATTCTTAAGCTTCCTTACAATATCTCCGTCAATGTTCACGGCCTTAATGAGCGTGGCCTTGCAAATAGAATCACTGCTGAATACAGCAAGTTCTATCAGACCACGCCAAATCTCGAGATGAAGATTACTGAGAAAGTTTATTGGGTCGACGTGCGCGGACTTGTCGTCAAGCCGGGACAGTATCTTGTGCGCAAAGGCGCAAGTCTCGATGAAGTTCTTGGACTTGCAGGTGGAGTCTGGCGTCCAGAGAATCCTGAGAAAACCGGGCCGAAATACGTCCGTGTAGTCCAAGATCGTTCGAGCTCGGTGTACAATCTTGGGGAGTACTATTCAGGCGCAACTATTGAGCCCCCGGTTTGGGAAGGTGGAGATGTAGTATTCGCGCAGACCGAACGTGGCCCAGATCCTTTAGATGATGAGTCCGTCAAATATGTGCGGGTGCTCGGCCAGGTGCGAAACCCCGGCGAATATAGCTTCCGCTCAGGTGATGATTTCTTCGCTTATCTGATTAAAGCTGGTGGACCAACCGAACGTGCTGACCTTTCAAGAATCGATCTTATTAGAAGAAGCGGCTCAGGAACCGAGACTGTCAGTTTTGACTCCGAGGACAAAGACGAGATTCCGCAGCTGCTCGGTGGAGATACCATTCTAATACATTCTGACACCGCGACTGGATTTGAGCGACGAACTCGCGTTGTTGGGTCGGTGGCTAGTATTATCTCAACCATCGCGACGGTGGTAATATTGGCAATTGCTATATAAGTTTCTGCGGTAGTGAAACGGGGCGCTGCGCCCCCATGGAGGGCGGGAAGCGGCGCGTTCGATGGGTGCCGTCTTTAAAAGTCATTCCCCTCAAGTTGACTATTCGCTGAGTTGACGATGAGTTGACGAACGGGAGTCTCCCAGGGCACGATAGAGTGCATGTCTAGCAAGGATACCCCCACGAACACAACTCCGCCACTAAGCGGAGATAAAGAACGCGCCTCATACGGCGAGTACCTCCGAACTGTATTCTCAGATTATGTCACCCAAAGTGCTTGTAAGCGTTTAGTACAACAGGTTGTTTCGCTCCAGGAGAGCACCAAGCTTCGTACAATCGCGGTTATTAGTGACCAACCTGGCGAGGGGCGAAGCTTCTTTTCAGTCTCGCTGGCGCTTGGATATGCACAGCTCCTTGGGAAAAATGTTCTCCTGGTTGATGCAGTCCATCAAACGTTTGGCCGCGCGCTGTATCTCGACAGAATCCTCGAGAATAAAAGCATCGAGGGGGGAAAACCGCGAGTTTTTGGCGCGATTGACCTTGTCACCACCAAAAGCGATTCGGGTACTCGCCAGGATAATTCCGACTTCCAGCTTGTACCTTACATTAACGCTCTCCGAGATCGTTACGACATCGTAGTCTTCGACACCTGCGCGCTTAGCCAAACCTCACGGAACAACATGGACCCGGTTATTATTGCGAAGCAGGTTGACGGAGCTATACTTCTTACCACCCGCGATTCTTTGAATAAAAACACTGTTGAGCGCATCAAAGATGACTGTGCTCGCTGGGGTATAAAGCTTCTAGGTACGGTTTTTAACGAGTTTGAGAGCTAATGAGCGATTCGGGAACAACAAGCGGCGAAGCTATTAGCTTCAAAGACGTGTTCGAGGCAATTAGACGCAATGTACTCGTTTTAGTGGTTACCATTGCCCTCGGACTCTCGGGCGGTTATTACGCGTACCTCGTTTTGCCAAAGAAATTCAAGGTAAAGTCGACGATCAGCATCCACAATAGCTATTTCGTCAATAATCTGATTGACGACATTCTTCCAGGGATATCGGACAACAACGAACAACGCGCAGAAAGACTGCTACTTATTCGTCGAGCGTTGAACGACTCATTCCTCGAAAAAATCGGGTTTCGCTACGATATTTATAAACCTGCAAGTTCTGGCACTGCACGCGCATATGAGCGTGACGTGCTTTTGAAACGAATCGAAGTCGATTCCGCCGGCGGTGCCGAAGTTGATATTCGCACTATCGCCAAGGACGCTTCGCGAGCATTTCAGATGAATCAGGATGTTGTCGAGCAGGTATTGAAATTTTTGGGCGATGAGCGCTACGGCACTCTTATTCGCACTCGTGACGCGATTCAATCCCAAGTACAAGAGCTTAATCTCGCGCTGCAGGGCGCAAGCAGTTTAGTGACCTATCAGAAAGAAAACTTGAAGACTGAGCTTGAAAAACTTGAACTGAGCATTGAAGCACTCACGGCCCAGTACACCGAAAACCACCCCGAAGTGCTTCGTCTCAAAGAAAAAGCTCGGATTATTAATGAGATCCTTCGACGCTCCCCGACCAA
Organism: uncultured Bdellovibrionales bacterium; assembly: GCA_964510065.1. Classification (GTDB taxonomy): domain Bacteria; phylum Bdellovibrionota_C; class UBA2361; order UBA2361; family CAIXSY01; genus CAZEAC01. Next base: position 7,283 of record CAZEAC010000085.1, on the reverse strand, counting down.
GCGCACCGGCGCAGGCTCTTCGACGCAACAAAACGTCTCGAGCGCTGCAGCCAAGGAACCGATGCAGGAAGTTTACAATGATCTCGTAAAGAAGTTGAGCTACCTCAACGTAGCAATTGAAATGAGTGGGACCAAGGGAAACTCCGCATACGTCAGCATAGCGGAAGAGCCGCGCCTGCCCCCCGGGCCGATGTCGCCGAATAAGCAGTATGTATTGATCGGCGGGTTCGCGGCCGGATTGCTTTTGGGCTGTATAATTATCGCCTACCGTGAATTAAAACGTGGCACCTTCTTGGCACCTGCGCACGCAGCTCGTGCGATGAATATTGTCTACCTCGGCGAGCTCCCGCCACTCATTGGCAATCGAACGTTGCAGATTTCTCATGGCCCCGGAGCATCTGCGGTGCGTCAGATCCTGCCCTCCCCAGAACTCCTGTCCGAAAGTGGTGACACGCAGGACTCAGGCAGCGCGAAAAGCTAGTTGCGCGGATGATATCTGTACGCTTACAAAGGGATCTTATTAATTCGGCAAATGGTTGTCATGCATGAGCAATCTCCTTTGGGTATTAACAAAATGGCCATTTCCTGCCGACGACGGATCTAAAGTTGCGAGCAGCGTTCTTATTCGCGAAATGAGTCGGCTTGGTCACGAAATTGATCTTCTTGCACTTGTGCAGCCAAGCGAAAAAATCGACTTCGCAGTATCACATAAAGAGCTTGGCTTCCGTAGCGCAATGGCGCTCACGCGAAAAGAGCAGTCCAAGGATAAGCTTGGTGCAGCGATTCAGATATTGCAGCACCTATTGCGGCGCCCATTCGTCCCTATTACCATGCGGAGTTTCTCTACCACCCTTGTACGGCAAATCATTAATCGCGCGATGGAAGGAACGGTTCCGATTCAGCGTGAAACTCAGGTATACGAGGCAACCCGTTGGGGTACCCGCTGGGATGCTTTGGTATACGATGGGTTGCACCCGGCAATACATTCCTCAAGAATTGGGACTTTTCGCCGCCCGAATCATGCTCCGAGGCTTATTTACCGCGCTCACAATCATGAGACCGATATTTGGTCGCGGAATGCCGCAGTTACCACGGATCCACTGCTTAAGTGGATCCTTCTCTGGCAAGCGCGCCAGGTCGCACGATTTGAGCACTCGGTAGTACGAGGTGTTGACGCTACTGCGCCAGTATCAGCAGATGATCTTGAGGCGTTTAAAGAATCAGTCCCGGAGTTCAAAGGTAGAGTTGTTTCGATTGGCTATCAGTTTGCCGAACCCTTGGCATTTCCACCGGCAGCTCCATGGAAGCTCCTTTTTTTGGGGCGGTTGGATTGGCCGCCCAATCGTGATGGCTTAGTTTGGTTTCTAAAGAATGTGTGGCCGACGATCCGAGAAAAGCGCAAAGACTTAGTGTTGGTCATCGCAGGAAGCGGCCGCTCGGAGTTCTTGCTGCCCTATCTCGAAGACTCAAATGTGCAGTTCTTAGGGCGCGTACCGGATGTCGAAAAGGTATACCAAGACTCAGTTGCGGCTCTTGTACCGATATTTTACGGAAGCGGTACTCGCGTTAAAGCTATCGAAGCATGCCGATTCGGAAGGGCCTGCGTCAGTACAGCGATGGGAGTCGAGGGCATCGGACTCATTCCAGGCCAAAGCTATTTCTGCGCTGAAACTGCAGAACAGTGGATACACTCACTACTGACTCTTGACCCAGCACAAGCTCGAGAATTCGGCCTCTCCGCTTACCATCACGCCAAATCCCGCTTTGACGCGCCGATTACAGCAAAAGAGTTCGAAGTGCTGATCAAGAGTTAGAAGATCGACCCAATCTCAGCAGTCGAAGCATTATAAAATAGGTACGTATAGCTTTTGCCATCTTTGCTGAGCAATGAAAGTCCATCATGTGGCATTCCATCAGCGCCAGCAAAGTCTCCAATGAGCACGCTCTTAGCCCCGAAGGATAGTGAGGTTTCCAGCGCCGACTGCCCACTTAAGGAGAATAGCGAGAGCGCAGTGCTATTGCCCTTTGAAACTGCGACTCCTATTTCAGCCGCTCCATCCCCATTCACATCGCCCGCGATAATAGTTCCAATCTTCTTAAGCGTGATATTTGCAAGGACTCCCGACTGCAAGCTGATTACTCGAAGCGTCGGCTTTGCCTTTCCTTTACCCTTCTTCGGCGGGACTGTTCCAGCGACAATAAGATCTTCAATTCCGTCGCCATTTGCATCGGCACAATCAACCGACTTCACCTCGCTAAAGCCCTTTAAAGAGACCTTACGTGACTTGTTTGAAGCCGAAAGTTTTACCTGCACACTCTTATTCGTGAAGACCGCAAGATCGGACTTTGAATCACCATCGAGGAAACATCCTGCCACTGGTGCTTGACCACTCTTGCCGAATGTCTGGCTCGCGATTTTATTACCCGAAAGATCGAACGCGTCCCACACAAGACTACGACCTTTACGACCTATCGTTCCAACTTCGAAATCGCCATCGCCGTCGTAATCACCGTGCACAAATCGTCCACCGGCGTTTTTCACCGTTACCGAGACTAAAGATGAATTGCTCGAGAGGAACACATCAAACTTCTTGCCCTTACGACCAGCAATTACATCGGAGATTCCATCATTGTCAAAATCATACCGTGCGCGGCTCGTGCCCGCGTGTGGAGAGGGATCACATACATCTCCGGCCCCATCTGCATCCGCATCTTCCTGACCAGGGTTCGCAACCGTCGGGCAATTATCCACTTCTGAAAGAATTCCATCGCCGTCAGGATCGGTTCCAGGCTGAATCACACCTGAATTTGAAATCTGCACTTCGTTCGAAAAGTCGCTTTTGTTTTCGGACGTATCATAAGCCAACACCGCAACAAAATAGGTCACGCCTTGCGGAATCGTGTCAATCTGATGGGTGGTCGTGTTTCCAAGTCGAATCGTCTGGGTATAATTGCGACTGGCGGTGCCTAAAACTAATTCATAACCAGCAAGATCCGTAAGCGGAGTCCCGTCAACATTTTTTGTCGGAGCGTCCCAAGTAAATACCCAAGCGGCCTGCGCATCGCGCGGAGCCACGCCGAAGAGCGCACTCACAATTAGTGCTAATGAATACAGATGAATTTTAGAAATTAAGGATTTCATACAATTACCACCACCCACGACTTAAGGTAAGCAAATTACCGTTCATTGTAGCCGAAGCAAACACCGTGCCATTCAATTTTAGGGCGCGTCAGCTCGAAGGTCAGCAAAGAATTGGTAACATCAGTTTTTTGACGTGATTACGCTATATTAGATTCATTTAAAGCGCCATAGAAGTGCACATTTTGTGGCATTGGTGCGTGCGCGCCAAGCTGGAAGTGTGTTTCCTACGAAGATACCGTACGAACATATACAAGCACGACCTCCATACATTACGTATTTCGATCTCGTGCTCACTTCCTAAAAGTTTTTGCGGAACCGAAAAGCTCACCGTTTCGTCGATGCGGTAGAACCCGCTTTCTCAGACATTAGCCCAAGATGGCACATCCATTGCTCTTCTTATCCGTATGGCCAGTACCAGCGGCAAGTTTTGCCGCATAGAGGTTTGATAAATGCCTAATTTTAGCGCGAAAATTACCAACAATGCGATTGGCTCGCTGATTGCGCAGCAGGCAGTTATTGCCACAACTTCCAATAATATTGCCAACGTAAATACACCGGGTTACGCCCGAAGGACTCTCGATCTTGAAACCCGAGTGGCCTCGGCACGTGGAAATATTATAAGCGTCGGAAATGGCGTGCAGATTGGCGGAATCAATCGTGTTGCTGATTCCTTCGTCGATAGGCTCTGGCGCGAAGCGACTGGAGACAAAGCCGCATATGAGACCGAAGATGATTTCTTAAACCGCGTACAGAGCCTATTTTCGCTCTATGATACCGGCAGCACCATTGGATCGAGTTTCACGGAGTTTTTTAACGCTGTCAACGATCTTGGCGCAAATCCTGCGAGTATCGAACTTCGCACAAACGTGATTGAGCGCGCAACCGACCTCGTACACTCAATTAACGTCGCCTATACTACGGTCGCTTCATTACAGACCGAGGCTGATCAGAGAATAGCCACCGAGATCGAAACTGTGAACTCGCTCACTTCGCAAATCGCCTCGCTGAATAGACTTGTTTCCGCGCGCGAACTTACCGGGGGCGTCGCCGCAGATGAACGCGACCAACGCGACGTACTTCTCCGTCAACTCGCCGAGAAGATTAGCTTTGATGTCAACGAACAAGCTGATGGTCAAATAAATATAACTCTCGCAAAGGGTTTCGCCATAGTGTCTGGAGACACTGCTCGAGCTCTCGAAGTGTCTGTTGCACCAAGTTTCAATTCGGGCGGGCTGCCTCCCTCTCTCGCTGGCGGCATCCTTAGCTATATCGTTTATGATTACGATTCTGGTGCCGGTGCATCTCACATTGATCTCACGCAATCGTTGCAGCAGGGGCAAGGTACCATCGGCGCACTGCTCAAGGTCCGCGGCTATGCAGATCCGGCAAACACCTCCGCGTTCCAAGCAGACGGAAGCCTTGTTGAAGTAGCATCGCGAATCGAGGCATACACCAGAAATCTTCTTACTGATATCAACACGACCTATCTTGGGCCGGATGAAAATGGTGGTGCCGCTGGACATCAGCCTTCGAGCGGCGACCTTTACGGCAACACGCCGAGCGTATACGGACTCTTTGATTTTGCGTATGCCGGAGCAAAAGACGTCAATGCTGACGGACTTCCAAATGATCTTAACGCGGCGGCATTGGGCATCGATAACTTCTCGAGCATTCTCCAGCTTGCGTTTAGCGATCCACGTCGTTTCGCTGCCGCACGAGATGCTAATGTCGCAGTTGGTGCGGTCTCGTTTCCCTCCGGCGACGGGCAAAACGTCGCGGCACTTACAACTGCGCTTACTTCGAACCACACTTTCACTATGGGCACCTACAGCTTTACCGGTAGCTTCGAGGCCGCATACCAAGAATCTCTGACACGAGTCGGAAGTCTTAAGGCCCGTTCGGAAACTAATAAGAAAGTTGCTGCGGCGAATCTTCTTACCGCAGAAAACAAGCGTGATGAAGTTTCCGGTGTGAGTCTCGATGAAGAGTTCACCAATCTAATTAAATTCCAGAAAGCATTTCAAGCCTCGGCTCGAATGATCAAAGTCGCCGATGAAATGTTGGAACAGGTAGTGAGTCTCGTATGACCAGAATAGCGCAAAACCAAACCACACGTATTATTCTCAGTGAAATCGAGAAGCAAAAAAGCGAAGTTCAGCGCTACAGCGACGAAGTTTCAACCGGCTTTAAAGTGCGAAATCCAGGCGACAGTACCTATCTAGGGACGATATCTCAGTACCAAGAGTCACTCCGTAAAGTGACGGCATTCCAAGGACGAGTTGATTCAGTAGAAAGCATGCTCACATTTCAGGAGAATATCCTGGGCAACGTGAGCGACATCATGATTCATGCTAAGGAACTCGCAACTCAGGGCGCAAATGAGACGAACTCAACCGAGGTAAGAGCTACGATCGCCCGCGAAGTATTTGAAATGCGCGACCACCTGGTGGCGCTCGCCAATTCGACGTATCAGGGTCAATATATTTACGGCGCAGCTGACGACGATGATCCACCTTACGATGCAGCAACATACGTAGCTCCAGCGACCGGCCCCGCGTCACAGCGCTATGTCTTCGACGCTGAGTTGGGCACCGCTACTACTCGCTCAGTACAGATAACCGACCAACTCACCGTGACGGTCAATACTCCAGGTAATCAGGTTTTCGACAACGCTATCTTCGCGCTCGAGCGGCTCGGACGGGCGCTTTCCGGATACGCGACAAATCCAGCGCCACCAGCTGCGCCCGACGGAACCGGAGCCGCCCTGACTTTTCCGGCGGGAACCACTCAGCAGACCGATGATATTCTCGCCTCGATTGATCTTATCGATGACGCTCGCGAGAATGACATCAGTCCAGAGCAGGCATCGGTTGCGGGAAGGCTTAGACGCCTAGAGACTGCAAGCATCGTGCTTAAAACAGCACGAAGCACCGCCGAAGAGCTTGTTGACCGGTTGCAGAAGACTGATATGGCCGACTCTGCGTCAAAGCTTACTCAGGCACAAACCGCGCTTGAAGCCTCATATACAGTCAATGCAAGGGTGTTGAACCTTTCAATTCTGGACTACCTCTAGTAGCAAACATACAATCAGAAACGTTGTTTGCGATCTTATGTAAATTGCGGATTTAGTTCAAACGCGCTAAATCTCTTTCTGCTTACAAGCTATCTAAATAGTCGTGGAGTTTTAGGTAAGCCACGGACGGCGGATGACATGCTTATTCTGACAAGAAAACCTGGCGAAAGTCTGTACATAGGCGACGTCAAGGTAACGATTGTAGAGCTTAAAGGGCATCAGATTCGAATAGGAATCGATGCACCTCCGGAGATTAGGATTTACCGCGAGGAGATCTACCTTCAAATAATTGAGGAGAATAAGCTTGCTGCTCAGGGCGCGGTGCCCGAAGGCAGTCTCGATAGTCTAGTGAGTGCGTGGCAGGGTTCAAAGAAGGACCTGCCCCGCAAGGGAAATACGCCTGCATTTCAGGGGGATTCAGGCGAGAAGAAGCGGCGGCTTGCGCCACCAGCTTTTTCAGCGCAACCTTCCCCGGGCTCACCCGAGATTATCGTGAGGAAGAAAAAGAAGAATTTCGATGAGTGATCAAGGTTCGGATAATCGTCCGATGTTGCAATTCCAGAGCTCGCGCTTTGGAGAACTTTCTGTCCCCGAAGACAGTCTCATTGTTATTCCCGCGGGTTTGATTGGTTTCCCGCGTCACACCAAATTCGTGATGCTCGATCATAAGCCGCCATTTTCGTGGCTGCATTCGGTGGAGGATCCACATCTTGCCTTCGTCGTGGTAGACGGATTCGAGTTTGCAAATGAAGTGCAGCTTGATCCACCGTGGGGCGACAAAGATATTGATCTCGTCGAAGGCGACGAGTATGCAATTCTAATCGTAGTAACAGTGCGATCTGATCCGCGCCAGACGACAGCCAATTTGAAAGCCCCAGTATTCGTCAATCTCAAGAACCGCCGTGGAATTCAAATTATCTTCGACAGTCCAAGTCTCACGACGCGTTATCCGTTATGGACCGACGAAGAAAAGTCGGCGGAAGAAAAGCAAGACGAAAAACCCGAAGAGAAGAAGTAGAAATCGGCACTGGCACACTGCAAACAAAGCTTCCGACTTTTCCTGCCTCT
>CAZEAC010000084.1:0-19870 GCA_964510065.1 uncultured Bdellovibrionales bacterium | reverse complement strand
AATACATTTCAACCGTTTATATTTCGCCAAATGGCGTTGTGTATACCAAGCGCGCACCCTCGGGTATGGATTATCAAAATAGCACTCAGGCGCCACTTAATTCGATTGCCGCGCTCCATGCGGACCTTATTGCTCAGGCCGACCCGCATGGCGTGAGGGTCTATAGTGATTCTAGCCAGGTCGTTATTTACTGGAAGGTCAAGCAGTACGCCGTCCGTATGGCCGGTGACGTAGAAGTGCGTTTGGTGCTTCGGCCCGATGGTCAAATCGAAGAATTCGTAAGTTTTGGTGACGAATCGGTGCAGTCCGAAGTTCAGGCGCATGCCACCATCGGAATTGCTGGCCCAATTGCCGCGGGCGCGGTTACCTATGCCTCAAACAGCGCGGCTATCACCTCTGGACTCGCGCTGCGTTATTCGCCGCTTTGCACTCCAGGTCAGCAGGGACCGACGATTTCGAGTGTAACCGTCACAGGATATAGTGGTAATGGTCGACTCGTGAAGAAGCTTTCACCGGGCAAGCCCTTTAGTATTGAACTTTCTGGAACGGGAAATGGACTTGTCGCCTTAAGCGCATCGCTTAACTCGAAGCTTTGTACCGGGGGTAAGCTTACAAACGTGATTGAAGGGAATGCAGCACTTTCCGGGGTATTGCCACGCGGCGCGAAACAGCTTCGTAGCGTACGCTTTTCAGTTGCGGGAAAGGCAGGCGCTGCGCCGATCGCGACTCCGAAAAAGAGTAATAAGCGATCGATAAAGTCAATTTCGACACGCAAATTTTCAGCACTTTGTAACCAGCTGCTCGAGACCTTGAAATAAAAAGGGCAACTACTCATTAAGTGTGGGTAGTTTTTTTCGCACTCTGTGACCTCTGTGTCTCTGTGGTTTGCATGCTTATAAAACCACAGAGACACAGAGGTCACAGAGTAGGGGGAGGGAAGATTATCCGGGGTTAATGAGTAATTACTAAAATAGGTATTATTCCTCCGCGATCTCTTCTTCTATCGTGGCGGGTTTAGATGTGTCGTTTGAAGCCGCTGCGCTCTTCGCATGCTGCATCAGTCCTGGATTGGAAGCTTTTGAGATATCTTCTTTGCGTTTTGCCAGGAAGTCGTGAGTCGTTCCTTTCTTTCTCACGGATTCAATCGAATCGAGGAGTACGCGGAGCGGTTCGGCTTGCGGGTAATATTCGCCACGATGACGAATCTCAGGAGGCTTTCCCGTGAGTAGCATGCTTGAGATCCAGACCTGAGTAATCACACAACGATACGCCTCTCCATCAAGATCGCCGATCTGCTCGGTTGGCGTGCAAAGTCCCGCGCTAAAGTTATTCGCAAGACTTATCCCAAAACCGAGCGTTTGAAGCAGCATCGATGCGACATTAAACCTCGTACAGCCCCAGCGCTCACATTCATAGCGCAGGTCGTAAGGAGCACCGGGAAGCCCTTTGAGATGACGGGCGTATTCCTTAAAGCCTTTTGGATCGTGCTTCTCGAAGAGGGCGCCCGCCATATTGGGAAGCGAGCCAACGAAGAGCCCCAGAGAGAGTCCAATTTTTGGGATTGCAGCGCCAATATGCGCGCCGGCTTCGGCGGTTTGTTTAAACTGCTCCCGAAGAGGGGTCCAGCTTGCTTCAGGAACGATACCCTCGAGTTTACGATGTAGATAAATTAGTGAAATTATCCCTGAAAGATCGCCAGGCGGGAACATTGCCAAAAGATCGTTCACTGTAACTTGGGTCGGGTCGCCGATGAATTGGCCGCGAAAGGTAAGCGCAGAATAGTAAAACGGCGAGAGAAGACTTGGGCTTCTTAGAAGTCTGAGAAGCGAGAAGCGCGTGCCATTTGATATTTCACCTTTGTTGCGCTCTTGATCGGCGATTAGTCCGCGTATTGCACTGGTGAACGCGCTAGGAATTTCACCAACTATGCCGGCATAGCCCCGTGCCGCGATGATACTCTCGGCAGTATTAAGGTCTTTGGGCGGCGAACCGTGAGGTGTCTCCATGGTAATTCAAATACGTTGCGCGTCACTAACTCTGATACCGCACGTAGTCTTTCGCTTCGCGCTCAAGCGATCGTACAGATAAATATCGGCACTCGTGATTTAAAGATTTAGCACGAATATGAATCTCGGTTGGCATTATAGTGAACAATTTAAGCAACTTCTGCCCTGTGCGAACGTTAGCTGCGATGCGCGCGAGAAAGAATTGTTCAGTTTGAGTCTCGCAAAAATTCTCAGCGGTGAATTTAAAAAAAAAGAATCGCACTTCGATCTGAGTGAGCGATCTCGATCAATGCTGAGTGAAACTTTTCTCTGAGCATGCTCATCTCAATTTATTGTCTTGCATTGTGCAGTTTGTCGTGGCACATTCAAGATGTAGTTTGAATGGGGAGAGTATCTCTCTTCATTCTTCAGAAGTTGAGAGCGTTAGTACTTCTCAACTTTCTCGTGCGAATCTTTCGGTTGTATCTTTCGCTCTGTTTTTTTTGCACTGTTTCTTTTGCGCTGTTTTTTGCTCCGCTGTTTTTCGCCTGTACTTAGTTGTTGCCGATCGCATCTGTGCTCTCGAGTTTCGTTACGCACGGCTTGAGTGAGGTGGCTGTTATTGTGGCAGGGGTGTTGCAGCGGAGTTATTGCGGTGCAGTGATTGCAGTGTGGCGGGATGGGGAGATCGATGTACCGAGGGACCGTAGAAACAAATGGAGTAGGTTCAATTTTCGGCGTTAGCCAATTTGCGAGAAAATCTTGCAAAAACCGAGAATATGTACCTATTCCGTCAACGTTTTCTGAAGCATTGAACCCGCGTAGAGAGTTTTTTCTTGAAGTGGGACCGTTTCGGAGCATTGACTGAATATCGTGGCAGGGAGTACCCCTGTCACCCTAAGTAGGAGAATATAATCATGGCTGCTAAAAGAAAAAGCTCGAAGAAAAAATCTGCGAAGAAGTCGACTAAGAAGAAGTCTTCTAAGCGAAGAAAGTAGAGCTAAGAAAATAGATTGAAAGAGAGGGGGGATTCTCTCTCTCTTGATATCTATGAGTAGCTTGCATGCAGTTCGCTGTATGCAAGTAGCCAATTATGCCCGCACAAAATGCGGGCATTTTTTTTGTGGTTTAGTCCGGTTTTATTGCAAAAAAATTTGAACCATCGATCGCTTACTTTACGCATCCCCCCTGCGCTTGCAACGTCTGCACTATCTCGCCCTTACTAAACTCCGAGAAGGTAGAGTAGCCGGCTTGAAGAAATGAAGTCATAAGGGAAGGTTCGTTTGATGGTCCGAGCAGGTCTTCGGGGTGCTGCGCGCCAAGGTTATGACCAATCTCATGGGCCAGCACAAGCGGCGCAACTAGCTCGTTTGAGCTTGCCGAAAGCCCAAAACTGAAATTTCCGCCATCGAGACAGATTTGAGTTAGGTAAGCCAGTCCAATAACTCCAAAGCTCAGCGCTTTGCCTGAAAAGAGATGGTACAAATCGGCACGACCAAGCTGGCGCTTCTCGGTGCTATATTCTTGAAATTGCGCGAGAAGCACCGAAGCGGACTGAGAGGTGAAGGGCTGCGATGAGGTTCGAAATCCATGAGCGGCCCGAGGAATCAGCCTCAAATCGAGCTGCGTGCTGTAGATCTGGTCGGCGAGATTGACGCGCGAGAGAATCTCCGCGGCGGCCTTGGAGCCATAGCGTCGCCAGAATTCGTAGTCGTACTCAAATGCAATCTGAATTCGCTTCGGTGAAGCTGTTGAGGTGGCAGACTGGCTTGGGCTGCGCGGGGGAAGCGCCGTTCCAGCGCAGCCTATAGAATAGCGTGAGGGGAGATGGCGAAGTCGTAACGGCTTTCCCGGAGCGCGCTCTTCAAGTTGGTACAGACGCGAGCGCCGCGGGCCCAGGAACCAGACTCTCAATTCGGCGCCGATAATATCGGCCGCTACCCAGCGCTTGCGTTGTGACATTCGGTCAAGAGAGGCGCCTTTAAAGAGCCGTACCTCAGTCTGCGAATGCGCGGAAAATTCACCCTCAAGCCCGCGGAATTCAATTCGCCTGAGCCTCAAGCGCAATTTTCCTTCGGGACTTCTTACGAAGATCTCAGTCGCTTGGCCCAGGCGCACATTTCGAAGCTCCGCGCTCGAGGACGCAAGCGGTCGCCTTGTCACAACTCGTTCCGCGAACAGCGGGCAGCTAAGACAGGCGCAAACAATTATCAGGAGATAGCGTGCGCTAGCGGTCGAGGCCCACCGCAACACTTGCTTTCTCGGGGCCATATGTTTCACTCCTTGTCCTCGCGCTAAAGAGCTGACCGCCCGCGAATATGATTCGAAGTTCGTATGCACCACTATCATCAGGACCATCGCGAAATGGCACGGCGAAATCTATTCGCAGTACGCTGCCGCCGGAGGATCGTGGAAACGCAAAGCGAAGCCCGGCTCCGACATCACCGTAACTATCGCTGCTCAAGAGATCGCCAAGGCTCTCGTCAGTCGCTCCGCCGACTTCGGCGAAGATAGTGGATCCGAAGCTTACTAATTGAAAGAGGTCTTCAGCGATATGCACGCGCTCTTCAAGGTTGAGCGCGTATCTCTTATCGCCAGAGAATGTTTTGGCCTGATAGCCGCGAAGTGCATTATCACCTCCGAGGGTGAATTCGCGATTCTTGTCGAGGTCGCTACCGTAATCAAGGAAGAATGAGGTGGCAAAGGTGTGCAACCCAAGGTACATCCCGCCGAGGTACACTGGACCAACGACATTGTAGTAGCGAGTTTCGGCTCGAAAGTATTTGTCCTCGAATCCTCCTTCACTATAACGTGCGGCGCCGCCGAAATCGGAACGCATGAAATTCCCGCGGCTGAAGGCATATCCCTTACTAATATTTCCCGACAATAGCAGTGCGTCCTCAAGTGATCCCAAAGTTTCAGGGGCTATTAAGACGTTCCCAGACGTTTCAAGGCCAATATTGTAGTCTTCGACTCGATCAAACCTATCAACGTAATTTTCCGAAATATACATTGGATCGATATACTGGAAGAGGACTTTGGGACCGGTATAGCGCCGATTCACAGGAAGCTCGCGTATGTCGTTGCTGACAGTGTCGGGATCGAGGCCTAGTGAGTCGTAATCGTCTTGATCGGCCTGTTCGTAAGTGTATTCCATGAAGTCGTAACCAATCGCGTAGCGCCAGATCTCGGACTCGGGATTGCCGTGAGAGATGGTGTAGCGGGCGTTAAGGTCTGTGGTCTGTTGACGGAAAATATAGCGTTCATCGCCACCCTCAAAGAGACGGCCGATGGTGTCTCCGCGATCGATAAAAAAGGACCAAGACGCCCTGTCATAGAGAGTGCGAAACGGGCGACCGAAAGAACCAATAAAACGCTCGCCATCGTCGCGGTCAAAGTAGGCAAGAAGCAGCTGGTTTGACGTGCCCAATACTCTTCTATCTTCCCACACTGTTTCAAGCGTGGTTCGATTTTCATCCTCTTCAAAGAGCACCTCGGCGCGTTTTCCGAGTCCGAGGAGGTTCGACTCAACGATACCCGCGGAGTACCGCTGACGTCCGTCGCCTGAGGAGTAGCCAAGCTGTGGGATAAGAGTCCAGGTGTCTTGTGCCGTGATGATAACATCGACTTCGTCGCCGTCGGCGATGGGAAGAATGCTCACTTTGCGCAAGAACCGAAGTTCACGAAGTACGCGCTCGCTTTCTTGCATTCGGTAGGCGTCGAAGAGATCGCCCTCGTGGAAGAGCAGTTCGCGCTCGACGATTTCCTGGCGCGTACTAATCTTTAAATTGTTGGCGGTGCGGTAGAGCGAACCGGCATCAGGCTCATCGAAGATCTCTCGGATCTCGATCGTGATTGATCGGATTTTTTTGCCATTCAGATGTTGGTACTGAGACGCGAGTGTCGAAGTTGACAGGCTCTTTTGATAAGAGGGAGCGGCAAGCATACGCATCGGGTCAGCGCGTAGCGGTATGGCGCTCGCGATTGAGCAGCCCACGACCAAAAGTAGTGCAGATATCCGGTTCAACAACGCCACCTAAAACACTAGAGCCACGACAAGCAACTCTAACAATCGATGAAATTTGCGCATTTACTTAGATACATCGGCATGCCCTAGCTATTCCGGATTTCGGACCTACGAGGGACAAAAATTCATCCTCACCGAATATATCGTCAGGCTAATTGAAACAATGAGTTCCCACAATTGGGCTACAAGCTTAGAATGCCAGGGGGCAATCCAGCGCTTATGCTAACGACGTTTGAGTACGATAGGGGTATTAGAGTGAATTATATGAGGCTACAATGACAAAGCTTAAGCTTGACGCAAGTGTCGCAAAGTCGCTCTTCCTTGGAAATATTGTCGAAGAAAACCTCTTCCCGTTCCCGCATGTAGCGAAATCTGAAGCTGAAACGCTTCACATGGTAATAGATTCGGTTGATAAGTTTATGGCTGGCAAGGAGGCTCAGTATCGCCAGTTTGATCACCGTGGAGAGCAGCCGGAGGAATATTTAAATAGTCTTAAAGAGCTCGGGTTATTTGGTCTCATAATACCAGAGCAGTTTGGCGGAATCGGGCTTTCAAATACTGGTTACTCCCGTGTATTGCAACAAACCAGCCGCTATGATGCCTCGACCTCGCTTACTATAGGCGCGCATAGCTCCATAGGGATGAAAGGCTTGCTACTTTTCGGCAGCGACGAACAGAAGGCGCGTTATCTTCCCGCGCTCGCGTCAGGAGAGCGTATTGCTGCATTCTGTTTAACCGAGCCGGGGTCGGGATCTGATGCTGCCTCGATTAAGACAACTGCGCTCAAAAATTCTGACGGCTCGTGGACACTTAATGGTGACAAGCTTTGGATTACCAATGGACCGCTCGCCGGTTTTTTTACGGTTTTTGCGCGTACCGAGGGGAAGGAGGGAAAGCTGACTGCTTTCATTGTCGAGCGAGAGTTCGCGGGTGTTACGCACGGACCGAAAGAGGACAAGCTGGGAATTCGATCGTCTGCTACCTCGACGGTTACCTTTCAAAATGTTCGGGTGCCTGCCGAAAATGTGCTTGGCGGCGAGGGCCAGGGATTCAAGGTTGCCATGTCCATTCTTAACAATGGGCGCACTGGGCTTGGAGGGGGCTGTGTTGGTGCGATGAAGCGGTGCATAGCGCTCGCAAGTGAACAATCTAAGAATCGAAAGCAATTTGGAAAGCCGATTGCCGAATTCGGGCTTGTGCAGGAAAAAATTGCGCAAATGGTGGTGAACTGCTTTGCCGCCGAGTCCGTGGTGGGAATGGTTGCTCACTATATAGACTCAGGCGTAAGTGACTACTCGACTGAAGCTGCAATCTCGAAGATCTTTGCCACCGAAGCGCTTTGGAACACCGTCAATGAAGCGCTTCAGATCGCCGGAGGAAATGGTTTCATGAAAGAGTATCCCTATGAGATGGTGCTTCGCGATTGCCGAATCAACATGATCTTTGAGGGAACCAATGAAATTTTGCGGCTTTATGTGGGGCTTACCGGGTTAAAGGATGCCGGCGAGTCACTAAAACAGCTAAAGAAAGGGGTCAGTGGCATGTTCAATGACCCGATAAAGGGCTTTGGTGTCCTATCCCGCTTTGCATCGAAAAAGGTCAGTCAGCTTACGACGCTTGGCCGGGAAAGGATTGAAGCGGTTCACCCGTTATTGAAAAGCTACGCGTCGATTTTTGAGCAGTATACCGTTCGGCTCGGAAAAGCCTCCGACGAGCTCCTCATGCGTTATGGCAAGGGTATTGTCGATCAGCAGTTTTATACGAAGCGGGTCGCCGATGTCGCAATTGATCTTTTTGTAGGGCTTGCAGTGCTCTCACGAGTAACTGGAATACTTGAAAGCAAAAAGGAGCAGGATTGCAGCGATGAGCTCGATATTGTGAGGATCTTTAGCAATCAGGCGCGCCATCGCATGAATGCGAACATTCGCGCGCTCATTAGTAACGAGGACGACAATACCGTTACTCTTGCCAACTCTACGGTGGCGAAGTCGGGCTATCGTTGGGATCTGTTTTAGATTCCTTGGCTTTTGGAATTAGCACCAAATGAGTTGCATTCTGGAGCCAAGGAATCTAGCCGGCCAGGATGGCCGGACAGGCGCGGTAGCGCCTGGAGCGACGCGAAGTTTCGCGCCTTTTACAAACATCTCCCGTTTTCGAAACGACACTGAAGAGTCGGGATGTGAGCACGTTGTTCAGACAAACTACCCTTTGGCGAATCGAAGTAAAAAGATCTACAATCGAAATGGAAAGGGGACGATACAGAACTCATGGATCCTAAAAAATTTCTCTTTGTCTCGATCGAAGGTCTCATTGTTGATATTGCGTGGCAGGTGGTCAAGGAGGGGCACCAGGTAAAACTATTTATCGAAAATAAGGTCGACAAAGAGATCGGCGACGGCTTTGTCGGAAAGTCTGAAGACTGGGAAGTTGATGCCGAATGGGCCGACGTGATCGTCTTTGACGATGTGTTGGGGCAGGGAACCAAAGCCGATTATTGGAGAAAGAAGGGGAAGCTTGTCGTTGGCGGTTCGGCGTATAGTGATAAGCTTGAAGACGATCGTGCGTTTGGGCAAGAGGAGCTTAAGAAGTACGGAGTGCCGATCATTCCCTATCAGGAGTTTACCTCCTTTGATGAAGCAATAAAATTTGTAAGCGCAAACCCAGGCCGCTACGCGATAAAACCGAGCGGCGAGGCGCAGAATGTGAAGGCGCTCCTTTTTATTGGTGAAGAGGAAGACGGCAAAGATGTACTACAGATGCTCGAGGCTTACCGGAAGATCTGGTCAAGCCGAATAAAGGTCTTCCAGCTTCAGCGCCGTGTAACCGGCGTTGAAGTCGCGGTGGGCGCGTTTTTTAATGGTAAAGAGTTCGTTTACCCGATAAACGTAAATTTCGAGAATAAGAAGCTTTTCCCCGGAAATATTGGCCCATCGACTGGCGAGATGGGCACATTTATGTTCTGGAGCGATCCGAATAAACTGTTCAATGCAACTCTCAAAAAGCTCGAACCAAAGCTCGCTGAAGAGGGGTATGTTGGCTACATTGATATCAACACTATCGTAAACGGTAATGGAATATATCCGCTCGAGTTCACAAGCCGCTTTGGTTATCCCACCATCAGCATTCAGCAGGAGGGATTACTGACCCCCATTAGTGAGCTTCTCTACGAGCTCCCGCAGGGCAAGATTCAGCGCTTTAAGGCAAAGAAGGGATTTCAAGTTGGAGTGCGCGTGGTGCTGCCGCCGTATCCCTTTGACGATCCGCAAGTTTTTGAAACTTACTCACGTGATACTCCGATCCTGTTTAAGCGTCCTGGTCGCGAGGGAATTCACATCGAAGATGTCAAAGAGGTCAATGGTGAGTGGGTTGTGTGCGGCTCTTCCGGTGTCGTGCTGATTGTTGTGGGGCTAGGCCAAACTCTCAAGCAGGCTCAAGCTCAGGCGTATAGCCGCATAGGTAATATCATTATACCGAACATGTGTTACCGCACTGATATTGGCGATCGCTGGTTTGAAGATAGCGACAAGCTTCATAATTGGGGGTATCTGCGCGAGGTCTAGGAGTGTGCGCCACGAATCAGTGGCGCGCACTCCTAGAGGGCATTCCTGGCCAATCTATACTTTTAAAGGCGTTTCAGGTTGCGACAAATTCGATCGCTGGGATTTGGTAACATTCCCTTAGTACTCCCTATTCTCGATTCGGCATAGCCCTTGCACTAGCGTGCAACATGCGGCCTCTATTGATGTTTCTAAGGGGCGCTCGCTGTGTTCTCACAGGGATGTGTTGGATTGATTTCCGCTCTTTTTGAACCTCAGCTTTGTTTTGCGGCTTCTTTCACACTGTTTACTTAAGGGGATTACTTATGTATTCCAAAATGCACCGATTTCTCATGACTGCGATGGCATTTCCATTGGCTGCAGGTATCGTTACAAATGCCTACGCTGGTCCTAGTTCCGAACCACAACCAGTCGCAAGCGGCAGCGCCTATAGCACCTCGACTACGACGAGCGTGAGCGGGACGACGACAGGAACTGTTCGCACCAGCTCGACCGTGACGACGACTCAATCGACCACCACAACGACTCATCCAATTGGTGATATCGATGTGTCAGACGACTCGCCAGGACTCGGCGGGGCGATTCCCCTTACCGGGCGTGGCATTCGAAAGGTTGGTTCTCCGGGCAGTCTCTGTGCAGAGTTCGATTTAAATGCGAAAGAAAGTGGAAGAACGTACGGAATTCTTCTCTCGCTTCTCGCCTGCTATCAAGATTCAACGCCAGCGACGGTTCGTGCCCTTCCGCCATTCGATGAAATGCTTAGCCCAGCCGACGCCCTCGAAAACTTTAAGGGGATGGTCGACAATATGATTGCCCAGGCGCAGGACGAAGCGAAGCTCGCAAAGCTTCAAAAAATGCGAGCCGAACTTGACCGCTTCCCACCGCAAAATGAGAATATCGAAGCTGCCGGAGCTATTGCTCCCGCCGGTGATGCCGAAGCCCTGTTTCAAGCTGCGTCCTTTGATACAATTGCTAACATTCAACCTTCTGCCTGCTCAGTTCCGAACTCGGTTCCTTGCGTGCAGGACGAGACTCAGTTTCCAGGTGAGCCCTTGCCGGCGCTATGGACAGAAGCGGTGATGAACAACTTCCAAACCACGCGTAGAAGCACACGCTTTGCGCAGTACATGGAGGAGAGGCTCAATCGACACCCACACGCGTTCGCATATACCACAGGCGGAAATCGGCTTTATGCATTTTATCGCTATAATGAGATGCTCCGTGCTAACAATGCTTCGCCAGAAGCAATTCCTTTCTCTCGGATAAATGTGGTCGCTCTCAAGATAATAGATCCATATAACTCGAATAATAGATTGCCAAAAATTGCCGTTTGGGCTGGCGCGCTGCCTCAAAATGCCGATGGCACTGTCGCAAGCACTGGGTTTGTTGCGAACTTCGGAAACGAATTCCCACTTATAAATCGCTCTCGTCAGGTCGTAGAGGAGCAGTGGAACGGCTTTGAGACCGTTGAAGTCACACGCGACCTTACAAGCGAAGAGAGCAGCGAATTGTTTGATCGCATGAAAGATGCCTATGTTAAACTCTCTGTCCTTGGCCGCTACACGGCGTGGCTTAAGGCGATCTCATTCCAAGATTTCACTGATGCCGATGACGATGGTAACTTTGAAGAGATCGATACTACCGCCGAGAATCGGCATCCGCTCTTTAATCTCTCTACGGCCAAGACCGCGCGGACAATGTACGCTATAAGGCGGGCACTTTCGTGGGGAATGAATAATGTGCCGGATCAGGATATCACCCTAAACGTGTGTCGTGACTTTACCTCGACCTGCCTTGACGTCAACAAGGAAGACGACATAGTTGAAAACGATACGCCTCGCTTCGGTTTGCTCCTTAATCAAATTGTTTTCAGAAACAACGGTGTAAAAAGCTCGGAAAGTTTTGGGGAGACTCCATGGATACCGGCGCAGCACCTAGACCAGGTCGATGCCAATGGCAATCCCGGTCATGATGGGGTCCTCGATACCGTGCTCTTTGAAAAGAGTCCGTATCGTTTCGGTAGTGAGATTCAAGGGACCTCGGAGGTCACCGAGTATCGATTCCCCAAGTACCCGCTAGACAGAAGTCCTACCTTGGGAAGAGTGGCTCAGTACATATTTGGCTCGACCACATCCGGCCCGGCAGGTCACGAAAACCTTTCTAGCTATGTGGTATATGCACCAGACGGCAACACAACTATTGACACCTATTACTATCGCAACGCCATGGGCGAAATCGACAGCCGCATTGAGAACGGTAACTTCCTTGAGCACATCAACGATAACGTGTACATGGCGTGGAATAGATTCTACGAAATCGATCCGCATTCCGGTCAAAATCTTAAGATGTTACGCACGCGACACTATGTAAGAACACCAGGTGGCGGCCGCACCTTATATTCGAGATTCTCTCCGAATCCTGCGGAAGATAAGCCCTATTTCGATCTTGTTGAATACCTAGAGTGTGTCGATCCTGCGACCGGCGTAAAGAGTTCGTGTAATTTCCTCAAGTACCGAAACTTCGCGTCGTATACTTCGCCGGATCGTAGTGAGTTCCGTACTGCGTGCTCATTACAGATGACACCGTACCCGGGGATCTGGGAACGCAAGGGGACCTCGAGGTACCATGTGTTTTCATCGATCGATTGGTTTGCTCCGTGGCAAATAACGAACGGCGAGCACTACGAAAACATGTCGATATTACAAAACACGAGAGTGCGGGCCTGTTGGGATGGTGCCTTTACGACGTACTAGTCGGTAAGACCTTATAACGCGAAAGTCGCGATGGATGCGAAGATGTCTCCCTTCGTGCCCATCGCGCTTTCGCATCAGGTCGTATCACGTCCTGAGCGCAAGCCGTCTCCGGAAGCTCCTAAATTAAGCCTGCAATCAAGACCTTGGCTCCGGTAGCAGGGACCAAAATTCACACCAACAAAGATGGGCACGGTACTTGCAATATCAACAAGCAGGTACTGATTGTGCCGCCAAATTGGGGTCTTTGTAACCAAGAATAGATTTAGTCCTTCGTTTTCGGATCTCAATTGGCCGGAAGCAATGTGTGCGGCTAAACAGACTAGGATGGTATGAACGTGAAGAGACAGTCAGGAAAAAATTCAACTACAAGAACGCAAGCCGGGCTTGCAGTAATTGAATTTTCGCTGGTGGTGCCGGTAATGTTTTTGATTCTCGGCGGACTCTTCGGTTTTGGATGTTTCCTATTCGAGACGCGTCTTCTTTCGGAAGCCGCGTATGTCGGGACAAGCGCCGCCTCGAAGCTTAAACCAGGCAGGGACGCGCAGATGGTGTCAGATGCGGTGAGCGCTTCGATTTCACGATTTCTCAGAGAGGCTGCGCTCAATCCTGATGATTTCGTTTGGCGCATTGAATCGGCGCTTAATGTCAATGACGTTCGGATACCTGGTACCGTAAAGGTTACGCTTGGACGACGCACACCGACCCGCTACGCGTTTATGTGGTGGATGACGATTAAGAACCGATGCTCGACGAGTACCTCGCTGCTTGCATCGGAAGTCAGGCCTGACGGCTCCACGAGAACGAACGATATTGTTCCAATGATTGTCCCTAGTGCAATGACTGGAATTCCGGGCTGTGCGTAAGTGAAAGATGTGGGGTGTAAGATGGCCATGAGAAGGTCAAAAAAAAGGGAACGCGGCGCTTCAATCGTTGAGGCTGCAGTTATCTTCCCACTTTTTTTAGCCCTTGCGTTCGGTACTATTGATTTTTCTTTGATCCTTACGCGACGAATGTTAGTGCGCTACACTCACTACCGTGCTGCCCGAGCACTTACCCTTGCGTCCGGGGGAACCTGTCTCAGTGCGGCGCGGAGTGAAGTTTCAGGTCTAAGAGATCGATTTGGGATTCTAATGCCACACTGCGTGAATGTTTCAACGTCCAGCGTGAATCTTCCTGCACGAGCAGGAGCGGGGCCGGATGATAACGTTTCCGGTTTAAATTTAGTTACGTCTGCCGAGATCCCGTGCTGGAGCTGTCGATTGCTGCAGCTTACGTCGGGGGTAAATCTGACTTATGCGCTTTCATCATTTTATCCCTATCAGGAACAAGCGGAAACCTGTGAAAATTTAACTGAGGAGTGCTCCTAAGCAAGAGTGGAAGCTATGCAGCAGCAAGAAGC
This sequence comes from uncultured Bdellovibrionales bacterium, assembly GCA_964510065.1. GTDB lineage: Bacteria > Bdellovibrionota_C > UBA2361 > UBA2361 > CAIXSY01 > CAZEAC01. Next base: position 6,149 of record CAZEAC010000084.1, on the reverse strand, counting down.
AAATAGTTCGCGGAAGCTCCGAAGCGAATCAGGGTTCGCAATTCTGCTTTTTGCGCTGATCCTGCCGGTTGTTATCATCCTAGTTTACTATGCCTTTAATTATAATTATGCAGATGTCGTGCTTACGGAATTGCAGGTCGCAGCCGATAACGCGGCAGTTGGCGGAAGTAGCAAACTTTGTCCCCGTCCTGAGTGCTACAAAGAGGCGAAGCGTACGGCTCTCGAGCTTCTTATAAATCATGATGTTTTGGCTGGACTCAAGAGCCAGCACTCGTTAAATGTCCAAGCGATTCGAGATAGTCTCAGTAATTTTACCGATCTCGAAGCTGAAAAGGTAAACTGGCCAATCTCGAATAACCTCATTATTCGAGTGGAGCGTGGCTTCTGGGGCGCTTGGAACAGCACCGGTGGCGCTGAATTCTTTACCTCATTTGAAGACGAGACTGCCAACAACTCGGGGTTTCCGTCGCAGCACCCCGGAATTCCGGTAGCGATGATAGCAAATGCGGTGCGGGTGCAGATCTCACGCCCGCAAACAGGAGCATTGGGTAGTGGAACTTTGGCCCTTGCTGCTAACGCTACCGCTGTGGCGGGTAAGGTCGGTTCAGTTGAATCTGCGCCGGTTGCACTACCGATATGTAATCTAGTGAATAGCGATGGTAAGTATTATGGCGATTCGATTCTGTCGGGAAATCTCGCCGACAAAGCCAAGGACGATAATGATCTCTGTCTTGGTGACAGAATTTTTGCTCGGGCAGACAGGTTTGAACCACAAGCGCAGACGCTTTTGAATCGGATAAACGCCACGCTTCCTGCTGGAACGCCAAACTATACTCTTAACGATGTTTATCCAGTTCCCAATTTTGCCTGGGCACCCTGCTCGTCGGCGATGGATCCAACTGAAGTCTCGGGGCGCTTCGGATCCAACCAGCCCCTAAGGCAGCAGTTCTTTAGCACCATTCAGGCTTATAGAGACTTTCGAGATGATATCTGTCCGGACTGTCCCGACCCGGCAATCGCCCCCTTTAACAACGCGCCTATTTGCGTCACTGATCATGGCTATGGTCGTGGCAGCTTGGCGGTTCCTGGCTTCGCCGGGCTGCATAAGTTTCCGCAGGATGATAGCCGAACTGATTCCGATGCGCCGGCGATTGTATATCAAGCGACTGATCATTTTGGAGTTTTTGGACTTCCGACAAGGGCTGGAAATGGAAGCGCAATTACCGAAGGTTTAATCAAGAGCAATTTATCTGCATCAATGACTCTGGGCGAGCAGTTTACTGTCCTCGAGAGTGGTCCGAACGATAGCGACCTCGACGCAAAAATCTGGGAAAAAATAATTGCAGAACCTGGAAATAATCCTCGATATTCGGAAACTGACCTCGGTGTGTTTACACGAAATTACGGGACTTTTGGGGTCAGCTTTCCGGCTGGCGCAGCGTTTTATAATCCGAATACTTGGAGCACAGAAGGTATTGGAATCCATGGTGCATCGTTAGCAAATAATCTCTTGCGTAATTCACCGGATGTTGTGTGGTCCTCTCGGGTGAATCTTTTTAACGGGCTATGTAATTCAAAACGTGCCTCGTTTCAAAATATTACTGTTACTAAAGGTTCAAGTCGTACTCGTTCATTTATTGAAGATGCCTACAATGTAACGGCGACAGTAGTGCCAAGCTCTTTCGCTGGAGATTCAATTAATGATGCGTCGCCCGTGTGGCGAACGAAAGCGGCAATTATCGCACCGCTTTCACCGGATGGCAGTGCGGTGTCTTGTATTGGGCTTGGCAAGAGCAGAAGCGGGGCGAACAGAGATCCTACTGCGCTCAATACATACCAGTGGATAATTGTAGGCTTCGTAGACATTGTGATGGTGGATACCGATATTGGCCAGCCGGTGCCGAGCGCGATTGGCCAGGTAACGTATCGACCAGGGGGAGCTGCCTCCTACAATTCTCAATCGCTCCGTGACTGGTCATTTCTCGGAGCGGACGCTACCGTGGGGAATCCCGCGGACGGGCTTCTTGTAAATCAGTGTAATGTCGCTCGGGCGCGCGTCACCTGCGGGAAGCATTTCCTTGGGACCACACAGAGTCAGGGTGAAAGAAGTCCACGACTTGTCCGATAGCCGCGCACGGTTCCAGGCTCGCACGTTTGTTCAATCTTCAAAACTAAGGTCTTTCGCCGGATTGTCATCAACGCCGAAGCGGCGCTTGTCGTACACCTCGACCATTTGAATACTTGAGTGGCGAGAAAACTCCTGTACTTTGCGATGTGGAATTCCGGCATCGAGAAGTTTCGTAATTGCAGTTGCACGGGCGGAGTGGGGGGTTGCAAACTGGCTTGCCCCGGCACGTTGGCAGTAGTCTTTAAAAAGAAGGTAGAGTCCGGCGGGCGAGAGCGGATCCGCGGTGGCGATCTTTCCTCCGCGGCCGGTAAAGGCGGTAAACAAATAGTCAGCTCCGGAGGCTTTTTGCTCCTTTCGAATCTTGAGCAGGGCGAGCACCTCGGCCGCAGCCCATTTAGGTAGGGCCTGCTCAGCGTCCTTTCTTGCCTTGGTTGAGCGAAGATACAAGTAGGTCGTGCCCTGAGCACTTTTCCGCACGTCGCTCACTCGCAGAGCGATGACTTCGCTGCGGCGCAAGCCCCCGCCAAAGAAGCAGGCCAAGATGGCGCGGTCGCGGACCCCTTTTGCGGAGAGCTTATCGGGCAAATTAATTATCCTTTTAACAAGGGCAAAATCGATCATTTCGGTTGGGCGTTTTCGTCCGGCGTCTTTAGGTGGAGGCGGCACCAGGTCGGAGTCAAAAGGGTTAACTTTAATACCAAGATCTGCGGCCATCAACGCGCGGTACATACGGCGTAGTGCCGCAAATTTTTTTGCAATGGTGGCGTTCGAGAGCGTACTTTCAAGACCATCTTTTTTCCGAGTTTGGTGTCGGGCAATGATAAGCCCGGTAGACTTTGAGGCCGGACCGCCTCGCGGCTTTTCGCCGGGGCGCGACGCGAGCCACTTACGAAATGCAATCGAATGTACATCGCTCGCGGCGACAATCTTCTGTGCAGCAGCCGGCGTGCCCACCTTAGCGCCTAAAAATTCGCACCATTCATTCATGATTCCGCGGTAGGTGAGTTGGGTGTTGGGGCTCTTGAGGGATAGAAAAGCGGTAAGGCGAAGCCAGACCTGCTGCGTTGCGTTAGATTTCTGAGTCGTGAGGTCCATCTATAGAGGTAATTTAGCATTTAGTAGCTATTCTTAGGTATATAGTTTTTCTCGCTGGCGCAATGCTGATACTTATGAGCTCCCTAGGGCAAGAGTGGAGCCGAAGGCTAGTCCTAGAACAAGGTTGCAACGAATATAGATCCATGGCATCATATCATATATACGGCTGATTTGTTAAATATATACGATGAAAAAGCTCAAAAAAATTTCAACCAATATTCCCGAAGATCTCCTTAGAAAAGCTTGCGATCTGACCTGTCTGAATCAAACAAATGCGCTCATTGCGGGGCTTAAGGAGCTCATTGCGCAGCACGAGCGAAAGGCAATTGTGGATCTAAAGGGCAAGATTAAGATTGATTTGGACCTCGACGAGCTGCGACAACGAGTGCGACTGTGAGCGACCTTGTAGTGGTTGATACTTCGGTATTTATCGAATATCTGCGCGGGAGTTCCGACGATTCGCTCGCAGTGCTCATATTAAAGAATTGTGTGCTGCTTTCTCCAATAGTGCGTCTCGAAATCCTCGCAGGCGTAAAAAAAGCTGAGGCTAGCACCGTTGAGCGACTTTGCAATTCGCTTCGGCCAATAGAAACATTTGCAGCCCCGGCGGAATGCGAAAGCCTGCTGAAAAGGGCAAAGGGGTCGGGCCTCCTAGGCGGAATTTCTGACCTCCTGATTATTGCCGATGCGCTTCGGCATGACGCAGCGCTGTTCTCTTATGACGAAAAGATGACCAAGCTCGCCAGAAAACTTGGGCTGAGCTTGGTCAGTGCTAATTAAGCAAGGGCCTGGATAAGGTGCCGCGAGGCTTATTTTGACACCCTACTTAGGTATATAGTTTTTTAGTTCTGTATAGGTAAAGGATGGAGCGTAAAGCTGATGGCGCCCGTGAGAAACGGCTGGCCAGTACTAACCTCTAACGCTTTTAATTTTCTCTACATCGATAGTACCGTTATTGGCCGAGAATGGCGTCTCAGAGTATGCAAATCCCGCCCATGCGTACAATTGTTTGAGAAGGTTATAAGCTATAGTCTCAGATTTCGCCTTGGTCGTTTCTGGTGCATAAAAACTCCCTGCCCCCGAGGGGGCAGTTTTTAACTCCGGCGTTGCCGAAAACCTTTCATACAACCGAACAATTGGTCTATTTGGGCCTATGGACAGGTTGTCAAAATATAACGAGAAGTGAATTTCCCCCTTGATCTCCCTTGGCAAGTTTGGAAAGTCGTATTGCTAGATCGCAAAACAAATATGTCGTCTCGGCAAGAACGAGCGGATTAATATTTAGCTGTTGAGGATTGCCATTCCGGGCGCGACAAAAAAACTATCGTCCCCGGGGGCTACAAAAAATAGACTCGCGTCCCTATAAAATTGTATTCCGCGATCTCCAATCGAAATACATTGACGACGTTCGCCTTCGACAATAACTGGAAAAAGCCCCGTAGAGAGATCGAATCCAGAGGTGCGAATCTCTGGAGGGTTTCTAAGTAGCGAGACTATTTCGTTGTCGTCAGTTTCAAACATTTTGGACGCATCAAGTGGCGGATTTGGTATCGCCCAAAGACCGAAGAGTGGCTTGTCTTGCATTTGCATTTTGGCAGTAAGGCGCTTCGTGCGATTATTAGCGCACGCAATAAGCTCGTCTTTGCTCAGTTTATTTTGTGCAGGCGCTTCAGCTATCGCCGTGTCCTTTCTGCTTAGAATCGCATCGCGAAAAAGGGTTCCGTCCCGCATGATCGATTGAATTTCATAAGGTGAGACACGCGGAGCACTGACGCTATTTCTTACATACAATCCAACAAGCGCCCCGCTACACTCGGCCACATCTTTCGGCACTTTTATTATTAGACATGGCCGCGATTCTTTTCTTATCGGCTGAACTTCAATGATTCCAAAGTATCCCTGCTCTGAACTCGAAGGAAGCATCCTTACCACAGTATCACCAAGCTCATTCCCTCAGAGACTGCGCGAAAAGAGCCGAAGAAAATCTGATTTAAAACCGAGAAATTTATCGATTGAGATCTAGAAGTTAAGTTGATTTTCTACCTAGCGAATGGTTCATACCTCAAGGCTTAAGTCGATCTGAGATCCGATTGCTCGCGCGCGTTCTCTGAGGGAATTAGTTTTTGCAGTATGTTTATTGTGAGGATCGGGAGACGGGGGAGGTTTTGGGGAGGTTGGGAAAGGTTAATTAGGCTCGTACGGTCGCGATTACTCCTCTTCTCTTGCAAACCCAATACGTCTCTTTTTTGGCTCGGGTGGCTGCTCGAGCTTGGCGATTAAGAATCGGATCTCTCTTAGCTCTTCCTCGTGTTGCGCAAAGCCCTTCATGAAGCGTTGCTCTAGGTACTGCAGCCGCTGTTTGAGGTCGGAATGCTCGAGGAGTACTGCCCTAATTTTTACGAAGACTCTTACGAGCATGATACTGGCATCGATGGCTATCTTGCTGTTAAGTACATTGGCCGCCATGATGGCCCCGTGCTCGGTAAATGCACGGGGTAAATATCGTCGCCCTCCTGATGTTGAATTTGAGGTCGCAAATTGCGACCTCAAATCCCTAACCTCTTGAATCGTAAGCAGAAACATGAAATCGCCGGGGAATCGGTCCTCATTGCGCCGCACCTGTTCATTTAGCCGTTTGGTACTGACTCCATATAATTTTGCAAGGTCGCTATCGATAATTACCCTCTGGCCCCGTAGGGTGATTATTTTTGATTCGATTGTGTCGGACATACTAGGGGTTCCTTGATAAAAAATGCACTCGCTATGCGCTAATGCATGTTCGAAGGATTTGGTGGAAAGTTTCCTGGATAATTAGAAAAGCGCGCCTGTTTCGGCTTTTCATTGCGCGCGGTCTCCGAGAGAAACGGCTTGGGTATCGACGGGTATGTATTTCTACGCCAGCGAAGAAAGCAGAAATTTATTTACA
>CAZEAC010000083.1:0-19933 GCA_964510065.1 uncultured Bdellovibrionales bacterium | reverse complement strand
TCTCATCCAAAATTCCAGCAAATCCAAAACGCCTAGTTTTTCAGAGGTTCCCTAACGAAACGATCGAACCAGGCTTCGAAGCGCGAGCACGGCGCTGCTTGTAAATTTTCTCGTGCGAAGCTTCCGGCTATTAAGGGTCGCCGAGGGCATCACAAGCTGGCCATCGCAGTACGCTGCTATCTTAAGTTTACTGGATGAACCACGATACGCGGTGACATTTTTCGATTGCGCGCTTACGAGGGATCCTGGAGTAAGATCGCCAAGTTTGAGATAACCAAAAATCGTACTAAGCCCCGCCTGCGACGGTGAGCCTACAATCGAAAGTGTCGTGCAGTTTTCCGCACCGCGGACTTCGTATCGCACCGTACTTCCCGAAACGGTTAATTTCAGGCGCACTGAAGTTACTGGGTCGCTCCGCTCAACACTTTGAAAGCAGCCGGCACTTTGCCTGCTCTGCACATAACTCTGCACGGCAGAAATTGAGGCATCTGAGAATGTGCCGCCAATTTGCGCCTCACACATTATAGTTTTCACTGCGCAGCCGGGAAAAGAGTCATGCTCAGCATTTAAATTATGCCCAAGCTCATGGGCAAGAAGGTGCACGCTGAAATCGTATTCGTCAGTAAGATCAGGTTGCGAAACACCATAGGCAAAGGGAGCGCTTGCGGAATCACCACATGCCGAACCTGGGTAAGCCACGCCACCCTCACCACCGAGGCCGGAGCCCACAAAAAGATGGGCAACATCGTAGCTATAGCTTCCACGGTAGCTGCCTTCGGCGTAGCTACTGAAGCTACTCAGAAGCGTACTCTGCGAACTTCTATCGAAAGGATCACTCTCGGTCCAGAGATGCATTCCCGCGATTGTGATTGCGATACCAAGCTGTTTTCGAAACCTCGCATCGGTCTTCGCGATAAGTTGGATAATCTCAGTTTCTGCCGCCTCACTTCCTCCCGCCCTGGTTACAAACGAGGAATCCGCGTCAATAAATATCTTTAATTCAGCATAGGGAGCTGCGTGAAGCCTTGAAGGGCCTATAAAGATGAAAAGGACTAGGGAAAAGGTAAGTAATCGAAGAAGCTGCATATTCGGGCTACTACATAATTATCGCCCATATAGAGGAAAGCTTGAGCCCATGCCAACTAAGGAACCTCTGAAAAACTATGCATTCCGTCTTCGCCGGCCTTTCGGCGATCTTTGCGAGAAAACATGCCGGGAAAATACTCGAAATAGCCCTGCTATTCCTGCGTTTTTCCCGGCATGTTTTCTCGCAAATCTCATCCAAAATTCCAGCAAATCCAAAACGCCTAGTTTTTCAGAGGTTCCCTAAATTGGCGAGCTTGAGGTATCTTCACTAATAAATCCAGACTAGGCGGGTCCTGGGGTGTAAGCCCAGGACCCGCCTCGCAAACCTCAGCTCTCTTTCGGCTGAAAGCGCGGGATCGCGCTCAGTCCCGAAATGGGGGAGCGGTCCGAGTTGGCGTACGTCCGGAGGAACGCCGCCGGATCAATCGAGCGAACTCGATTACCGGCTTGAACCACCACGCCGCCCTCCTCGCCCCGAGTTTTCGGGTCACCGCTTCCGTTGTCGTACTTGTGCGGCCCGGCGATATAAATCGCCGCACACACATCACCGGCCCGTTGGAACAGGCCGAAGTTGCGTGCCGTGGGATGAAAGGCTTCACCGACGCGGACGAATGATTCGTTGGCCTTCTCGACCGACGTGTCGTAGACATCCGTGAATCCGTTTTGGTAGGCCCACTCGATTAAGGACTGAAGTCCTTGATAATCGAGCCTCTCGGGATCGCCACCGGTAAACTCGAGAATCTTTGCCGCAAGGACCGAAGCCCTTTCCGGAGTGACCTCGTTGAGAATGATTACCGCGGTGCCGTTCGCCTTGACCGCCTGGACCTTTTTATCCACCGGATTGGTCCAGACAAATCCCCGGTCATCGGGGGTGCCAAGGGACACGCCCTTGTAGTTGCACACCAGTTTTCCCGCTTCCGGGTGGCCCGGCGGGTAGACAAGCGGCTCACCGTTTCCACTCCAGTTCGGGACCCAAAAAGTGAACTTCTGGGCAATCGCGACGCAGGCGAGTGCGTCGACGAACGTGACATCGTTGTTAGTGTAGATCTTCATCTTTTTTTTTGGTTAAAGGTCCGCAATGACAAAATTTTCGACTACTCTGCCGAACACTTGCCATAAGGTTACCTACTTAGGAACCTCCTCAATCCGCTAAATACTTTGCGAATGGAGGAGATTCCCAAGCACTTTTTAAAAAATCCTTTACGTGAAGATACCTCGGTAGATTTCGATCTACCGAAGTATCGACTTTCAACTTACCCGGGAACATCAGGTGTAAAAGATCAGGCCGGACGTAAATTCTATCCGAAAACTAAAATGTACGCAAAACGCTGATAAACTAGCACTGAGAGGAACTATTTACCTACACGATTTCAGCATGTTACGGCGAAATATGGTAACTGCTCATTAACCCCCCGGGCGATGTACATTAAATCAAAAAGGCGAGGTCTCTCGATCGCTCAAATTTTGATCAACGGTAAATCGCTTAAAGCGCGCAATCGGCTCATCAAGAAACTGTAGAAGCTCACGCGCATCATGATCAATAAAGTGAGCTCGAATAAGCCGTGGATAAAGCTCTGGTGCCTGGTCCGCACTCTTTTTGTAGCCGAAGTCACGCTGAAGCTCATTTTCAAACTTTCTCGCGCCCTCGACAAATTTAAGACTTCCGCGTATCGCGCCAGGCACATTCTCGAGAATTGCCGGCGTAGTTCCCCAGCTTTCATCGATGTGCAGAACGACTTCGCTAATATTCGTAGCTAGCTGGAAATGCTTTCTAAGTATCTGCATGCGCGCATAGGCTACCCGCGGATCGGCGCCAGAGATGGCACCTCGGTACGCAGGTGAATACACCGGCTGGCTCTTTCTCGGCCAACTCTTGTTACGAACAATTTCATCAACAACCTGCGCATACCCACGCATCCAATCGAGATGAGTCATGACCAAATGTCTGTACTTTCGATCCCAGCCAACATTGACGTCATCAATCTTCACAAAGGGCTCGATATCTTTTCGAAATGCCGTAACCCTGGCTTTGAGATCGTCTAAGATTTGCAATAGCTGTTTTGGGGTAACGGTGTTGACTGACTGATTTGGTGGACGAGCAACGGTAGTACCTGCTTCTGCAGGGACTCTTTCGCGAACAGAGACACCAGCGGCAGGGACGCCAGCAGCAGGGACACCTGCGGGGTCAGCAAGCTCCTCCTGAGCTTTCGGCGATAACGCCATAAGCCCAAGCGAAAGCACACCGACCCCGAACTTTCTGCCCAACAACTGTCGAGACTGTCTAGCTACTGAGTAATTAACCATAAAGCGGAAAAACAACTACTATGTAAGCGCCTCACGGCGGGTTTGCTTTCCGAAGAGTAGAAACAGGGTTCAATCTCTTAAGGAGAATTTAAACCATTATGCCCTATTCTTCGGTTCTTACTCAAACTACTCTCGTTGCGTAACCAATCCCAGCTTTAGTGGCTAGGCGTTGGAGTTGGCGTCGCAAACAGTTGAGGAACTGCACCTTCAAATCCAAACCTTTCAATACAACGATCAATTCGGCCCCGAGCACCAACGTTGGCACACATCTTATCCTGATCCTCTGTCGACGACATGATCAGGGTATTGATATAGCCAGCGCCGTACGCATCTTGTGCTGCAGTCCGGGCAGCGATTGTACTTAACGTGCTCGTTGATACTGCCAGCGGAATTGTAAGGCCAGTCCCCGCGCCGTAAGTAAGACTGTAGGATCCAGAATCGCCACTATCGAGACCCACCACAGGCACATTTGCCCTTCCAAGACGGATATTCTGACGCTGCTTGGCGAGCCTTCTTCGAACATGGGTCTTCCCTCCTTTTCTCGTATGGCTTTCCAAACGTGGTCCTTTGACGACGCGTGGAGACTTTGCCGATGCGCCAAGCGAAATTGTGAAGCTGTAACATTTGTTAGCCGTGGGCATCGGATTCAAAATGGCAGTGTCCCCGTCAGCGAGATATGCATTGTAGGTAATCGAGCTCGACTCGCCACCTGTAGGCTCCATGGTATCTGGATTTAAGGGAGTTTGTCGCAAAATGAGCCGATAGAACGCTCGGGCCGAAGTGCCACCAACCAAAGTTACTCTTAGTGGAGTCATAATAGACGTACGAAATACATGCCAGGCATTACCGATTATCTTCCCTGGTGTATATGCCGAATATGCAAAAGTTACTGGGGAAAGATAGTCGGTTTTGCATCGAATACCTTGACTGGTCACATTGACCTGGCCGTTCCATGGGATTGTCAAAGGTGCTAGTTGGACTCCATTTTCCGGACGATAGGTCCAGCCGTACGGAGGCGACTCTTCTCCGGCCTGCGGACATCGTACCGCGGTCATCGTTTTACCGTCCTCGAAGAAGGTCATTGTCAAATTTTGCCCAGCCAAATCTGTCGTATCCTCATTACGCTGCACATTATAGTCGTACAGCTTAACCCCCGGACACGACGGCCCATGAGTGATTTCATGTTTTGAGGTGATTGTTTGAGATGCATATTTTTTTCTAACGGAAAATCGCGTATCGGGGATGTCTTGTTGAAAGGTCGTAGCCGTAGATACCGAAGTTTCACTACCACCAAACAATCCATCAGCGCGCTCGCCAATTAACGAAAAGTGATCTTCATAATAGGAAGTCCTATTTGTCCCAGTTGGTTCAACAAGAATTCCTACTTGAGCAAAGCCGGCCTGCGATAGACCAAGGCCAAGGCAAATAACTAATGAACCAGTAATTTTACACCAATTTTCCAACTTCGTTCTTCTCAACATGTCAGGCTCCACAACTAGTCTCTAATCTTCAACTAACAATTCACACATTTAACTCGCAAATTTCATCTCAATGAAAATCGAATTGTTCCTTCTCTCTCGTTTCAATGAGGGAAATTTTTTGAAACTAGAATTGAAATGAAAGATGACAGTGGACGCTTATAATACGAGCCAAGTTAGAATAGCTATTTATACTTATCCTGCGATTCCCGCCTTGGTTTCTTTCTCGCCCTGTGTGGCCTCATTTTCAGAAGACGCCAGGGCCAGAGTCCGCAACTCCTAATTCTTGGTGCTGGAGCTTTGCACGAGTCACATAAAAAGGAGTGAATTCGATACTAGTCGCGACTTTCTAACTCATAGCGAATACTCGTAAGATCGTTGCGAAATGGCGCGAAGAGAGTCTCAACCTGCTGAGGTGTCGGTAGCTCTTTCGAATCACGAGTAAAGTTGAGGAGCGCGCAGGTAGCGCTCCTTGCGCTAAAGCAGAAGCTTTCCGCCGATATTCTAAGACTTAAAGGGACGGGAGTAGACTTAATCTCCTGCGGAAGAACCAGGGCTACCGTCGAGGTCACTACAATCGGCGGCTGGAATGCCCGAAGCTCAAGAGCCGATGTCTTAACTGCCTGCTCAAGAATACTAGTCGACCTCGCGTTAATTGGACTCTGCAGAGCTCTTCCTCCCGCGCCTGCGCAAAGCTGACCCACCTCATTTGCACTCCGCCAGCTATCGAGCGCAATTAATGTCAAAACACGCTCGGCTTTCTCCTTCGTTACACTATCAGCTTGCTGAGAATAGTTCGAATAGAGCTGGCTGTATCGATCCAATCTTTTTGATATTGTTCGAGAAAAATCAGCCACACTCAATGGACGAGGAGGAAGCGGCGGCAAGACAGTCGAGTTCACGTTAGTATCGCTCGCAAAAAGTCTCGCTGATACAAACGCAGATGGAAGCAATGTTCCGATAAGCCTTGCTGCCGATAGCATAGTCAGCTCCGCTTCTTTGAATTATTTCTGTGCAAGGCTTGGACTGGGCTGGGGTAGCAATGAAGGCACCCCTAAACTCGCCAATGGAAGTCTCTTTATACACGCTCCGAGCCAATCACTTCTTGCGCCAAGTGCATTATAATAGGCGCGACAGGTCGGAGTAACTTCTGGATATGCAAGAAATATAGCCTGACGACGAGCAACTTCTTCAGCAGACGGAGCAAACGCACGTACTTTATTATTCAAGAAATTATTTCGCGAATTAAAAAGTCTTGTCGCGGCCGCCTCAAGATTTTCCGGGTTCGCATACCACGGTTCCCATCGAGGGCTTACATTTGCGAAAGCCTCTTCTTCGCCCTCTTCAGGTGGAGGAAGGCCACTAGGCAATTTAGGGCTTGCTGGGTCTTCAGTGATGTCGCTGACTTCATAATGTCTAAACTTTCCTGGCGGTGGGTCGCCCGGGGCAGGGATAACAACAACGGCATCCTTGGCGCCTCCATCCACGACAATCGATCGCCTCTCATGACGAATGTCTCTATGAGCAAAATCGAAGAACATGGCGTATGGCGACTCAGTATCATAATAGGACATTGTGTAGTTTAGTTTGTGAAGAGCTCGAGCCACACCGCCATTTATCACAATCGCATAGGAGTTCTTGACGGTAATCGTGCCACTTCCTTTTATAGTGTTCTCAGTTTCAACCGGGCCTCCAGGATAAAAATAGGTTTTCATGGTACAGGAGTCGCCCCTTATCGGCGTTTCGCCACACTCCGTTACTATTGAATAATCAGTTTCCTTCCTGGATCCAACAACACCATGGCTGGCGCTATACCAGTAGAAAGTTGCGGTCCACGCTTCAGTCGTAGAGATGCTTCCTGGAGGTCCGCCCTCAGGATTGCTGCTACTTGTAATGATTGGAGCTTCTTCGTCTTCAATCTTACATGAGACATTGGTCGAGAATGATTCTATCTGCGCTCTCGATTCTCCAAGCGGAGTAGTAATCACCGCATTCGTCGATACATTTGAGCCGCCGTATCGCCCAGAGGCGTCGGTGAAGAAGGCGCTAGAGGTATAGCTCCAGTCGTCTCCAAAAAAGCTTATCCGATCGCTACCAACTCCATAGGTCATCCTTTGAATTTCGCCGCTTTGAGAATTGTTCTGCTGCCAGCGCATGACTTTTCCGCTAAAGAAGAACTTACGAAAAGTACTCTCATAATCATTCTGTAGATTATAATACATTTCATTGACGACGGGCGCGCTTACTGAAAGAGTTTGAGCAACCGCTACGGCGCTAAAGAGCCCCAAGACAGAAAACAAACCGTAAAGCTTGATCGCCTGCGCCGTGACTTTTCGAAAATTTAAATTAGTAAGAGCCTTAGGCGACTGCGCAGCTGAGAGTCGGTATGTCATAACGTCTCCTTTCGAGTATTCAAAACATCGGCGTGAAGCGCACGCTCGACGATGGAGCCGTACCTTGCCACTGTATTATTCGCCAATCAAACGGTTTTCAGCTCGAGACCGTCGTACAACTCTCCCTGCCGACACTCCCCGGAACCAGCGCAGACCACGGCGCGCGCTCTATACAAATCTAGCGTCGAGCCAATAAGCTCGGTCAAAAATTAGATCGAAGCGGACTTCAGAAAAGCTAGGGCGACCTCTATTCCAAGATAGTGATTGCAGCGAATAATTAACCCGTAATTTCAAACTGCGGCGATTTTTCACCGCTCACGCGATGAGGATCGTCACCAAAGTTAGTATTGAGGAGAGACGCAGGTTTAGTAAATCGAGAGATCGGAGCGCCAATCTGTCCCTGGACAAGACCAAGCGCGGCGCGCAGTCCCTCTGCGGCACGTTCAAGCTCGGCGACAGGTACTGAGCGCAGATTCCCTTCAACTTTCCGACCCAAAGCCGCTTCAATTATGTGTGCATGTGTAGAATAATAAATCTCATACTCCGCGCTCGCCATAGCTACCTCCGTATATTTGAATGGCTGATACTCTCAGCCGCCGCCAGATGATCGCTCGATTGGCTTCAAAATGGCAACATTATGAGAGTTAATAGTGCGTTAGGAACTAGTGAGAGTCAATTTACCGCGCTTCTTGAATGGCTGCATGCAGCCATATCTGTCCATCATCCTGCAATATTCGCCCTTGGTCCTCGAGTAATCGCAGCGCCCGAGTAACTCCTTCGCGAGATGCACCTATCATGCTCGCCATCTCCTGATGGGTCGGGGGATTACATACCCGCTTTACCGGTCGGCCATCAAGCATAGACATAGTACTTAATTGGCAGAGCACCCTTTCAAGCCTCCCTTTGACATCATAGAGCGCGAGATCGCCTATTCGCGCCGAAGCTTCGCGAACCTTGCTTGCCAGACAGCGTAACAGTATCAACAACAGCCCGGAGTGCTTCGATACATGCTCGAAAAAGTCACGCTGTGATATCTTCCAAAACTTGCATGGAGTAAGAGTCACAACGTCAGCGCAGCGTCCTGATGATGTGAGCAGCGCAATCTCGCCAAGGACATCTCCCGCTTCGGCAAAAGCAACAATGACTTCATGACCATCGCCATCAACCTTACAAATCTTGACCCGGCTCTCGCTTCGAACTTCTTGAATCTCTGCGCGAGAGCCTGCAACTCATACTCACAAAGCTTTGCTAAGATTTTAAATGATCTTAGATCACGCCATTCAAAGGTTTCATTGCGTGCAGTACTCATAGAGGCCGTTCTATTTTCTGCAGTATAACTTCTTTTCCGCTTTTACCCTCGACAATTTTCTCGAACAGAAATCCGGGGGGAATAGGACCTGATTCAGGCGCCATGCTACCTCGTTCCGGTGATAGTCGAAAAACAAGCCGACCATCGGGACGAAGCACTCTCCACGCCTCGCCGGCCGCTTCTCGCGAGAGTTCGCTAAGAGTAAGCTGATCGCAGCAGCTGTCGGGAAGGCTCATCACGTTGTTATTTCCCGGTACTGTGACGGCAACGCTTTTGTTACTAAGCATTCCCGGAAACCAGTGCACAAGCTTCTCTCGTCGAGACTCAAAGTTTTCCAATGCAATATAAAAGAAAGGTCTGTCGCCTTCGGGAAGAATCGGGTCATTCGCACCGAGCACCTCAACCACCACTCGACCGTCCGGGGCGGAATTGTCACGCCAAAAACGGGTCAAATTGCCGATCGAGTTTACATGCCATACCGAACGCGCAGCATCATCTCGCGCCATAGGAGTAATCTCCAACATCGGCCACAAATAGTGTCTTAGGAAGTGAAAGCTTCTCCCTACCCACTGATCCAGCGCAACTTCAACACCTCGCACAAGTTCCTCTTCACGATGCAGGCGCAAGGTATTCGAAGTAAACTTCTCAAACGACTGTGCAAGGTTACGAATATCCGCAGCACGCATTATCGTCTCTTCGACTCCTTGCGGACGAATCATCGCGTGCGTTGCCATTATTATACGCTCGACTTTGAGCGCTTCACTTTGCGTGCAGCCTATCGACACCGCAAAATTGTGCGCGAGCCGCGCCGCCATTTCTTCGGGACTTCGAAAATTAAGCAACCTTGGATCGATATGCAAAAGCGCATCGTGCAATGAAATCGCTCGATCAAGTGCAAGCTCATCGACATGCACGCCAAACGTTTTACAATGACCGATTATTTCGGCGGCATTTGCACGCACCTGATCCGGATGTGAAATACCATGAAATGGCATCCACTCGTCACATAAGTACGCGACCTGCTGCAACCGAAGAAAGGGATCCTGATCCGCTTTAAGACGGGCCTGTACTATTTCTGCTGCTGGCATAAGCACTCCTGAAGGTTATTTCAGCTTTAGAAATAGCTTGGAGAGCCCTCATAAACCTTCAATTGTGACGAAAATCACAAAGTTTCAGGGGGTGATGATTATACCTGCATATGTAGGTGGTTAGAGCACGTACTTATAACTACGCATTAAGCGTTGGTTACCCCTTAAGCTGGCCGTGAGGTACGTCTACTCAGCACTGCCACATACACAAGCAGCAAGAGATTCAACACTCCTGCGATAAGAAAGGGCGCGGCATAGTAAAAACCGAAAAGCATTTGTGCGGAGAACGGCCCTACGGCACGGGCAAGGCTTGAAACCCCCTGAGTAATCCCGAAGACAGCACCAAGTTCATGTTCCGGCGCGCTTTTTGAGACGGCTGCGCTAAGACTCGGATTTAAAAATCCCCCACCTACTGCAAGCGGAATGGAGGCAATAAAATAATAGGCATAACTTGGGAGAAAGGGGTACAGCGCATACACCAATCCTGACGTAACCAAGCCAAATCCGATACGAGACCAATCGCTATAGCGAACCTCTAATTTTCTAATCAACACCCCCTGAACTAACGCGCCTAAAATTCCGCTCCATCCGAGCACCATCCCAGTACGATAGGCAGCTTCCTCGACATTCGGAAAAAAGCGGTGCTGAAAAAGAAGCGCAAAGCACTGCTCAAGATGCGAAAAAGTAAAGGTCGTGGTAAAGGTCATCACGCAAAGTCCAAGCAGCAGTGGATCGGCTCGGAGCATGGCAAGGTTTTTCGAGTTAAGCGTAAACAGCTTCCTTTCTTTTGCCCTTCCCCGCTTCTCCGGCGGCAGTGATTCACCAAGCCGGAACCAGGCTGCAATTGCGTTGATACCGCACACAAGCGCCGCACCAAAACCAGGAGCGCTCAATCCCCCATAATGCGCAAGGACTCCACCAAGCGGAGGGCCAAAAATAAATCCCAATCCAAAAGCGGCTCCGATAAGCCCCATACCACTCGAACGTTTCTCAGCCGGGGTAATATCGGCTATATACGACTGCGCCGTCGCGATATTTGCTGCACAAATACCACCCAGGACTCGAGACGCAAGTAACAGTGCATAGCTATCGGCAATTGCAAACAAGAGGTAGGAGATCGTTGAGCCGACGAGAGAGAATAACAGCACTGGTCGCCGTCCAATCTTATCGGAGAGGCTTCCCCAAAGCGGGGAAAAGAAAAACTGCATCACCGAATAAGCCGCGCCAAGAACTCCAAGCTGAAAAGTCGTGGCCTGAAAGTGCTTGCCGTACACACTTATCAGAGGAATGACAATGCCAAACCCCACAAGGTCAATAAAAACGGTAATAAAGATGACAGCAAGCGAGACGCGGGATTTCATTGAAGTGATAAACGATCGTATACTAAGCTTGATTTCTCAACATAATTTCCTATGTTCGTTAAAATGGCAAATGCCAATAAAGTGCCCTGATGCCGATGAGAAAGCTGTTACATTTTCTGGTGCGGCGTTACTACCCAACGATTGAGATTTCAAACCCGTCTTTAATTCCGGCTTCGGGTCCGCTACTTCTCTTGGCGAATCATCAAAATTCTTTGGTTGATCCTTTGGTTCTAGGAATTGCCGCCAAGCGACCACTCCATTTCCTGGCCAAAGCGCCGCTCTTTGATACACCGGTTTTTGGCGAACTTCTTCGCGCGTTCGGTATGATACCGACCTACCGACGCCAAGATGATCCAAGCCAGGTTTCCAAAAATCTCGAGACTTTCTCGGCTGCAGTTTCTCGTCTCGCGCAAGGTTCGGCAGTCGGAATGTTCCCTGAGGGCAAATCGCACGATGCAACAAAGGTTGACACAGTACATACCGGTGCAGCGCGAATCGCGATTCAGGCACTGCAAATGGGGGTACGCGATCTCCAGATAGTTCCCGTCGGCATTAACTACGAGCGCAAGGAAAAATTTCGAAGTGCTATCTGGATACATGTGGGCCGTCCTCTTCATGTGCAACGTTTTTTAGCTAAGATTACCGATGAACGTGAAGCCACGCGTACGCTTACCAAAGAGATCGCGAGAAGGCTGCGCTCGGCGGTAATCCATCTCGACGAACCCACCTGGGAACCCTTCCTTGAAGATCTTGAGCTTCTTGTTCCCAATTTAAGGCGCGCTTCCAAAGATCCGCTGCAGTCCCTTCGCACCCGTCATGCAATTGCGCGAATCATTAATTTTTCGGTCGAGCACAACCGTCCAGACGTCGAGTCAGTGGCGAAGCAGATTCTCACGTACAAATCTGCGCTCGAGACTGAAGGCCTCACACTTCATTCCGATATCTTTAATTTGAATCCGGCGATGCTTTTCCTCAGGCGGCTTTTCGGATTCATTCGGCTCTTATTTGGCCTTCTCCCCGCGGCTCTTGGGTTTGTTCATCATGCAATTCCATTTCTATTTGTTCGTGGGCTCTCAAAACTGCTGCGAGAGCCGGGTAAAATGACCATTGCGCTTTATAGGCTTTTAGTTGGCGTACCGAGCTACTTCCTTTGGTACTGGTTGATACGTTGGCGCATGTCGCTATATTTTCTTCCCTGGGTGGCTTGGACCTGGTCTTTGCTTATGCCGTGGTGTGGGCTCGCAGCACTCTCGGTCGCTAGTCGGGTACGAAGATCCTATGGTCTATGGTGGCGAGAAATCCTCATTCTATTCAAACGAAAGAAACTCGATCAGCTTGCTACTCAGCGCCAGCACATCACCACTGCGCTCACGATGCTTACTTCGGGGTACCGCGAAAAGTTCGCGTTGCGTGAGTTCAAAACCGAGAAAATTCAAAGTCGGCTGCCAAAACGTGTCGGCTACGCGATAGCCATTCTTTTTGGGCTGGTGATCACTCTCGGTATTTTCGCCTATTCTCGCCGGGCTACAGAACTCGCGCTGCTTCCGCAGACTACGAGCCCACTCAACCTAAAAGCCGACGTATATCAAGTTATCAGTGACGAAGAGCGCTTCCTTGGCGCGCTCTTAGAGAGCTTACAAGAACTCGAGAACCGGGCCCATTCAATCCTTGCCGAGTTTGATAGCGGCAAAAGGAGTTTTTTTCGCCAAGAAGACGACGATGCCGTGCGCCAGCTTCTCTTTAGCTATCTGAGCATTCGAAGCGAGCTTTTGCGAATTATTTGGACTTACAAGGAATACAAGGTGCTCCCGGATGCGGCATTGCAGACTCGATCCTTTCTGCTGGCGCTCACTGCCGCGTCAGGACTTTATGAGTTATCCTCAAAATTTGTCACACGCTTCGCCGAGATTCCCGACGCAATTAAGAAGCTCAATGAGGCTGAGCCGCTTTGGGGCATTCCAGATGGTTTATACAATACCATCGCACGAAATCTTCAAATTGCACGAGATCAGCACCTCCTTGCTGACGCCTATGTCGCCTATGAGACAGTTCTTAAAGGGATCAGGGGCTCCGAGCTTATCACCTCAAGTCCTTATGATACCTTTCACAAAACTATTGTACGCGGGCGCGAGTTGTTAAAGCTCGATAGCCGCGACGCATCCAGCATTACCGAAGAAGTTACCGAGGAAGCAACCGAAATAATGTCGCGCGGCGCGTACAAAGTTCAAGCCTTTGTCTCGACCTGGCTTGGTGATACTAAGATTCGTCGTCCACGTGAAGGAAAGCCGCTTATACAGTCCGAACAGCTTAAAGACGTTCGTTTGAAGATAAAGCCCGGCGATATTCTTATCGAGAGGCAGGATTGGTTCCTTTCTCGCGCATTTATGCCCGGTTATTGGGCACACGCCGCAATTTATGCTGGAACAGCCGAGGAACTTCGACAGCTTGGCGTCGATAAGGATCCACGAGCGATCGCGCAGTTCGCCAAAATTACAGATGATGGTTCGGGGATTGTTCTTGAAGCTGTTCCTGCTGGCGTTCGCGCGACTTCGTTTCAGCACTGTCTTGGAGTCGCCGATTCAGCGGCAGTGCTCCGACCTAAGCTTCCGGCGGATAAGGTCAAAGAATCCATTATCCGTGCGTTTCAACACATCGGAAAGAAATACGATTTCAATTTTGATTTCTTTAGCAGCGACAAGCTTGTCTGCACCGAATTAGTATACCGATCGTTTGATCATGGGATTCACTTTCCGCTGATAAACGTCATGGGCCGAATGACCCTACCGCCCACAGAGCTTGTGCGAAAATTCGCGAGCGAGTTCGATTCGCCCAATGCCGAGTTAGAGTTTGTGGCGTTTCTTGACGGCGACGAAAGAAAGGGGGTGGCCAGCATCGCCGATGCCGCGGCGCTAGCAAAAAGCGTGGAGAGGCCCTCTATGACTTGGTTTCAGCCGTAACATGCCGACGCTGAGCTAAGAAACCTCTGAAAAGCGATGCTTTTCAGAGGTTCCCTAAACAGATTAGTCCTCACAAAATCTGCAAAGTCTTCCGAAAGTATATACATTGACTACGCAGACTAAGTGCCCGTCCAAAGCTTATCGGGCTCCGTAGGCGACTCGTCAAGTTTACGATAAAAATCAACAAGATGGGCCTATTTGGCAGAACATACATAGCTTTATTACTTCTATGTGCCACTACATTTGACGCTGTGGTGATCGCACAAGACTACCAGGTGAAGGCCCAGCTTCCGTCTTTTACGCGTGATGCCGACACCACTTTCTTAGTCGAGCTTTCATCTCAAAAGTCGAGCGCAGACTATGCCGCAGGTGCGAGCAACATTTTAGTTTCCCCCGCGGGGTTCTCGGGTGGCGCCTACGCAGGAACCGTTGGGTTCTCAAGCGCGCAGAATTTCAACTCGGCTAAATGGACCGTGGAATTGCTGATCTATCTTCCCTCTAGTCCCGCTCAGAATGGCAACATTGAACTTGGTGGCTACTCAACATCTAATGCAAGCCTCTCATTTCTCCTTGATTCCGGATGGGGTGCTCGTACCCGCGCATACACCTGGGCAGCGGGAAGTTCTATGAATGTTGCGCCTTATTCCGGAGGAAACGGTCGATCAATTCAGGCAAGCGCCACAGATCAGTGGGTGTACGTTGCTTTTGGTGTTGATTACACCAGTCAGCTCGCTCGAGTAATCGCACGAAACGAGTCCGGCATGCTGCTCAATCAAGATATCAATTTCTTAGGCGGAAGCGGCGTTGATACAAGCTTCCTCTCTTCATACCCGCAGAATCAGCAGGTCGCGGAATTGGCTCGTCGTTGGAACGTGCTACTCACAAATCTTTCGACCAACATTCCAGCAATGATTACGCTTGGATCACCAAGCGTGAAGCTTCGCGCCATTAAAATAAGCAGGGCCTACCGAAATGACCTTCTAAACATAGCACCAGAACTTCCACAAAGTAGCTCAAGCGTATGGATACCTTCAACGCTCGACTCTTCAAGAACTCTAACCAGTACAGAAACGAGAACCGTCGGTTATCCAGGCTACAATAACTTTGTCACCATGGATGTAGACGAAGCAAAACTAGTCATCGCTCCTGGGTCAGCGCCCATCAGTATTCAACTCAATAATTTACCCGTGGGTGTTTACTCATTCATGCTTTACGGAACCGTCGCGTCAAATGGGCGTCAAAGTCTAGAGCGAGTATGGAAGCCCACGCCGATGAACTTCACCGCGCGTAATGCTCAAGGCCTCGCGCTCAATCGCGGGAGACTGCTGCTGAAGCAAGGGTTTAAGCCACGCAGAATGCAGGGATTTCATCTGCAGGTTGATTCGCCAACAAATGTTACCGCGATCTTCGAGCTGCCAAGCGAAGCTCAAGAAACTATTCAGATTCAGAAAATTGTACTTATCGATCAGCTTGCCGGACTACCGGATGTCGCGGTGAAGTCTAGCCAAAATCTCGCCTCGGGTGCCCACGGTCAGCTCACAGGACTGAGCATAGCTAGAAAAGCCCGGGATGATGCAATCTGGGCAGCGCTTCCCCCGCTCAATATCCATTTGCAGGTCCATTCTCAAGTAGCCGAATTTAAGAATCCTCCAAACGGAGCTGCTGTTGACAATTGGATTCTAAAGGCTACCAATGGCATACAGTTTTGGAATTGGCCGCTGTATACATTCAGTCCAGTCGAATTCTTGAATCTTTCGAACATGACAACATTTCCGACGGCAAACATTTATCAAAGTGTGCCGTGGCCAGGCTCTCCCAGCGACAGTGGAGACGGCATTTATTTTAGCAAGAGCGCTTATCCCCAACTTCTTAACGATATCTACAATTCGAAACGCGCTGAACTGCTCGGTGCTCAATACCTTCTCTTCGCCGGTGCGATTACCGATTCGGAGGGTAGCTACAACGGACTAAAGCTGGCCAATCAATACTTCCTAAGTGGAGATCCGGAAATTGGACATGATGGAGCCATGGCGCTGGTACGTTGGGCGCATGACTGGCCAGCCCTAGAAATGAGCTTGCACGAGCTTCGACTCTCGACACATTCACCAGACTTTGAATTCAACGTCGACTGGAGCGACGGTTCTCGTCGTAATGGCAAGATGTTTTATGAGGGTTGGTCTGGCAATACTGCTAACTGGCTTCTCAAGAGCTATGACCAGCTCTTCCCCTACATAAAAGACAACCAGATATTTGCAGACGCGGTCCACCGCTTCATTCCTTGGATAAACACGCCGCAAGATGTCGTGCGCTATCTCGATCGTTATTTAGTGTTTGCAAGTGTTCGAGATGTGCAACGTGGCTTAATCGATGGCGCGGCCAATGTTCAAGCGAATGCCGCAGCCGTTCTCGGTCCAACTCCCTACTCTCAGCATCTCTTTGACCTTACCAAGGAGAAAGTTTCAATTTATCCCGCGAATGGAACTTATCAGGAGCTTTATGCGACCGCTCTGTCCCGATCGGGTGTGTACTATATCGGATCGTTTCTCACCTATGCATTTGGAGACGCCCAAACAACCATCCATAAAGCATACCTGCAGAAATTAGCAAAGGACGCTGGAGTAAATTTATCTATGGACCTCTCCGATGTGGGGCGCTACCCCAAGGTTCGAGGAGCCGGAAACTTTCTAATTAACATGTGGGTAGCGGGAGGTTTTCCCTTTATGGTCGGCGACGCAAGTGGCGGACCGCATAGTGGGCTTGAGGCAAAACGACGCCTCACCATGCCGAGCGCCGTAGCTGCACTCAAAGAAGCATTTGCACTATATGGCGATCCACGGCACGCCTGGCTACTTAAGAACGTGATAGGAGATTCCAATCCAACGTATGCGACGGCGGCTTATGGCCTTCAAGATCCGATAGCCTTCGCTGAATCACGAGTTATCCCAGACTACGGAGCGGTCATAGAAGCTGGCAGCAGTGAGATCGATCCGCTCAAGAAGACCGCGATGACTTTGCGTCTCGGAATTGGCCAGGGACATGCGCATTCGGATTATCTCGATCTTAATTTCTTTGCGATGGGACTTCCCGTATCAGTGGATCTGGCCTGTCGCAATGAGGGCGACAATTGGTCTCGACCTAGTGCAAACTGGAGCTTCGTGCACAACCACGCCCTCGCACATACTTCACTGGATCCAAATGGCGCGGGGGCGCAGGCAGGCGAACCCTGGCTTCGAGCGTTTGCACCACCAGTTCTCCAGGCAAGTTATGTAGAAAAAGATGGGCTAAGTCGTCTTGATCGGGATGCAATACTTATGGAGGTTGGCTCGAGTGGAACGTATTATGCGTTCGACGTACAACGAATCAGCGGCCGAAGTTACCATACTTGGGCATTCCACGGTGCCGAAAGCAAAGCCCTTGATCTTAATATACCAATGAGTGCACAGACGGTGCGTTGGATAGATCGCACCTTGGAAGGAACACATTATACCGGTACAGCCACCTCGCCACTTCAGGCAACTTGGACCATGACCCGAAGCGCTGATAGTTATCCTTTTAGTTTTGACGGCGGCGGCGTCATTCAGACTGTCGCTGCCGAACCCGCGGCTCTTGGGAGTCGCTACGATCCGAGCCTTGCTCCACTCAAAATGCGTGCGACACTGTTGGGTCAAACTGGTGCTACTGTCTTGCAGGGCAACCCCTACTCGAAAGCGTACGCCTATGCTTTTCCCTTTCTCTGGGTACAAAAAGCCGCCAGTGGCGTATCAATCTTTCCGGCTATCTATGAGTGGTTTCGCGGCGATGTTCCGACAGTTGCCAAAGCAGAGATTTTATCGATGGCTCCGCTAATGGTCAAAGTTACGTTGCAGAATGGACAGGTGGACTACTTCGAATCACGAGAGGAAGGAGCGCTTAGTATCGTATCGCACGACTCAGCAGGAATACGTTGGGCCAAATTCGTCGGAGTAAAGCAAAATAATTTTCAAAGTATCGGTATTACATCGTCGGGTGGTTATAATGCGATAATTACAGACATTGACTACCAACAGCGAACTCTCACTACAAGCGCTCCGCTTCCAACAAATCCGCATGTTATCGCCGGGAATAGCGCGCGGAAGATTTTTTTACAACTAAAAGGTTCTGGTACCAACTTCTCTTGGGACGACGATCTCTTGGTCAATGAGGGAGCAGTCACCAGCTTAAAAACAGGCACCAATTCCATAACACTAAGCGTAAATCAGTCGGTACTCTTCGCAGGCGTTGGAAATCGTTCACCGGAAGGTATGGTCGTCACGAACGAGTCAGGAAGCTGGCATTTTCGAAACGGGCTGGTAGTGAAGCAGCCGGCCGCAGAGATTCTTCGTAACGCAGTGTTTGCCGATAATAACGGCGACGGATTTATCAACGCGAAGACTTATGAAATTGGCATCGGAGATACCCTCGAGATACCATCAGATATTACGATTCGACGATCCACAATTGGTTATGAAATTTTGACTAATGTCGATGCCGAGGGCTCGCTTGGAACGTTGCATTTTAGCGCAAAGTTAAACTCGCGGTGGATGCCACTGCAAAACAATCCTGAAGCTCCGCGCGGCCCCACACAACTTCGGGCGATACGGCAATAAACGTCGATGGTTCACATTCCGCCCTCTGGATGGCTCCAGATGTAGAGGAGCACCGCAAGGCAAACACTTGCGAGCGTCACTGACGAAAGCAGAGCAAGCTTTCCTACAACAATCGAGCTTGCTACAGCAATCACAATCATCATCGTAGCTAGATATTTAGCACGTCGTGGAATAGCGCGCTCTTTCTCCCATGCGAGTAGATATTTTCCGATGACTGGCTGATTGAGAAGCCACTGATGAAGAGCCGGCGAACTGCGCGCAAAGAAAAAGCTCGCCAAAATAAGAAAAGGAGTTGTTGGAAGGAGCGGAAGATACACTCCAACTATTCCTAAGAACACGCACAGGAGGCCTAAACATTGATACACGATGCGCGTAAGCAGCATAGAGAAACTTATTATAATCGCTTCTTCCTTGGCATGAAGCGCTAACCCGAACTTCTTACGGGTCAGGACGGCTTTCTGGTCTCAGGAGAAACCTACCTGTTGCAGCATTATGGTGAAAGTCTTGAAATTTCCCATTTGGAGTCTTTGCCTTGGGAATAGAGCAGACGATCATGCAGCCGGCTCTCGCGACCCTGCCAGAATTCATATTGTTTAGGAACTATGCAGTATCCGCCCCAGCATTCCGGGCGAGGGACATCTTTACCTTGGAAGCTTTTCTCCACCTTCGACAATTTCTCTTCTAACTCGGTACGGTTACTTAAAGTCTGGCTTTGTGCTGATGCATGCGCGCCAAGCTGTGCCGAGCGTGGCCTAGAGCGAAAGTAGGCATCGCTTGACTCGGTTGAAATTTTCTCGACACTCCCCTCAATTCGTATCTGCCTTTCTAGATCAGTCCATAAAAAAAGCATCGCAGCATGCGGATTCTCGGCAAGCTCCATGCCTTTTCGGCTAAGGAAGTTTGTAAAAAAGGTGAAGCCTTGCGCTGAAAAATCCTTAAGCAGCACGGCACGTGCAGAGGGGATCCCGGCTTTCGTAGCCGTGGCCAAAACAAAAGCATTCGGTTCCTCGATTTCTGCGCGCATTGCGTCTTCGAACCAATGTTTAAATTGATCGATCGGATCGGGCTCGACATTGCTACTATCAAGCGCACTCTTGAGATATTCTTTCCTTAGACTTTTGGCCAAATCGCTAATCACAGGCAGCTACTCTAGCACACAAGACTGACAGCCTAAAAGCCGAAAGCCGGTCGAAGAGTGGCCAATGAAGATTTATCTCCCCCGAGGGAATAAGGGAGGGGGGGGCTAGGGGGAACGAACAAAGAACAAGAGAAAACAATAGGGCGCCGGAATGTTCACAACAACATGCTGAGACAACTCAATTTATTTTTTCA
>CAZEAC010000082.1:0-20317 GCA_964510065.1 uncultured Bdellovibrionales bacterium | reverse complement strand
CTGTAGACTAAATCTAGGACTAGACAGCTATCGGCATTCAGCTTACGGCTGACAGAACTAACAACTGCAGTCGACCGAGCAAACCTGCGGATTACCAGCCCTCCCCATCCGATCTCAGCCGAGCGCCGAAACTGCACCTACGAGGGGCTTAGCGAATACTTCGCACACCAACCAGTGTTGTGCGATTTCGCTCAGTTGACTATACTATCTAGCAGGTTCTTATTTTGAGGTAAATTTATGGTGATCCTTTTTCGAGCCGCACGTGACGAGCGTGGCATGACATTGATCGAAATTATTGTCGTATTGGTTATCCTTTCAATCGTAATCGGCTTTCTTACCAATAGTATCTTTTCGACTGCCGGCCAAGCGAAGTGCGACCTCAACAAGATGAAGATGAGTTCGGTGAAGAACCAGATTAACATGTACCGATTACGCTATAACTCACTCCCTTCAAGCCTCGACGAACTCTCACGCTGCACCGACAAAACCGGACCGGGTTGCAGCATTATTGCAAAGGAAGATGAGCTTCGCGATGTCTGGGGAAACCCCTTCCGGTATAGCCTCGAAAACAATGGCCGTACCTATCAGATAAAGACTACCGGCGAAGATGGCGTCGAGGGAGGCGGAAACGATTGTGATGTCGCTCTCAAAGGACCATGATCGCAACGACTCGGTAGCATCTCGATTACTGTCCGATCACGGTTTTACACTGGTCGAGCTCGTACTCGTAATCGTAATCATCGTTATCGGCTATTCGCTGGTTTCCGTCAGCTTCGGCGTAGTGTCGTTCTGGCGCGAAGAAAATTTCCTGCGACGCCTTAATCAGACCGTCCCTTTCTTGTATCACCAGGCAATTGCAGACCAGAGCTTTTATCAGATCGAATTTGATTTTAAGGAGCGCAATTACAAGATTGGAGTTATGCGTCCCGAAAGCAGCACCGACGCGAATCTCGTTGGCCTCGCTCAGGATGCCGGGAGCCTGACGCTCGAGCTCGCCGCAATTCTAAGCCCCTCGGTGGGGCGAACGTACACCGTAATACCGCCACCAGACTATCCTTCCCTTGCCGACCCAGTGCCGTTTCCCGAGGGGCTAGAAGTTGAAGATATTCGCACCATGCGTGGCAAGCATATGGGCAACGAGGAAGGTAAAGTTTATATTCTCTTCTCTCCACGCGGATTTTCAGAATTCGCAGTCATGCACTTTCTGACCAGCGAAGGTCAGCCGGTTACCATTTTAATAAATCCTTTTACCGGAACGACTGAACTGTTCCGCGAATATAAAGATTTCGAGTGGACCTATGGGCGTCAGAAGAAAGATAGTTAGCGACGCTGGCTTCACGATCATGGAGATTATTATCGCCGTGCTTGTGCTGGCGATCGGCCTCACTACCTTAATCGGCTTACAAACGGCATCGGTGGATCAAACGCTTCGCGATCGGAGCCGTGAAATTGCGCTTTTGGCCGGGCGAAGAATTCTCGCACAGATAGAGGCCGATGAAGATGGAGTCGAATTGGCTAACCAGGAAAAACGGCTTGATCAGCTGCTCAAGGAATTTACTGGCGATGTTGGCGACACCATCAGCGATGCCGAGCTTCGAGAGCTCCAAGCGTTCAATGCACGCCTCGAGATTGTAAATTGGGGAATCGAACAGCTCAATCCGGAAGCTATGATCAAGGTGATCCTTCAAATTTCGTGGGGCGCGAGTGATCTCGACAGCGTCGAACTGGTATATTTTATTCCGAAGTCATGACACAGAATTCACAACATCAGTTCGGTTTCACCCTTCTCGAGCTAGTAATCTCGCTGACCATTATGGTTGTGCTTATGGGCTTGGCCTATAGCTCGCTCATGCAAATTGCCACCTCGAAGGACGCTCTTGAAGACGGGCAGGAAGTCAGTGTTATTGCCGCCGCTGTGTTGACCCGACTCACGCGCGAGCTTCAACTTGCCTATGGTCAGGATCCCTTGATGCCACCCAAGGATAGCCTCACCACGCCCTACCCGGCGATGACCCGCCTTATCAGCAAAGATGGCCGCGATAGTGAAGGGAACTCGGGCGCTTCACTTACTTTCTTGGCGCGCGAAGCCGGCCAATATCTTCCCGATGGTAGTACAAATTCTGGATCGGTACAGATTACCTATCGAATCGAGAAGGCTCCTTCAGAGGAGAAAATTGACACGCTCTACCTGGTCAGAGACGAGGTTCCGTATCAGCGCCCGTTCGAGAAGGCCTATAAAAAGTTAATGACTTTTCCGATTACAAAGAATGTCGTGAGTTTGCGCTTTCGCTTCTACAATGTTGCAGATGAGCAGTGGAGCGATACCTGGGGTGACGATAAACACACCGGTCTTCCCAACCTAATCGAGTTTACGCTTACTCTTCGTACTCCAATGGGCAATGACCGCACCTACAGTTCGGCTGTTGCCTTGCGCTCTAAGTAGTTTCTGTCCTTTTGATAAAAAAATGGCAGAAACTATCCGCCGTAGCCCGTGTAACCACTCGAGAATGCCGGCATGCCACGCGAAGGCGGATCTAAAAGGGTGGCATTCTGGGACAGACACTAAGTAGATCGCTTCATTCTCTCTTTTATCGTCATAAGATCAAAGGCTCTCGAGTACACATCCTCCGTCCCAATTTTTCTCTCAACGAACGCCTGCAGTAACGCATCGTCCATGGTAACCATGCCTTCTTTCGCGCCCGTTTGAATTGCATTGGTAATGAGCTGCGGTTTATTGTCGCGAATGTTCGTGGCAATTGCCGGATTCATCACCATGACTTCGAAGACCGCGATTCGTCCGGGTTCATCAATACGCGGCACGAGCAGCTGTGAAACGATTCCCTGTAGCACCGTCGCCATCTGAATGCGAATCATCGCCTGCTGCTTTTCTGGGAAGGCACTGATGATTCT
The DNA here is from genome assembly GCA_964510065.1 of uncultured Bdellovibrionales bacterium. GTDB lineage: Bacteria > Bdellovibrionota_C > UBA2361 > UBA2361 > CAIXSY01 > CAZEAC01. Next base: position 17,407 of record CAZEAC010000082.1, on the reverse strand, counting down.
GTCCACCGTCTTCGCCGCTCCGGTGGTATGGAGCGTCGCAAACACGAGATGCCCGGTTTCTGCGGCCTCGAGTGCTGCCTCCATTGTTTCCAAGTCTCTGAGCTCTCCCACAAGAATGACGTTGGGATCTTCGCGAAGCGAATCACGAATGCCCGCGGCGAAAGATTCAACATCAATTCCCACTTCTCGCTGACTTACCAGCGCGCGCTTACGCCGATGTTCGAACTCGATTGGCGCTTCGATACTCAGTATGTGCCGGTCGCTTCTATCCGAATTTATTTTGTCTATGATCGATGCTAGCGTGGTAGTCTTGCCCGAGCCAGTCGGCCCCACTACCAGCACTAATCCACGTTGCAGAGAGATAAATCGTTCGATCGCCTGGCGCGGAACGCCCAATTTGTCGAGAGAGATAATCTCATCCGGGATATTTCTGAGCACGACCGCCGAATTGCCGCGCTCTTTGAAAATATTGACTCTAAAACGGCTTGAAGGGTACCCCTCGCGATTACACACAAGCGCATAGTCAGCGCTACCTGTCTGATCGAGCTTCGTGACATTATCCGCGCTGCAGATGCTGGCGATCATGTCACGCATTCCTTCGCTATCAATTAATTTATCACCGACAGTTTTAAAACTTCCATGAATCCGCATAAGTGGCGGATACCCTACTCGCAGATGCAGATCCGATCCTCCAGCACTTTTTACATACGCAAGTAGATCCGACATAGAATAGGCCGCGCCTTCTCGGGCCGGCAATACCTGCGTCGCGCTTCTTGCCGGAGGCGCGCCTGCCGATGAAGACCCAGCTTCGCCGTACGGTGAATATAATGGAGCTCTTAGCGCCGAAAGTCCAAGCATGATTCCTCCCTTACAAAGGCAACTTTACCTCGAAAGTAAGGCCACAATAATGTCTAACCAAGAAATTTTAATCGGCTCGCAAAAAACTTTTTTCTTGGTAATGCCGGAAAAATGTGAATAGCAACAGGCCAACGAAGAGAATAGATCCCATAAAAAAAGGGAAACATTGCGCGTTATTTATTCTGCTTGTGCCTTGCTACTCAATGAACTTGGCTGAGAAGAACTTCCCGCGCAATAGCTGCCTTGCCAAAACTACTAAAAGCAGAGTGCGACTTGCGATAAGCCAAAGACTAATCGCAGCGAATAGCCCGCCATGTTCCCACGCACTAAATCTTTGGAAAACATGAACTTCTTCGCCAACTTTAGTAAATAAGAACGGAAAAACTGACACATTAATGAAGTCAATAACTAAGAACGTAATTACGAGCTCATTACCATGTTTAGTCCACTCTTGTCGGTTTACGTTCTCCGATTTTTCACCTTGAATGTAGCTTCTCGCAATTTCAAGAATTAGGAACGGATAGAACCAAAGGTGAAACTGTGGCGAGTAGATTCTATTAAAAAGCAACATCGAGCAGCCAACAAAAACTGCGGTGATACTTAGACTGCGCCCCGGCAAAAGAAGGATCGACAATATCATCAGCAGAAGGCTAAATTTATCTAGATAGTGCTCAATCCAATCCGGCCCACCCCACATAATAATTGCGCCCATCATGGTGTCCCAGTAAAGCGCTCTATCCAAATGAAACTTTATCGGATCGAGCAAAACACTCAGGGAATGGCCATGCTTAATGACCAGAAAGCCAATAACAAGATTTATGAAAACGATCGGCAGAGCGAACGATGCGCACAGAAGAACAATTTTTTTAATATTACTAAAATATCTTCGAATTAAAATTAAAAGCAAAAAAGCGGTAAACCACTTAACATTGAATCCAATGCCCCAAATTAATGAAGCTAGATAGCTCTGATCATGAATAAGAAAGTAGATACCAACTAATATTGTAAGAACTAACAGGGCGTCAAATCGGAAAGGAGAAAGTATTAAAGTCGTTAAGTTCAATGAAAAAAGAATGAGGGGTAACCACATTCTAGTCACTTGCAACCGCTTAAGTATCAGGGCAAAGACTAATGTATTAACACTATCTATTGCAGTAATAAGATACGCGTGAAAATGAGCAAACGATGTAAAATCATGGTACGGCAATATCGTACGCAGAGAGTAAAAAAAGAACCCTGCTAGCGGAGGGTATTCTCGACTAAAGTCTACGTAAGGAATCTGGCCATTCTCCGTTCTGGATAAAAAATCAATCCAGCAATTCAAATCGTTTGTTAGATCACCATTCCAATAGGAATCCCAACAAAAATAGTTATACAGAAAAATTGCAATAAACTTCGAAGCTACACACACCAAAACAGGAAGTAAAATCTTTCCTTTACCCATAACAGCGCGGCGCTCTATTAATTTCTGATTGACTCTATAACTGATTGCGGACAGTACAGATCCACTATCCTTTGTTGGCGAGATTCCATCAACACACTCTTCACCTATTTTGCCTCATGTCGGCAAGAAATCGTCTTTCTCCACTAGTTATTCATTATTCTTAAGGCTTCAAAAAACTAGGCCTCTGCCGTTACAGGATTTTATGTACGCCTCCCAAACCGAAGCCCTACTAATAATTCCAAATAAGCTACTTCCAATCCCTCAAGAGATCAAACTTGACGCCTCAATTACAGGCCGGTCCTCTGAAGCTGTGATGGAATGAAGGGAGCAGCTCTTTTCTCGCCAATGGCGGTACCTACAAAGCGCCGAACGTTCAAGGATGATTACTCCCTTGCAATGGCAACTTCGCCTCGAAAGTAAGTACACAAGTATGTCTACCCAAGCAACCTCAATCGGCTCGCAAAAAACTTTTTTCCTGGTAATGCCGAAAAAACGTGAATAACAGCAGGGCGGCGAAGAGAATGAACCCCATAAAAAAGAAAAAATATTGCGCATTACTTATTCTGCTTGTGCCATCAGGAAGAAGAATCGCGAAGTTTACTACCGCAGTAAGCGCATTCCCCAGCGCCACGGAGAAAAGATAAAATGAACCAAGGAGAGATTTTAATTCCGAAGGCGCCTGGGTATACGCAAATGAGAGCGACGTTACCGATACCATCACTTCACCCATCGTGAGGATCAGATATGCTAAGACTTGCCAAAGAATTGATACTTTCTCACCGCCTTGAATCCAGATCTCAGATAGCCCAACCACACCAAATGATAAGCCGGCAAGAATGAGCCCAACGCCAATGCGCCGTACCGCACCAAAATTCATAAGCCGAGCAAGCGCTGGATAGGCAATCCAGGAGAAAAATGGGACCAGAAACATGATTAAGAGCGGGTTTACCGCCTGAATCTGTGAACCGAGCAGCTCAAAGCTCCACCGCTCCGCGGAGCCAAAACCAAAACTTAGATCAATCCGGCGCTGCATACGCTCGGCCTGCAGCACCCATGACGATCCAGTCTGATCAAGCAGCGCCCAGAAGAAACTTATAAATAGATAAATAAGTGAGTATCCCTTTAAAGCCGCACGCCCCTCGGTGCTGCTGATCACTTGACGAAACTTGCGCCACCCTACTGGCGGGACCGCAATAAAATGACTCTTGCCAATCCGAAATACAATTGTCGCAATTAGCATCAGCAGCCCTGGAACACCAAAAGCGATATTTGGGCCATAGTGTTCGAGCAAATAGGGCGTAAGAAAAGAAGAGATCGCCGCTCCAATATTAATCGCGAGGTAAAAATAATCGAATGCGCGGGGCAGAAGATCAGCATTGCGGTTCGAGAACTGATCGCCAACGTGCGACGCAACGCAGGGCTTAATTCCGCCTGCGCCAATTGCAATGAGCGTAAGTCCGGCACTTAAACCAATCCGAGTATCATCGAGCGCGAGACAGAGATGCCCCGCGCAGTAAACAATCGAGAGCCGCATTATTGTCTTGTATTTTCCCCAAAAAATATCAGCGACAAGCGCGCCGAAAAGCGGCGTCAGATAATTGAGAGTTCCAAAGAGATGATACCAGGCTGTGGCCGCAACCGGAGAGATTGTCGCAAGCTCCCCATTTCGCGAACGAAGGTAGCTGGTCATAAATACAACCAAGATTGCCTTCATGCCGTAGTAGCTGAAGCGCTCGGCAGCTTCGTTGCCAATTATATAGAGAATGCCCGACGGATAACGCGCCATCACTCCCGTTTCTAACATGAAGTGACGAAGCGCGCGAAGCAGCAATATTTATCAGGTCGGACTTCGGGCGAGCTACTGACTATAGCAGAGTGCCGCGTCAAAGTTGGAGAGCGTTCCCTGCGAGTCCTTTGCGCCATCTTCATAACAAACTTCCGCCGGAATTCGGTTCACCTTGGGCGTGAGGTCGGGGCCTATCGGCGGCCACTGCAACGCGCTTGGCCACCACGCCGGCTTGCTTGTATGGAACAAGGACGATGGCAATGCGCGATCGGAAACACTCGGATCCCACACGGTCGCGGCATTAAAATAATCATAATTGCCATGACGAATCATTGTCTCTTTTACTTTCGCATCAGGATAACTCAGGCTATAGGCGGACCAGGGGTTTGCCGCCGTAAATCCATTGTTGGCAACATTTGGGTAACCCAGTCGGTAAATGACTTGAATATTTAAATAGAACTCGCCATTCTCGGTCATCTCGTAGCGTGATTTCGGATCCATGCTGGTAGCCCAGGCTGCGCCAAGGACATTCCCGATAACATTAAAGTAGTAGGATCCACGCTCGGCAGAGATCATCTTACGATTTCCGGCCACATATGTTCCAACATGGTAAGGGTCATCGCCATGAAACCAATTTCTAAATAGCGTCTGGTGCGAGGCACTTCCATGGTAGCCATCACTCTGCCATTGCTCGCCAACATTGCCCTCCCAAAGCACCATCATTGGATGGGCACCATGATTGGCATTGTATGCACCAGTCTGGTATGGCCAGCTCTGAAAGGTAATATCTGCGCTATAATTATAAAGAATCGCATTGCCACTTGAACTCGATTGCAATACTCCGACACCAACTTTTTCGAAAATATTGTTCTCTATAAGCTGATACCCTGATCCGTCATATAGATAGACGCCAAAGCCGTCTGAGTTATTAGGATACCCCTCTGCTGAATGAATATAGGAGTCACGCACCTCGCCCTGTAGGCTGTTAACAAAGAACACTCCGGTATTTTCTAAGTTTTTGAGCTCGACATTTTTTACCCAGCACGCATAGGTGCCGATAAATGATACGACGTCTGTGCCTCCATTATTAACAATGGTCATATCTTCAACGCCGCTTTTCGAGAGCCCTGGGCCGCCATTGAGGTAGCTGGCTTTGGGCGACCTTGAAGCTGCAAGGTCGTAAGCCAGGGGTGGAGAAAAGGAAATTGTCGTACCGTCAACGGCAGTGATTATTGCCTGGAACGAAATATGACGGCCCGGACCATTGCTCGAGCGCACAAGGTCGGTATCATCATCAAGGTCGAACTTAACCAAATTTCCAACCGCAAACTGCGAATTGCTGCTCGCAAGCACCACGCTTGTTGCCCCTTTTGTCGCGCCTTGGGGAATCAACGTGGCACCAGAAAATGAATACTGGTCACTCGATATCGGAGTACCGCCAGTGGAATTGATAATAGTCTTGCCTGGCCCCGCTCCTCTGAGCGTGCGGTTGCTGTACCTTCGAAGATTTATAGGTCCTACGGTATATGTCCCCGTGTTCAAATAAACTACCTGGTCGGCGGGGCAATTTGAAAATGCGCTCTCTATCTGCGACGCCGTGACGTTTTGATTAAACCCCGGGCTCTTGCCGCCCTCACCGAGCACCGTGCAGATAGTGCTGCGATGCGGGATCCCTCCAGGCACACCTGCATAGCTCCAGTCTATGCGCCTCGCCTGTGGTAGAATCTCGCCGGAAATCTCACCTGGATTTGTGGGACTTGAGCTATCTTGGTTACAGGCTGCGACGCGCGCAGCATAGTCCGCACGTGCCTTCGAAACTTTATTGCGGTAGTTTTTTTTCCCGAGCCTTTCACTACGACGTTTAAGATCTTGAAGTTTCGCCCTGAGTACCCTCTTCCACGCAAGGAAGTACAGCTTCTGCTTCCGTGTTGTAACCTTTCCCGGTATTCGAAGGCTTCCCTGAACGAGGCATCGAACTGGCTTCCCGTTTGGTAGCGACGCTGATGTGAGCTCCGCAGCGCTTACCAGCTTGCCAATTGCCGACGACGTGGCTGCAAACAGCACAGACGCTACCAAAAACTGGGTAATGACCAGGACGATGACTGCTGAAATGTGATAACCTAAAACTTTCCTCATCTTGATTTACTCTTTGATTTCAGGTAGTTGCCCCTTGAATACCGTATCGCTATGAAAGGCCAGGCTAAAGCCTCGTCTAGATTATAGTACTTGCAAGTTCAGTGCCGACAGAAGCGTTGATGACTCCGCCGTTATGAACGCTATTAATGAATCTTTAACCAAACAGATGCATCAATGTAAGCGGGTTAGGTGTAACTTTCTGTCGGAAGTTTCGACCTATTGCTGTAATTGCATTGGACCACATTGCCTATGCCTGCTTTTGTCGAAAAAACCATCGTTGCATCTCCTGCTTTGCATAGCAGCGAGAACTTTTCGCCACGTTTTCCACTCGAAGGGCGAGTTGCGGGTAAGCTAATAGAGCTACGAGCTTGGCAGCTTTGGAAAGAGGCTGGCTGCCCAGCTGGGAAAGATTTGGACTTCTGGGTCCGTGCCGAAAACGAAATTCTAAGGCTCGACAGGGCGATCCCCCCAATCGTTGCCGCGACCGAGACACTGAATAGGCTCTCGCAAAGTGATTCGAAGCCCAAGTAGGCCCTTTCTCATCTAAACTCCTGATAAGTGTGCCTTTTGGGCGCCATACGGCAACCAACTGCAATATTGCCGGCTCAATGGCCTAATGCGAAGATTACCCCTATGCAATCTGTGCTCTCCATCGACCTATCTTGCCAGCCAGGCCATCTACAGGTGGTCGAGGTGGACGACAAGCAGCTTAAGGTTATAGAGCACCACCAGTTTGAGTGGGACGAACCGAAACAGCTTCAAAACAGTGGCTCGGACCAGCAACCCTCCGCTCCTATTTCAGCCATTCGCAAGACCATAGAAAATCTCAATTCGAGCTGGACCAATGCAATCGTAATTGCCCCTTCCGAGAAGTATCTCTCAATTAATCTTGAACTTCCCTTCAGCGACAACCGCCAAATTCAAAAGGTCTTGTCGCTCGAAGTTCAGGACCGTGTGCCTTTCGATGTCGAAGAGCTCGTGCTTGAGCATCACGTTGTTGGAACTCTTAGCGACACTGGACATGATGTGCATGTTGGAATGACACCTCGCAGCTCAGTGAAAGAGGTGCTTGGACTTTGCAAGCAGGGTGAATTCGAGCCGCTTTACCTGTGTACACCAATGAGCGCGCTTGCCGCGATTCACTACATCGCTCCCGACTACATTTCACCGGCTTGCGCAATTGTGTATGCACGCGGGCCTTACATATACGTGACTCTTTGCTTAGATCACGTTGCCCGTGCCGACCGAGTAATTGTCCGCGGAGAGCTCAAGCGATTTGCGAAAGATGCGCTTGATGATGCTCCCCTTACCGATCTCAAATTGACCCTTATAGCTTTCGAAAGCCGCTACGAAAAGAACCTCGAGAAAGTTTACATCCTCGGGCAAGGACTTCAACGTGAAGAGCTCCAGCAGGCACTCGGTCGAAATGTTGAATACCTCGCGCTTGAGGGATTAGTAAAAAGCGAACCTGGCGCAGCAAATCTTGCTTCGATCGCCTCGGTGTTCGCGCTCGATGAACAGGCTCCGCCGCTACTTTCCAATTTCCGGGTGCAGGAATTCTCATACAGCCCGCGGCTTCGTGAGGTATTTCTTGGCCTGAAAAAAGTAGCACCTTACTTCTTCGCCGCCCTCGCTGCACTCGTGATAGCAGTTGCAGGAACCATGTTAGCAAATGAATTTTATGTCAGTCGCATTCGAAGCAAGATGACCAAGGAAATCTTGGAGCTTTATCCTGATGCAGCGCAGTATCCTAATCAGGAGCTGGATGCGTTCCGTGGTGAAATGACCCGCTTGCAAGATCAATTGAAGAGTTTGGGCTCGCTCTCGAAATTGTCGCCAATTGATTCGCTTATCGCGCTCACCAAGGACTTCCCTCGAGACGCTGGGGCAACCGTGCGCTCGGTCAACATTAAAAACAACAGAATCGAAATTGAGGGGACTGCCCCAGATTACGGCACCGTCGACAGAATCGAAAAAGCACTGAATACCAAAAAGGATGTGTACCGTCGAGTAAAGACAGATGCATCGCAGAACAATTTCGCTGGTGGCGCTGGCGGATTGCCTTTTAAAATCGAAATTTGGCTATCGGAGTCATAGTGAACAAGATCGACATTCCAGCACTCAAGAGAAGGTTGCGCGAAGAGCTGACAAAGCTTTCAGGGCGCGAGCGAGGACTTATTGCCGGGGCAATTGTCGCGATTCTTTTTCTGGTAGTCTGGCAGAGCTATGAAAAAGTGCGTTCGGTCTTTAAAAATCAAAGCCTGAAGATCGAGGCTGCTCGACAGGATCTTGGGGATATCCGCGAGCGATTTCAGCGTTTTTCAGCGCTGCATGCAAAACGGAAAGCAATTGAAGAGCAATACAAAGAAGTTGAGATCAAAGACGGCGTCAGATCGCATCTTGAAGAGCTGCTCAAATCTAAAGCCGGCGTTTCTTCCGGATACAACATTCGTGAGCTAACCGCAGTGGAATTCGGCGGCAACTATGAGCAGGCTCCCTTCTCGCTAAAGTTCACCGTTGGTTCACTTGAAGGATTGGTTGATTTCCTAAAAGAGCTTGTCCAGGGCGCACATCCACTTGTTGTCACTGAGCTTGAGATAAAGCGCGAACCGATTGGTGACAAATTAAAGGTGTCTGTGGACGTGAGCAGCATTCGAAGAGTCAGCAGCGCAGCCAACGGCGGAGTCAACGGTGGCGAGGAAACTTAAGCTCCTTAGGATCGCGCTCTTGGCGATTTTCTTGCCAATTGTAGTGATAGCACTCGCGCTCTGGTCGGTACCCGACTCGCTGTATCTGCGCATGCTCGAGACTTCTTTGATTCCTGCACTCAAGTCAAACGGCATTCTTCTGAATTGGGGGAGTGGCAGTATCGAACCATTTCAGATCTCACTGCGGCGTATTACGCTTTCGATCCCGGCGAAATTGTTAACCCTCGCTGCGGACGAGTGCCATGTCGGAATGAAGCCGACGCAGCTTCTCAGAGGCGCCCTCGCGTTCGATCTACGTTGTCAGATGTATGCGGGAGAATTACAATTTGATATAGGTCTTGGCCTATCCGGACAATTAGAGCAAGCACGAATTTCCACCCGTGCCCTCGATATCGCGCGGCATCCTCAGATTGCAGCCTTTGGCTTACGCACCGCGCTTCTTACTATCGACGCTCCCTCGCTTGTCTTCAAAGACGGCGCTGCGGACGGAAGACTAATGCTTACCCTGGATAAAATCGATAAGCCACAGGAGACCATGCTTCCCCCCATGCTCACGAAGCTTCCGGTCAAGATTCCAGCAATCCGCGACGGCATTCTCAAATTACCTATAACTCTTAGCGGCAAGAAACTTCGCGCAAGCGGTGTAGAATTCAATTCCTCACTCGGCGAATGCTCAGGCGACTTCGAAGAGGACCCCACTACTTTGAGTGGACAGTTCATCGTGTCGCTCCGTTCAGAAGGCTCGACCGCGATCGGTCCCTGGCTGCCGTTCGTAAGCCAAGGTCAGCTCACCCAAGAGGATCGGCGCTTTTCGCTTAGCATTTCGGGCACTCCGCGCGCTCCACGATATAAATATAGAAAGGCATAACAGGGCATTTTTTGGGAAGTCGCTTTTACATGCTCATTAAAACGGGCCCGAGAAATCGCTCATTTCCTGGCCGGGCGTACCAGCTATTGCCACTAATAAGGCAGCTTCCTTCGCCTTCGAGGGTAGACAGCCATCCCCTCACCTTATTATAGTTTCAGTGTCAATATATGGATATGACTGGCATTATAGTCTCGGCGGTCTCAGCGCTAATTATTTTGGGAAGCTTTGTCCTGATGAAGAGACTCGCCATCTCTTCAACCGGTGGCGAGATGGCGTTGATAGAAGCCGAAGTCACAGAAATCGAGAAAAAACTCGCTGAACTGATTCAAGTCTCTGCAGCCTATGGATCGCCAAAGCAACTTGAGTTCTTTGAAACGCATCTGGCTTCCGAAGCTTCAGCACTCGAACAGGAGAAAGGCAAGCTCAAAGAGGTCGAAGCGAAACTAGATGCTGCCCAGAAGAATGTCGAGGGCAAAGAAGCGCATCAGCAGGAGCTTAAGACAGCCAAAGAAGAAGACGAGAACAAGCTCCGCGACCTGCTCGCGAATTACCAAACCCTGTCTGATGAGTCCATTGCGCTTGAAAAGAGGCTTGCTGCCTCAATGAAGAGCTTAGAAAGCATAATTGCCGAATCGTCTGTCAGTGACGAGCAAAAACAGGTCCTTAATGATCTTTTAACCACCGTGACCGATGCGAGCAGTCGGCTTCGCGAACTTCTCACGGAATACCAGTTAGTTAATGAGCGGCTCTCCATGCTCAACCAGCAGTTTGCCGATCTCGAAGAAGAATACACTAAGCTTGTCGAACAGCAGCTAGGCGAATAGCTGCGGCAATAATCTCTCGGGCGGCTTCGGTCTTTCTTTGCGAGTACGGACGATTCTGTATCTCGCGGTAAGACTCCAAGTTAAGAAGCTTTTCGAGAGCACTACGAAGCCTTTCATGAAATTGCTCGCCTTCGAGAACCACCAATGCTTTACCCTCGCGCTCGAGAATTCTCGCATTTTCTTCCTGATGGATTCCTTTTGCCGGAAAAGGAACCAGGATAGCTGGTCTGTTAATAATACCAATCTCCATGAGCGCTCCGGCACCAGCACGGCTTATAATAAGATGACACCATTGATATGCTTCAGGCAGCGCCTCGATAAACGGCTCAACTCGGGCTTCAAGACCACACTCACGATAGCTCTGAGCGAGCAGGTCGCGATTTTCTTCGCGGCACTGATGGTAAAGAGTCACACCGCGCTCCCTTAAGAACGGGGCCAATGCCAAGACCGCTCTATCAATTGCATCCGACCCCTGCGAACCACCCATCACAAGAAGCTTCCGCACCTCCTCGCCTTTGCCGAGTTCCCGAGAAACCGCCACAATCTCAGGCCGCACCGGATGGCCTGTGAAGACGGTTTTTCCTGCACAAGGCATCGGAGTGTCACGATAGGAAATTGATATCTTATTGGCGACATAGGCAAGGAAGCGATTGGCCAATCCTGGCCGTGGCTCTGCCTCATGCACCCAGCTTGGAATCCGGCGAAGTCGTGCGATCAAAACGGGCAGTACACTGCTGTATCCGCCAACGCCAATTACAAGTTCGGGCCTGAACATTGTGAAAATGCTCCACACTCTTAACCAAGCGCCAGGGAGCTTGCCAAGAAACTCAAATAAGCCCTTCACTCCTCGGCGTCGAATACCCACAAGCGATACCACCTCACGAGCAAAGCCATTACGATCGATAATACGTTCTTCGAGCGGTCTTCCTGAGCCGATAAAGAGAATATTCGCCTGTGGTGCGATTCTCTTTAGCTCGCGCGCAAGATACAGCCCAGGGAAAAGGTGTCCGCCGGTTCCACTCGCAGCGATTATTATTTTAGCTATCGCCATTACGGCACTCTCCCTGACGCTACCTTGCTAGTGCGCCGTCCAGAAGGGAAAAAACTTTCTGGACGAGGTACTAGCGCGGCTGATTACTTTGACGCGCTATCGAAAGCAAAACTCCAAGACCACTCAGCGACGTTATCAGACTCGACCCGCCGTAACCGATAAGCGGGAGCACCAAACCCTTGGTCGGCAATAACCCAGTAACCACACCCATGTTAAGGAACGCAGGCACGATTATGAGTAGAGTAAGGCCAACTGCCAACGAAAATCGAAAAGTATCAGATGCGACTTTACGCGCCACCTTTACCCCCCGCCAAAGGATGACAAGGAAGAGAAATACCACGGCGACACACCCTACAAAACCGAGCTCCTCAGCGATTACCGCGAAAATAAAGTCGGTGTGCGCCGCGGGAAGGAAAAAGAGTTTCTGCTGACTTTCGCCAAGACCTACGCCGTAGACCTGTCCGGTGCCGATAGCAATCAATGACTGAATGAGCTGATACCCGCGCCCAGATGCGTCGGACCAAGGAGTCATAAAACTGAGCACACGACTGAGCCGGTATGGCGAAATAAAGACAAGCAAAGAAAACGCTAACGCAATAAACAAAATCGCAAACCCTAAATAGCGTAAGCGCATCCCCGCCGCCGCGGTCATCGCAATCGTTACCGTGGTGAGCACAGCCATACTTCCAAAGTCAGGCTGCGCCAGGTAAAGCACGCCGACACTGCCCACAAGAAAAAGCGGCTTAAACACCCCCGACACAAACTCGGCAAGGAGTTGCTGCTGGCGAGCTAGATAACCTGCCATAAAGATAATAAAGAGCAGTTTCACAGGCTCGCCGGGCTGGAAGCGAATCGGGCCGAGCGCAACCCATCGCCGCGCACCACCGGCGGCATCGCCGATACCGGGAATAAGGGGAAGAATCAGCAAAAAGAGCGCTATCGGGAACAGAACCGGTGAGACCCGTTCGTAAATTCGTACCGGGACCTTCGACGCGAAGTACATTGCTACCACGCCGACAAAGAGCGCTGCACCCTGTTTTTTTACAAAAAAGAGCGGGTCACCAAAACGATCGGAGGAGAAAATCCCCGTGGTCGAATAGAGCATTACAAGACTAAAAGCACTCAATAACAGCGCGGTTGCAACGAGATACCCGTCAACGAGCAGCGGTGGACGATACTCTTTGCTTGCAACAGCGGAATTCATATCTATCTAAGTTTAAGGGATGTTAGCGATACCAACGCTAATACTATCGAGATAATCCAGAAACGCACTATTATTTTTGGCTCAGCCCAGCCCTGAAGCTCGAAATGATGATGAATCGGCGCCATGCGGAAGACTCGGCGCTTGGTCATTTTGAAATAATAACGTTGAATTATCACTGACATCGCTTCGAGCACAAATATCCCTCCGGCAATTACCAGAATTACCTCGTGCTTAACCAGAACCGCCGAAAATCCGAGCCCGCTGCCAAGCGCAAGCGCGCCGAGATCTCCCATAAAGACCTGCGCGGGGTAGGTATTATACCAAAGGAACCCCAATCCCGCGGCCACCATGGAGCTAAGAATTATCGAAACTTCGCCGACGCCAGGCACATGTGCAACTCCGAGGTATTCAGCGATATTCTTGTGGCCACCAAGATACGAGAATATCGCATACGTTGCCGCAACGGTCATCACTGGACCAATCGCCAAGCCATCAAGACCATCCGTCAAATTTACCGCATTGGAAGTTCCTACAACCACGAGGGTAACAAACAAAACAAAAAGGATCGGAAGCAGCGCGATTTCGACTCCCTTTACGAATGGAACCGAAATCGAAGTATTAAAACCCTGCTCAAGTAAGAGCAGCGAAAGAGCGATACATACGCCTGCCTCTACCCCCAGTCGAGTCCGCGCGCCGAGTCCCTTTGAATTTTGATGGGTAATTTTACGCCAATCGTCAACAAAACCAAGACCGCCAAAGCCTGCCATTACCGCAAGCATCATCCAAACATAGCGGTTTGAGAGGTCGGCGAAGAGCAGCGTCGCGAAGAAAACGCCTGCAATAATAACAAGCCCACCCATGGTCGGCGTTCCCTTCTTGCCCTCGTGCGCTTTAGGGCCATCATCCCGAATGGGCTGCCCCTTGACCCCGCGTCCGCGAAGCCAGCTGATAAACTTCGGTTGAAAGAACAATACAAATGCGAAGGCGAATAAGAACGCCATCATCGCCCGGAAGGTGATGTACTTGAAAACATTTAACCAGCTTATCTGGTCATGGAGATGGTATAATAAATAGAGCACTACAGCCGCCTTGGATAGCTACCTACATTGTACTCAAGAATAGCAAAAGATCGCCATGCCGCAATATGAGCATTCAACGCAAAACGAGCCCACGAATCTAAGCGCCCTTCTGCGTCACCAATGCTAGCCTTTCCCCTCCCGCGCCAGAAGTGTCGCCACTGCCCGCTCAAGGCCGACCGTACGCGATCCTTTGACCATTAAGACATCGAAATCCATTCTGAGTGATATTACCGCAGCAAGTTCCGGGCTATCTGCGCGAAACGCCTTAATTCCAGCCTTCTCAGCAAGTTCAGCAAAGGCCGCGGCGTCATTACCCACCGTCACCAAAAAAGCTGGCTTGAGAAGCGCAATACGTTCGCCAATCTTGCGGTGGTACTCGGCAGCATGTGCGCCAAGCTCACGCATATCGCCAAGAATTAACGCGACCTTCTTTCCTGATGCAAGTACTTCTTCGGCGAAATCAAGCATTCCTTCCACGGATTGCGGGTTAGCATTGTAGGAGTCGTCAACAATGATTCTTCCACCGCTTAGCTCTTTCAATGCAAGCCGCATAAGCGGCGCCTTAAAGGCCTCCAGCCCCGAAACCACCTGCTCGATGCTGAGAGAGGGCACAAGCGTGGTCGCACCAAGCGCCGCTGCGCCCGCATTCAGCGCGTTTTGCCGACCGACCGCCGACATTTTCACAGGCCGAGTCTCACCACGGAGCGTGAGCTCAAACTCGATACCATCGAATCCCTTCGAGCGAACCGCGGCGACTGAAGCTTCAACCTGCGCACGACCCAGCTTTTCCCGGCGTCCAAAAAACTTAAGCGCCAAGTTTCGCGCCCCAGCCGCAAGTTCAGCCTTCGTCACCAGCATAGGATCTTCAGCATTAACAATCAGCGCACGCTTGGTGCCAAGCACAATTTCAAGTTTTGCATCTGCTATCGCCTCAAGCGAACCCAAATTTTCTATATGCGCCGGCCCGATGACCGATACAATTGCGACATCCGGCTCGGCAATTCTAGCAAGTGCGGCTATTTCACCACGATGATTCATGCCCATTTCAAGGACTGCCCAACCGTGATCGCGCTCAATTTTAGCAATGCTGTAAGGAACGCCGACATGATTATTAAAAGATTTCTTAGAATAGGCACCTCTGCCCGACTGCAATAAGATACTCGCAAGCATCTCTTTTACTGTGGTTTTGCCGACTGAACCAGTAACTCCGATGACCGCAGCCTTGCATTCATTGCGCCACCAATTCGCGAGCTTCCAGAATGCTTCCAGGCTGTTTTTTACCAGCACTACCCGTTGTGGCTCGGGAAAGCCCTGTGCGGCTTTCTCGTCTTCAATAAGGAAAAGCGCGGCTCCCCGATCAAATGCTTGGCGAAGGAATTGATGACCGTGCGATTTTTCTCCAGGAAGCGCGACAAACAGTTCGCCACCGCGCACCTCACGAGAATCGTATTCAACGCCAGAAAAGCTTAGCCGATCGAGTCCTCCAGAAAGCGTACTCCCCGAAACTATCGGCAGTAATAGATCACGCGTTGCGGCAAGCCCCATCGACTCCTCTCATGTTTTTTAGCGCAGCTGCGGCTTCTTCGGTATCCGAGAAATGAATCTTGCTCCGGCCAACTATCTGATACTTTTCATGGCCCTTTCCGGCAATGCAAAGGACATCACCTGGACAAAGCTCTGAAACGGTTTGGGCTATAGCTTTTCGCCGATCAATCTCGACACGGTAAGGCGATATTCCCGATTCCAATATATCTTTTACTATCTGCTGCGGATCTTCAGTGCGCGGATTATCTGAGGTTACTACTACATGATCGGCCAATTGCGCGGCAACTTCAGCCATCAACGGGCGCTTTCCTCGATCCCTATCGCCGCCACAACCAAACAGTACCCACAATTTTCGTTCGGTTATTGGGCGAAGCGCACGAAGCACATTCTGAAGCGCGTCGGGAGTATGTGCGTAATCGACAAAGACCCCGAGATCCTGTGCCGGGACTTTTTCCAACCGCCCTGGCACCGCGGGGAGATCTGCAAGCGCAGCAATTACTAACTTTAAAGGGTATCCGAGAAGAATCGCTGCCCCAATGACGCCGGCAATATTGTCGGCATTATATTCTCCAATGAGCGGCGTTCTGACCATATGTCGCGAGCCTTCGATTTCGAATTCTATTTCACTACCACGAAAAGTTTGGTTTCGGGTGACGATTCTTACTTTTGCATCGCGGTGCACGCCGACACCAAGTACTGCAAGTCCTCGCGAACGGGCGTATGCGGCAGCTTTATCTCCGTAAGGGGCATCAAGATGAACGACCGCTCCAACTTCTTTCTTTCCCGAGTTCTTAAGCAGATCAAAAACACGAAGCTTCGCATGAAAATAACTTTCAAAGTCCTGGTGATAATCGAGATGATCTCTGGTCAAATTGGTGAAGATACTGACGTTAGGCAAAAGGTCATCAAGTCGACTCTGTGCCAGCGCGTGCGAGGAGGCTTCAAGTATAGCGACCCTGACTCCAGCAGCCAGAGACTTTGCCAATGTCGCGTGAATAAAATTTGCATCGGGAGTAGTGAGCGTTTCAAGATCCTCGATTACTCCATGGGCATACGCACCAAGCGTGCCGATTCGAAGCGCGCGATCGCCAAGCTTCTCGCAAAGATTATATAACAACCAATTCGTGGTTGTTTTGCCATTCGTTCCCGTGACCAGCACGGTTTTGAGACTTTGCGCTGGTTGCCCCACCCACAGCGCGGCTGCCCGGCTCCAGGCTTTGCGTGTGTCAGCGACGATTATACCGGGTCGCTCAGCAAGCGCGGCACTATCTTCAACCACGCAGGCCACAGCGCCGGCATCGAATGCGCTATCGACAAACTCATGGCCATCGCGAAGATTTCCGCGAAGGGCGAAAAACAGCGCGCCTGGCGAACACTCCGCACTTGAACAAATGATAGCGCGTACCTGTGGATCGTGACCCGCGGAAAGCTTTCCGCCAATCTTGGTGGCAAATTCTGATAACTGCATCACATCTACTTTTACTCCATGCCTCGAAGGATAGCTATGGGGCACTAAATTCCTTGGCTTTTGGAATTAGCACCAAATGAGTTGCATTCTGGATCCAAGGAATCTAGCCGGCCGGAATGGCCGGACAGGCGCGGCAGCGCCTGGAGCGAAACGTAGCTAGGAGCGGGCTCGACGGAGGCAAGGAGCCCGAGGTCGAACCAGACGCCACAGACTAGCGAGGATTCGCGGCACTGCTGCTCGACCTTAGCTCGTTTGTCTCCATGCGCTCTGTGTCTCTGTGGTTTTTCTAAAAAACAAACCACAGAGACACAGAGTGCACAGAAGCTGGGAAGAGAAAAAAAAGAAGGGCATTTCCGACTCAGGACACTAGATTCCTTGGCTTTTGGAACTAGCACCAAATGAGTTGCATTCTGGAGCCAAGGAATCTAGCCGGCCA
>CAZEAC010000081.1:0-20334 GCA_964510065.1 uncultured Bdellovibrionales bacterium | reverse complement strand
TAGCTCGTCGGGCTCATAACCCGGAGGTCGTGGGTTCAAATCCCACCCCCGCAATAGTGCCCGATTTCCCGCTTGGCGCTCGGGCCCTCAGCTCGATGCTGCTCCTCGCTACCGCTCGGGCATCGGCTGACCGGGGTGCGCCCCGGTCCCCCATTTTCTTCCTTATCTTCTTAGTACGCTGTAACCAAAATAACCGGTCTTGGTTCTCAGTCCTCACTCTGTGCTCTCCGTGTCTCTGTGGTTTTTCCTAATTTTAAAACACCACAGAGGCACGGAGGGCGCAGAGCTAGGAATGCAGAGTGTTTCAGTCACACGGTACTAGCCTTTTCTTATTTCCCGCTTGGCGCTCGGGCCCTTAGCTCGGTACTAATCGACGCGCGCCGCTCGCCCCCGTCCCCGATATTTTACTTACTCTGCGATTCCGTATCGATCCATAAGTTGCCGCTCAAGTGCACCGCGCTCCTGATCGCTCAGCACCCTTGTCACCATAAGCAGCTCAGCAACTGAGCCAGAAAGAAAATCAGTCGGCTTTCCCTTGTCGTACTCCTGGCCAATACTGAAGTAGCGCGCCTGTGAGAAATCAATTGGTCGCGGGAGCTGATGATCCAAAATTTGTTGGCCGTTTTTGTATGCGACCGCGCGCTCCCGATCGAATGTGACACTATATACAGAGAGATGCTCAGTACCATTAATTACTTGGTCATAATAATCTTTGCCGACCTTCTCGGTGCATTTCACACGAACCTTTGATCCTTCAGCAAACCCGAACCGAGCTACGTCGGTAGTCTTATCACCACGATGTATCGACCACACAATCTGATCTCGGTCAGCCTCTGAAGCGGCAACTACGATAACAGTAAGCTGATCGATACTAATTAAGCTCGCCGCAATCGCATCGGAAGTTAAGTAGTCATCAACGCCATCGAACTTCACAACTGGCTTGCCTCGCCCGGGGCCCAAAGTCGCTAGGCTCGGCTGAAACTCAAGGTTTGGCTGGATCGCATGGAACCCCTTCTGCTTATCAATCCACTCGAGGTACCCAGATTTTGCCTGCTTTTGGAACGCCTCAGCGCTGAACCATGCCAGGGTATCCAGCGGCATTCGCCCTTTTACGCTGGGCACGCCAGGTACGCCCTGCTTCGAAATAGGCGCGCCATCGAGCGTCCTCGCTGCGTCGCGGTAGCTTTCTGGAATGTCCTCGAGGCGGCTCACAAAATGAGTGCCGCCCGCACTGTCGGTATACTTAAGTACCTCGCCTACACTAGGGCTCACGTAAAGAGTTACACACAGTATCGCGGAAACAGACCAAGTCGCGGTTCTACCTAGGATCATATTCAAAAACCCGTTTTCGATAGTACTGATAATCTTTCTCGCTCAACTTACGCATATCTCCGGGCCTAAGCTTTCCGACCTTGAATGGGCCATGAGAAAGCCGCAGCAGTTTTATCACCGGGTGGTGAATCTTCTGCATCAATCGCCGAACCAAACGGTTACGCCCCTCGCGCACGGTCACCTCTAACCAGGTTGATGCCTCTTCGTACTGCAAGATCTTAACTCCGGCACGCGCAATACCGTCATTAAGCTGCACACCTCGTTCCAGCTTTTCAGCGAGCGCCTCACTCACTTTGCCCTCAGCCTTGACCTTGTAGGTCCTCGCAAATTGGTAGCGTGGGTGCATTAGCCGCTCGGCAAGCTCGCCATCATTGGTAAGCACCAATAGCCCGGTCGACTCCCAGTCGAGTCGACCCACCGGGAAATATGATCGATAATGTTTGGTCAGATAATCAGCCACCGAGCGACGGCCCTCGGGATCATTCAGTGTGCACACAACACCGCGCGGCTTATAAAAAAGCAGCACACCTTTCACGGCCGGACGAATTATCTTTTTTCGAACCTGCACGCGATCTCGGCGCGGATCTATCTTTACCCCCATTTCGGTGACAACGCGGCCATTAACCATGACCTTACCTTCGAGGATCAGCTCCTCCGCCGCGCGCCTCGAGGCGACACCACATTCCGAAATAAATTTTTGAAGGCGCACCCGCTCCATATACTATGGCTCCGTAAACATCACCAAACTAACCCGGACTTCTCACGGGCTTCTACTGTGGAGACTAATGGCTAAATCATACCCAGGTAAAACACTACCGGAGTTATACCACACCGCCGTTCAGGATAAAGCCTGTGTAGCTTCAGGAGCAACCTCTACAGGTTCCTCGCCGCTTTCGCCTGGATCTTTCTCCAGCTCGCCTAAATCACGGAGTGTCGGGAGCTCTGCGAGCGAACTGAGGCCAAATAGCTTTAAAAACTCGTCAGTGGTGCCATAGAGCGCAGGTTGGCCCACCGTCGGCTGGTGCCCAACAATCCGCACAAGATTTCTTTCAAGCAAGGTCTTCAAGGTAGGAGTTGCGTCAACACCACGTATCTTTTCGACATCGCTTTTCACAATCGGCTGGCGATAGGCTACAATTGAAAGAGTCTCTAGCGCCGCATTCGAAAGTCTTCGCGGAGCGCTCGCCCTTAGCGCACGGAGAAAGGGCGCGTAACGCCCTTTAGTTCTAAGCTGAAGCGCCCCGGCAACCTCCACGAGCTCAAAACCCGAAGATTCTCCCGCAAACTTCTCACGCAACGTTTTTATTATCGCGTCAATCTCTGCCTCTTCAAGTGTACTCGCGTCTACCAGCCGATCTTTAGTGAGCGGCTCGCCGTTCGCGAAAAGCAGTGCTTCGACCAATCCTATTTTTTGATCCTGATCAAGAACTTCAACGACCGCTTTGGATTCCTCGCGATTCTCATCGACAACTTCCTCGTGTTCGGTCACCTCACTCGCTTCGGCTTGAACTAGATCTTCGGCCTGATCCATACCATACCTCCCCGCTACTACTAACCTACCGCAGTTACCTGCTCGCTCTGCTCTTTGTCATTATCGGAATCGAACTCTGATGTCATTGCGGAGCTGTCTAGCACTTCACCTCCTAGCGCAATCGTGATCTCGCCAAAGACATCGTCCTGTCGTACCACAACTGCTTGGCGCTTCATTAGCTCGAGAAGAGCGATAAACGCTGAAACAATGGAGGCACGGCTCGTAAGATCTTCGACCAACGAAGCGAAGGAAAGAGCTCCTTTTTTCTCGCGAAGCCGATCGACCATGCTCATCATCCGCTCAACAATAGTGACCGAATCTACCTGAATCTCTATACCGACACGTCCCGCCGGTACCTTATCAAGCAGCTTTTTGAACGCCATGCCAAGGAGAATCGCGTCATGCGGTTTGAATCGCGCTGGCGGTGGCTCAATCGCCTTAAGCAAGCTCGGTGGCGAAAACACATCAACCCCAAGAAGCTTTCGGCAGCTTAGCTGAAAAGCGCCCTGCTTATACACTTCATGCTCACGCAGCCGTCTGAGCAACTCTTGATGCGGATCAACGAGATTCCCCTCTTCGTCTTCAATAAGCTCAACAGGCTGATTAAGCAAAACACTAGATTTTATTGAGAGGAGCGTTGCAGCAATCACCAGATATTCGGCGGCGACCTCTAAATCATAATAGCGCGCAGCCTCAATACAGGCAAAATATTGCCCGGTAACCTGGGCAAGAGAAAGCTCCTCAATCGGAAGCTCGCGGCTCTTTACCAGGTGCAACAAAAGATCGATCGGGCCATCAAATAGATCCAATCGCACTTCGAAAAAGTGGGCGTATTCCTCGGTCGAGCTACTTTCAGACATTGATTTAAGTTATTTGAACTGAAGATATTTGTAAAGAGCCGATGAGCGGAACTAATTGGAATACTTGGAATTAGTTAGATAATAGCGGCTTGAAATTGGCCTTTCGTCAGCGCGCAGCTCGCGCCGAGTAAAGCAACACCGCCGCCGCCTGCGATACATTTAAAGAATCAATCCGGCCCAGGAGTGGGATATATACTCGATAATCAAGCTTCCTTTGAAGCAAGTTGTGAATCCCCTCACCTTCCGAACCAAGGACAAGCGCGCATTTCTTGGGAAACTCGAAGCCACCAAGCTCTTTTGCTCCTTCGCGAACTTCAGCTCCTACAAGCCAGTACCCAGCATCTTTGCACCGCCCCGCCGCCTCAACTAAATTCGCAACCTCAATCAGGGTCACTAGCTCCGATGCTCCAACACTTGCTTTGGTCACCACCGGAGTTATCCCCACGCCGCGATTTTTCGACCAAATAACAGCGTCAGCTCCAAAACATTCTGCCGCGCGTAATATAGCGCCAAAATTATGCGGATCTTCAATTGAATCAACAATCACAAGCAAACTTTCTTCGCGATCCGTGCTCAAGAATTGTTTAAGCGAAACCAGCTCGCGTGGCGCCACCAATGCGGCGATCGACTGATGCGAAGTCGATCCGCACCTTTCGCTAAGCTCCGACAGGCCCATCAATTCAACGCCGATACCAAGCTCGCGCGCACGTTCGAGGGTTTGCTCGGCTTGCTGATCAAGCGCCGTGCTTGCGGCAAGAATCATCAAAATGCGCTCGGGATTGGAAAAAAGCACCTCGCGCACCGTATTCCTACCAATAACGATCTGTCCCGAACGCGCGGCTTTTGACCTGTTCTTATCCCGTCTGCTCACGATACCTCTGCTAAGTCTCGATAAATTGTCATTAACTCCTGCGCTGCGCGCTCCGGATTAAGCAACGCACGTACGGAGCTCGCCGCTTCGGACCGCGCTTCAACCGACGGAGCTGCGGCTTTAAGCGCCGCCAGCGCTCGCACTACAGAATGATCGTCAGCGGGAGCACAGCGAAAAATTACTCTGTCCTCAAAAGGCCGCACTTCCGGAATCAGAAGCTCGCCGTCACAAACGACCTGACACCCTTGCGAAAGTGCTTCGTAAATCGGATAGCCAAATCCCTCGGCAAACGAGGGAAAGAGCACCGCGGCAGCCGAGGCAAAAAGTCCCGGCATGTTCGCCATCGGCACATCGCTCATAATTTCCCAGGCAATCTCGGCGCGAATACGCCGACACTCCGACTCGATACGCGAGACAATCTGCTCTTTATTACGCGAAGATCCAGCGAATATGGTCAGGGTGTGGTCGGCGGCAAAAGCGCTTGCAGCGAAGGTGCGCACCGCGCCCTCTAAATTTTTCCGCCGGTCCTGCCCGGTAAACGCAAGCACGGTCCGATCGCGCGCCACAACATCGGGAAGCGCCGCTTCAAGGAATGCGCTGTGCAACGGCGGATAGATAACAATGGGTCGCGAACGAATACGAAATTTCGCGCGAAGCGTGTCAGCAATTCTTGGGTGATCAGTAATAATCTTATCACTTCTTGAAACCATAATCGCGAGCATCGCGCGATACCACACTCGGCGAACCCACTCGTAAAAGTTTGTCGGAGCAGTTCGCGGATATGCCTGCAAAAGATCGTGCAGCGTCAAAACAACTTTTCCTCCGCCGAGCAGCGGAACAAAGTTGGACATGCCGTGAAAGATCTCTTGGGAAGGAACGACATACAGCAGATCTCTAATAAAACCACCACGTCTACTTCCTAAAAAGCCTTCCAATCTTTTAAGCTTCCGACGTATTGCCGGCACTTCGGCATATAGCTCAGTTGGCCCAGCGAAGGTAAAATTGCTGCTTCGAAACAACGAACCTCCCTCCAAAAGGGGTAAAAGCGCTTGAGAAACCGCCGCCGCGTTTACCCACATTCCAGAGCGCGGCGACTCGTGCCGACCCAGAAAGATATGCAGTTTGGGGCTAGTCTGTTGCATGAAGTTGCTTTAAACTCAGACGGTATTCTAGTATTAGCGTTATCACTTCGCCTATTAAGGTTATATACCAAGTACGTTATATACCAATTACCATGCCAAGAAGCAGTGCGGTTGTGAAGGATTCTTCGCAAAAAATCATTCAATGCCCTAATTGTCAGACGAAATTCGCCGTTGATGGCACTCTTTTGGCCGGTGTCGACTTTCCGCGTTTTCACTGCTCGCGCTGTGACTTTGTTTTCAGTATTGAGAAAAATGGGGCACCTGTGGCTGGCGCCCAGGGTAGTTTTGCAGTGAACGGCCCCACAATTAAAATTGAGCAAGAGTCCCCATCGACTCATTTTGAGCCGGAGAATTTCGAGCCACCATCTTTTGGTGAGGCTGTGTCTCCTGGGACCGCGTCTCGTGAAGCTCCAGCTCACACTCGCGGTAACCGGCGCGAATCGAAGACTACAAACGACACAAGCCACGTTGAGGTTGCTCCGGTACTAGCCAGTATCCCTGTTGCGTTCGAGCAAAATGATAACCCAGTCGTAAATTTCGCCGAGAGCACCTCGGCGCAGATCCAAGATTTCTGGGAAACATCGCCCGCACCAATTATTTCGAGAGGTACAACCGAGTCACGTGTCGAGACCTTCGCCCCCATCGTCGAAGTGTTACCGCCGACAAGCGCGGTTTCCCCGAATTCCGCGCCCGAAGTACCAACGTTAGTCAATGAAGTGTCGGGTCAAGGTAATTGGGAGGCCGATACTCCCGTGATTCATCGCATGGCGCAATGTAAGGAGAGCCAAGGGACTCCTCCGATCGAAACTTTATCGGCTTTATCGACGTCGCCTCACGCTGACTTCTCAGCATCGGCATACGACCCAGCATTCGAATCCGATGCAGGCGCCCCTGGATCTTTCTCACTTTACAAACTAAACGAGACTTCGGCCGAGAAAGCCGCGGCCGCCGCTGAGCCATTCACCTATGAAGTTCCAGTGACCGAAACCTTCGAAAATCCAATACCGCAGGAGCCGAAAGCCGAGGTGGCGGGCGTCGAGTCAGAGCTCGATGATACTCAGGATGCCCTACAGACACAGGAATCAGCTGTCGACCCGGTGCAGATGAGCTTAGGTCTTCCAATTGCCGAGTCCAATGAAGGAATGCCGCAAGCTCTTGATAATGACGATGTTCGCCCTTCCAGTGCGACTAGTAAAATGATGCGCGAGACAGGAGATCTCTCAACGGCGACGTTCCCTTCATTGCGCTCGCTTCGCGGGAGCGATGGCCCGTCCACTCCGACTCAGGAGCGCCTTGTTTCTTCCGCCGCAAACCCGTGGACCACTTCAACCCGACAATACAGCGCAAATTCTCGCTGGCACGGGATGACTGTGCTGCTGGCCCCGTGTCTCTGCTTCTTTGTGTTCCTTGTGTGTGTTGCATATTTTTCAAGATCATCGTCGGATCTGACCGTGCTAGTTTCAAATATATTGTTACCGCACGCACGTCACCCTGCTCCGGCAGGACTTGTAATAAAGAGTTCAAGCTTGCGCTCGGTGACGCTCGATAGCGGCGATAAGATTCCAATTATCGCCGGTGAAATTATCAACGGAAGCTCCAAGCCAATTAAAGAGATCAGGCTCGAAGCGTTGCTTTTTGATAATGCTGGCGCTGTTATGGGATCTCCTATCGATGTTCGTGCGGTACCAACTCTCGCACGAGCTCGAGTACGTTCGCTTTCCGTCGACATGATCCGTGCGATTCAGGACTCACCAGAGCGAGCACTTGGCGAACTAAAGACCGGTGACCGTGGAGAGTTCGGCATTGCGCTTCTCGATCAAGACCTACGTAAAGCCTCTTCATATTCGGTGCGTGTGCACTCCGTACAAGAATGAACGAGCTTGCCGCGGCTCTCGAACGCTACCGTCTCGCATTTCCTGAGGAGTCCAGCACTGTGGCGCGAATGCTCGAACTTCTTGAAATTGAGAGCTGTTTTGAACGCACCCACACGGAGCGACACTTTACCGCGTCTGCGTGGCTTGTAGACAGTTCTTGCTCACGCGTCCTCCTCACCCACCACAAAAAGTTAAATATGTGGGTACAACTTGGCGGACATGCTGATGGTGATTCCAATCTTTGGGACGTGGCGATGCGAGAAGCAAAGGAAGAGTCCGGTCTCAGCGATATTGGCTTTATTTCTCGCGAGATCTTCGATCTCGACATTCATCAGATCCCCATACACGCGGCCGTGCCTGCGCACGAGCATTTTGATTGCGCGTTTCTTATGCAAAGTCATTCAGCGCATAAAACAATCTGCAGTGATGAATCACATGAATTACGCTGGGTACACTGTTGCGATATTGCGAAGTACAGCAGCGAACCCCGCTTACATCGTATGGCGCGAAAATTACCTTTTCGCGAGCGCTCGGCGTACTGCTAATGCCGCGGGGCTGAGGCTATTTTCCGAAAACTTTTCAAGCGTCGCGCGCGCCTCGTCATCTTTGCCCGCAGCCATGAGAGCTGCAGCATAATCCTCGGCAACGAGCGAATTTTGAGGGGCACGCTCGCGTAGCAATTTTAAAATCTCACCGGCCTTATCTGAAAAGCCGCGCGCCAGATAACAACGCGCAAGCAGTCTTTTCGCCTCAAAATCTTGGGCAGGACTAAGATCAGAGACAATAAGCGCTTGCGCCGAGCCGTAGGCTAACGCGATGTCTTTCGAACTTAGTGCAAGCTGACCAAGGCGAAGATGTCCTCCAAGCCAATACGGGAAACGTTCGAGCTTTCTCTTTATAAACCCACGAAAGTCATGCTGCCCATCGCTTCCGACAAGTTCAAGCAGCATGCCGTGCTTAGCGCCGGAGGAAAAACGATTAACACATCGCTGTAGCAGCTCAAGCAGCGCAAGCTCGAAATCGAGGCATCGCGCATGGGCATTTCGAAAAATTCTAATGATGAAGATCTTTCGAATTTGATGCTGAAGTTTCAATTTCACCTTCGGCCATGCCGAGCTGCCGTGGGTCAGTCACGCCCGATTTCAAGTTAGTCTGCGCGGAGCGAAGCTCGTAAAGAGTATCCCGCAGAATCTGTTCGCGAGGATAGGTCGAGAGGTACTGATCAATCTTGTAGAGACTTATACAGAAAACAACTGCAATTAACCCCACGCGGAATAACCATTTAGCCGCTCCTTTTCCTTCATTTGGGTCAAGTTTCATAACACGATTCCAAAAAGATTAGTTGATAAGAGCAATTCTATGTCCAGGAGCCTCGATCGATCAAGGGTGTCGCTGATTCTCCTGCCAACTTGAGTATTCCTAATGCATCCTATAATAACATGGCCCAGTTGAGGTTACTGCTATGATGTACTCAAACGTCGATATTATCGAGGCGATCCGCAAGGGTGAACTTGTGGTGTCTCCCTACAAGTCCGAGTGGGTTAGAGCCTCGGGTATTACTCTGCACCTGGGCGAAAACCTTCTTAAGCCCCGCCCCGGCAAGGTGGTGGATGTCAAAAACAAGATCGCGCCGGATTATGACGAGATTGTTCTTAAAGATGACAAGCCTTACAAATTAGAGCATGGCGAGTTTGTTCTCGGGCACACTTATCAAACTGTTACCGTGGGTCCGTCGCTCGGCTTTTTGATTGAGGGGCGGAGTACTCTTGCCCGAGTTGGGCTAACAATTGTGCAGACTGCCATGCTAGTCTATCCGGGACACCGCAATCGCGCAGTTACGCTGGAGCTTGCGAATCACGGGCCCAATCCGATTCTCTTATATCCGAAAATGAAGATTGCACGCGTTGCGCTCTTTGAGCTTAAAACGCCATCGACAGAGCAGTATGATGACACCGGGAAGTACCGCGAGCAGACGGTAGTTGGAAAACCGATCTTCAACGATGAAATTTTGAATGATGGCGACTAGCGCGCGTAGCCGCAAATCAAGCCACGCCGGCACACTATATATTCTTCAGCGCCCCGGAAACATCGCGAATCAAGTTAGCCAGCCCCACCCGAGCCGGAAACAAACCCGGGGGAAAATAAAGTCGGGTGAAGCGAGCCATGGCTAACGAGAGGGGCGGCAGCCCCCCCCTGGGCCCGAGCGCCGAGCGGGAAACATAGCCCGAGCGCCGAGCGGTAAATAAGTCGTCCTTCGCCAAGGCCTCGGACGACAGACTTCGCCGCACAACTAGTTCGTCGCACAAAGCCTCGTCGAGGCGAAGCTGGCTTGTCGGACGAAGCCTCGTAGAGGCGAAGTCTGGAGCTGAGGGGGATCGAACCCCTGACCCCCGGCTTGCAAAGCCGATGCTCTCCCAGCTGAGCTACAGCCCCAAATGCGATCTTCCGCGTTAGCGGAAGGTGCAGAAAGCATGCAATCTTCCACGTTAGCGGAAGATGCAAAAAACATGCGATCTTCCGCGTTAGCGGAAGATGCAGAAAACATGCGATCTTCCGCGTTAGCGGAAGATGCAGAAAACACTGGTGGGCCAGGATAGACTCGAACTATCGACCTCACGCTTATCAGGCGTGTACTCTAACCACCTGAGCTACTGGCCCACAGAAAAAACCGACCTGCAAGATAATCAGAGCACTTTAGGGTGTCAAGTAACTGCTTGAAAATTAAGAAAAATTAAGCGGTTCGCGAACACCCCGGCGGCGCATCTTAACAAGTGAGAAATGAACTCTAAATTTAATTGCGTAACCGTCCGATATTCTTAATAATAGATATTAGACGTAGAACACGTTTAGGGAACGGTAAACTGGATGCAGTCAGCCCTGCTACTTAACGCTAGCTACGAGCCCTTAAAGATAATTTCGTGGCAAAGAGCAATCACGATGTTCTTTATGGGCAAGGTAGAGGTTCTGGACGAATACGAACATGATATTCGGTCGGTTTCGCTCGTAATTAAGGCGCCCGCCGTCGTAAGACTTCTTCGATTTATCAATATTGGCCGGAAGGCCCCTCCCCTTTGTAGAACAAATATTCTGGCCCGAGACAGCTTCGAGTGTCAGTATTGCGGGAAGAATTTGAGCTCCAAAGAGGCTACCCTCGATCATGTAAAACCGCGGAGCCAAGGTGGTAAAACAACCTGGGACAATATAGTCTGCTGTTGTACTCACTGTAACCGCAAGAAGGGCGGCAGGACGCCGCACGAAGCCCGCATGAATCTTCGAAAGAAGCCGGTTCGCCCCGATTGGTTGCCAGTTCTGAACATTAAACTCCATGGAAAAATCCCTATCGCGTGGCAACTCTTCCTCAGTACGTAGGCTCCCCAAAGAGCTAAGTGCCAAACTCCGCGCAATTGCACAGTCTCCTGTCGTACAAAGAATCTCAGAAGCACTCGGTCCCGAAGCGGATCTCTATCTGGTGGGCGGAACCGTCCGTGATGTTCTCGCGGGAACCGAGCAGGCCGACCTCGACCTTGCGACGCTCATCCCTCCAGTGGAGGGCATGGAGCGCCTTGCCGCGAAAGAGATTCGCGTTGTAGAAACGGGAATTGAACACGGTACTATCTTGGCGGTAATTGATCACATCCGCGTCGAGATTACGACGTTCCGCACTCCCGGCTCACGCGATCAGTTCCTACCTTCGGGGTCAATTGAAGAAGACCTCGCGGGGCGTGACTTCAGCATTAATGCGATGGCCTTCTCGACAAACCGCGGTAAGCTCATCGATCCTTTCGGCGGCTTGAAAGATCTGCGCAGTAACCATGTGCGAGCGGTTGGCGACGCCGCCCGGCGCTTTATTGAAGATCCGCTGCGCATGCTTCGAATGGTGCGCTTTGGCTCTGCCAGCGGACGTACGATTGATAAAAAAACCGCAGAAGCAGCCAAGGCACACGCCAAGGAGATCTCTCGGGTAAGTGTCGAGCGAATTCGAGATGAGTTGGAAAAAATTGTGATGCAGAAGGAACCGGGGAAAGGCATCCGTGCGCTGGCAGATCTTGGATTTCTAGAAATTGTTCTTCCCGAGGCGCTGCCCTCTATCGGGTTTGAGCAAAATGAGTTTCACACTGAAGATGTGTTTTCCCACACCCTGTCGGTTCTCGAGCGTGCTCCCGCGGATAGATTGGTGCGGCTCGCCGCCCTTTTTCATGACTTCGGGAAACCGCATACCCTTTCTACTGACGAGCAGGGTCGGCGTCACTTTTATCTACATGAGGAAGTAAGCGAGCGCCTTTGTAGGGAAGCCATGGAGCGGCTGCATTTTTCGCGAGACGATACCGACGCGGTGGCGCTGCTTGTTCGAACGCATATGCGCCCAATTGAGTGCGGCCCACCGGGTGTCCGACGACTGATTCGCGACCTCGGAAGCCATTTCGCCGAATGGCGCAGCCTCAAACGCGCCGATAAGACGCCGACCATGGGCGAAAGTGATTTTTCTGTAAAGCTTGAGGCATTTGATCAACTTGTCGAAGACGAGAAAAATAGACCGGTCGGATCGCCCTATCACGCGCTGGCAATTAACGGCGCAGATCTGCTTGCACTTGGCATGCGGCAGGGGCCAAAAATCGGAGATATTTTAAAGCAGCTCCATGAAAAGGTTCTTGATGACCCTTCCCTTAATACGAAAGAACAGCTGACTTCAATCGTGCAGGTGCTGCTGAAACAGATCGGTAACTAGAGCGCATCCGGAAATAGAGTCCGTAGGGAGGTCGAGCGAAATGCGACGGGACAAGGAAGAGAAAAAAACGCTCGGAAGCAGCCTATCAGGCTGTTGAGAATTTTTTTTCTCTCTGACGCAGCTCCCGTCGCATTGCAGCCGACCGTACTTGGACTCTATTTCCGGATGCGCTCTAGGAAAGGAACTAATTTTGGCGATATACGCACAGTTCAGGGGCCTACGCCCGGATCACACCGTCCGAATCGCGTCTAAGAGTTTCAAGGGATAGCTTCCAAGGAATTCGGATGAGTCTCATTGGTTTAGTTAAGCAAGTTTCTCAATTCCGCCAATTTCGCCTCTTTGGTAGAATCATTTCCCGAACCTACATTGATTATAGGTACTAAGAGCATCTTTTTAAGGCAGCGTTACGTTCGATGAGGTTTCCGCACTTCTTAAGGAGTAAAAACAAAAAATGAATGCACTGATTTATCGATTCACAGTACTTGCGTTGGTAGCAGCTACTTCTTTTGCACCAGCCATTTCCATCGCTGCGGCCAAGAAACCTCAGGTGCTTTGCAACAAGAATGGAAGCCTGCTTATTAAGAAACGCTGCGGAAAGGGAGAAAGCATTGTGAGCGCCGAGACACTTTCGAATCTCGCGTCATCGAGTATCGGCGTTGTTCAGGGAGCTCAGGGTCCGCAGGGGCCACAAGGCCCTCAGGGTGCACCGGGACCACAGGGAGCGCCGGGACCACAGGGAGCGCCGGGCCAGCAGGGTCCGGAGGGAGCTCCTGGCGGATTTGACTTCGCCGGTTGTCACCAAACCGTTACCGGGTTTGTGAATGCCGCGAGCAATACAATCGCGAGCACTTTTTTAGACTGTGGCGCGGGTGAATATCTTCTTGATAGCTGGGCGGGTGTTTCACCAACAGGACTGACCTACAATATTCCCTTCGTGCAATCGAAGTCTGTTACCATCGATAGTAACAGCGTGCCCACGGGTGTGGTGTATACCGCGGCGCAGGCTGTTAATACTTTCGACCTAGGATTCAAGATTGCGATTTCAATTGTTTGCTGTCAGAGGTAGCGGACGATGCGTTCACCTATTGTACTGGCATTACTATTTCTGGGTCTGCTTCATCTTAATTGCACGGCATCTGCGGCGCGGCAAAAACTCTGCTCGCAGCAGACTGGCGCCATCGTGGCGAGAAGCAAATGTAAACAGGGGGAGACAATAGTAACGCTTGCTGGCCTGTTAAGCACCACGGCAGAAAAGTTTAAGCAAACGACCGCACCAGTTGGTCCGGTTGGCGTCGCGGGACCTGCAGGGAGCGCTGGCCCATCGGGCAATGCCGGGCCCCAGGGAAAGACTGGCCTTACAAGTATTGTCCGCGGGCCGCGCGGCAAGCTCGACTTCTCAGCCTGTCACAAAATTGTAAGCGGTCCTGCTTTTTCGAGTGGAGAATTAACACTCAGTGCGAACTGCAATTCTCAAAATGAGTTTCTTTACGATGAGGAGCTGTCTCTCACCGGCACAGGAGCATTTGTGCAAAGTTTCTCGAGAAATTCGTCTAATGGAGCCAATGGCGAGGTTATGCCCTATGGCATTCTCGTGACTTCCACCTCCGTAGCTGCGACGAGTTATTCGCTCACCGTGCAGGCTCTTTGCTGTCCTCGGTAAGACGACCTTGTCAATATTATACAGAGATAGCTTAGTTTGACCGTACACGGCGTTAGCGTTATCCTAGGATCATGTCGGCGATTGCTCATTCCCGTACCTTGTGGCGCGTGCTTTTTGCGCTCTTTGCCCTAAGCTCGCTTATTATATTTATTCTGTTTCATCGCGATCGAAACTCTGGGCAGCAGTTTGAGTTTGATTCTTGGCTTGGTCAGCTCGAGCAGTCCCAATTTAAGGGTGAGACACTTAATACTCCAGTAACGCTTTCGCTGCATCTCGGGAGCAGCGCGGAGTCGTCAGACATGCAGCTCGAGTCAGGGAATAACACGAAGAATCTTCAGATAGTCCGAATATTGCAGCTCGCCCGAGAGGCCAAAATCTTTGACGATAGTGGCACGAGTGCCGCCAAAGACGCCTCTCAGGTCGAATTTCAAGTACGAAGCGGAGACAAAGTGTTTCGAAGTGCGCTTCAGGAGGAAAAAATCCAGGCAAACGCTCAGGCGAGAAACCTTTTGAAGCTTTTCGAGATTTACAGCGCATCACAGGGATGAATGGCATGACACACAGAACTCGCGATGAAGCGCTTGCGCTTCTTAAGGAATACACTGCCTCAGAGAGTCTACTGAAACATGCGCTCGCGGTTGAAGCGGCGATGAATTGGTACGCGCGCTCTTTTAAGCTATCCGAGCCGGAAGTGCTCAATTGGAGCAACACCGGACTGTTACATGATTTCGATTACGAAAAATTTCCGGAGCCAGTCGCACCAAATGGACACCCGTTTAAGGGAAATCAAATTTTAGCCGAGCTTGGCTTCCCAGATGACCTTCGCGAAGCAATCATGGGCCACGCGCTATATACTAATACGCCGCGGACCTCGCAGATGGCGAAGACTTTATTTGCCGTCGACGAGCTTTGCGGTCTGATTACGGCGGCGGTGTATGTTCGTCCGGATAGGTCGCTGTTCACGCTTGAAGCTCCTTCGGTAATTAAGAAAATGAAGGATAAGGCCTTTGCAAAAGGATGTAACCGCGATGACATTCGCAATGGTGCTGAAGCGCTCGGCGTTGAATTGTCGCAGCATATTAGCAATGTGATTTCAGCGATGCGCGAACAGGCTGACGCACTTGGACTTCGTGGGAACTCCGCGCAGTAACGGCATGAGAACTAGATCGATCTATCTTATAATCTTCCTTGTTATCTTCGTCACCTCGCGTGCCTTCGCCGAGTTAGTACCGGCGACCATCGTGCAAGTTATTGACGGCGACACGGTTATCGCGCGTGTTGGACGCGCCAAAGAGCATGTAAGGCTCATTGGCATTGATGCACCGGAGAGCCGCGTCAACGATCGCGCGCTAAGGCAAGCGGATAGGAGCCACCAGGATGTGGATACGATTCTCTCGCTTGGTAAAAGCGCTCGAGAGTATCTCAATTCAAGGCTCCGTGTTGGTTCCGAGGTGCAATTTGAATTTGACGTTGAAAAACGTGATCACTACGGACGCCTGCTTGCCTACCTGTTCCTTCCTGATGGCACCATGATAAACGAAGACCTTGTCACACGGGGCTACTCGCGAATGTACACAGTGCCACCTAATGTACGCTACGTATCGAAATTTAAGCGCGCGGAAAAATTGGCGCGTGACTCATCGCGTGGACTTTGGGCAGTAACTCATTAGGCGTTTTCTCGCAGCACATTCACAAGTTTGGGGACTTTGGTACCGGGCTGAAAGACCGTAATAAAACGATCGGAGGGCGCGACTTTATGTTCGGTTCCATCCATCTTCCGAATTACTTCCTCTTTAAGAAGCTCCGCGCTGATATCGGGGGCAACGTTGATTAGTGAACGCTTCTTGCCGTTCACCTGAATCACCACGACCACACTTTCATCAATAAGGAATTTCGCGTCGTAGCTCGGCCAAGTTTCCTTCGCAATTGAGCCGATATGTCCAAGCCGTTCCCACAGCTCTTCGGCCAGATGTGCCGCCAACGGGCTAAGCATCAGCGCGAATTTCTCAAGACTTTCTTTCGACACCGGCGAATTTCCAATCGCATTGAGGCATTCCATAAGCGCGGAGATCGCGGTGTTAAAACGCATCGCTTCGAGCTCTTCACCAACTCTTTTCACAGTACGATGAATTGCGCGCCTCACTTCCTCGGTTTCTTGCTCGACTGACACCGTCGCACGCATACCAACATCCCTGCCCTCGCTCACGAAATTCCAGGCACGGCGCAGAAAGCGGTGAATCCCCATAATCGCTTTGGCGTCGTAGATACGCGAGCAATCGATCGGACCCATAAACATAATATAGAGCCGCAATGTATCAGCGCCATATTGATCGATAATTTCATCGGGAGTTACCACATTTCGGAGGGACTTTGACATTTTGGCGACAATACGTTCGAGTACTTCACCAGTTTTCTTATGCTGCGCTGAACCGTCTTCGGTTTCGATAACTTCATCGACGGGTATCAGTACTCCACGCTTATCTTTGTAGGCATGGGCCAGAAGCATTCCCTGGTTAACAAGCTTATGAAACGGTTCTTTGGTGTTTACATATCCAAGATCGTAGAGCACTTTGTGCCAAAACCGCGAATAGAGCAGGTGCAACACCGCATGCTCGGCGCCACCGACATACAGGTCTACCGGCATCCAGCCGGCTTCAAGATCGTTGGCCCAGGGAAGCTTGCTATTATTGGCATCGATAAAACGCAGATAATACCAGCATGACCCGGCCCATTGAGGCATGGTATTGGTTTCGCGACGCCCCTTCCTTCCAGTTTTCGGTTCGACGACATCAAGCCACTCTTTTGCCTTCGCAAGCGGCGACTCGCCACTATCCGACGGCTTGTAGTCATCAACTTTGGGCAGGAGCAGAGGAAGATCCTTCTCAGAAAGTGCGCTAATGCAACCATCTTCCCAGTGCACAAGAGGGATAGGCTCGCCCCAGTAACGCTGCCTCGAAAAGAGCCAGTCACGGAGCTTAAAGTTAATAACCTTCTTGCCTGCTGAGTTTTTTTCAAGCCACGCGCAGATAAGTTCGAACGCTTCGCGGTTAGGCTTTCCTTCGAGCGCGAGCTCTTTCGCGACCTTCGCCGCGCAGGGCAGCATCACGCCAGAATCTGTCCAAGCAACATCGCCTTCAATCACGGCGTTTGTGGTCTCCGCATCCTTATCTGCCGGCCTAATCACCGGGCGCACTTCCAGATTGAAAGTTCGGGCGAATTCAAAATCACGCTCATCGTGAGCCGGCACACCCATCACCGCGCCCGTTCCTACGGACATTAGCACGTAATCGCCGACATACACCGGAATCGGATCGGCACTAATCGGATTAATGACGTAGCCGCCGGTAAACACTCCGGTCTTCTTTCGATTTTCGATTGTGCGGGCGAAATCGGAGAGCTTCGTAGCCTCATCGACATATTTTTTGACTTTCTCTTGATGCACAGCGTTAGTGAGCTTTGCAACTGCAGGATGTTCGGGCGAAAGCACGAAAAAGGTCACTCCAAAAAGAGTATCAGGCCGCGTAGTGAAAGCGACAAGCTTCTCGGAGCTTCCTTCGATAGCAAAACTAATTTCAGCGCCCTGCTTTCGGCCGATCCAGTTACGCTGCTGCTCCTTAATGCTTTCCGGCCAGTCGATTAGCTCGAGCTCGCTAAGTAAGCGCTCGGAGTATTTGGTAATACGCAGCATCCATTGCTTCATCGGCTTTCGAAACACTTCGAAGCCGCCGCGTTCGGATTTTCCGTCAATGACCTCTTCATTCGCGAGCACCGTACCAAGCGCGGGACACCAATTGACCATAGCATCAGCGTAGTAGGCCAAGCGGAACTGTGCCTGATAATCTTGAATCGCTTTCTCCCCTTTCGTTTTGATCTCAGCCGGGATTGGAAGTTCAGATATCGGCCTTGCTTTCTGTAACTGTTCGTCGAACCATGAGTCGTAGATCTTCAAGAAGATCCACTGGGTCCAGCGGTAGTAATCGGGCCTACAGGTGTAGAGCTCGCGCGACCAATCGTACGACAGGCCGATCTTCTTCATCTGCTGCTTAAAGCGCTCGCAATTTTTCTCGGTGATTATAGAAGGATGTTCGCCGGTGCTAATTGCGTGTTGTTCGGCGGGCAGCCCAAAAGCATCCCAGCCCATTGGATGGAGTACGGTATAGCCCTGCATTCTTCGAAAGCGCGAAAAAATATCAGTGGCGGTGTAACCAACTGGATGGCCGAGATGCAGGCCCGACCCGGAGGGGTATGGGAACATATCGAGGCAGTAAAGCTTCTTTTTTCCTGGGGCTTCAACCTTAAAGGTGTCGTGTTTTTCCCAGTAGCCCTGCCACTTGCTCTCAATCTCGGAAAAATTGTACTCGGCCACCTTATCTTCGCTCCTAAAACAGCTCGTAGATCCAGCTCCGCTATATAACTGATTTAACTCAATAAGCCAATTCAACACAGCGCACTTTCGGAAACCTATCGTCTTGCTATAATTAAGGTTTTCCGGTAACTAAGGGGCTCGCAATTGTTTGCGAATTTGTACGGAGTCGTAGTTCAGCTGGTTAGAACGCTCGCCTGTCACGCGAGAGGTCGCGGGTTCGAGTCCCGTCGGCTCCGCCACTATTCTCCCGCTCGGCACTTGCGCCCAGGGGGCTTCGCCCCTCGCTCGCGGGAAGCTCGCTTCACCCAATGGATAGAGTTCAGTTGGTTAGGGCGCTCGCCTGTCACGTACCTTGACCGGGACACCCAAGCTCGATCCGAACACAACGTATTGAATTTATTTTGCTTATTACAGAATATGTTTGAGTGTCCAGCTTTTCCTATTTTTCATGGCTTGCAGTATCCCTGAATCTTACGCACACATTCCATTTTTAGCTCAATAACCAGGTAAACGATTTCAACGCAGGAGTCCTATGACTAAATTCGGCGGTTTCCGACTTGATCTTAAGACGGCCAGCGTTCCCTCGGGGCATTCTACAGAAGCGGTGGACTTGCAGAAGGCTGGTGGGCAAGCCCAGCGGATTGGACTCGATCTGAAACTTTGGGAAGACCGGATGCAAGAACTGATAAATGCTAAAGCCTCCATCATTACCTTCCGTGGCGCAGGGACCGTTAATGGTATCTCTCCAGAATCGGAAGCTAAGGCGATAGCAAACATCCGAGATGGTATTATAGAACTACGATCCAGGGGAATTCCTGTTGTACTTATGTACGATGGTGATGGGGACAACCGCGCAAAGCCCGATGTTGGATCCGTGTTTGGGCAGGTAGCAGATGCATTTCAGAAGGATAAGGGCGTCATCGCAATAGCCGCACAGACTGAAGGCTGGTATAGCCCGGCTACTCCAAACGCCCAAATTTCAAGTGCTACAGGAACTGCTTTTGAGACCTACGTGTTTGGAGACGCTCTTCCTGGTGCACATGCAAGCCTGACTCAGTCGGCACAACTTGTGGCATATGCTAATTACTCTCAGGTATTCGTCGGCCCCGCAGGTCAAATCGCATTTAAGCAGCTTAAAGATGTGAGTGATAAGGCGGTTGCTTATCGAGCCTCTGATATAGCGCCAGTTACGGTTAGTGTGTTTGTAACGCCAAACAATCCTGCTATTGGAGAGCAACTAGCTCGTCAGCTGCAAGATGCTGCCGGTAACGATCAGGCAGTCGGCAAAATTACTCCCAAGTTGGAACAAAGAAAGAATTGTCCATTCGGATTTCTCTGTACCCCGGAAGGAGAATTTAATGTGAATACGTCAGGGTATCCGGGTATTTCCTTCGACGTGTATAAGGTCGATTAGCCTTAAACGACGCTATAACTCCGAAGCGTTTTTGCAGCCACCGCTCAAAAATTTAATTAAATGGAGTGAGTTCTGGCCGCAGACCGAGCTGCATGATAGTAATAGCAATAGGTCACACCTAATAACCGCCAAATACGCCAGTATTTGCCGCTTGCCACTCAGCCTGTCAGTTCCTGGCGAGTTGATGAGTAGGGCTTTCCCACACCAAGCCTGCTTTACGAATTCCGATTTGCCCTTTATTCTAAAGGCTGCAGGCGTCACGCTTATTGGCTCACTCAACTACGTTTGCTAAGCAACGATAATATTCAAAGAGAGCTTGCTAAACAATGCTTCGAGCGACAAGACTTTTGATCTACTTAGTAATGATAACTCACTTTGTCCCGTGCGCGAGCATAGTCGCTGAGCCAGCTCTTAAACCAAAAGCGACATTTACGAAGGAGTTTCGGGGCATCGAAGCAGAAGCTATTCAGATTATTGCCAGCGCCTTCCCAGAAAACGTCGAGTTGATCTTTCCCCACTTTTATTGAGTAGGTAGTTAAGCAGCCAGCGTCTCGGTTT
>CAZEAC010000080.1:0-20362 GCA_964510065.1 uncultured Bdellovibrionales bacterium | reverse complement strand
GCCGGAATTTGCAATGCATCGAGAAATGTCGTTGGGCTTATGCCACACCCCGAGCGGGCCGCCGAGCTGCTAATCGGCGATATTGGAAAATCCACTGGTTTAGCTGTCTTTCCGGTTATTTAGCAGCCTCTTTTGTAATTAGTTTCTGTCCACTTGATAAAAAAAATGGCAGAAACTATCCGCCGTAGCTCGCGTAACTACTCGAGAATGCTGGCATGCCACGCGAAGGTGGATCTAAAAAGGTGGCATTGTGGGACAGACACTAATTAGTCATTAACCCCGGTAGTTATTTCCCTTAACTCCGTGCCCTCTGTGTCTCTGTGGTTTTTAAGGTATTTAAACCACAGAGACACAGAGGGCACAGAACTTAATGAGTTGTTACGCTCTTTTCGAGCTTTACTCCCCTACGCAAAATGCCGATTGTTCGGACATGGCTCGAATCACTAAAAAGCGGCGCAAGCTGCTCTTCGTAAATCGACTATCCCCGGGTGATGTAGTGATGATGACCGCTGCGGTGCGCGATCTGCACCGTGCCTATCCCAATGAATATTTTACTGATGTTCACACCTCGGCAGCGCAGATCTGGGAGAATAATCCAAATGTCACCCGGCTTGCATGGAAAGCTTTACCGTTAGGAGAACAGACTGAGCCGCAATCGGACCGCGAAGTGTTGTTCCCGCAACACAAGTTTAAAATCGTGAAAGAAGACCCCGAAATAGAGGTCTTTGAGTTGAACTATCACGGTGATTACCCTGGATCGATAAATCGCTCCAATAGTTATTCGTACCATTTTATTCACGGGTATGCCCAAGACCTCGGAAAGCAGCTCGGAGTGCATATTCCCACTACGGAATTTAAGGGAGATATTCACCTGTCGGAGCGCGAGCGAAGTTGGATGTCGCAAATTGAAGAGATGCAGATTCGTGATCAGTACTGGATAATGATAGCGGGCGGAAAACGTGATTTTACTGCGAAGTGGTGGAATCCGCAGTCGTATCAAGAGGTGGTCAATGAGCTCCAGGGCAAGGTGCGCTTTGTGCAGTGCGGCGAAAAATCACATTGGCACAAATCACTCGAAGGCGTAATTGATCTTATTGGCAAAACCGATATTCGTCAGTTCATTCGATTAGTGTATCACAGCGACGGCATTGTCTGTGGCGTCACCTTTGGTATGCATCTCGCCGCCGCTGTCCCGATGCGGCCGTTCGACAACAAAGGGCGTCGCCGACCAAGTCATCGAGCATGCGTCGTAATCGCCGGTGGGCGCGAGCCTACTCATTGGGAAGCTTACCCGCACCATCAATTTTTGCACACCATCGGAGCACTTCCTTGTTGTGCCCACGGTGGATGTTGGAAGAGTCGCTGTCAAAAAGTCGGAGACGGCGACAAGAAAGATGAAGAAAATCTTTGCGTAGCTCCAGTGCAGGTCGCCGAAGATCTGGTGATCCCCAAGTGCATGCAGATGATTACTCCAAAGTTGGTGGTGGAAAAGGTGCGAAATTACATCGAAAACGGGCTGTTCTACGAGCTCGATAAGCTCGAGTCGACTGCAGCGGTCGATATGTCGGAAAAAGTCGTGTCCCCTAATGTGTGAGCACAGGCGCTGCTCCTTAGAAATTTATCGTCTTGGGGCATTAAAGGGTAATTCGCTCAGCTCCTTTCGCTGATACACGATCGCTGGGTGCGGAAGGAATGTCTCGCCAGCTTCTTTCTTGGCGCCCTTTCCGAGGATAATAGTTTGGAGCAAGGGGTCGTTCTGTATCATCGATTCAGGAAAAAGCATCTCTTTCGGCTCAAAGTAGCGCTCGACTTCCTGGCGAATGTTCACGCCGAGGAATCGATCATCAAAGAACTGTGGCCTATCGTAGCGCACCGCCATTCGTGTGTCGCTCGAGCAGTAGAGGAGCTTTCCGCCGGGCTTCAAGAAATGGTGCATTCGTTGCAGGGCCTCACGAATTTCAATCGCGGGCATGTGTTGAAAGACATAAATGCAATATATTAAGTCCACCGGTCTGGTAAGTTCTCGCGGAAGCAGTGTTTCGAAACGTTCGTCGTTCACAAAGGCAAGCGCGGTTTGAAGTTGGGCAGGGGAGTCGTCGATTCCGATCAGATCTAAAGATGGACGCTCTTGCAGCAACGCCTTTGCCAAACGTCCGACACCGCAGCCATAATCGAGTACTACTTTAATCGAATCATCGATATGCGTGGCGATCTGGCGAGCAAATAGAGGTGTCTCTTTCTCCCAGCGTTCGAAAGCACCAACGCCATTACAGTCGCCGACGACAAGACGGACCATTGTTTCGAAGCTCGTCGGGGTGAAGATAAGACTTGTCATGCAGTAAACTCGTGTGTGGCTGTTTTCAACTAGGTATTTAAGATGAGTCGCAAAAGGGCTTCGAAGCTACTTTTTTATGCAAAAGATTAGCCTAATGTGCTGATATTGCGTGGTTTTATTATGAGCCATGGCATTAAACCTTAGCCGAATTCAGCCGATCTTATTCCGTAGGGCAAGGATGTACTGGCCGTATGGCAACGATTAAGGGATCCCTCAGGTTTGGCGTTGGCGGGCTCGGCACAGGGCAGGCGGAGGGAGTCGGCGAGGGCCAGGTTAGAATCTCTATTCGTGGAGAAAACGGTGCAACGGACGGCGACGCCGCAAGTCTTACTCTTCAAAATTCTCAAAAATCGACTCTCAATGCCTCGGATCGAAGCACGCTCAACGCGCTCGATGATGTGCAGGCAGCGGCGACAGCATTAAGCGACATTACTTACAAAATTCAATCGCTCTCCTCCAAGCTCGAAGAGGGTAATAATTCGTCGACACGAGACGCAATACTGTCCGAAATATCAGCGCTTTCGAACCAGTATAACGATATCGTGGCGAGAGACGGTCGTTATACGGCGAGCGACCTAGGTGCCTTTCGATCTGAATTAGGTGAACTCAGTTCGACCTCTAGCGCGGCAACAAGTCTTGTCGCTGTATACTCGAGTTCAGAAAGCGCAGTTTCCGGCAGCATAAACACAGTGACTGCAACGATCGCGCCTACCTTAGACAGCATCTCGTCATACTCGTCCTCCTCACAAACGCTCACTACTTCGATAGGTGTGATTGACGCTGCTTCAGTCGTCTTAAATGGCACTTCGGCAACTGTAAACTCAAATATTAGTTCGGCTGATAGCAGTATTGGACAAATTAGCTCCGATATCAGCACCACACAGGCCACGAGCGCTACGTTGAGTTCTGCGCTCTCTTCGATCGATGATCAAATCGCGAGTGGCGGAGGCGGCGGAGCGCCGGCATCGCTTACGCAGTCTTCTAGCGACCTAGAGTCTCTTATTACTGATAATAACGGATCGATTGCAGCGGCGACTGCGACTCTAGGTGGTCTCAATAATAGCTCGACAACAAATGCGACCACGCTTGGAGGTTATGCAACCGCGATGACAAATGCGGCAAATGGGTCGACGACGTACACCGGTTCCGCGACTACTGAGCAAGGGATAGTAGATGCGCAGTCATCGATAATGAACGACTATAGTGTCGCCGGAGTTTCCTCCGCAACTCTTGAGGGCCAGATCGATGCGGCATCAAACCAAATCGTTGCAATCGATGTTGCAATCGGAGATCTTCTTTCTAGTCTGGATTCTGAGAGCAGTTTCTCGAGTGATGCGATGACCATTTCAGCTTACAGCTCACAAATTGAGGCATATAGCTCTTCGCGAAGTGACTATGAATTGGCGTCGAATTCAGCGCAGGGAGAACTTACCACGAGCTTTTACAATAACGATCCTTCATATAGCCAAAACAGCTTAGACGCGGCTAGCTATGCGGCGGCGGCCGGGTCCTCAGCAACTCATCAAGCACTTCATGATTCTTATCTGAGTTCGGCGAATTCGCACAGTTCGGTCTACAACACCAACTCTTCCGATTCTTCGGCATTGCAAGTGACGCAAGATGGTGTCGTGGCTCAAATAGGTGTCGCGACTACGTCGAGTAACGACCTCAATGTTTCGTCGACGGATCTTTCTTCGGCGCTTGACGTCGTCGATTCGAGTCTTGCTAGCTACGGCGGCGCTCCTCCCAGTCTTCTTAGCTCCTCCTCGGAGCTCGCTTCTTCTCTCGGCGTTCTCACCACTTCCATAACAAATCTTGGGACAGCGCTTACGACTGAGCAGGGATCGTCGACCACGCTTGAAGGATCATTAACCGTAATCGATTCCTCGCAGGCCGATCTTTCGGTTTCGCGCGGGGCGGTAGTTGCCGCGCAAAACGACGTGATCTCCTCGATCAACTCACTTTCTTCAACAGTTGCACCGACACTGACCACACTTGGAAGCCTCTCATCGCAGTCGTCGTATGTTGCCGAGATCAGAGGCGGCCTTGAGAGAACTCTTGATGGTATTGGCGATGAAATAACGGCACTCAATTCAGCGCTTACCGCAGCTTCGTCGGAAGTTGCATCGAGCGGTGGCGCCGATAATGGCGGTGTTGACGAATTTGAAGCTTACGGATTACAGGACGGCCTGCGTGTCGACTATTCGACTGCTACTCTTTCAGAGGTGAGTGATAGAATTGTCGAGAATCGAAGTGCGCAAATTCGTTCGGCGTTTAGCCAGGTGCAGGGGCAAGCCGCGGGAATCGCGATCTCGGCGGAAGACGGGCGAAACGATCCCGTCGAATCGATTGATATTTCAAATCGCTCAGGACCCAGGCTTACCGAGAGTGAAGCCAATGCCGTAGCTAAAAAAGTTGTGCAGGATGTCCTTGCAAATGTTAATCAGGCAATTGGGGCGGTTGGCGGTCTTGACCCGGATAAGGTAGCGCGACTTGTCGAAAGTAGTGATCTTCTTGCGGCGCTTGGAAAGGACAAGGCTTAAGGGTATCTGCTCATATAGCGTGAGTAGCTTTTCCCGCTACTCTGTGACCTCTGTGCCTCTGTGGTTTTTTTAGTAACTAAACCACAGAGACACCGAGTTTGGGGAAAGAACACTCGGAATTAGTGAGCAATTGCACGTAAGAGCCGTAACCAGTCGAACTTCGTACCTATTTTAAAGAAGAGTTTGGTGCATTTGCACTCTTTAAGTGGTTATGCTAGTAATTTCCGGCACTTAAATTACACACCCGGAGCAAGTCTTAGTGGGGCAGTGTTCGATAAGGCTAAGTGTGCTTGAAAAAGCATCGTGCTTTGTTCGTCGCGGCCCTCGCTCGTGTTTCCGGGGAGGTTAAACTAAGACGGAGTATATACATGGTATCTGAAAATTCTTCCGCCGCTTCGGCCGGCGACTCGGGACACACTTCTGTTCCGGTAACTATTAAATCACTCTTGGACGCAGGTGCGCATTTCGGTCACCAGACTCAGCGCTGGAATCCCAAAATGTTGCCTTTCATTTACACCGAGAGAAATGGAATTCACATTCTTAATCTCGATGTGACGCTTAAGCTTTGGCAGCGTGCGAGGAAATATATCCTAGACACCGCGAGCCGAGGTGGAACCATATTAATTGTTTCTACAAAGCAGCAATCTCGTGAGATCGTTGAGCGTGAAGCAAAGCGTTGTGGCGCTCCCTATGTAACGAACCGCTGGCTCGGTGGCACGCTTACGAATTTTGAGACGATCAAGAATTCAATCGATCGTATGCGAAAGATGGAGGACTACCTTACCAAGTCAGAGCGCCCGGACTCCGAAATTAAGCTTAACAAGAAAGAAAAGTTGATGCTTTCGCGGCGTTTGAAAAAGCTTGAGGACGCAATCGGTGGTATTCGTCACATGCGCAAGCCCCCGGATCTGCTGTTCGTTGTTGATATCGCAAAGGAAGAAATTGCTGTCGCCGAGGCGCGTCGCCTGCATATTCCAATTGTGGCGCTGGTAGATTCTAATGTCGATCCGACCGATATTCAGTTTCCAATTCCTTCAAATGACGATGCGTCAAGAACGATAAATCTTTTCGTCTCTGCCGTGGCCGACGCGATTGCGGAAGGCAAAACTGCGTACGAGGCGATGAGTGCGAAGGAGCCGGTCACTGCTGGAACACAAGATAGTTCAGCGGCAGCGTCGAATGGTGTGAGCTCGGAAGTGCATAGCGCGGCGGCTGTTGGCCACTGAGCGTAAGCGAAACTGTTATTTGTATTTCTCACGGATAAAAAAATGTCAGAAGTAAACGCGGAAAGTGTAAAGCAGCTTCGGGGAATGACCGGCGCTGGTTTTATGGATTGTAAGTCGGCCTTGGCTGAAGCGAAGGGGAATCTAGAGGCTGCCATTGAGATTCTTCGCAAGAA
The DNA here is from genome assembly GCA_964510065.1 of uncultured Bdellovibrionales bacterium. GTDB lineage: Bacteria > Bdellovibrionota_C > UBA2361 > UBA2361 > CAIXSY01 > CAZEAC01. Next base: position 14,085 of record CAZEAC010000080.1, on the reverse strand, counting down.
GGGGCTCAAAGATATCGGCAAGCGACAAACCAAGACCGCGGCCGAGGGAACAATTGGAGTGTACACCCATCCCGGTGACCAGGTTGTTTCAATTGTTGAGCTCAACTGCGAAACTGACTTCGTGGCGCGAGGCGAGGAGTTTCGAACTGTTGCCAAGGATTTGGCGATGCATGTTGCGGCGATGAAGCCGCTTTATCTTAGCGTGGAAGAGATTCCTGGCGCGGTTATTGAGAAAGAGAAAGAGATCGCAATTGAGCAGCTTGCGCCTGCGCAGCGCGACAAAGCTGACAAGATTTTGCCTGGAAAACTTGAAAAATTTTACGAGGACGTGGTGCTCATGCGCCAGCTTTTTGTAAAAGATGATTCTGGAAAGAAGACCGTCAAGGATATTGTCGACGAGATTAGCGTAAAAACTGGTGAGAAGGTCGTGCTGAGAAGGTTCCAGCGCTTTGAAGTAGGTGAAGGAATACAGAAGCAGGTTGCAAACCTTGCCGCCGATGTTGCGGCGCTTACTGCGGGAAAATAAGCAATGTTTCAGCCGCTTAAGTATCGCCGAGTGCTTCTTAAGTTGAGCGGTGAAATTCTCGCGGGAGATAAGGGCTTTGGCATTGATCCCAATATCGTTTCGACCCTGGTCAAAGAAGTTTTTGATATTCACGAACTAGGTGTTGAGCTTGGAATCGTGATTGGCGGTGGCAATATCTTTCGGGGTATCAGCGCCGGCGATAAGGGCCTTGATCGCGCATCCGGCGATCTCATGGGTATGCTCGGTACCGTGATTAATGCGCTTGCGCTTCAAGATATGTTGGAGCAGCGCGGGATAGATACCCGCGTAATGTCAGCAATTGAGATGCGGCAGGTTTGTGAGCCCTATATTCGGCGCAGAGCTACGCGTCATCTTGAGAAAAATCGCGTAGTGATTTTCGCAGCAGGCACGGGCAATCCCTATTTTACCACTGATACTGCGGCGAGCCTTCGCGCGATGGAGATCGGCGCTGAAGTCCTTCTAAAAGGTACTAAGGTGGACGCGGTTTATGATCAAGATCCGAAGAAACATAAAGATGCAAAGCCGTTTGTGCATATTCCGTTCATTGAAGTATTAAAGCAGGGACTTAAAGTTATGGATGCAGCGGCAATTTCGCTGTGCATGGACAATTCCCTGCCGATTGTTGTGTTTAATATCGGAGTACAAAGTAACCTGCGCCGGATAGTAACTGGGGAGCAGATTGGGACCCTTGTATCGTAGCTTAATTTGAGCAGAGGTATTAAGTAATGGGACAATTTGATGCATTAGAAGCAGGCTGTAAAAAGACCAATGAGCATTTCAAAAAAGATCTTGGAAGGCTGAGAACTGGCCGGGCCGCGACCTCGATGCTGGAGGGGATTAACGTGGATTATTATGGGAGTCATGTCCCGCTTATTCAGCTCGGTCTTATCTCGGCGCCGGAGCCTCGGCTCCTTACGATTCAAGTGTATGACAGCGGGGCGGTCGAAAGCGTAGAAAAAGCGATTATGCAGTCTGAGCTTGGGCTTACTCCGAATCGAGACGGAGCCCTTATTCGCATCAACATCCCTGCGCTGACGGAAGAGCGTCGCAAAGAGCTCATTAAGAAGCTGCACAAAATGGGAGAAGAAGCTAAGGTGGCGCTTCGAAATAATCGCCGAGAGGCGCTTGATGCACTTAAAAAAGTTGAAAAAGCCGAAGATGCCGTCAAGCGCGGCGAGACAGAGATTCAGAAGATCATCGACAAGTACCAGAAAGATATTGACTCACTTGTAGCGCTCAAAGAGAAAGAGATTCTAGAGAAGTAACTGGAGAGTTCATCGAGAAAAACCGTGGAGTAAAGAGTTTGCCGATGGAAAATGGAGCTTCGCATGCGCAGATGTTTGCCGCAGTACCGCGGCATGTTGCCATCATTATGGATGGCAACGGGCGATGGGCTGAACAGGCCGGGCTCCCTCGCGTTGAGGGCCATAGGGCCGGTGCAAAAGCAGTACGCGGTGTAGTTGAATCGGCGCGCAAGCTTGGTGTGAAATATCTTACTCTTTTCGCATTCTCAACTGAGAATTGGCGTCGCCCAGAACGAGAAGTGCACGCGTTGATGGCGCTTTTTGCTCAATATTTAGCATCTGAGGTCGATACGCTTTTAAAAAACGATATTCGGCTTCGTGCGGTCGGTGATCTAAGCCGTCTTCCGCTGGAAGTTCGCGAGTCGCTCGAGAATTCAATCGAACGGACTAAAACGGCGACGAGTTTGCAGCTTGTGCTCGCAATATCGTATGGCGGAAGAGATGAGATCGCACGTGCCGCAAGAAAAATCGCCGATGCTGCAGTACGAGGTTCTCTGGATGTCGCGAGTATCAAGGAGGACACTGTGTCGAAGTATCTGGACGCGCCCGACATTCCTGATCCCGATCTGCTTATTCGCAGTAGTGACGAGTTTCGAATTTCCAATTTTCTGCTGTGGCAACTTGCGTATGCCGAAATTGTGGTATCGCCAATGCTTTGGCCGGATTTTTCCGAGCTTGAGTTCGTTCGTTGCCTGAAAGAGTATAATGGCAGGAGTCGTCGTTTTGGCCTTACGCGAGAACAGATAGAGTTAGGAGAGGGGTCCTTAGCAGTGTCTCGCGCGCTGAATCAGTAAGACTAGTCACGCAGTTTTGTTTGTCGTGGATAGGTAAGGATAAAGGACTTGCCATGAGATTTTCCGATTTGAAAGTGCGCGCGATGACCGGATTCCCTCTGGCCGGTGCGTTTCTTGGTCTTGTTGCGCTCTCGGCGTTCACCTGTACGGGGAGTCTGATCCTTTTTGGCTTGGGGCTTCTGGTGGTAGTGCTGTGCTGCTGGGAATTTATCTTGAGCTGGCGTCTTTCCATCTTGCCGCTTGGTGCGAGCGTAGGCAGGCTTGAACGTTGGGTGGTTCCGGTGGGGTTGAGCCTGGCATTGTTGGTGCCTTCATTACTGATTCTTCCGGAAGCTAATGCTCTACTAAATCCACTCGCTGATTGTGAGCGGCCGGCAGTCGATCGTTCTCTTTTCTGTGGAATTTTGATCGGATTGGTGATCGTAGAATTTACGGTTGTGGTGCTTGGCCGTGAGTCCAAGGAAGCGGTGACGCGGACAATCGCCGCGGCATTTCCATCGTTTGTGCTGGTTGGAATTGGCGGCGCGGCACTTTCAGCGCTAACGATTGATCGTGGATCTCCGTATGGACTACTTTGGCTAGCGTTTGTGGTTTGCCTCAATGACATCTGCGCCTACTTTGCGGGTGCTCATTTTGGAGGTGCCAAGCTGTCGCCGCACCTATCCCCCGGGAAGACTTTAAGTGGCAGCGCCGGTGGAATCTTGGGTGGAACTTTAACCGCTATCATAGTTGGCGTACTTCTCCCTGGCGCAAAAAGCGTGCAAACGCTTCTCTTTCTTGGTGTTGCGGTAGTCCTCGCCGCGCAGTCGGGGGATCTATTGAAGTCGTATCTTAAGCGTATTGCCGGAGTAAAAGATTTTGGCTCGCTTCTTCCGGGTCATGGCGGAGTATTTGACAGGCTCGACGGTATGTTGGCCGGCGCGCCGTTGGTGCTCTTTTTTTGGTAGTTGTTTCGATGGTAGTACCCACAAGCGTAAGACCTATCTGGCCCCACGGGGAAAAGCGAAAGCTCGTAATTCTTGGTTCTACCGGCTCAATAGGACAGTCAGCCCTCTCGGTAGTACGTGCGCATCCCGAGCGCTTTGAGATTGTTGCGCTTGGTGCGGGGAAAAATGTCGAGGCGCTTAGCAGACAGATTCAAGAATTTAGTCCGAAGGTAGTGAGTGTTTCGAGCAGCGCTGCGCAGACGGCAGTGCATGAGCGCTTTCCTACGCTCGAGGTGCTCGTGGGCGAAGCGGGCATGCGTGAAATCGCAGCACTGAGTGAAGCAGATCTAGTATTGGCTGCAGTCGTTGGTATGGCCGGGCTCGACGGAGTGCTCGCGGCGCTATCCGCTGGAAAGAATGTTGCGCTCGCGAACAAAGAGAGTCTTGTTGCTGGCGGCGAGCTTGTCAGGCGAATTTGCAAAGAGCAAGGCACTTCAATCCTGCCCGTTGACAGCGAGCATTCTGCTCTCTTTCAAGCATTGCAGGGTGAGCACCCGAGCGATATCCGTTCATTAATTATTACTGCATCAGGTGGGCCGTTTCTGCGAATTCCAAGAGAGAAGCTCTCGTTGATTACTCCACAACAGGCAGTACAGCATCCGCGTTGGAATATGGGCGCGAAAATTAGTGTTGATTCCGCGACCTTAGTAAATAAAGCACTTGAAGTTATAGAAGCTTCGTGGCTCTTTTCGCTTCCTGAGGATAGAATAGAAGTAGTGGTGCATCCGGAGAGTATAGTGCATTCGCTGGTTGAGTTTAGTGACGGCTCGCAGATCGCGCAGCTTTCGGTGCCAGATATGTGTGGTGCGATAGCGTATGCGCTAAGTCATCCCTACGGAAGGCTGTCCAATGTCATGCCGCGCTTGCGCTTGGCTGAAATTAGCGCGCTACATTTCGAGAAGCCAGATACTCAACGCTTTCCCGCATTAAATCTCGCACGAAGCGCACTTCAGCAGGGCGGAACTGCGCCAGCACTGTTTAATTTAGCCAATGAAGTTGCCGTTTCACGCTTCCTTGCGCAAACGCTGCGCTTCGATATGATAATTGATGTAATTCAGTGCTGTATGGAGAGTATTCCAACTACCGCGTATAGCTCGCTTGAAGAGCTTAAGCAGCTGGCAGTTCGTGTCGACGAGGTAGTGGGAAGTAGATTTAACTAAGGCGAACATGCTTTTTATTCTAGTCGGTATTATCGGTTTAGGCGTGCTCATATTTGTGCACGAACTCGGGCACTTCCTCCTGGCTAAATTTCATGGTGTAGGTGTTGTTGAGTTTTCTATTGGTTTCGGCAAGAAGATTTGGAGCCGCCAGGTCGGAGACACGGTTTATTCGCTTGGAGTTGTACCCCTCGGCGGTTACGTGCGTATGGTTGGCGACGATCCTCGTCTGCTTGAGCTCCACAACGGTTCGGATGCACCCGCAGCCGAGAAAGTAGAGAAAATAAAAGATGAGCCGGCGCTTGGTTCTGACATTCTTGAGGGACGAAAACCTGAAGAGATGACCGACGCCGAGAAAAAACTACTTACCGATCCCTCGAAATGGTTTCTCAAGAAAGCATTTCTTCCCAAATTTAATATTGTAATCGCTGGACCGCTGTTTAATGTTCTTTTTGCGCTGCTTCTCGCCTTTCTTTCTATTTCATGGTTCGGGATAGCCTATGACATTGTCGACAAACCGATAATCGGATCGACGTATCCGAAATTCCCGGCCGAGAGGGCGGGGATACTTCCGGGCGACTATGTCCGAAGCATTAATGGAAAAGTGGTGACGACCTGGGTCGAGCTCGCCAGCACTATCGAACAGCTTGGCGAAAGCGAAATGATTCTTCAGGTTGAGCGCAAGAGCGCTGACCAAGCAGTTCCGCATTCGCTTGAAATTCGCGTGAAGGCAACCTATGAGACCGGTGAAATAACAGCGCTCGACGATGAGCCGCAGAAAAAGCCTCGCGGGATGATCGGCATTCAGCCGCAGTCGGAGCGTCGCGAGGTCTCGATTTCTGAGGCGGTAGTGGCGGCGCCTCGTCAGGTGTGGCGGATAACCGTACTTTCGATTCGTGGGATTGTTGCAATGCTCCGCGGCTCTATCTCTCCGAAGCACTTGGCAGGCCCGATATTTATTTTCGGCGAGGCAGCAAGGCAGGCCGAGCGTGGAGCTGTTGAGTATTTGAATTTTTTAATTCTTTTGAGCGTAAGCTTAGCGATATTTAATCTGCTGCCGATTCCGGTCCTTGATGGAGGGCATTTGTTGTTTTTTCTGGTTGAGCTCGTCCGAGGTCGGCCGGTGAGCTTGCGGGTGCAGCAGTATGCGACACAGGCGGGAATGGTACTACTGCTAGGTCTCATGCTTTTCGCTGTCTCGAATGATCTCATGCGCTATTTTGATAAGTAAAAATAGGGAGGGGGACGGGTGTCTTGGCGGCTTGCGGTGGACACGAGTGGAGCCCGCTCGTTTGTTGCGGTTGGCCGCGGAGCAGCTGTTGTCGCGGAGTCAAGCAGCGCGTCTACTGGGACACACGACGAAGATCTTGCAAAGGCAGTAAAGAATGTTCTCGCGAAGGCTGGAATTGAGGCTTCTAGTCTGGCTTCGTTGGTCGTGGGAGCCGGACCAGGGTCGTTTACTGGGCTTCGAATTGGCTATGCCTTCATGAAAGGTGTTTCCCTTTCGCTAAAGATTCCTCTAGTTGCGATTTCAAGCTTTCGGGCAATGGCCTGGGAGTGGAGAGATGAGGCGGTTTCGGTTTCTGTCGTGGGTGATGCGCGGCGTGAGGAGGTTTTCTTTGCGCAATACGGGTTCAGTAAAGATGGATTAGTGGTTATACGTGAGGAATCGATTGTGGCAGTATGCGCGGTAGCCGGGCTCCCTGCCGATGCAATTCTTGTCAGCCAGGATAGCTTTTCCAATATACTAAATGTAGCGCGGGAACCAAACCATGTAGCGAGGAGCCTTTTAGAACTCGCCGATTATGAATGTCGTAACCCGATATTTGACGCGGCCGTTCTTTCGGGCCTTACGCCGAATTATCTTCGTTTAGTCTCCGCCAAGACGATAGAGGAGCGGACCAGGTCGCAGGGGTAAATTTCGGCAACTTTTTGAGTATTTGCGTGATTTTCGGCCATTTGGCCCACTTGACGTAGGAATTCTTCGGTATTAAAATATAAAAGTTAGTAGATAGATTCCTTTCTTAATCCAAACACCGCGTAAGGCATTCGCTTCTTGGTTGAAAGCCTTGGGGTTGTTAGTAGCAGCGTCCTTTCCCAGGAAGCTGGGGAAGTGGGCTAATCGGAAAATCTTAGCAGAAATCATTCAGCATAATTAACAGTAGATAACTAGATACTCGTAGCGGATCAAATTTTTGAATGATTTTCTGCGAGCGGGCTCAAGAGTAGATAGTGCCAATCGATTTTAGAAAGCACAGGATGAAAACATGAACTTAGAGGAACTCAAACACCTTAAATCTGAGGAGCTCGTCAAGCTTGCGACTGATTTTAATATCGAAGCGTCAAACACCATGCGTCGTCAGGATCTTATTTTTGCGATCCTGACCGCTCAGAGCGAGACCAACGGAAATATTTATGGAAGTGGCGTACTTGAGTGTTTGCCTGATGGGTTCGGATTTTTAAGGGCGCCGGATTATAATTATCTGCCGGGCTCGGATGACATCTATGTCTCGCCGGCGCAAATTCGGCGCTTCGGTCTAAAGACCGGTGACACCATCGAGGGGCAGATTCGTCCGCCACGTGAAAAGGAAGGCGAGCGCTATTTCGCGCTTCTCAAGGTCAATTCAGTTAATCATGACTCACCGGACGCGCTGCGTACTAAGATTCATTTTGACAATTTGACGCCGCTGTATCCGCAAGAAAAAATAAAACTGGAGAGTAAGAAAGGTGGATTTTCGACCCGTATTATCGATCTTTTTTCTCCTATTGGAAAAGGTCAGCGTGGTTTGATTGTAGCGCCGCCGAAGGCAGGTAAAACTATTTTGTTGCAAAATATCGCTAACGGAATATTGGAGAACCATAAGGAGGTTGTGCTTATCGTGCTGCTTATCGATGAGCGGCCCGAAGAAGTTACCGACATGCAACGTTCTGTGAATGCCGAAGTGGTGAGTTCGACGTTTGACGAGCCCGCACAGCGCCATGTGCAGGTGGCTGAAATGGTCATCGAAAAAGCTAAACGGCTTGTCGAGCATAAGAAAGATGTTGTGATTCTGCTCGACTCTATTACCCGTCTTGCGCGCGCCTACAACACTGTCGTTCCGCCGAGTGGGAAGATTTTATCCGGCGGTGTCGATTCGAATGCGCTGCATAAGCCGAAGCGCTTCTTTGGCGCCGCGCGTAATGTGGAAGAGGGCGGGAGCTTGACTATTATTGGTACTGCGCTCATCGAGACCGGTTCGCGTATGGATGAAGTCATTTTCGAAGAGTTCAAAGGTACCGGAAATCAGGAACTGGTGCTCGACAGGAAGTTAGCTGAAAAGCGGGTGTACCCGGCTATTGATATCAACAAGTCAGGTACTCGAAAGGAGGAGCTCCTTCTCAAGGACGATGTCCTTCAGAAAGTGTGGCTGCTTCGAAAAGTATTGCAGCCCCTGAACACCGTCGAAGCTATGGAGTGGTTGCTTAGCAAGATGGAAGGCACTAAGGGCAATAAAGAATTCCTCGATATGATGAAGGGGTAGGCGGCTTCTATTGAAAACTCCGCAAGGAACCATTCTCGCCGTTGATGATGAGCCCGAGGGGCTCTATGCTCTCGAAGAGCTACTTCGCACGAAGGAGTATCGAGTGCTCTCTGCAAGTTCCGGTGAGGAGGCGCTGGAGCAGGCTGCTTCCCATTCGCCCGATCTTATACTTTTAGATATCAATCTTCCCGGGATAGACGGGTATGAAGTCACCAAGCGAATTAAGAGCGATCCTCGGCTTCGCTTTACCGCAATTGTTTTACTTACCGCAAAATCTTCGCTTGAAGATATTACGTATGGTCTCGAGTGCGGGGCTGATGGCTATTTGGTAAAGCCCTACCGAAAGGAAGAGTTGTTGTCGCGGGTGCATGCGGCGCTCCGCACCAGAAGCATCTACCTTGAGCTCCGTGAAAGCATTGCGCAAAACCAAGAGCTTCGTTCGCAGCTTGTATCGCGCGCCTCATTTGCTGAGATTATAGGAAATTCAGCAGCGATGCAGAAAATATATGCGGTCATTGAGAAGATTAAAGCTTCTGAGGTCCCCGTGCTGATTACCGGCGAATCGGGAACTGGCAAGGAGCTTCTGGCGCGCGCGGTTCATGTCACGAGCCCTCGCGCGGAGAAAACGTTCCTCGCGCTCAATTGCTCTGCGTTTAATGAGAATCTTTTGGAGTCAGAGCTTTTTGGGTATGTGCGTGGTGCTTTCAGTGGTGCTGTTCGCGACAAGCCGGGACTTTTTGAGGCTGCTGATGGCGGCACGATTTTCCTCGATGAGCTCGGTGAAATGGCGCTGCCATTGCAGGCAAAGCTCTTGAGGGTGTTGCAGGATGGGAGTTACATGCCAGTTGGGTCAATTACCCCAAAGCGGGCTGATGTGAGAGTGATCGCTGCAACCAATCGAGACCTCGCTGAGATGATTGCTCAAGAAAAATTTCGAAAGGATCTCTTCTATCGAATAAATGTAATCCCCCTTCATCTTCCAGCGTTGCGCGAGAGGCGCAGCGACATTGCGCTTCTCGCGGATTATTTTCTAGCGCAGAACGCAAAACGTGGCTCCACTCCCAAGAAAAGTTTTAGCGAAAAGGCCCTCGAGCTACTACTTGCGTATGAGTGGCCGGGAAATATTCGCGAGCTTGAAAATGAGGTTGCTAAGGCAGCTCTTTTAAGTGGGGACTCTCTAGTTATAGAAACGGAGTTTCTTTCGGGAGCTACGCAGCATGGTTTTGAGCCGAGTGCTGAGGCTGAAAAGCCAGGCGGGTTAAAAGAATCGCTCGATAAGCTCGAGCGTGAGCTGATCGCAAGGGCGCTCGATGAGTGCCGCGGGAATCGCAGCCAAGCGTCTATAAAGCTTGGGATTTCAAGAACAAATTTGATCAAGAAAATTCAATTGTTTGGGCTTACATAGGCCGATAGCCTATAAGAGCGAAGATTTCGCAATGACGCCTTCGCCGAGAAGCCGGCGCCCATGTAACAAAGCTGAATCGTCGCTTGATTGTCAGCGTACGTAGTTAGATATAAGATACAAAAAGGGTAACCGTGCTCGGAAATTAGCAATGAAGTCGATAAACGAACTTGTCTCTGATTCTGGTGAAAACTGTGGGCTTCTTCAGGAGCTCTACGATCTCTATTTAAAAGATCCCGCTCTTGTTGATCAGGGCTGGGCTGATTATTTTAAGGGGCTTGGAAAGCACACGACCAATGGCCATGGCGCTCATACTAATGGCGCTGTGCCAAGTCATTCCGTTTCTCAGGTAGGCGAGCCGGCCAATGCGTCGCTCCAAGAAAAAGCTGGATTGCTTGTCGATGCCTATCGCCGTTATGGTCATCTCCGTGCAAAAAATAATCCTTTGAGCGCCGGCGTTACTGCGCTCCCTGACTCTCCGCTCCTTAATCCGGAGCACCACGGAATTTCTAAGAAAGAGAGTGCTTCATCGATTCGAAAGGGAATTTTTGGCGCGTCAGCGTCACTTACGCTTGGCGAGCTTTTGGAGCAGCTCCAAAAGACTTACTGCGGTGCTATTGGGTTTGAAGTGATGCATGTAGCTAGCGAAGAGGAACGCAGCTGGTTACTGAGCCGGATTGAAGCGCCACGCGATAGTAATTTCGGCCTTTCTTCCGAAGAGAGACGCCGCGCCTTCATAAACGCCGTTGAAGCGGAGGAGTTTGAGGCGCAGCTTCACAAGAAATATGTAGGCCATAAGCGCTTCTCGCTGCAAGGCGGGGAGACCCTGATCCCAATGCTTGATTATCTGCTCGAAGAATGTGCCTCGCTTCGAATCTCAGAAGTGGTGATGGGGATGGCTCATCGCGGACGATTGAACGTGCTCTGCAATACCGTTGGCAAGCCACTTTCCGATATCTTTAAAGAGTTTGAAGACCAGAGCGTGTTCTCAGTGCTTGGTTCGGGAGATGTAAAGTACCACAAGGGATACCGATCGATTTTTAGCGCGTCAAATGGCAGCAACGTCGAAGTCATGCTTGCTCCAAATCCGTCGCATCTTGAATTTGTTGACCCCGTGGTGGTTGGAATTGCTCGTGCGAAGCAAGATGCGCTGTATAAGCGGGATCGCAACTCGGTCATGGCGGTGCTGATGCATGGTGACGCTGCTTTTGCAGGACAGGGGGTCGTCTTTGAAACCTTTAATCTTGCGCAGCTTGAGGGGTACAAGACGGGAGGCACGATTCATATTATCCAAAACAACCAAATTGGATTCACCACAAATCCTGACGATGCGCGTTCATGTACCTATGCTTCAGATCTCGCAAAAGCTTTTTCAGCTCCCGTATTTCATTGTAATGGAGAGAATGTCGAAGCATGTCTTTGGACGATTGCTCTTGCAGTGAAATACCGTGCTGCGTTTGGAAAAGATGTTGTTGTCGATCTCGTGACCTACCGTAAGTACGGCCACAATGAGGGCGACGATCCAAGTTTTACTCAGCCGCTCGCGTATCAGGAGATAAACGCGAAGAAGAGCATCGCGCGGCTCTTTGGCGAAAAACTTGTTGCCGAAAAGGTACTCCGAGAAGGCGAGAATGAGACTATTTTTAATTCGTACCAGCAAGAGTTTCATTCAAGCTATGCTGCGTCAGATGTTAAGGCGCTGGGCGAAGCTTGTTCGGTGCTTGGGCGCTTGCGAATTCCGACTCCTGATACCACGGTATCAAAGAAGGTACTCGAAGAGGTCGCGCATTGCTTGGTAAGCTTCCCTGAGACTTTCGTCCCGCATCCGAAGCTTAAGAATATTCTTGAGAAGCGTGTCGCCACGCTCGGTGAAGGAGCGGGCATTGATTGGGGCTTCGCGGAAACATTGGCGTATGGCTCGCTGATGCTTGAAGGGTACAATGTGAGACTAAGCGGGCAAGACTGTGGGCGTGGTACGTTCAGTCATCGACATCTCGCGCTTAATCACTTCGAACGGCCGGAGCGCTTTTACCCGCTCTCGACATTGTCGCGAGATCATGCGCCCTATGCCGGAATTTTTGAAGTGCTAAACAGTCCTCTCTCCGAAGCTGCGGTTCTTGGTTTCGAATTCGGCTACGCCGCGGCTCTTTCCAAGACGTTAGTGCTATGGGAGGCCCAGTTTGGCGACTTTAGTAATGGCGCGCAGGTCCATATTGATCAGTTTATTGCCGGTTCCGAAGCCAAATGGGACCAGCTTTGCGGTGTCGTCATGTTACTACCGCATGGGTATGAAGGGCAGGGCCCGGAGCATTCGAGCGCAAGATTAGAGCGCTTCTTACAGCTTTGTGGCGAGGGCAACATGGTGGTGTGTTATCCGTCTAATGCCGCGCAAATTTTTCACCTGCTTCGAAGGCAAGGGAAGCTCGAGCAGAAGCGTCCGTTGGTGGTAATGACGCCGAAGAGTTTATTGCGGCTCCCCGACGCTACTTGCAAGGTAGACCAGCTCACCCAAGGTGGCTTTCAAACCATAATTGTTGAAGATTGCGTAACCAAGGGTAGCGCGCCCTCTCATGTTGTAATGTTATCCGGTAAGATCTATTACGAGGCACTTGCCGCGATTAAGAAGCTTAAGAACCCACGTGTGCGCGTCGTGCGTGTCGAGCAGCTGCATCCGTTTCCGCAATATGAGCTCAAGAAAGCAATTAAAGACATCAAAGCCATATCGCACCTTTGGGTACAGGAGGAACCCAAGAATATGGGAGCTTGGACTTACTTAGAGGAGTATCTTCGCGAGAAGTTTGAGATAACTCCCATTTATGTCGGTCGACCGGCGGCAGCAAGCCCGGCCACAGGTTCGACCAAGCGTCATGCGAAGGAGCAGCAGGAAATCATTGACGAGATGATTTCCTACCTTGAGCGAGAGTGAACGCGCTATTCTATGATCTTGAGACCAGTGACCGAAATCCTGTCGGGCAGATATTGAATTATGCCTTCCTCTTTGTTGATAACGATTTTAATGTGCTCGATCAGTGTTGTGGCAGAATGCGCATTACACGATTGCAGCTACCGTCACCTGACGCAATTCTTGCCAATCGCATAAATGTACTCGAACACAATCGAGATGCCGAGGCCTCGGAAAAGGAAGGGCTTGCGGCAATTTGGAAATTTCTTGCTGAGAAGGGCGCTGCCTGTCGCGAGGGGCTCCTTTTTATTGGTTATAACTCGTCGCGATTTGACCTGGGGTTTCTCAGAACCTCTCTGATTCGCAACGGCCTTTCACCCTATTTCCCAAATTTTGTATACGGTGACCTGTTACACCTTTCCAAAAAGTTATTCATGAGCGCGCCAGGATTTCCTGCGCCCAAAATTGTTGATCGCGAGGGACCCCGCGTTTCGCTCTCGCTTCAAGCTCTGTGCCAAGAGTTTGGTCTGCTTCATGGAGCGCAGGAACACGAAAGCCGTGCAGATGTGCTTATCACGATTGAGCTTGCGCGACTTTACCGCCAGCGATTTGGCCTCGATGTCTATAAGTATCAGCCATATGAGGCCCTGGGGCTGCATCGGCCTGGCCGGTTTGTGCGAGTGGGATTCCCCTGTTATAAGGTCGACGCTACGGCGCATCGAGAAGAGGTCGTTTTTGGATTTCATCAGGCAGATCACCGATACTCGTTATGGATCAACCTCGAGCGCTATAAAAACGGCGAAGGACGTCGCGCGCTCAGTTGGTTTAAGTGCAAAGGCGATATTTTTCATGTTGCCGCTGAGCATAGCCCAAGCCCAGAAGAAAAGGAGCTCTACCAGCGAGCAGTTTCGGAATTTGCGGAAATTACCGTCAATAATTTTTTTAGTGAGAGTAGTTGCGATATCGAACAGGACATTTTCCGGATAGACGCGCAAAAACTAGATCTGCTTCGGCGCGCGATTTGGGAGCGTGACTCGAAAATGTTGCATGCTTCGGCGAACGAAGACCTACAACGTCTCTACGAGCGCCATGCATTGGCAAATTACTCTTGGGGCAGCGGCAAAGACGAGAAAGTAAAAGAGAAGCTTTCGGAGTATGCTCGTTACCGCTACGGAGGACGAATGCTCTTGGTGAAAGGAGCAGGATTTGAGGCGTATAGAGAGGGAATTTATTCTGCGCATTATCATGATACTCTTGGAGATCTGGAGGCTCGAATCGATGAGCGGATGGCGGATGCAAGTGCTGAAGATATTGCCTTGTTAGAGGCGCTTAGGAGCTTTTATCGAGATAGCGACATGCATGCAGTAATGGCAGGAGAAATCTCAAGAAATCAAAGACTTAAAGTCCTGGAAGGAGGTCCTGTCGAGTTTAGTAATTAGCTGCGATTGCTACAGTTTTCACGTGTGGCGACC
>CAZEAC010000079.1:0-20606 GCA_964510065.1 uncultured Bdellovibrionales bacterium | reverse complement strand
AGCGAGCGCGGAGCAAGCCTATCAGGCTTGCGAGTACTCGCGACTAGGCCAACGATGCAGTCTAATGCGAATTGGGGCTCGTAGCAGGAGAAAAGTCTTAACACGCTCTGGAGCGTGTTATCTTTAGAACCTCAAGTAAGGATGCTATGGGAAAGGTGACGGTTCATCGCGGTGCGGAATTTCACTGGGTTGGCGATGGCTTCCCGGTGCGTTCGATATTTAGCTACAATGACCTTGGAAAGGAGCTCAGTCCTTTCCTTCTCCTTGATTATGCGGCTCCCTATGAATTCTCGCCGGCGACTGTGAGGCGCGGAGTTGGAGCGCATCCGCATCGTGGATTCGAAACGGTAACAATTGCCTACCAGGGTGAGCTTGAACATCGAGATTCAAGCGGTGCCGGCGGGAAGATTGGCCCTGGTGACGTCCAGTGGATGACGGCAGCAAGCGGGCTTGTGCATGAAGAGTTTCACTCGCCGCAGTTCACTAAGCAGGGTGGCACGTTTGAAATGGTGCAGCTCTGGGTAAATTTGCCGGCAAGATATAAGGATGCGACTCCTGGCTACCAAACGTTGTTGAACTCTGCGATTCCGCGGGTGCAATTACCGGACGGCGCGGGAGAAGTGCGAGTCATTGCCGGCGCGTACGGCGAGGTGAGGGGACCGGCAAAAACCTTCACGCCGATACATCTTTGGGATATTCAGATCAACGCTGGCAAGACCGCGGAATTTTCTCTTAGCCGGGGCTACAGTAAGGCGATTCTAGTGCTGAGGGGAAATATCGAAGTTGAAAGTAGTAGGGCGACAGACGGAGATCTAATAGTCTTGGCAAGTGATTCAACGAGAGCGGAATTGCGCGCGAGCCTTGCCACAAAAGTTCTCGTGTTAAGCGGCGAACCTCTCAATGAACCAATCGTTGGCTATGGACCTTTTGTGATGAATACCGAGGCCGAAATTAAGAAGGCATTCTCGGACTATCAGATGGGGAAGATGGGGAGCTTGGATTAACTCCTGGCGGCTACGGCTTGCCGCCTTCTGAGAACCGAGCAACTCCAGCTTGCGGCAGCGCAATCAAATTCGCCTACTCTCAATGACCGAGTGGTGCCGCTCTTGAGAACATCGACCACTCAAAGACTAAAGCCGACAATCCGCACACGAATGGAATCGCTGAGGGGTTTCATGAAACTATACTCTCTGAGTTCTACAAGGGCGCATTCAGAAAGAAAATCTAGCGCTCGCTTGATGAACTTAAGGTTGACTTGGATACCTGGTTGGTGCATTACAACCCGGAGCGCACGCAGCAGAGTAAAATCTGCTGTGGGAGAACTCCCATGCAGACATTTCTTGAAAGCTCAAAGCGTGCGCTTAAGAAGCAGCTGCATATGCTTCACGAAGTATCGGTTGATTCGTCTAAGATGACTCAATTGACAGCTTCTTTATAAGCGGACGCGTATCGTCGCGATTGCTACTTGTCAGAGTCAAGTTGGTACTTTTTCACCTGAGGCACCTATGCTGAAGTTTCGGTCTTTCGTCCTCTCCCTCGTGCTTGCAGTCACAAGTCCTTTGGTAGCCACGAACGCTCAGGCAACTACGAACGCAACATTTTCACTGACAGGAGCAGAGACAAATCTTCCCAAGAAGACCACCCTCACCATTCGCGTCATTGACTTACAGTCGTCGGCGACGGGTACCCTTTTAAGTCTGCGCGCGAAACCCCGCATCACCGTGCCGTGCGATTTTACCTTTTGTCTGGCCGTCGTTACCGCTACCTCGTTCGAACAGGTCAAGGGAAAGCGCGTTGCTGTTGAGTATTTCGGTGTGACCAAGGCATTTGGCGCGACGGTCGTAGCTACAAAAAAATCAAAAATTATCAAACTTGTGAAGCGAAAATTGCCCCGCGTCACCGTGTCTTCACCTGCTTCGAGCTCGGTTCCCCGGCTCAGCTCGGGCCCCGTCGTGAGCGGAGAATTACGCATCGGAGTTCCGCCCGACGCCTTCACGGCGAGCGGCTCAGGAGCCGCTGGAGTGATCACGCGCGGGGCCGCCCCGGTCACGATCACCGGACTTGTTCAAGCACCCTGTTACGGAACGCCCGGATCCCACGTCGTCATTGAGTCTGACCCTAGAGTACTTGAAGCTCGTCAGAGGGAGTTTGACCTCGTGCGGCAAGGGTATGTTGACCCCGCCAGTTCTGTTCCCGATCTGTATGTTCCTCCTAACCACTTTGTGCGCGGCCATATTCAAGCAGAGGGCGGAAACTTCACTGCTACCATTGAGCTCACCAACGAGGTGGGAGGTGTGATCAAGACCACCTCAGCAAGCTCCTCTGACTCGTTCGTCGACGCCGTAGACAAGGCCGCCGCGAAACTGGCGGACGACCTGTGCAACGGCGCAAAGGTGAGCGTCGATGGCGCCACCTGTCCCAGTGAAGCGTGCCGTTGTTGCGAAGAAGAGAAGGCGTATTGTTATGGTCGGCGCTACCTTCCGCGCATGTCAGGTTCGGTTACGCTTCCAGTCAATGGTGTTCTGGCGACAAACTTCCCGGCGTTCGCCGGAATCCCCGTCACTTGCCCTAGTCTCACGGTGATTGATTGCGCTCCGATTACCTGCTGCCAACGAACGAGCTCTGATCAGCCCGAGACGAGCTCCTGGGAAGCGAATGGACAGTTTCCATTTCCGAATATTCCGGGAGGATGTCTGTGTCCCGTCGGCAGCGCGGCCCCGGATTGGAACTTTGTGGCCCAGGCAAGAAACACTCTCACCGCAGGGTCGAGCGAAGTAATTATTGACGGTGTGCCCTGCCGGTGATCTGGACATACTACGTTTATTGAGCAGCGGTCGCGCTAATCGCCGATATTTGCCCTCGTCTCGCATAATCAATGGATTCCGCAAGGACACGAGCCGCCTCCTGTGGCGCATGGAAACCCATTGAGTTCTCCGCAGCGATGAAGTCCAAGCGCCACTGTGCTTGGCGCTGAAGTTCCAGGGCATCTTTAAGCTTGGTGTCGGCGATTTTGGCGTCTTTCGCAGTCTTAATCGCGTCAAGGAGCTGTACGATTGCATCGCCCGCGCGTTGCATCAACTTGTGATTACGCTCCTGAATGGTGTCCACGCGTGAAAGCAGCTCGGCTTCAGAAAATTTGTGACAAACCTGACAGGCGTTGTTGATGTTGAGAAGCGGGCTCCTTACCCAGTGGTCAGAAATTTTGCTTGCGCCATCACGAGTATACGGCATGTGACAATCGGCGCAGGCGACACCGCTTCGTGCATGAATCCCCTGGCTCCAAAGTTCAAATTCGGGATGCTGTGCTTTAAGAATCTCGGCCCCTGTTTCGGCATGTTTATAATCATGAAATCTGTCTCCATCGGGGAATTTTGTCTCATTCCAATACTCCTCGATTTCTTCGACTTTGAGTCCTTTACCCCATGGGAATGTGAGCGGCTGTTTGCTTGAGCAGTAATACTCGACATGGCACTGGCCGCACACAAAGGAGCGCATTTCATTTCTGGTTGAATCTTTGTTCGGATCATAGGGTAGCTCTCTCTTTGTCAAACGCCAGCGTTCAACAGAGGGAAGATGAGGGACTGGTTTGTCCGAGGCGGCAAGCGCTTGAATTCCGCGTATGAATCCAGGGCGCGTTACCCGCAGCTCCATGGTGTTTGGCGTGTGACAGTCCACGCAAGATACCGGATGGGCGCCACCGGTTTCTTCTAGCTTGGCATGTGTTTCTTGGTAGGTCATCTTGTGAGTCAGGTCGAGCCCCTTGAATGCATCGCCTGCACCCAAACTTCGGTAAAGCGGCATCACAGAGGCATGGCAGTGCAAACACGATCCGCTCTGTGGCTTGGTGAGTCGCTTGGTGGCTTCTTGGTCCGAAAGCATATAGGCGTGACCACGTCGATCACGGTAGTCAATCGAAAATGCATAGCCGAGGAAGATTCTCTTAAGCCAGGGATCACGCTCAATCTTCTCCGTCGGCATGGCTTCGCTTCCTCCATGTCCGCCGAATCGAGTCTTTGTGTCCAATGCCGTAAGCTTGTAGGAGTCATACTGTTTGGGCCAGTTGACACCCCATGCCGCGGCATCAGTGTCATTCTCAGTCACGCTCTTCAACAGAGTATAGGGCGTGCGCGCTTCCTGCTTCCGCTCGAAGATATTCATCAGCAGCATTGTCGTGCCGATGCTTAATAGCATGACGCCAAGGACAATGGTCAGATATACATGTTTCCCTTTCATATTCCCTCTCGTTCAATGTCCGACGCTTCCGTGACAACGCGTACAAAAGTTAGGATCGCTTTCTGTCTTCTCGTGGCCGGCGATCTGTCCAACCATCGATTCGTGACAGTGCAGACAATTTTTGTTCAATATGCGTTTGCTTGAATCACGTATCGTTATCGGCTCATGAAAATTCTGCAGAGTAAAGGCGGTCGAATGCAAAAACCCATTTTCACTTTTAATATAATATTTTGCCAAGAAGCTATGCGGCACATGGCAATCGGCGCAGGTAGCTGCGGTGTGGTGACTTGATTTTAGCCAACCGTCGTATTGCTGCTGCATTATGTGACAATTCGCGCAGGCTTGCGGATTTGTAGAGAGGTAAGAAAATCCCTTGGCATACACAAAGGTATAAGAACTTAGACCTAAGAAAACCCCGATGGCAGCACAAAGTAATAACGCCGCGACAGAAGTTTTTTTTAATAAGGACTTACGCATCTATACCGTTTTGCAAGGCGAATGGGGCAGGGAGCTTCTCACTAATTAGGGCTTTTGGAAAGATCGAACGGAGAAATATTCACCACACTTCAGACGCCTGAGAATCGTGTCGCCGTAGTTCGCTGATCTTATCACGCAAGCGGCGCGCATCTTGTAGCGTAAGGAGCTTCATTTGAATCTCAGGCGCATCCGTGCCCGCGGTGTCGATGCGCATGTCGACAAGTCCAGTAAAAAGCGCGAGCAATGAGCGGCGCGCGGTGGTATTGGTAACCTTATCAATCGCAACATGGTCGTACTGCTTAGAAAATATTCCTCTGAGTTTGGTGATGCCATGTTCAGTGACGACGAGTTTGGTGGTCCAGTAGCGCAGAAAAATGTAGAAAAGACAGAGCGCCCCACCAACTACCGCGCTACGCCAAACTCCCCTAATTATAAGTCCGATTGACTCGTCTTTTAAGTAAATAGAGTAAAGCACCGTGAATAGTCCCAACGCGCACAAAGCGTAAAGGAAAAAAGAAAGTGCTATTATTCGCCGACCGAAACGAAGCTCAACAATTTCAGCTGCCATAGACCTACCCAATGTACTGCCTGAGCGAAGCTCTTCACACTTGAAAGCTGGTAGCATACTGAATTGTTTGAGTATTTTCAATTGAATTTGAACTGAATTATAGCTACGATTCTTGCGCTATCGCTGTTGCCGGCGCGTAAGGTGCCGCTGAAAGGGTCTTGAGCATTATGGTTAAAAATCGAATTTTCGCGTTTGTGGTCATTTGCCTCGCTTCTGGCTGTGCGGTCGGCCCCGATTTTGAGAAACCAGCGATTCCGCTTCCCGAGCTGTTCAGTGTGCAGGCGCCGGAAGACTCGAATTTCGCAAATCTCCCGTGGTGGGATGTCTATGCCGACGCCACCCTTCAAACCTTAATCCAAATTGCGCTCAGGGAGAATAAAGATTTGCTCATTGCGGCGAGCCGTGTCGAGGAGGCGCAAGGACTTTTGGGATATACACGCGCCGATCAGCTTCCACAAATTAGTGTGGCCGGGAGAGGCACGCGGACCGATCCCAGCGAAGAAGTTTTGAACTTCGATTTTAAGCCGCGGAACAATTTTGGGATATTCAGCGATCTCTCTTTCGAACTTGATATCTGGGGAAAGCTTCGCCGCGCGAGTGAAGCACAAAGAGCGCAGCTTTTAAGCACTGAATACGGAAGGCGCGCAGTCACGATATCGCTTGTGGCTAGTGTCGCCACCGCATATTTGACCCTATTGGATTACGACGAGCAGCTTCAGATCTCCATTCGGACGAGGGATAACCGCGCTGGAGCCACTAAAATTATGCGTGCGCGATATGATAAAGGGGTCATTCCTGAACTGGACCTTAATCAAGCCGAGATTGAACAGGCTGACGCAAGTGTCGCCGCGCATCAGTTTAGGCGCTCAATTGCGAACAGTGAAAATGCTTTGAGTGTTTTGCTAGGTCGCGTGTCTTTTGTTATTCCTCGCGGTAATTCGCTTGAGCAGCAGACTTTTGCCGATCAATTTCCACCTGGCGTTCCGGCGTCGCTCCTTGAACGGCGTCCCGATGTGCTCGCGGCAAAAGAGCAAGCTCACGCGGCAGTAGCGCAGGTCGGCGTGGCCAAGGCTGAACAGCTGCCCTCTCTCAGCATCGGAGGGTTTATTGGCCTGCAGAGCGAGAATATTGCCGATATTTTCCATCGAAGCGCGCGCACGTGGAGTATTGGCGGTGATATTTTGAGTCCGCTGATTGATTGGGGCAAATATTCCTCAAATGTTGATGTGCATCTGGCACGTGCGCAACAGGCCACACTTCACTACGAGGCGACAGTCATCAACGCGGTGCGTGAGGTTGAAGATGCGCTCGTGGCGATTGAGACGTGGAAGGCCGATTATGCCGATCGCGAGATTCAACTGCGCGCGTCGCGAAACGCCTCCAAATTGGCACGCGCGCGTTATGACCAAGGGGTAAGCTCGTACCTCGATGTGCTTGATGTTGAGCGATCGTTGTTTCAGGCGGAGCTTGGAATTTCTCTTTCAAGACGTAATTACCTTGTGTCGATTGTGCAGCTGTACAAGGCCCTCGGTGGAGGTTGGGCAGAGGAGCCGTCAGCAGAGAGCGTCCGGGTCGTCGCGAACTCTTCGGCGCAGCCGTAGTAGGGCAAGTCTATAATGGTAAAACTTGTTGCTTTCGATCTTTTTGGTACGTTGGTGTTTGGCAATGCGGAACCGGGTCCCTACACTCGAATCTGCCGAGAGCTTGAAGTTAGTCGCCACGAATTATCGGTGGTGGCGCAAACCGTTAATTGCAGCGTTGCGGATCTGATCGATCGCCTCGCACCAATGAAGCCCGAAGCAGCGAGACGAGCCACTGCGGAAAGGGTGCAGCAAGAGCTTGCGCACGATCTGTCGCGTATTGCGCTCTTCCCGGAAAGCGTTCAGGTTCTCAGTGCGCTTCAATCGCGAGGGTACCGCACCGCGATAGTTTCGAATCTTGCTACGCCTTATGCCGCGCCGGCATTAGAGCTGCTTCGTTCGCACTCAGTTCTTCCGGAAACCTGCATTTGGTCGTTTGAAGTTGGCGCGAAAAAACCGGAAACTCAGATCTATCAGCGACTATTCGATCGCACGGGCTGCCGTGCGGAGGAAGTTTTGTTTGTCGGTGATAGAGCGGATAGAGATCTTTGGCCACCAAGAAAACTTGGTTGTGTCTCACGCCTTGTGGCACGGCCGTCGGACCCGCGCTATCACCGGGCTATTCAGGGAGTTCCGGAAATAGATAGAATTGAAAGCTTGGCCGATATTTTTGCTGTGCTTACACTTACCCCGAGCCTGCCAAAAACTCGGGGCCTTGAGAGGCCGCTCTCTCCGTAGCGCGGTAGTGCCCCGAACAGGTAGTGTCCCGAACAGAAGGGAAGGCCGCGCTGACTAAGAAGTGCTTGCAAGTCTAACCCGTTTATTCACCGCCATGCGATAGATCGGATCAATCTCTTTTCGCGAGCTCACGCGAACGCGAAGATCCTGAATCAAGCCATCATGAATGCCGTATATCCAACCATGCACTGAGAGCGGTTGTCGCTCCGACCATGCGTCTTGTACGACGGTCGTGTGGCACACGTTATAAACCTGCTCGATAACATTAAGTTCGCATAGGCGATGCAGGCGCTTTGATTGATCCTCCAGTTTCCCGAGTGCGACGCGATGTTTATGAATCACGTCTTTGATGTGCCGAAGCCAATTATCAATCAATCCCAATTGGCGATCATCGAAAGCGGCTTGTACGCCACCACAGCCGTAATGGCCGCAGACAATGACATGCTTAACCTTCAGTATTTCGACTGCGTATTGCAGTACTGATAGACAATTAAAATCGGTGTTCACAACCACGTTCGCCACATTTCGATGAACGAAGACTTCGCCTGGTGGCAGTCCGACGATCTGGTTTGCCGGAACTCTGCTATCGGAGCAGCCGATCCAGAGATACTGCGGAGACTGCTGCTTCGAAAGCTTAAAGAAGAAGTCAGGCTCCTGCGCTTTGACTTTGGCAGCCCAAGCTCGGTTATTTCGAATTAGGTCTTTAAGGTCTTTCAAGAATTAACGTCCTCAGTCGCTCAGGATCACTATCGAGAAATGTTGCTATTCTTCCCGAGGCTTTGATAATTGATCCAGCCATCCCAGACTTATTGATTCTAACCTCGATGTTGCACGTTGCCAAGCGTGCCTTTTGCGATTTCGTAAAGCGTTAGTGTTGTTGCGCTCCTCTTAATTTGATGTGCACGCTACGTAAACGTCAAGGCGAAAGGGTATGATAGTCGACCTGGATCCTGTCATGTTTATTGATAAGATCTTTTGATAAGGGGGAGACCGTAGAACGCTCCATAAAAACCAATACGGTCTCCCCCAGTGAGTCAGCTCGTTAGATCACGAAGGATAATGTCCCATCGCTTGACCAATTGTCCGTCAAGGTCGCGAAGCGGTGCATGAACAAACATGCACTTAGCTCCGTTGATGGTGAAGTTGGGCTCCATCCCGTCGGAGTAGTACGCACTTGACAGCTGATCAAGTGCCGCACTCTCCGCGCCTCGGTGGTGGTTCGTATCCGTCGCCACCGCAACGAAGCGGGCGCCGCGCTCGGCAGCCTTAAGCGCCAGCACGAAGCCGTACGCCACTTGCTTTGAAGGGTCCCAGATTCCGGGCGCAAGTGTTTGGCTGCTCATCGGCATCATCAGATCACAAAGGACCACTTCGAAAGGGAAGGGAATTACCGCAGCCTTATAGGCCCTGGTGTCGCAATCCCAATATTCCGTTTGGTACTCTTTGCTCGATGTGGCGCTGGGTTCCTCAGTGAAGCCTTCTTTCGCCATAAACTCGGCGATCTTGGCCTTGTCATAACGCACCTTTAAGAGCGACACCGCCTCATCAAACGATGAGGCGAAGGTGACGTTATGTCCAGCCAATTGTACTTTGGCGGCATTACAGTGGATCTCTTTGTCATCAATCACAAGGATGTTCATATTTTTTTGGTTGCTGTTTCGGTTTCCGCTCGAAATGAGCGGGGTCGTAGGACCGCTCTTGGGAGCGAATATCCCAAGGGCGGTCCTACGAAAGCTTACCGAACAGCGAAAACCTTCCGGTCTCTCCCCTCTACTCTGGAGACTCTTGATACCCAGAACAGAGAGGGGATTTTATTTACTTCCCAGAGCTGATTTTTAAAGAACAGAGCGGAGCATGTTCAATTGCTCACTTTCTTCATGATACGGAGTAATGCCAGGAAAGCCTAAAATTTGTACCTCCCTATGCCCTTGAGACGTTCCGCCGTTGAACTAAAGCCACATCGAGGCCTTAGACAGTTACGCTTTCGTATGCGCTCAATAGGTCCTACGAAACTGAAACTATTCTCATGTGCGCGTGGTGCTATCTCGTAGAATGGAAATTCAGCGCGGGAATAGCTTTTCTTTAAAGTACGCCATAACTGCCATAACCTATGACTGCGCGAGCTACTACAGTTTTTGACTCAATTTCGCGCGATATGACCACGCTGGCTGCTCGCGCCGATCGTGCGCTTAGCGCGGCATACAAGCTTGATGTTGACTTCCGTATTGCTGGGCGTGACCTAAGGCTGGATGACGCGATCTCACATGGTAATGCCTTTTGGCGGATCGATAAGCAGGGGCGAGTTCAGGTCGGAAAGTTTCAATACCAGGGAAACCTTCCCGGGATTACTTGGTACCGGCGCGATCGAAAGGAGTTTTTTGAGCCGCTTCCAGCCAGTGCGAGCTCACCAGCTCAGGCGCTGATCCATCTTCCTGACATTCATCCAATAGTTGATATCAAGCGCTACGAGACGAGTTGGATCCGTCCGACCCGTTCCATAGGAGAGGAGCGCGTGGATCTTCTCGCGCAGCTTCGACATGCTGAAGATCCACATTGTTATCGCTTCTTTGGACCGAGATCCGAAATTTCAGGATTTGGACCAGGAGAGGTGACTCTTAGCGCTGGGCGACTTTTTAATATTTCCCGTGAGGCACGCTATATCGATAATGACCCTTCCTGGTGCAGTAAGAGAGAGCATGAAAATTTGTGGCCAGGCGATGCTATGAAGCGCACTTTCCGTGGTGCGGCTCACCTTGCTGACCTTCTGCGCGCGAACAGTACCGTGCCTACCTTTGTGATCCGCCACCCAACGGTTGAGTGCCTTGAGATGGCGTGGCTCTATAGCCGGGCGGGTTGGGATATACTTGCTGTTCAGGAATATTTTTCGCGTGAGACTTTAGAGAGATACCTCACTCACGGGGTAGTTTCAGCACAAGCCAATTCCAAGATTGAGTTTTGTCCTAAAGCACAGGTAGAGAAATTGCATACGGATTGGAAAGATGCACATTCTCAGTCAGGCCATATTCGTGAGGACAGTTCTCCCTCCATTCCCGTGCAAAATCAGCTCGCGTTTGAGTATACAGGTAATCTCACACGTAGTGATCTGCTTCAAATTGCCGCGATTTTTGAGCGTTGTCGCAAAGAGGATGGAGATTTTGGTATATACTTTTCAGGGCGCACCGCGGGCGAGCTAAGTGCGGCACATTTTGCCGCGCTTCTACAGCGCGGGAGCCGCTTTGTAATTGCACGGCATGACCAAAAGATAGCTGCAGTGTGCATTGTCGATGAACCGGAAGTTGCTGCGCGGAGCGGTAGCGACGAAATGCTCAAACCGGGGGTGCGGGGCAGGGACTCATATGTACAGTGGCTGGTCGCAGATCCTGATGCGGAGGTATTGCGTGGCGCACTCTATAAGGGGCTCATTGATCGCCTCGTTTCGGAGCAGCGCGCGAAGGGCGCGGGAATGATAATCGGACATCTTCATCCGCTAAGCGTTCGGGGCTTTCGTGCACATGGTCAGGTGGGCGACTTTCAGCTAACGAGCGATTTTTATGTTTCCGACTCAATTCGTTGTCGGGCAATGGTTCGAGTGCTCGATCCCTCGTTAGCGGTGACGCCGTCGACGGACGATCTGCTCACTTCTTTCTCTGCTGATCTCAAACGCGCAATAGTAAGCTACGCACGTATGCGGCTTAGCGTACGTCGCCGTTATGTTGAACTTGAGCAGGTCGCCGGAGCCACCTACCGCCGGGCACCGCGTGAAGCCTCGGTCGCACGCTTTATGAATGCGGTGCGTCGCGTTTATTCGAAATCCAGTGCTGAATACCGTGCGCTTGAGCAAGAAACACAGAAGCTGTTTCGAAATGCGGAGGATTCCGAGCTGGTCTTGAGCCGGGTAAGGAGGCTTGTCGCCCGCTACTTTGAAGAGACACCGCGTCAGCTCGAGCGCTCGTTTCGTGAGTTGGGAGCAAAGGCCGAGCCGGCATTAAACTTTAAGGTGCAATCCAGAATTGAGAGTGATCAAGAGCTTCTCGAAGAGTTCAGAGTGACTAAAGGAGAGGTGCTTCGTTCCGTAGAGCAGCGGCTCCGGCGTTTTCCACAACTTCTTAACTGTTTTTCTTGGGATAGTGATGTGTGGTTCTCGGGGCATGTTATTCTTCTTGATCTTCTCGGGGGGGCTCGACGTGACCAGAATGATTATGGATATCGTGCCCTGAAAGAACGCAGTCGCGAGCATGATCTTTTTGGCGCAGAGCTGCTGACGCGCATGCTTAAGAGTCCTGAAGTTGTCGCGCGGCAAGGAGTTGATGCAGCGGAGCTTGTGGGATACGCCCACGATGTTGCCCGGTTGAGTGGTGTAATCGAGGCGCTCATACGGCGGGACCTACTTTCTCAGACGGTCGGCCGGGAAGCGGCGCAGGCGTTTCGGCAGTGTCTTAGCCCATCAGCAATGAAGAATAGCTGGGGTATTTAGTCTTAACGAAAAATAATAATTAGTTTCAGTTCCGTAGCAACTGCTCCCGAAGGTGTAAACAACCTGCCCTAAGCAGTAGATCGCTCGTTGCTTTTTTGGACGACACAGCTACCGGGGTAGCAGCCTAGAAAAAATTCGTTCCTGAAAAGGTGATTGGTACAATCGTGATAGTGCACCGATTGTGGTGAAACGGAAAGGAGGCGTAAGAAGTATGTTGCAAGGACGCGGAGCTGAAGGAGCAACCACTACTAAAGGGAAACTGGCCAATGATGCTATAAAGGTCAACGGGCTCACCTTTAAGAGGCGGCCGGACGGACAGTACGTGTGTGAGGATCTGAAGGACCTCCGGCGCTTATGTAATGAAAGATATACCCCGAAAGATATCGATGCGTTGATCGATCGATTGAGCCAATGCTTCCGCATTAGCGAGCGGACAATGCCCGGTGCTGACGCGGAGGTGCGGGCGAAAGCGGGGGCAGCTCTTTATAAGCAGGTAATGGAAAGCTCGGGCTTTAGAAAGCTCGAGCCTTTTTCACAGATTTTATTTGCGCTGGGAGATTGGTGGTACTATCAGAGGGCGCTGAGGCGAGACTGTGACTATCCGGACGATCATGGTCTGTCCGACAAAATTCGCGAAGAGCTTAAGAAATTCATTATCCCGCTTCTTCCCGCGCCACTCCGGGAGGAGCTAAAGGAATTCGACGCGGCCAACTGTGCGGTAAATGGAGATCGCTTTGCGATTCTTTTCGTAAACAAAGGAGGCGGGAGTGCTCGCCGACTTATAACTGATTCTCAAGCGATTGAGCTACCAAGCGTGCATGGTTACTCGTATCTAGACATTGATAAGAAAGGAAGAGTGCTGGCGCGCTGCTGCACTAATCGGGAAGGCGGCCGTGCATTTTTTGACGGTGATCGATTGATGTCACATGAGACCTTTATGACCTGCGCTCCTAAGACGATATTTTTTGAGGGTGGTTACAAGTTCAACTCGACCGGCTGTAGTGTGGCGAATGGTTGTCTCTACCCACTCTTAGAGGCGGATGATCCGGTGTCGTGGACGACCGGGTTTCAGCATACCCCTTTTGGTGTGTTAAAAACATTTAATGGAAAGGAGGCGATGGAGTCGTATGCGAAGTCCGATGCGAGCGCTGCCGAACTTAAAGTAACCTCGACCGGCGATCTTGTGTACAAAGGTGAGACCTTGAAACCACGTGGTGTTTTTAGGCCAAGTAAAGTAACGCTCCTTCCCAGTGGCTTCTCACTCTATGATTGGTCGGAGTTTGTGTCGCTTTGATTGGACTACGGTCGTGGTTAAGTGAGCTGCGCTGAAAGTTCGCGGCGAAGCCGCGTTCGGCTTATCTCGACTTTGCTTCGTGTAGTAAGAGCGGGGAAAAGTCGCGCAACCGAGACGCTTAGCGCGCTCTTTGCGAGCGTGAGCTTGAGTGCGGACGACGTCGCGAAAAACTGGTCGAAAAGTAGGCTTGCAAATAACGCGACTCGGTCAAGGTCTTCTCGCACCAGGAAATGGAGTACGCTCCAGCCATGTTCCGTCTTGATAAATTCAACACAACCGCGAATTTGATCTTTCGTCATAAGAGCGTAGGTAAAAGAATGCTCGCCCACCGTTAGCGCGGGGAGGTCATTGAGGAGTCCCTGCCGAACACGCTCTTCGAAAAGGAACTTTCGCGCGACGGAGCGCTCATTTTCGCTTCGCAGTAAGCGAAACCCACTTTCAGAGTTAATGATGATATGATCGCGAAAATGCTCGCCGCCAGAGTAGCGTAGCCAAAGCACCGCAAAATCCTCGAGCTCCTTCTCGCTGAATTGTCGGCAGGCGCGCTTCATCTGACGGAGTGCAGAGTGTTCTATTCGACGGTGCATTTTGAGACCCTTGGTGCTTGCAACCAGGGAGACCCGACGATGATCACGAGGCGATGTCGAGGTTTTCACAAGCCCTTCGCGGCGTAGTCGATGAATTGCGGTGGATGCTGTTGTCGGACTTATGGCAAGCTCGGTACTAAGCTCAGTAAGGGTGCTTGGACTGCTCGATTCGGCGATTCGGCTTATGAGGTGCCATGTAAGCAGTGTGAGTCCACGAATTCCGAAGACTGAGTTGGTGTAGAATCCAAACATGCGGGTGAGCCTTCGGATCTCGATCATGAGTGGTGGATCATAAGGAAGCGAGCTCGCAACTGGGGCCCCGTAGTCGTTAAGCATGCGCAGCAGATAGTCGGCGAATCGTTTCTTCTCGTCGGCGTTTAGTCGCGCGTAGGCAGAACTGAACGCGGCATGCGCCCGTTTAGAGAGCGTGGCGAAGATCTGCTTGCCCCGCGAGGAGACGAGAAGGCGGTTTATCCGTCGGTCCTTTTGGTCGAGGTGCTTTTCAATGTAGCCCAGGCGGGTAAGCCTAGTTACTATCCGTGAGATTTGTACCTTCGAAATTCTTAAGCGATGAGCAAGTCTTTTCGCCTCAAGGGCAGAGTCGCTTAGCAGCTCCTGGATAACTGCTGAATCGACCAGAGCGATCTCACTTCCGTAGGTCCCAGAAACGGTGCGGTTGCGCCTCTGCATTGCACGCATCGTGCGGTGAATTTGTAGAAGTATTTCAGTGGCGTGCTCGTTCACAGGGTGAAATTGTCATGATTTCAATGTATTGGATAGCACACATTTTTACTGAGTTCTCGAACGAGTGGAAGGGGTTATCATTGGAAATTCGAGCTAAGAACTGACCTGGCTACCTGCCGCCACAAACAAGCCATAACAGCTATGGAGTGTCATGGTTAGCCCATCCAACGATCAGAGAGTGCATGAAAACTTACTTTGCGGAGTAAGACTTTCTCTCGCCGAGGTGGGAAGCGCGCTCTGTGCGCTTGAACGAGGCTCTGTAAATGTCTCGGAACTAAGTAAGCGTCAGATTGCTGAGCATACCGAAAAGATTCTTAGACTTTTGGGCGAAACGCAGAGCGGTCTTCCGTCGAGTACGCTTAAAGCGACGGGCAGGACTCTCGCTGCGCTCTCCGAGCGCTTAGTTCCGCATTGTGTAGATGGCGAAGCGCTGTATGCGGTGCAGCAGCACATCTACTTCATCGGTACACTGATTAACGATGGTGTCTCGCCGACATTTGTGAATGCGTATCTCAAAGCCAGCAATCAATTGGGAAAAGCTTCAGTGTCTTATCGCCCAGACATTTGTGAGCTTGAAGAGCGAGTTGCAGGCTGGTACCCAAAGGACTCAGCAAAGTCAGGTTTGAGGCATTTTGCTGATGACGGGCTCAAAGCGTATACCAATGATCGTGCCGCGGTGATTCGTGAGATTGTGCTCCTTTTTGAACAGCACTCTGACCCAGGACTTCGTGGCCGCGTCAGCACCTGTTTAGTCCAGCTTTTTCAAGGACTTTGCCAGGACTGCGCTGTTGCCGAGCTTATTGACGCACAGGCGCGTAAAATGGTGACTGACCTTCCGGCTCTTGCGGCAAAGGCGATGCTCGATTTTGATCCCAAAAGGACCTGCGCGATAGTGACGCAAGCGGCAAACCATAAAGATGGGTCGAAGCTTGTCGGCGCTAAGCTTTGGCATTTGCTGCATTCACATACCGCGACTTTATAACAATCCCTTAAAACGAAAGAACTCCTCGACTTTTTTTGAGTTCTTGCCGCGTGAGTCGTGACGGACAATTGCCTCGCCGAATCGACCCAGCGACTCAAAGTATCCATTAGTTTTAAAGCTTTTGGGACTTTGCGTGACTGCTTCGAAAAAATTGTTGAGCGCGTCACGCTGCCTATCGGAGATAAGTTCAACTCGACCGATCATTACTCGGGTAAGCAAGGATCTCTGATCTATCGTGAGTGGCAACACCCTCTCTGTCCATGTTCGTGGAACAATATAAAACACCCGGAGCCCTGGGTTTTTAAAGTACGAGAGCTCCCAGGCATTTAGCATCGCGCGTGCTTCATCGACAAAAAGCCCTTGTGCGACAAGGGCCTCTTGCATCGATGATTTGAGCACTGCGAAATTCTCAGTCGAATACTGATCTGGCTCAAAATGCTGCGAACTTTCTTGCCCGACCTGTGCCTCGCGGTATGCAATCTTCCCGGAAGGTTGGATGTCGACAACCCAAGCCTTCGCAAATGAGCTATCGCTGATCCCGTTTTTTAGCTCATCTGGCTGAGCGTGAAGTGCGATTCGGCCCTGTTGATCAATCTTTGTCACGCGAAGCGGTGAGTCGAGGTGAGCAACCCCTCTATAAAAGAGATACTTTTCACTCTGCGTAAGTTTGCCTTGGTACGTGCGTACTCTCACGCTTGTCGCAGCAACTTCGCGTGGTGCGAGCCACACGGTATCTTTCGTTTCGGGAAGTGGAAAGTTCGCGCCAAGTTCAATGTTGCGCCAGGTAAGCGAACTCGAAGAGCGAGAAGAAAGGTTCTGGAGACCGGTCGTGTCGTGAACTTTAGTTTCAGCGTTTGGGTAGAATTGAGTAAGCCAGCCGCCAAGGAAAGTCGCAGATATATTTAACGAGCCGGGGGCCTTTGCCGGTGCCGATGGATAAAAATAAATTACGGGCGTCTCAAGGCGCATGGTTACCTGTGCCCGTAGCTCAGGAGTCACATAGATCCCTTTTACTCGAGTTTCGCGCGGTTTGGGTCCGCGCACGAGGCTTGGGACCAAATCGTGGACGAACTCAGGCACAGGCTCGTCATCGCTGAGAATTGCGCCGATTGCGGATCCTTGCTCGTCTTGCAGTGAGGTGAAAGTTCCCCATTCATGAACAATCAAAGGAGGCGTGTTTGGCCCGCAGGCCCACAGCACTCCCGCGATAAGCGATCCGGCGATAACTATCGTTCCTGCGAAACAGCGACGTCCCATAACAAAACCTCCGATTACATGCATTAGAAGTATTGTAGGTAATTTGGAACCCAGTGTTGAGACCGTTGCGGGTAAAAAGCTTTGCTCTGATTTTTACAAAACGTTTACAATGGTCGAGCTGACTAGGAGCCTGCGCCACGTATAATTCAAGCTACGACAGGTAGTAGAGGCGAAGGCTTCGGCCCCTACGGAATTGTGTGCGCCACTGATTCGTGGCGCACACTCCTAGCGCTTTTTGCGCTTACGCTCCTGGGTGGAGTAGCTCTCCAGGATCGCATCAACCATTGCGCCAAATCGTGGAGCGAAATCAGCGCACCGCGGAGTGTTATGGAGCTCAACTCCTTTTTTTTCGCTGCGAATTAGACCGGCTTCGCGAAGAATTCGGAAATGTTGCGAAAGCGTGGACTTCGGAAGGGGGGTGCCCTCGAATTTTAAAAACGAGGCACAGTTTTGCGCACACTTACATTCACGTAGCTGGATCATTATTTGAGCGCGAATCGGATCGGACAGCGCGTACAATATTCCTTCAACGCTCATATCTTCAACCGCGGGGTGATGTAAGGGCCTCATAATAAAAAAGTATAGCAGGTCTTGACATTCTGTGCATTAGTTCGGTATTATTGAACTAATGAACTAATTTGTCTTGGAGAATTTCAATGGCCACCTTATTTGACCCCTTATCAATTGGCGATCTTACGCTACCTAACCGCGTAATTATGGCGCCACTTACCCGAATGCGAAGCGCACAGCCAGGAAACATTCCGTGGGAATTGAATGCGCAATATTACACGCAACGCGCTTCTGCCGGTTTAATTGTGAGTGAGGCAACTCAGGTCTCGCAGCAGGGCCAAGGCTATCCCGGAACGCCGGGGATTCATTCGGAGCAGCAGATTGCCGGTTGGCGCCTCATTACCGACTCCGTGCACCAGGCAGGGGGGAGGATATTTTTGCAGCTCTGGCATGTTGGTAGAATTTCGCACCGCTCACACCAGCCCGGAGGCGCGCTTCCGGTAGCTCCTTCGGCAATCAAACCTCAGGGAGGCATTTTTTCCGCCGAGTGGAAAGAGGTTCCATTCGAGACGCCGCGTGCGCTTGAGACTTCAGAGCTGGCTGGGATCATTGAGCAGTTTAAACATGGTGCAAAAAATGCGAAGGCCGCTGGATTTGATGGAGTTGAAGTTCATGGTGCAAACGGCTATCTGCTCGACCAGTTTCTGCAGGATGGAACTAATCGGCGTAGCGATAGTTATGGTGGAAGCATCGAGAATAGGGCGCGACTATTGCTTGAAATAGTCGATGCAGTCGTCGAAATATGGGGCCGCGGCCGCGTTGGCGTGAGACTTTCTCCTTTCGGCAGTTTCAACGATATGCATGATAGTAACTCCTCGGTGCTCTTTGGGCATGTGCTTAAAGAGCTCGATGCACGGAAGATCGCCTATGTTCATCTTGTCGAGCCGCGCGCGTCGCTCTCCGAATCAGAGGCTGACAAGGCTGTCGACGTTGTTGATGTTGCAAAAACTTTTCGTGGAATCTTCAAAGGGGTGTTGATCTCTGCGGGGGGCTACAATCGGGAAAGCGCAATTAAGGCGGTCGCCGATGGCCTCGCCGACGCAGTTGCATTTGGGCGGCACTTTATTGCCAATCCTGATCTGCCCGAACGGTTGCAAAGAGCAGCGGCGTTCAACGCGTATGATAGAAGTACTTTTTATGGTGGAGGAGAGAAGGGGTATGTTGATTACCCGTTTCTCGCCAAGCAGCCTGATGCATGTTGCGGTGCCGGCCACGGTTGTGGTTACGGTTGTGGTTGCGGATAGAGCTAGGAAGGTGGCGCCACGAATCAGCGGCGCACCCAGTCCCAAAGGGGCCGAAGCCTTCGTCGCGACTGCCTGTCGTAGCTTGAAGTATTCGTGGCGCAGGCCCCCCGTGAGGCTCTTTTTCTTCCGGCTAATAAGCTGAATATCGGCTATCGCTGGTGAGCTGGGATGGTAATTGGCTAACGCAAGACGAGATTAATTGATGTGTATGAGGGGAGATTGATATAAAAATTGATTGATTAGTATGTAGATGTATTGCATGGTATAGTAAGCATATGTAATAGTAATGATGTTGTTTGCTTAACAAATTGATATTATTATATAATTACATATGTGCGATAGCATGAGTATCTCCCCAGAAAGGCTCGCCAAGCTAGCCGAAAAGCGTTGTCATGAGTGTCATTCCTGCCCGCTCAAAGATCTAACCCTTCCGCGAAGATGCCGTCGCGAGCTTAAGGCGCAAGGGAGTACGGTGCACCCGCTGGAGCTTGAATCTGCTCAAAGCGCAAAGTCGAAAGCCGTTGTTGCTAGAGCAGATTGAGCTGCCGACCTGCGCTAGGTCCAAAAGGGAAGTCGTTCCAAAAGGTGGATCGGGAGTTTTCTGAGCGATTCTGTCCAAAGTCACTAAAATCTCCCAAGCACTTAATACCAAGCGCCTTGCACTGTGAGCGGAACAGCCACTCCACCATCTGCCACCTTGGACCTTCGCCGACCATGCGCTTTCCGAATTCGGAATTGTTGAGTGACCCACCTCGTGCCTCTTTAACCTGCGCGAGAATCTTTTCAGCACGAAGCGGCAGTGCTTTGAAAATCCTATCGAAAAAGATCTCCTTTACTTCACGCGGCAGGCGCAGCAGTGTCATAAATGCCCCGCGTGCCCCGGCGTCACGGGCGCGTTTTAGTACATGCGGAATCTGCGAATCGTTTAATCCGCAAATTATTGGCGCGACCACCACATGCGTCGGAATTCCAGCGCGAGAAAGCTCAGCAAGCACGCGAAAACGAATGCTCGGGCGCGGGGCGCCCGGTTCTATTGCCTTAGCGATTTCGTCATCTGAAAACGCAATGCTCATATTTACCTCAACTCCAGCTCGTTCATGGAGCTTTTTGAGGAGGTCAATATCGCGACGAATAATTGCGCCTTTCGTAATAATGGAAACTGGAACTCCACGATTAAAGCAGACGTTCAGGCAACGCCTCGTAAGCTGGTATGAGAGCTCGAGTGGTTGATAGCAGTCAGTATTTCCAGAGAAGCAGATCTGCTCGCGCTCGCCGCTCTCGAGACTGCGTGTGTCACGATTACGTTTGCTCAGATAGCGTGTGCTCAGTTCGGCGTCGAGCAGCTGCGGCGCATTGACTTTGACCACTATTTTTCTCTCGAAGTCAGTTCCTGCGCCGAAATCTAAATATTGATGGCTCGGCCGGGCATAGCAGTAGGCGCAGCCATGAAAACAGCCGCGGTAGGGATTGACGCTGTAGCGAAAACCGATATCAGGGCTCTTGTTTTCAGTGAGCACCGAGCGTGCGTGCTCCTCATATAGCTGCAGTGTTGCAGGCGGGCTTGCATCGATCCATTCAATTTGATCGCGCTGATAGGGATTTGGGGGATTTTCCACCCGTTTGAGATCTTCCATAGTCGATTCTATACATATTATAGTATAGAAGTAAACTAGAAGTTGGTTGGCTAGAAACAAATTGCGCGAGGTGTTTATGCTCCAAGGGATGCCTTTTTTGATGAGTGGGTATTTTCTGTGAGCTTGCACCAGCACGTCAGGTTTGCTTGGTTGATTTCAGCCAATAGTACTGTCAGCCGTAAGCTGAATGCCGATAGCTGTCTAGTCCTAGATTTAGTCTACAG
>CAZEAC010000078.1:19312-20796 GCA_964510065.1 uncultured Bdellovibrionales bacterium | reverse complement strand
GCTGCCACTCCAATAAAAATCGCTGCGCCAACACTTACAAAACCGGCCGCCGGAGTTATTGCCACAAGGCCAACGACCGCGCCAACACAGGCACCGAGCGCAGAGGGCTTCTTTCCGCGAGCTCCATCAATAAAGATCCAGGCGAGCATCGCCGAAGCTGAGGCTGTATTGGTCGTGAGAAACGCGAACGCAGCGCTCTCGTTTGCGCCAAGTGCTGACCCCGCATTAAAGCCGAACCATCCGAACCAGAGCATTCCGGTCCCAAGGAGAATGAAAGGGATATTCGACGGAGTGTGCGTTGCCCCCGAAGCGTGATTTTTCCGAGGACCTAAATAGAGAGCTCCCGCCAAGGCAGCAAAGCCTGCCGACATGTGAACCACACTACCTCCGGCGAAGTCGAGGACGCCCCACTGCCGCAAAAACCCCGCGGGGTGCCAGGTCCAATGTGCAAGCGGTGCATAAACAAAAAGCGCGAAGAGCGATATAAAAAGTACATAGCTTGAGAAGCGAACTCGCTCAGCGAACGCCCCGGTAATAAGTGCTGGAGTAATTATCGCAAATTTCAACTGAAAAAGCGCAAAGAGCACTAGCGGAACTGTCGGTGCAAGTAGCGCGTGAGTCGAGCCACTTACATGATTAAACATAAAGAATGTACGCGGGTCGCCAATGAATCCACCGATACTGTCGCCAAATGCCAAGCTAAATCCAACCACCACCCAGAGCAGGCTAATGATACCCATCGAGACATAGCTCTGTAGCATCGTTGAGATCACGTTCTTACGCCTGACCATTCCGCCGTAAAAAAACGAAAGCCCAGGGGTCATAAGTAGCACCAATGCAGTGGCAGTCAGCATCCAGGCACAATCGCCAGGATTGATAGCCGCCCCAGGCTGTAATGGGCTCATATCGGGCCTATAAAGCCCCGCAAAGAGCGCAATTCCAACAAGAGCTACTAAGGCGACCAATGGAAATTTTTGTCTCGGCATATCGAATCTATTAAGTATAATCCTTTTATGATAATATCGTCTATTTTTAACTTAATTCAAGCTACTTTTACTATTATATCAGTTTTACTTAACATAAATAGCAATTTTTACTGCTCGCTGCTTATCGCCTAGTCAATTTTCTTATTTGTATAAAGTAAAGTCAGCCGGCTGACGATGAGACCTAATGAGGGGAGAACTTACGCAGAACATGGACAAGCAGCAAGAAAGCCAACCGTTCGCAGAGCTACTGGAAGCCAAGCGTTACACGGCGCTTATTCCGACACCGACCTCCATGTTCACATCCTGCATCCGCACTGTACGGCTTGCCGAATATCAACTCGGAAAGGGCAAAGAGCAGGAGCTTAAGGATCTCGCAGTTAGTTCGTCATCTTTCCTAGTCTCAGTTAGCCCTACACTGAGAGCCTGCCTATATCATGCCGCTACTGATTTTTATTCAGAACAGCTTCAAAATCTAAACCCTCTCACCTTTCGCTCACT
>CAZEAC010000078.1:0-19302 GCA_964510065.1 uncultured Bdellovibrionales bacterium | reverse complement strand
ACCTTTATAGGCACCTTAGAAAGCGAATCGATCTGGAAGAATTTGAACAGATCACAAAAAAAATGCTTCCGCATATGGAGATTTGCTCAATTTTGGGGCAAACCGTAAATTATGTCGGCGCCCCAAATGGCATGCTCATGGGCGCTATACGGTTCTTGGCCTATGCTCATTTTGCGCTTGCCGACATAGACGGCTTCAAAACACTCAGGCGAAAAAACGAAAAAAAATGCATTCTATTCGATCTTGCTGAGGAGCAGCGTCGTTGGGGCTGCAACCATTTGCACATAGCATCTGCGCTTTTGACAAGCTTTGGTTACGGTGTAATTCCGGCGATGGGCGTTGGCCTCGCCGACGTGGACCGGCCGCTCGACGAATTCGACGAGCTCACCGCAGAGAGGCTTTTCTGCTGGCGCGTGGCGCTTAATCTTGCGACGACTTTTCATGAAACAGGTCAAGCACCAGCGGTGAAAGAGGATAGCGATCTTTACGTCCCACCCGAGCAAGCCGCAGCGCTCAAGGGTACAATCTGGAGCGTGCTAAGAGACGGCTCACGGATCACCTGGCTCACTA
The DNA here is from genome assembly GCA_964510065.1 of uncultured Bdellovibrionales bacterium. GTDB lineage: Bacteria > Bdellovibrionota_C > UBA2361 > UBA2361 > CAIXSY01 > CAZEAC01. The sequence continues at coordinate 18,732 of CAZEAC010000078.1, read as the reverse complement.
AGGGAAAAGATGACCTGCCTGCGGCAGCGCGAAAGGCCCTCGAAATCCCGGCTCCAGGTGAAAAGTCGGCTGCAGCGGAAGCCTCGGATGAATCGGTCAAAGGTCTCGAAGAGGCGACGGCGTAGCACGAGCTGGCAACTTCCGCGGTCACACCCAAAGCAATTCTGCGCATAACTCCTTGTAAGGGTTTAGGTGTTTTTCCGCCTTATGGGATAATTATGCGCAATTATAATGGTTTTCTGGCTTTTCTTAGCGTCTTGATGCTGCCGATTTTATGCCCTGCTCAGCAACCGCTATTCCAAGAAATTAAGGCCGACGGAGATCATCATACCCTCACCGTCAGCTCAACCTCAGCTCCTTCAAAGAAGGTGACATTTTGGTATGTCTCAAATGGCAATCTTTCGACAATTTTAAATGTTCTTTTCGAAGGTCCCGAAGCAGCGACTGTAAGCATGCGTATGCGCCCATTTAAGAGCGAAGGTGCTCAATCGCTCCTCGGGGAAACAAAAGGCTGGATCGGCCTCAATCTTACCAACGCTGCAGGACGAGACCGCGCCAATTATACCTTTCCGGCCGCGCCAGCAAGGTCTGCAACTTCAAGGCCTCCTGCTGAAGCTGCAAAAGTGGACTGCTCCGGGCTCTCGGAAGAAGCGATCCAGAAGCTTCTTGATTTTTACAAGAACGCATTCGGAACTAGCATTACAAGAGCTGAGCTATGCGAAAACATCGATCCCGGGTCAGGAACAGGAGGCACCGGCGGCTCTGGCGGCAGTGACAATGGAGCAACCTCACCGGTATTTCGCTCACTGCTCTCAAAAGACACCTGCAGCAAGTCTTCCAAATACCTAGTGCAAATTGAGTTCGATTTGAACGCGGTTGCCCAAGCGTCTCTCGACAAAGGAGTTTCGCTTCTCGCTTCAGTCGATGAATACGAATACAACGGAAGCAAAGCCGCGAGTATTAAGCCGATCTCTGATGGAAAATTCGCGCCACGCCCACTCATTTTAATGTCGTCGGTAGGCGGCTACTATACTAACGAGCAGATCAGCCTTGTGCGTTGGGGCCGTGGCAAGATCAAATCACGAAAGATTCTCAAATTTGCAAAAAGTCTCTATTACAAAAATTTATTTCTGAGCTCCGCATTAGTCGATGGCGTTCTTACCGGCGGCAAGGGAACTTTCGAGATTACAAACGGGGTCGATATTTATTCCGTATGCATGAAGCTTCAAAGAACAAGACAGCGGGTAAATGGCTATCCGTAAGCGCACTCACCAATAAGCGTAGGTCTGAGCAGGCGAACTCCTCGCCGCTTCACCACGGCTTTTCCGGCTTACCAATTTCGCCCTTTATATTCATTTATGAACGCAGCTATCTCGCTTTCAAGCTTAGCAAAAAGTTCCACGTACGCTTTGGACTCCCCCGCTTTTCCGGCCTTTTCGAGCGTGAACGCCTGCGCCTGCGCCCTTGCCGCGCCGATATTGGACAAAGCTCCTTTTATGGAATGAGCTTCGGCATGTACACCCGAAGAATTCCCCGCTTCCACCGCAGCTCGTAGAAGCTCAAGTGTGCTCTGGTAACTCTCTAAAAAGACTCCGACCAATTCATGAAAAAGCTCCTTGTCGCCATCAAGTCGCTCCATCACCTTTTCGTAATCGATTATCGCTTCGTTGCTCACCGCAATTCTCCCCAGTTCGATGACTCGACGACAGAATAGCAAAGCTACCCTCGAGATGCCTACAGTCAATTGGCACAAAAAATGCTTTTACTCTTCAAAACAGCCTCTCTAAATTAGGCCATGGTTGGCCTACGTAGTTGAAGTTTACGTGAGCATGGAGCAATTATGACAATCTCATCGTCGGCGCTCGAAACCGAAAAATCGAGCCAAACCAATGCTGTACCGCCTACCAGCAAAAGCACCGAGAGCAATCAAGAAAGCTCGGGAGGCTCCAAATTCGTAGACCTTCTTCGGCAATATTTGGAGCCTGACTCGGCAAATCAGGTCAGCGAAGAGGCACTTTTTGCCGCCATTGTTCGTGAAAGAATCGTTGCGCTTAAAGGAGAAGAGTTCGGCACAAAATGGGATGCTGCTTTTAGCGCCCAAAAGGCGGCCGCACAAAAGCCCGATGGGTTCATTCCTCTCGAAGACGCAACAAACGCTACCCTCAAAGAATTTGTCGCCTCGGCGGAGATTACGCAGGAAGAGTCTGACAAGATTTACTCTCAGTCATTTGCAGCGGCGCAGCTCGACAGTAATACAGGCAAGCTCTGGGACAACCGCGGCGGCGGAAGTGATACGACAGTAGCCGTCGCTGTGATGGAGTCGGCGCTTGAAGCGGCTCGGCTAAAGATCGATGCTTTTGACTCGGGCGAAGCCGTGCCTGAAGTTCCGGCCGGCGAGACGGTAGATGGAGCAGTTACACCTAACGGCACCACTATTGACGGCCCAGACGGATTTCTTTTCAAGCCAGTTTCCAATAACGAAGGCCGATTGGCAGTCCTTCTCCCGGAATCTCTCGCCCACCAAGTTGAAAGAGTTCTACTAAAAGATCTCGCCGGAAATGTGCTCGATGAAGGAAATTCAACTGGGTACGGCGATACCGGCGAACGTGAGAAATTCGCGTTCAGCAAAAAAGGTGCGGACTATCCGAAAGATATTACCGTCGAAGTCGTGATGATGGATGGTTCGATTCGAAGCTATTCGATTCCGGATCCTTCGCAGCGCTACGATTAATAAAAATTAGCGTGAGGATCAGGTCCAGAACCAGGCCTGAAAATTTACCCTAGGTGAGTGAGTAGTTACCTACTTCAGAGTTAACTATTCATTATGTGTGGGTATTTCTTCCCTAACTTTGCCCCCCTCTGTGTCTCTGTGGTTTTTAAAATATTTAAACCACAGAGACACAGAGGGCACAAAGTTAGGAAAAAAATACCCAGGGTTAATGGGTAATTACCCTTCATGACAGATAACATTTCTCGCAAAGTCGCCATAACTCTTATGTACAGTGTTGTTCTATAGAGAATTCTATATCTTATCGTACGGGTTTCTAGTATAAGTAATTAGATTTATAGCGTTACTTTGGGAGATGGAGTGAGCAAACATCAATTGATGCCAAAGCCCGCAACTCGGGCAGTCTCACTCGAGCAGGATGCAGTGCTCCCTACGAACCCCGTGCTACCTACCAAGCAGCACATAGAACAACCGTCCCAACGGCAGCAGACTACCGACTCAAAACTTACGAAAGCCTCCATTGGCAATATTCCTGGAGTCTCGAGAACTGCTCGAACCTCTACTCAGCGTAGCTTACTTTCGCTCACACTTTCTAAGCGCTCCGCGCAAATAAAAACTGGACAGACTCAGCGAGCGTCACTGTTCCAAAGTCCAAGCTATGTGCCAACGGCGCTCGATCGATTCGTAACTTGGCTTGCACAGCGAATCCGTGCAGTAATTGATCGTATGTTGGGATTTGTCCCGCAGCAGTTTTGGCTACTTGAGTTGTTGAAACGACGGCAGGCCGAAAAGTTGGCTCGAGAAAATGAGCGCCAAATCGCCCAGAAAGCAAAAGCTTCGGCTACTCCAGCGATTAAACGATAGGCGGCGCCTTACCAGCACAACTCGCCTGCGAAAAATCAATCGAGACGCGCACGTGCCTCTTTAAGCACAGTGCCGTAATATGCTTCACGCTGCACAAGATTATCGATAAGCTTCTTCACCTTTTCCTTTTCCGCAGGAGAATTTGCAATTGTGGCAAGGGTTACTACTGAAGGGACTGCCACGGAGTCCGCACTGGATGCGAGCTTTTCTAGAGCTGAAACCCCTTCGGCTCGACGCTCGGCATTATCAACGAGGATTCGTGCATTCAAAAGTGCTTGAATCTCGCCTACGAAACGCGTCGACGAATCTGCCTTGGCCTGCTCCCAACCGCTTTCCCCCGCAGCAGTAATCGTCGGAATATTTCCGGCTTCAACGCTTACTAGCGCCGAGTAGATAGGTGCTGTTTCCTTATAGGGCGACACAGTTTCAGAAAGGCCCTTAATTCGCTCATCCAGCCGGACTTTTGCTTCGTCGAACTTTTTCTTCTTTTCGGCCTTGGCGCTTTCGTCCTTCTCAGTTCGGAACTGTTCACCTAGCAGCACGATAGAATCGTAATCAGCACGCACGCCAGCCAACTGATCGGCAGCTTCACGCTGATTTCCAGTAACCACGCCAATGTAGCTTGAGTAGCCAAAATAACCAAGGATTGCTACCGCGATACAACCAACCAAACTCCTCCATTCCCCTGCAAGAAATTTCAGCAAGGGATCTTCAGAAACAGTCTTCCCAATTACCCCACCATCAAAATCTTGATCTGCGCTCTGATGTTCCGGCTCATTATCGAGCATACGCTCTTCTGTTTTTGGCGTTTCCACTTCCCCTCTCACGCTCCGTTACACTACATCTTATACTTAAAATCATCCGGATCGAGGCTGTTCAAAATCTCAATCCACTTCTCTTTGTCTATACTAGTGAAATCAGGCCCTCGGGGCGGGGCTTCGCCTCCCTCAGCCTGCTCACCTTCAGCGCCAGCCTGATCCGGGGGCACACCGTCTACCGGCGTCGTTGAGCCAGGCGGAAATACCACCTTAGCCTGATCAAGCACCGCCTGAGCCACAAAAATCGGCGCAGCCGCCCGCAACGAAATCGCTATTGCATCACTTGGTCGCGCGTCAAAGATAAGCACCTTATCGCCGTACGACACCACAAGCTCGGCGAAGTAGGTTGACTCCTTTAACTCTGTAATAAGTATCCGCTGCACAGTGATCCCAAGTTGGGTAAACATCTCATGCATTAAGTCATGGGTCAGCGGACGGGCCATTGAAATCTGATTAATCGCACTGGCGATCGAAGTAGCCTCCGCTATGCCTATCCAGATTGGCAGAGTTACAGAACCAGCTTCATCCTTTAAGATCACCACCGGAGCCTGAGTGCTTCGGTCAAGAAGCAACCCACCGACAAACATTTCAACGGCCGTTTCTTTCGAGTTCATGTGAAAAAAACCTCAAAACATTCCATATATTGTCGTCCTATTCTAGCCCTAGTAAGCTTCTACTGTCTACCTCAAAGCCCCGGGCTTTCTACGGCATGGGCCACTGCTGGTTGGTTTCCCCGAATTACTGCGATAGGTTCGGCTTTCAACGTAAATCGAGCAGCTGAAGTCACATTTACCGCCACTAGGTCACCTGGGCTAAGCTCTCCATATTCAGGCACGCCAGATGCACTGAGATTAACGGAGATATTCTGCGAGCTCTTTCCGTGCAACAGCGCTGAATCGTGCTGGCTTGGCCCATCAATTAGAACCTCCTTTACACTTCCTACTGCGGCGCTAAGCCGCTCGGCGGTAATCTCATCTTGACGAGCTTGAAAGCGTTTAAGTCTTTCGGCTTTTAAAGATGGCTCCACCTGATCGGACATTCGTTCGGCCTCTGTTCCGGGACGTGGTGAAAACATAAACGAATAGCTGCTATCAAACTGGACCTGTTCGAGCACGTCGAGGGTTTGCAAGAAATCTTCCTCCTGTTCACCAGGGAATCCGACAATGATATCTGTCGTAATACCAATATCGGGAACCCTTGATCGAAGTTCGCCTACAATATCAAGATACCGCTCGCGACGGTAATTTCTGTTCATCGCTTTTAAAATCCGATTACTGCCGGATTGCAGCGGCATGTGGATATGGCGGCAGATCTTAGGATTTGAAATCACCGCGTCACAAAAATCCTCGCGAATCTCCTGAGGATGTGGACTAGTAAAACGAATCCTTAGAAGTTGATCTATTTCCGAGAGCCTTTCCAGAAGGTGCACAAATGTTTTTCGCGGAGAAAGGTCTCTGCCCCATGAATTCACGGTTTGGCCAAGTAACACTACTTCGCGTGCTCCTCGGTGCACCGCGAGTCGAATCTCACGGACAATCTCGTCTTCGGCGCGTGACACCTCGACACCTCGGGTAGTCGGCACAATGCAGTAGCTACAATTCTTGTTACAGCCCCGACTAATTGCAACAAATACTGAGACCCTCTCTTTGCCACTAAATCCAAGCGGAAGCTCTTCCCACTCGTCACGGTAATCCACCGCCACCTGCGGTCCGGCGCCAAGTCGCCTACGCTCAATTAGTGCGGGCACTAAAGAGAGATTGTGCGTGCCAAACACAAAATCGACATTCTTCGACCGAGCAACGATAGCGTTGCCTTCCTGCTGCGCCACGCAACCGCCGACGCCAACCATCAGTGAGGGTTTTTGACGCTTGATTTCAGCAAGTTCACCTAACACGCTGTAGAGCTTCTGCTCCGGCTTATCGCGAACACTACAGGTGTTAATCACCACTAGATCCGCTTCTTCGACACTTCGCACTGCTTCGTATCCAGGTTCAAGAAGCTTGAACAGCTTCTGGCTGTCATACTCATTCATCTGGCATCCGAAAGTACGGATATAGAGCCTCTGTTTGGAATCGGGAAGCATGATGAAGTAGTACCATATTGAGGGGGCTGCAAGCCAGCGTAAGGGCTACAAGGATGGGGCGATCAGAAATCCGAGAAGAACTCTAAGGCGAAGGAGTAAATGATTACCAACGGTGCAGGCAACTACTTATTAAGCATGGGTAGCCTTTTCCCCAGCTCGATGACCTCTGTGTCTCTGTGGTTTAGACACTTATGAAACCACAGAGACACAGGGGGCACCGAGATAGGGGGGAAAATACCCGGAGTTAATGAGCATTTACCGATACAGGGCTGCGAACTTCTACTTATTTTGCTGAAAGCACCCGCACAACCGGTTGATACCTCCCCTGCTCGGCCCGTGGAATCGCTCGATCAAGGTTAAGCTTCAGCGCGCGCTGCTCGCCAGGTTGGAGCACCACGCCTTTCAGCGCAAGCTTCTTTTCATTCTCAGGAAGCACCTTAGAGAGATCGAGCACGCTATCCTCCTGAAGCAGCACGAAGCCAATCCCTAAGGTGATATCGCTCCGCTCCGTGGATGACTGATTGACCAACATCGCGCTAATTCTCGGAAGGGTCTTGCATGGCGGCTCTTCGCATTCTTGCTCAACAGCTTCGAGCTTAATATCTTCCACCTGCACACGCCCTGACGCCATTACTTCTTCCCCCCACACCAGCTCTAGGTTGTAGCTTTCAAGTCCTGCAACGGGAATAGAAAAAGAAAACGGTAGCATATCGCCGACGTTAAGTGTTTGCGGGTTTTCTTTTTTGGTCGAAATTTCTGATAGATTAAGCTCTTTGGTGTAACGCACATCTCCGCCCGATAGACCGGTCACACGAAGCTTTGCCGACAACGCCGGCTGGGACGCCGTCCGCTGAGGCGAAAGCGCCAGGGCACGATTTGCATGCACCGTGCCGGCAAGGCGTATATTGCTCCCATCATTCATTTCCTGAAGTAAAGTAAGGGTAAAGGGCTGGGAGTCTTCAGCACCAGCGCTTTCAAGTGGCTCAACAGCCGCCTGCGGCAAACCACCGCGCGAAGGAAGATAGGCGCACGACGATAACAATATTGGCGCGAACAAAAAAACTACACAGTTATGCTGCATCTTTCTTAGTCTCTATACTAACGAGCTTCCAGCCCGATACCATTGAGAACTCCCACTGCTGCTTTTCAATACGTTCATGCACAATATAAAAAGGTGATTTGTAGTATTTCGCAACTACATCGACTTCGGCTTCGAAAGAACTGTTAGTCCAATTAATATAGTCGACCTTGCTATCGACGACGCGTTCATCTTTATGACCTTTCACTATCTGATCGGCGAGCTGCTCGCGTTTGTCGTCGCGAACAAAAGCAAGTGCTTGGTTTGGTCTCTGCCAATACAGAGCTTGATGATAGTCTTTGATGCTGGTGGCAAGCGCGCCTTGACGACCCGATTCGGTAAGCCCTGCCTTTTGTACCGAATCAATTATTGGCGCAAGAATAATGCAGCTGCTCAGAGTCAGAGATCCCATTATCAAAGCAAACACACTTGCGAACTTTTTGACGCTTTTCATTTTGTTACCTCTTCTATCAACGAGTTTAGCTCCTCACGATCGCGACTCTCAAGGATGTCCTGGGGACCTGTTTCAGGCTGCTCCGGCGCGCGATCTTTCTGAAGACTCTCAATAAAATGATTCAACCTCTGGTGAAACGGCGCGCCTTGCGATCGTCCGTAAAGCGCCCAAAGAATTACTGCTCCCATGAGCAAAACAAATATAACACCGACTCCGCTCGACTGACTTCCTGATTTCGCCATATTAGTCTCGTTCTTGCGCGTTCGCGCGGACCCACTCTACAATCTCCTGTGTACTCGCCCCAGGCAGAAAGAGCTTCTTCACCCCCATATTTTCGAGCGCTACGACGTCGTTCTTCGGGATAATCCCGCCGCCGAAAACAATAATGTCATTAATGCCCTGTTTACGTAAGAGCTCTAAAACAGCCGGAAAAAGCGACATATGCGCGCCAGAAAGAATACTTAATCCAACGAATTGCACATCTTCCTGCACCGCGCTGCGCACTATCATCTCCGGAGTTTGATGCAATCCGGTATAGATAACCTCCATCCCAGCATCACGAAGGGCACGCGCAACAACCTTTGCTCCGCGATCATGACCATCTAAACCAGCCTTGGCCACAAGCACTCGAATTGGAGATGTGACGAGCGCTACTTTCGGCGTTTTTGAGACGCGCGGCTTTGTCTTTTTTACGGGGTTCTTCTTCCGCGCCATTAATTCCTAGCAGGCAATACTGTTAAAACAATCATCGGGAGTGGAAAGTTCAATACACTGATTGCTTCGCACCTTGAGATATATCTTAGCACTACCAGTATTCGAGCGCGCTCGTGAAGCCACGGCTCGTGCCGATTTTCTGTCCCCGCATCCACTTCCACCATAGCTTCTTGAACTATACTGCGAACCAGTCGGAGAATACCGTCCTAGTTTGTGCACCAAATTCCCGGCGGTATCGTACACCTTAATGCAGGAAAATGATGGCGCTGAATGGCTCCGTAGGGTTATGAAGCTGGTGCTATAGCGCCGCGCATCAGAAGTCGGAATATGTGTCGAGGCAACGTTTTTCCAGATCTCACCACGCTCGATCGCGCGAGTCTGTGGACAAACATCAGAAAGCGCAGACGCAGTGACTTTCTTTCGGACAAGCTTTCGCACATCACGCGCTGAAAGAGTACCATAGCGGCCTCTAAGCGAGCTATCGAGAGACTCCGCTTCGGAGTCAGCCCCCAGAAAAGCAACTGGCAACGCACACAACAAGCCAACAACAAATAGCCGTACCATACTTCCCCCCCTAAATTATTCCCGGATCGCGATAGACTCCAAAGGTCTCTCTATAAATATCAGAAATCTCGCCTAACGTCACGCCAACTTGTACGGCATCTATCACGACAGGCATGACATTACGGTTTTGGGCACAGCATTCGCGCACTGAAACCATAGCCTTTTCGGCAGCTTGAGCGTTGCGATTAGCGCGAAATTGGCGACAGCGCTCGGCCTGTTCTCGCTCCACGCGCGGGTCAATCTCATGCAGCGGAATACTCTGGTCAGAATCGTCAGCGTAGCGATTGACGCCAACAAGCGCAATATCGCCCTGATCTTGGCGCAGCTGAAATTGATACGCGGCTTCGGCAATCTCACGCTGCGGATAGCCCTGTTCTACCGCGGCAAGCATGCCGCCATAAGAATCAATTTTCTTGATATAACCGAGCGCCTCTCGCTCCATTGTACAGGTAAGTTTTTCTAAATAGTAGGAACCGCCAAGTGGATCGATCGTATCGGCGACACCACTCTCTTCGGCAATAATCTGCTGCGTGCGCAACGCCACTTTGACTGCCTCTTCTGTCGGAAGCGCGAGCGTCTCATCCATTGAGTTTGTGTGGAGAGATTGCACGCCACCGAGAACCGCCGCAAGCGCCTGAAGCGCCACTCGCACAACGTTATTCACCGGCTGCTGCGCAGTCAAGCTTACCCCCGCAGTTTGTGCGTGCGTGCGAAGCATCATCGAACGGACATCCTTTGCTCGGTAACGTTCACGTAGTAGCTTCGCCCAGATTCTTCGTGCAGCTCTGAACTTTGCAATCTCTTCGAAAAAATTATTGTGTACGTCAAAAAAGAATGAGAGCCGTGGCGCGAAATCGTCAACTCTCATTCCTCGGCTCACACAGTGGTCAACGTACGCAATGCCATCGGCAATTGTAAACGCGAGCTCTTGTGCCGAAGTAGCTCCGGCCTCACGGATATGGTACCCGCTTACACTCACGGGGTTCCAACGCGGCGCGTGCTCAGCACAATACTCAATCACATCACACACGAGCTTTACTGCCGGAGCCGGAGGACAGATCCACTCTTTTTGCGCAATAAATTCCTTGAGCATGTCGTTTTGAATCGTGCCACCGACCTTTTCGAGCGCGACGTTTCGCTCTCGTGCAAGCGCAAAATACATCGCCATGGCAACTGTCGCGGTACAATTGATCGTCATTGAGGTAGTCACGGCGGTCTGGTCGATCCCATCGAAGAGCCTACGCATATCATCAAGCGTCGAGAGACTTACCCCTTCTCGCCCGACCTCACCCATGGAACGGTCATGATCGGCGTCGTAGCCCATCAATGCCGGCATATCAAATGCGGTAGAGAGCCCAGTCTGACCATGACTAAGTAGATACTTAAAGCGTCGATTAGTATCCTCCGGGGTACCGAAACCCGCGAATTGGCGCATTGTCCAAAGGCGGCCACGATACATTGTGGCTTGAATTCCGCGAGTAAAAGGGAACTCCCCCGGAAACCCAAGTTGCTTGGAGTAATCAAACCTGCCCAAAGTCTCTGGTGTCTCGAGCGCCGGCTCCTCTCGACCACTCAATGAAAGAAACTGATCTTTTCTCTGCTTCTGCTCACGGTAGCGTGTCCTGCTCCAGCCCTTTATATTCTTCGACTGCGTGACGCCCCTTTTCTTAGAGCGACTCTGTGAGGATACAGTCGAGCCCTGCGCCGAGCCTCTTTTCCGTGTCCTTCTCACGCTACTCCCCTGCGAGCTCGGACCCGATTATCATTCGCTGAATCTCGCTCGTACCTTCATAAATTTCTGTAATCTTAGCGTCTCGAAGATGCCTTTCGGCGGGGAACTCTTTTACGTAGCCATACCCGCCATGTATCTGTATCCCTTTAATCGCACACTCCATGGCGGTCTCAGACGCAAATAATTTTGCCTGTGCTGCCTGCCGAATATAGCTTTTCTTTGATTCCTTAAGCCGCGCGGCACTCCACGTAAGAAGCCTGGCCGCGTCGATCGAAGTACCCATATCCGCTAGGTAGTTTTGTATCGACTGATGTTCGCATATTGGCTTTCCAAAGGTCTTTCTCTCTTTGGAATACTTGAGTGCGTCACTAAGCGCCGATCGCGCAATGCCTACCGCTTGAGATGCAACTCCTAGCCTTCCGCCATTAAGCGTGGTCATTGCCACCTTAAATCCCTTAAACTCTTCGCCAAGAAGATTTTCGCGTTCAAGAACAACTTCATCATAATTGATGCTTGATGTAGGCGACCCACAAATTCCAAGTTTATCCTCGCGCTTACCAAGCGAAATCCCCTTGAGACTCATTGGATGAACAAATGCAGTGACTCCCTTACTTCCTCGAGATGAGTCTTGCATCGCAAAAAGCACGCAGACTCCCGCCTCTGGAGCATTGGTTATCCAGTTTTTAGTACCCGACACTACGTATTGCTCCCCCCTTTTTTTTACCATGCAGCGGAGCGCTGCCGCGTCACTTCCCGTGCCCGGCTCGGAAAGCGCGAAACAGCCAAGAGCCTGCCCCTTCGCGAGCGTGGGCAGGTAACACTGTTTCTGCGTTTCAGTCCCATAATCAAGTATCGGGGCAATACAGAGCGAATTATGCGCGCTTACAATTATCGAAGTCGACGCACAAGCAGCCGCGAGCTCTTCCACTATCAAACAATATGCGACGACTGAAAGCTCCGACCCACCGAACGCCGCCGGAACGTTCGCGCCTAAAAATCCAAGCGCGGAAAGTTTTGGTAGTAATTCTTTGGGGAAATAATGCTCGCGATCAATCTTTGGCGCCAAAGGGGCGACTTCTTTTTCAGCAAAACTCCGCGCGGCATCGCGCACCATGCACTCATCTTCACTGAACGTAAAGCCATGCGCGTCAATCCAAGCCATTTTGATCTATTTCCCTCGAAATACCGCTGGACGTTTTTGCAGGAACGCCTGCATCGCTTCTTCTCGATCCACCGTCGCAAATGTTGCGAGAAATCCTTCGACCTCGCGACGCAGGCCCGAAAGAAGCTGCTCTTCTTGCGACTGGAGAATAACTTTCTTTGCTTGCTGTACCGCAAGTGGTCCCTTTGAGGCGATAAGTTCAGCGCTTGCGCGTACCTGTGTGATAAAATTTTCGGCGGGGAACACTTTATCCACGACGCCGAGTCTCAACGCCTCTTCCGCCGAGATTCGCTCGCCTGAGTAGATCAGCCAGCGCGCGGCACCCACACCGCAACGTTGTGCAAGACGCTGCGTTGCGCCAAACCCCGGGATGATACCAAGATTCACTTCAGGCTGACCAAGTTGCGCGCGACTACTCGCAAAGATCAGATCACAAGCCAGCGCGAGTTCGAGCCCGCCGCCCAGCGCATAGCCATTTACGGCAGCAATTACCGGAACTGCGGCAGTTTCGATGGCTCGCATTGCGCGCTGCCCAAGCTCTACGTAATCTGCAATTGCCCGAGGGCCAAGCTGCGCCATGCTGCTTATGTCTGCCCCCGCGGCGAATGCTTTCTCGCCCGCTCCAGAGATGACAATGCAGCGAAGACTCTTCTCTTTAAGTACTTTCTCAAGCTGCGCAATGAGCGACGCCAATAGATCAGGACTCAAAGCATTCAAATGCTTTGGCCGATTGAGAAGTAGCTCCGCGATTTCACCCTGCGCGACTACCTTTACACTTTCATCATCATTAATCTGCATTACTTTTCCTCCGTCGGCTGCTACCCCGGCGGCCACTCCATCGACCTTCCACCAAGAAGATGCAGGTGCAGATGGAATACCGTTTGCCCCGCTCCAGCGCCATTATTAATTACCACCCTATATCCATCGAGCTGGAGCCCCACTTTCTGCGCGATCTTAGTTGCGGCTAAAAGAAGTTCTCCAAGGAGCGCACTGTCTTCCTGCGATGCCGACGAGAGATCTCGTAACGGCTTCTTCGGAATTATCAAAATGTGCACCGGCGCCTGAGGATTGACATCGTGAAAGGCAAGCACGTTTTCGGACTCAAAGACAATCTTTGCTGGAATCTCCTTCCGTATGATCTTGGAAAAGATAGTATCTTCGCTCACCATACCGCCTCGTTTTAAGCCCTTATCTTACGACAAGGAAAGGATCACTCATAATCGGCCCCTCGGCAAGGGCGTTAAGCGACTCAACTGGGTATCGGGTGGTTCTCTTGCAGTCCCTTGCTGGGAAAAGTTACAGTTACGGAGTGCGCGCCTACATTTTTGTGCTCACCACAATTCTTGCCCTTATCCCCTTAGTGAGCGTCGATTGTTCGGCTGATCAAGTCGCTATTTTAGGGCGTGCGCCATTTGCAATCACCCATCCGAATTTCAATTGCAAGGCATACCAAGAGTCCACGGCAGGACTTGATCGCTATGCAATCGCGCTGCTTTGGAACACCTTCGGGAGCCATTACGATTGCCTCGATAGCGAGCTTCAGAATCAACGGGTGGCACTAGTAGAGGTGCATCTAATCAATGGCGCCTGTATCCGCAATAGACGCTGCGGCTCTTATGAATTTCTCGCGAAATACACCGTGGAGACACTCCGCGCCGCAGCTCGCGCCAAGAGTCAGAAACTTCGCGTTGAAATCGAAGCGGCAGCGCGCAATCTTGCTTCATATCTACTTCCGAAGCTCAGCAACGAAAAGGAGTGTTACATTAATCCCATTTTGGAGACTAACCTCGGACGAGATGAGTCAGTGATAATTCAGGAATGGATAAGACCGATTTTTCAAGGACGCTGCAAATTTGTTTGGAATCCGGTCGGCTCGGACCCAGGTTCTCCGATAGAAGGCGCCGCAGTGAGCGAAGGCCACGGAGCGACGCCTAATTTTATCGACAATCGTTGTATCGCCAACCCGGATGGGACCACCATCTCAAGCGAGTCTTGGCTGAAGTTCTTCAGTCGCTACCGCCAATGCGTCGCGGTCCTCGCATGGAGTAGCAACGACAACTGCAATGTCGCGAATGCCCCGTTTAAGGACCCACGAAAGCGTGGCTGTACGATCACTGACGACTATATCGGAATAAAGAACGGCTTGAGAGCCGCTAAGAACAGTTGGCGCTAATTTTGCTTTTAGTTGAAGCGTCCGTTGAAGTGCGCGAGGAATTCCAGTCTACAACTAAGAAAATCAAATGCTTACTATTGAAAAGACTGTACATAGTCTGAACAAAAGTGAACAGAATGAGCACACCTTACTTTCTGATACGGTGATTCTAGGAGATCTTCTTAGAGCTCTCGAAGACCAGCTGCAAAGCAAGGGGCTCTTGCCTCCGTTTACTGGTCAGTTTCACCCGCTCTGGTTTCTCGCAGAAACCGAAAGAAACACTTTTCTATGGCGCCGCGGCTTGAGCCTCACACAGCTCGAAGACTTCGAGTTTTGGATTGACGTACCACTACTTATTTCAAAAAGATTGGAACAGCTATGCGCCAAGGAAGACGAGCCACCTACCAGCGAAGAGCATCGCTATCTCCAGATGCTTCAAGAGTTTCTTGCACAAACTTCGGGGCACATACACGCATTAAGCCAGGTAGGCAGTAAGATACGTGAAGAGATCGGAATGTCCAAGAAGCGGGTAGTATTACCTGCCGCGCGATAAGGCCCGTCCAGAATATTTTCGGTGACCTACACATGCTCCGGCTACCCCTGGGTATTCTTTCCCTAACTCTGTGACCTCTGTGCCTCTGTGGTTCTTTGGTTTTTAGACCACAGAGACACAGAGGTCACAGAGTGGAGGGAAGAGCTACCCACACTTAATGAGCAGTAACCATTTTTTTAGCAGTTCCAGCTTGCGATCACACTCAGGGCGCTCAAAAAAAAAGGCGCCCCGAAGGGCGCCTTTGATACATCTGTCGGAACAACCTCTTCCGACTCGCAATCTTTAAGCAAACTCTAAACTAGAGGTAGCTCTGAACCGCAAGGATGTACCGCACAGTGTTTGAATTGTCGCCTTCTTCAGGCTCAACATTGATATAATCTATGTTGAACTGTGCTTTGATATTATGCCGCCAGAAATAATAGTTCAAACCAGCAGTTGCCTGGTGAACCTGATCATTACCGGTGCAATTGATACCGTTATTCGATGGAGCAGCAGGATCTTCGCAATCGACGATCGCATAACGACCGGCAACTTCAAGCTCCTTAGGAAGCACAAAGTACCCGCCCTGGATGTACGCTCCAGCCGGCTCCACAGAAGTGGTTGAATCTTCCGGATCATAACGGGTCCAGAAAATTTCAGAGTGGAGACTCGCGCCACTAGCCTTCAAGTTACCATCAACCGACACGCTCTGGCGATCAATCTGGCCAGCGGTATCGTCAGTGGTCTGCGAATAGGCATAGGCGGCTCCGAAGTTAAGGGCAACACCATCAGTACCGTCGATATCACCTTCTTCAAGCACATTCATCTCACCGAGCGCATCCCAACGGACATTGGCGACACCGGTATGACGGGTATCAGTTCCACTGCGGTTAATACCCTCACCAGTCGACTCACCATTAAAGATAGCAGCGCCAACCGTGACTGAACCGAAGTCAAGGTCGACACCAGCTCCCGCTTGACGGCCAAGATTAAAGAAGTCCGACGTAATTGAACGATCAGCGAATTGTAAGGTTTCATCATCGGCCAAGAATTGACGGCCGATACCGGTCTTCCATTGCCCCATCGAGAAGCTTGAATTGTCACACGCGTTCCATGTGATTACGGCATCCAACAGCTCTGGCGACTTTGAATCACCATCAGTGTTGCTGACGAAATCCACATTAAGGTGTGATTCGAACTCGTTATTCAACGCAGATCCATGGAGGATAATTCGACCATGGGTGACATCAAAGCTCGAAGTATTTCCCGCACCGCTGTCTTCATCGTTGTCGGTAAAGGTATAACGAGTCTTGATAAGGGTATTGATGCCAAAATCAAAGCCAGCATCAGGGAATCCAACTCGTGTACCACCATTCCAGTAAACTTTCGCAGGGCCGCCGGACGAAGCTGCACGCGCCTCACCCTTGGTAATTACGCCCTTCTCGACCAGAAGATCTTCGAGGCTCTTTGCCTGAGAAACTCCTGGAGCAAGAAGCACGAGAGCAGCCAAAACTATACTCTTTCGCATTTTCTATGCCTCCTTAATTCAAACAAAAACAACAAGCTGCGAGACTGAAATCCCTGCCTCGCTCACCAATACCTCACACTCTTCTTAGATTCCGTCAAGCGCGAATTTGGTGATCGTAGTCTTAATGAGGAATAGAAGATAAGAGAAAATTATGAGAGAAAGGCATACAGTCTTATTGTAGCACTCCCGCTCGTTTTAGAACCATAGTTGGACAGAGTGGCAAATCATGTTTTCTTTTGAGACCGAACTTCAGGCAACAATTCGTCAAACTATACGGAGTCTCGCGAAAAACGAACTGCCTCGATTTCAGTCCGACGAATACCACCAGTCCGTTCCACGCGATCTATTCACGCTCTTCGCGAGAAATGGTCTATGTGGGCTCACTGTCGCCGAGCAGTTCGGAGGCACTGCGCAGGGCGCTCTTAGCTCGATGCTAGTTATGGAGGAGTTGGCCAGCGTGGATCTTGGTCCAGCTATATTTCTTTCGGTTCATCTTATGGTTACCGCTGCAATTCAGCGTCATGGCAATGAATCGCAAAAGAGAAAATACCTGCCGCGCCTTGCGAGTGGTGAGCTGTTGGGAGCATTCGCACTTACTGAACCGGGTGCAGGGTCGGACGCAGCAGCACTTGTGACATCAGCCACCAACGATGGCAGTAATTTCATCCTGAACGGCGAGAAATGTTACATTACCAGCGCTGGCTTTGCCGACCTCTATCTTGTATTTGCGCGAAGCGGCAGCTCAAAAGAAAAGCCAGAAATCTCTGCCTTTCTTGTTGAGAAACTCGATTCGGGCCTTGCATGCGGTGCTCCTGAAAAGAAAATGGGCTGCGAGCTTTCGCCGATAGCATCGCTTCGCTTTAACGACCTTCGACTCAATGAGGATCGGCTGCTTGGAGCACTTCATCAGGGGTATAAAATCGCACTCTCCTCCCTCGCTGGCGGAAGAATAAATATTGCGTCGTGCGCAAACGGAATTTCCAGTGCTGCGTTGTCAGCGGCACTAAAGTTTACCTCGGAGCGAAAGCAATTCAAATCGCGGGTTGTTGATTTTCAAGGCATCGAATTCATGCTTGCCGATATGCACATGGGACTGGAAGCAGCCAAACTATTAACATGGCAGGCTGCGGCAGCGCATGAAGGTATTATTAAAGGAAGTGATATCGAACTGGCAGCATCTACGGCCAAATGTTTCGCTACCGACACCGCAATGCGTATCAGCACTGACGCGGTACAGCTTCATGGTGGCGCTGGTTACATTAAAGAGTATCGCGTCGAGCGGATGATGCGTGAAGCAAAGATGTTACAAATTGTCGAGGGCACGAATCAAATTCAGAGAATTGTCATTGCACGTGGAATAAAAAAACATGCCCAACTTTGAAAAGCTCGAAGCAAAATTGAGGGCGCGCCTTGAGGGCACCAAGCTTGGCGATGAAATCGATCACCTCTCCGGCCAATATTTTGGCGGAGGCTTATTAAAGGCAGTATTGATTGCGCTTGCTCACGCATCTTCGATAGTGCTTGCGAGTTATATCTTGTACTGGATTCTAGACTCACGACTCCTAATCGCCGAATGTAGTCATGCCTGTGTGTGGAGCATTCGAGGCCAGTGCTGCGCAAGTTCGTTTGGCACCTTGGCTTTATTATTTGCGTTCACGGCATTTGCCTTTGTCGGCTCGTTGCTAAGCACCAGATGCACCACACAGCGCCGTTTTCAACGGTCCGCACTGGTGAGTGCGTTTGTAATCATGACTTCCCTATTGGTGCTGTGTAGGGCGAATGGCACATTGGGATTTCTTGCCCTATTCCATTTTGTACTTTTCTTAGCGCTCTTCTTCGGCTATCGGCTTGGACTGAAAAACAAATAGACTGCGTATGCGAAGTACCGACGGAATGTGGTAGCTACTCATGCGCTGTTTTTGCGGAGCAAAAACCCCCCGGAGGGACGACACAGAAGCGCGGCTGAAGAGGCCGCAACCGCGATACGTTGCGGCCGAGTCGCGCTGTGAGTAGCGGGGATTTTTCGTGAACGTTCGCGTAAACGTGCCCGCTCCCGAACGTTTTTTGACTTATTCCTGCAGCGGAACGTTTACGTGCACGTGAAGGTCAGGTTTGCTCGGTTGTAAGATGACATCAAATAGAGAACACAAAAGGGGGGGGTACTAACCCCGATAGTACTGAATTAGTTTGAAAAGATGCGCCGCAGTTGCATCAAGCACGTTCCAAGCTTGGGACTGTTCGGAGTCGGCGAGACTCAGAATCGCTTGGACCGAACCCATCGCGATCTGATAGAAACGAACTTGGTCAGCGGGGGAGCTGCGTC
>CAZEAC010000077.1:0-22032 GCA_964510065.1 uncultured Bdellovibrionales bacterium | reverse complement strand
CGCAAAGATCGCCGAAAGGCCAGCGAAGACGAAATGCATAGTTTTTCAGAGGTTCATTAGGAAACGTACATTTCCACAGCTGCGAAAATGTATCATGCTCCTGACAGGATATGAAGTTACCCTGGACAAAAGAAGAAACAATGGTCTTTCGACGTCTTTCGAGCCCAGTAAAGATCCAGGATCAGCTTGAGTCGTTCAAATATAATAGCGATAATTGTACACGGCCTCCGCGCGAAGTTATCAAAGTACAACGCGCGCACTGCTTTGACGGAGCGCTGTTCGCAGCCGCTGCGCTTGAGTTTCATGGAGACACGCCACGACTGGTTGATTTACGGGCAAACCATGAGGACGATGATCATGTACTCGCAGTATTTCAGCGCCGGGGATTATGGGGCGCAATTGCCAAGTCGAACTATACCGGTTGTCGTTATCGCGACCCGATTTACCGAACTGTTCGCGAGCTGGTGATGTCGTATTTTAATATTTACTTCAATCTTGCTGGAAAGAAGACATTACGCGAGTACTCGCGACCATTTGCAGTCAATCGAATTCCTTTGCGTGATTGGCGCACGAGCGCTGATAATTTAGATTGTCTCGGCAAATATTTGGATTCAATACAGCATTACCGAGTGATACCTAAGTCGGCAGAATCTTTGCTGTCCAAGGCCGATCGGCGACTTTTTAAGGCTGAAGTTTTGGGGCTGGATAAAAGCGGAGCGTTTAAAGTTCGTGGATCGATGTTGTGATCGCGCGTTGTGTGAAGTTATTGAGAAAAGTTCAGGTCTTTGCCCGCGCAGGTCTCTTTAGCTGCAATACGATGCCTATGAGCGTTGTAATCAACGCCATAATCGCCCACTCATAGACATACCCTTTGTGCCGGCCGGGGGGGGCCACAGTATCAAATACAGGAACGGGGTAATTTAATTTTGGAATTGCGTCTGGCGCTGGAATTGCATTTTCTTGGCCGGGGAGAAAGAACATCTCCTCACGCGACGAGCGCGCGCTGACTATCTTTTCCTCTATCCCAGTGACCACGCTACTCTCCATCAGTTCGAGATATACCGGCAATATTGCGTACGGGAGCTGCTTTCGCATCTTCGGAAGGTCGACTCGTAACCAGCTATCTACCCAGGGGTACTGCGGGCCAGTCGGCGCATCGGCCGGGGCAAAGAGCCTTTGTACGGCGCTCGCTTTGATCAGTCCGGTAAAATTTTCGGCCAACGCCTTCTGATAGATCTTTCTTGTGTCGCGAGGGGAGTTGGGCAGTGGAATAAATCCGCGGCTTACGATTACCACAAAGTTAGTTCCGTCAATCTTGAGTGGAGTGAGTGTGTAGTTTCCCGGAAAGTTCTCAAGACGCCGATTCTTAAGCAGCATCTCGTTTGTATAATCGTAGCTGCCGCTTACGGAAACCCGGCGATACTCGAAATCGGCCCAGGCAGACGCGACTTCCGGGTTGGAGATTGAAGCAAGGACGTCAGTGAGCGGGGTAAGCGGCGCCTTCACGCGCGCTTCGATAACCTTTATGTACTCCATTTTTTGAAGATGGCGCTGATACTGCCAATACGAGGCACGAAGCATCGCCAGGACCAAAAATAGGCAGATGATAGTCACTCGTAAGGAGAATCTGAACAGCATGGGCCCCCTGAATCTTGGCAACTGCTTACTTTACCCCTCTCGCTGAGGCAGTGACGTAATGGAGCCCCTTCGCGCCTATCGCCACTTTCGCGTTATAGGCAATCCTGAGTGGATTGCGCCGAGGGGCGAATGAACGGCTATAATTATCGAATAAACTATCCATTATTTCAACTAGCCGGGATTTCTCAAGGAGAAATCCCGGCTACAGTGCTTTCTGGCACTTTTTGGGCCGTCCTGGCCCAAAAAGTACTGTGCCGAGCAACACCGACACGGCACAGAGTGTCGGTTTATGGTCGGCACACAAATTGCCCCACAACAGCAAGGTACGATTTGGCGCTCGGACATCCTGTCCGCGCTAGCCCGGCCTGTGAGAAGGCCGGGCTAGTTCGAATATTTATAGTAACCGGATTTGAAACTTCTTTTAATTCACGTTAGGCTCTATCCCGTTTTATAATAAACACCTTTTCTTTAAGAACGTGCTTTCAGTACTTGGCGCGGGATATGCCTATCCCGCAACTGCGATCGAGAACTCTTTTCTCGCGGAGCTTAATCCGCAGCATATTGCCTCGCAGATCTCCGACTGTCTCGGCATTCGTAGCCGCTTTTCAGTGCTCAATCCTCTGTACCTTCGACAAACTGGCAATAGTGATATTGCAAAAGCTGCCGAGGCGAGTTCGGAGTCGGCGACTGATCTCGCTCTCCGCGCCGTCGAAATGGCGCTTAGTCGCGCCGGGATTTCGGCCGACTCGCTCGGCCTCGTTATCGGCGAGTGCGCCACCCCCGCGCAGACAATTCCCACCGAAGCCGCGCGAGTTGCCAAGAGACTTAACCGAAAGGTTCAGTGCTTTGACCTCTTTGCCTCGACCGCATCGGTGATTCTTATGCTCGCGCATATTGCTGATTGGAGCGTCGCGCGAGTGCCGGAGTATGTTTTATTGGTTTCGACGAATACTCCTACGACACGAATAAATTACCGTGAAGGAGATGAAGCGCTGTACTTTGGTGACGCTGCATGTGCGCTAGTCGTCTCGGCACAGCGAGGCGGAAAGCTTAATCTGACACAAGCGCAATATACGATTTCGCAACCGCCCTCGTTATCGGTAAGCAGCGATCTATTTAACCATCTCAAAATACAAGAGAATGATCTTCGGGTGCTCGCATCGCGAGAGAAGGCGATGTATCAACAATATGTCGATACATCCGGTGATGCTCCGCCCGTATGGATTCCAAGTGCAGCACATGCGCACGAAATACAGCAAATTCAGCACGAGCTTAAAATAAGGCCGGAGAAGATCTGCTACAGCGTGGAGAAAACCGGGTCAACTCTGGGGTCCACGTTTGGCGCTGCACTCGCTGAACGTTGGGAGACTTTCGCGCCGCAGGATGAAATTGTCGCAACCGTTGCTTGCCCCGATGGTGCGCTTGGTTTCGCGCACCTGGAGGTCATATGAGCGCGAGGCTTGCGATATTAGGGATGGGCTATTTTCATCCTCCAACAGTCATTGATAATGCGTTTATTGAATCTTTGAATGTCGGCACTAGTACGGAGTGGATTTTAGAAAAGATTGGCATTGAGGCTCGCGTGTCGACATTGCCGCTTGAGTACATTCGTGAAACTCGTAATCAGGATCCGCGAAAAGCACGCGAAGTTGCCTCGCACACTTCCGTGGACATGGCGGTGCACGCTGCTCATGCGGCGCTCACGAGTGCAGGGATTTCTGCGGATAAAGTTGGCTTGATGCTATGCAATACCTGTACTCCCGATTGTGTGTATCCATCAGAGGCGCAGCAGATCGCAGCCGAGCTTAAGCTCGCGGCTCCTGCCTGCGATCTTCAAACTGCATGTCCTGCGTTTGCGCTGCATATGGATTACCTCAATAATTTTAGGCCTGAGCTGCTTCCCGAGTATGTGCTGTGTATTTCTACCGCCGCAATGACGCAGAAGGTCAGCTATCTTGACCGCACCGATCCGGCGATATGGGGAGATGGAGCCGGGGCTTGGGTAGTCTCGACGAAGCACCCTGGAAAGCTTTATGTGCAAGAAACTCTTTTTGCCGCCGACCCGACTCGTTGTGACGCTGTAGTGGTCGATACTTTTGGCTTTTTCCACCAAGACGGGCGAGCTGTCCGAGATTTTTCGGTTCGGCAAACTGTACGACTCATTAAAGCGCTCGAAGAGAAGCACGCACTGGATTGGTCGCGCGATATTTTTATCGGACACCAGGCAAATGCGACAATGCTGGAACAGATTACTAATAACCGCGAAATTCCTGCTGAGCAGCACTGGCATAATGTACGGACAAAGGGCAATCAAGCTGGGGCGGGCGCACCAATTGTGCTTGCATCCAATTGGCACAACATTCGTCCTGGGCAAAAAATTATAATTGCAGTGGTTGGCGCTGGGTTGAGTTGGGGGTCTGTGCTTCTCGAAGCGGCATGAGCTCAGTGTGTGAATTCTTGGTGGCGCGGATGGCGATCTCATACTAGAGTGGGAGTGCCGTATTCGGGTATTTATTCGAAATAATATGCGATTGATTAAGAAAATTAAGACGCAAATATTCGGTGCGTTTATTGTCACTGTGTTGGCGCTGTCTGTTATGTTCTGCGCTTCGGCGGAGACCCCGACGCATGGCAAGCTCCCGGATGGAAGGGCGTATCGAGTCGACGAGAATGGGAACGAAATAGTTGACTATATCGCCGAGCTTGAGCTCGAGGTTGACGCCCTCAAACGCCAAGTACACGGGCTGCAATATGAACTCGAGCAGAAACAACAATCAATCGCTCGAAATGACCGGGGCAAGCCTGATGTCGTATCAGAAAAGACATTGATTGATCCGGTTGGTCGCTCTGATTTCGATATATCTTCAGCAGGTACCGTGCCGCGAGCGCGGATGGATGCAAATCTCGAGGACTTGAGAGAGGAACTTTTAGGTTTGCAAAGTAAGCACGAGCGGGAGCGCGCTAAACTTGAAACCGAAATCGCTTCTTTGCAGCGAACTTTGCGCGCGCGCCTCGCTGATGCACCGGTGAGCAACAACGATTTGCGCGCGCTACGCGATATGCTTGATGAGCGCGATTTGCAGATCCTCGCGCTTAAGGAACAGATTTCCAAGAATCAAGGGGGAAGAAATTCCGAAGCTGATACGTTAAAAAAACAGTTTAATAATCTCTCTTCGGAGCTACGCGATCGCGATCGTAAAATCGCTGAACTTAATGAGCGGCTTGAGCTCGACAAGCAGGTTTCCGAGAAAAAGCTCGCACTTCTTCAAAGCGAGGTTCAGAAAGCAAATGCTGAAAAGAGCGTTATCGCTGCTGCTGAGATGCCGAGAGTCGGCGAAATAAGAGCCCCTACACTTACCTCGCGTGCAGTGCGTCAGCCTACAGAGCCAAGTCGCGATCGAGCCCTTGAGTCGATACGCGGCAGAATGTTGACCCAGGCAAATCGCGTACGAAGTAGGGTGGCTACACGTGAGAGTTTTTTTAATCAGTACCGTGATCAGGGACGGCCAGTGACTTTTCGGCTCAGCCCACTTGTTGCTGGATCGGGAAAGTCGCTCGCTGAAGTGACTGACCGGATTAAAGCCGCGAAGAGCGTAAACGATCTGGCTGCGTTGCATCGCGATCTTACTGAGATAGAAAACCGGATTAAGGAAGACACAGCGCTCATTGAGCGGCTGGGCAAGGCTCGCTGATTGTATGAGCACGCGTGGAACGGGTCGTAGAAGAGCTAGTGGTTCGCTTGGCCAAGCCGCCTATAAAGCGTTGGCGCTTGAAGGTGGATACCTCGGAAAGATTTATTTTGACGGCGGAACGCTCTACGACGTTAATCCAATATTAAGTGCTGCAACTTTGGGCCTTAGACCAGGACTCGCTACGCGTGTAATTCTGGAGACAAATTCCGGAAACCTCTATTCGCTTGAGACTGTCAATCGGGAACCTATTCTTAAGAATTTGTCCGAAGGGACTCGTTATCATGGCCTTGCTTTTGGCGGCACCGACTCGGCGATTGAAATTGGTGCGCCATTTCATTTCTACTACATTGATCCGCGTTTGCCGACGAAGAGCCGACGAGGCCAGACCAGTGAGATTGTTTCGGTACTTGCAGCCGATCTCCGCGAAAAGTTTAGTGCGACAAAATTGGCGAAGATTGCGCCGGGAAAGCCAAGTAAGATATTAAGCCAATTTGATCGAGACTTTGCGCTCAGCGAAGGACAGCGTTCGGCGCGTTCCGTGCTCGTCGGAAATGGCAAGCGTGAGGGGCTGGAGATTCGAATCGGTGGTGTCGAGCTTGATTCGATTATAGCCGCGCCGCGCGGCAAGCTATCACATGATCGCTATGGACAAATGTATTTTGAAACTGTCTCAGGAAATATTTACTGCCTTTTAGACACAACGCGACGAGATGGGTTGCTACAGGTGTATGATGTAAATTACTGTCGAAAAAAAAGGAAACTTGCGGCAAGGACAATTCTTGCAAAAAGTATTAAGGGGGTTGTGGCGGTTGTCGGCGAGCCTTTAATTTGCTCGGAATTTAAGACTTCTGAAATTTCTGAAATCCTCCTCGTCAAGGCGAAGCAACAGCTCTCCGCCGACCGCGTTCGAGAAATGATAGAAAATCGTAACAATTTGCTTGAACGCTTCAGCCAGCAGATTGAGGCAGGGGTAAAGGCGGGGGCGCAATTTCGGGCGTTGATTGATAAGTTTTAGAATCCTCAGTCGAGCTATGCGCCACAAGAAGTCCAGTTATTAAGTACGCAACGAGCACGACTTCGCTGTCTCCAAAATTGTATTCAACAATTCCGGCAAGCTGCCACGATAATATCGCACAGCCTATGGTTGCAAGAAACGTCGAACGTTGTCCGTATGCATTACGGCGCCAGCTAATTGCAAATATTGCAGCAAGCCACCAAAGATAAAGCGAAAGCGCGACCCAACCATTCTCAACAACGATATTCAAAAGATTGTTGTGAAAGTGGCGAAGCTGCATAGGTATGTCAGGCGAATACATTCGCAAGAACAGGCTGTTGTCAAATCCGATGCCGAGGGGATAGCGCTCAAGCAACTCGATGCCGACGTCCCAGATTGCATTTCTCCCTCCCTGGATGAAGAAATGCTCCGAAGACTTTAAGAGACGCTCGCGTATAGGAGTAACAGTGGCAAAAAGAATCAGCCCGACAAACACCGCTGGAACTACGAACTTGCGCCTAAAGAACCAAAGCAGCAGCGCGACAGCCAGAGCCACTCCAAACCAGGGACCGCGCTTGAGATTTACGAGTAGCGCCATAAATAAAAGAGGCGTTATCGACGTTACAAGCGCATCAACGAACTGTTGAAACCAGATCTGTTCACGCGGGGCCTTATACAAAAGCGGTGCTATATGAAATACAATCAGAGCCGTACTGATACAGATCATGAAGATGATAAATATTGATGAAACTGTGAAGGTACTATGAAATCCTAAAAACAGCAGAATACCGAGGTGCAGCAGCCCGAGAAATAACTTTGAGGGAAGTACTCGACAGTTTGCGAAGTAGCGATTCGATAGGAGATCGCGCGGTGCGTCACTCACGCACAGTATTAATCCGAGAGCCAGTATTGCTGTGAGCGACAGTTGTCCCGACTCAGTGACGCTGCCGAGAAAGAAACCGCGTATTTGTTCGGGGAAAGCCGCTTGCAGTACAGAGTGAAATGCTGCAATGGCTTGGCCGATAAGGAGCCAGGCAATGCAACGAAAACTTTGCTTCTCTCGAAAAATGTCAGAGAAAAAAGGAACCGCAAAAAAAAAGAAAACAAGCGATGGCAGCGCGCGAAAGCTGCGCTGTGGATCAACTCCCAATGCGGAAGAAAGAATCACCGCACCTAAAAAGAACATAAACGCACGTTCAATTCTCGAGAATAGCTCGATGCGAAACGGCCAGTGAGTGCACAGCCAGAGCAAAATCGTGGGGATAAGAAAAATATAAGCAATCGCCAGCTTAAGCGGGATTGAAAACGCAATCAGGCCTCCCATAGTTAACCTATGCGTGGCGTAAAACGCCTGCGCCTTTTCTCGTAGTTTGGCCAATTGCATGCGTAATACTCTTCGATATATTCTTAGTGCAGTCAACTCGTTGAGGTAGTATATGCTTTTCGGCAAATTTGCCGGCGTCGTGCCCTTGTTGTCGGTAGCCCTGCTGTCGGTAACCCTGCTGCTTTTCGCACTCTTGCCAGGAGCAGACGCGCAGAAGCGACTTCCTCCGCTGTCCAACGGTATGAACTACTCAGATGTGATCGCGATGTGGGGCGCGCCTGAATCAAAACAGGAGCGGGAGTCAAAGAGAGATGATATCTGGGTCTATCCAAAGGGCAAGGTGTTTTTCCATGAGGGCAGGGTCGTGGGCTGGGTTGATAAGACTGCGATCGCGTTGACATTGCAGGGGCAGGAAGATTCAGCGCCGAAATCGGGATTGGCTAAACCGGGCCAGGGTAAGACTGAAGAGGTCGAGCAGATTCTTAATGAAATTATGAAAGAGCTTCCTTCGGGAGAGGCTGGTGGCAGTGGTTCAGCGGCAAATGGATCGGTTTCTCCTCCAGGAGAAGTCCCGCCACAAGTTCTTGGGGTTCCACCTGCGCCTATGGAAGTGGAGTAGGTTCTCTAAGTTTCTACGGAAGACTTGTGCACCTTTCGCAACGCGAGTTAGGGCGAAAGGCAGGTGCTTTTTAAGTGCGAGCTATTCCTTCTCCATTAAGGAGATACTGTCGCTCGGTCCACCAGTGTCGACCCGGTTTTGATCGTGAATACTGCCGTCCTCAACAAACATTTCCTCGGCGGAAATCGAGGCATCACGCACTACCTCGGTGTCTTCGAGTTCCATAGCCTTTTCTTCCAGAATCGCTTTTTGGCTAATCGGATTGAGTACATAGTGCGCAACAATATCAAGAAATCTTCTAAGCGCGGTCTTTAGCATTGTTGGGAGTTTTGACAACTCACCGGGAAGGGCTAATTGAATTCGGCCCAGGAGTTCGCCGTTATGTTTATTGTTAATAAGAATCGCTCCGAGCTCATTTCGATCGTTCGCGCTGACGATTAAGCCGTAGTCGATCCGCTCGGGAAGCAGCTCATCCACAAGATTAAGCTCGATTCGCGGCCATCCTTCATGATCGCTTACGTCGAGGTCGAAGGAGAATCGTTTTCCAAGATCTGTCTTGCAGGTCTCCTGGAGTGCCTTGCGAATAGTCATCATCGCTTTCATCATCGCGGCGTGGCGTGCCTCGCATGCTTTGGAGAGCTCGTCCTCAAGTTTCTCCTGCTCTTTGAGTTTTCGCCTAAGCCGGGTCGCGAAAGCGTCGGCTGTCGAGCCAAGTGATGCCACTGTCTCGTTAGTGAGAGTGTCCTCGGTATCCCCCAGGAGAAAATCCGCAGTTGCGTCTGCTGCCTTCATAGAGATAAGAATCCCCGCTCAGTCGTATCCCAAACCCTAATTAGACGACTGTAACTTAATGGATCGACAAACCGACGCACTGGCTAAATAAATGGAGCCTTTTTAATGCATTACTTAAGAGTATTTTAAGTATCTGAAATGACGAAGAATTTTTTGGAGATAAGAAATTTTCTGTATCTCTTACCCCTCTTCGCCACCGTCAGCTGCGTTGCTGCTTTCCTCAGCGGATGAGCTTTCTAAGATCTCCTTGGCGAAGGCTTGCACCACTGGATCTTTGTTGGACTCGAGTAAGCTATTAAGATAGTCCTTTGTCTCATCATCATAACTTACATGATCAGCAGCATCTTTAAGCATCGTTTTGTCGAAATCAGGATTCGAGGAGTTGGTCAGCGAATTCATCACTAACTTTAAGCCTTCAAGCCCATTATTCAGAAGTGATTTTGCTGCGAGATGAGAATACTGATCGCGCTTAAGCATGATCTCTTGCAAATATGGCATCGCCTCCTCTTCCGGGACAACTTCGGCGAGTCCAATACCTAATGAGTAGTATCCATCAGGATCACCTTTTTCGACGGTGTTTTTATAAAGAATATCAACAGCAAGTCGCGAGCCTTGATTAGTTACCGCAGCAATTAGAGACTCTTTTAGACCCTCGCTGGGAGCGCTAGAAAGCTGATCGCCAAGAAACTTTGTGACGTTATTGTTCCCAACCGTGAGCTCGAGTGCTTCGGAGAAGGCGTCCGCTGTTTCTGAGTTAGGGGCATTCTTGATCGCGTCGATGAGGCTTGCGACATTGGAAACCTTACCGCTCACGGCGAGAAGCTCAGCATAGAAGCTTTTTTGATCCTGAGTCGTTGTTGCGGCCATCATCAAATCCTTGACCCCGGCATATACCGAGTCGCACCAGCTGCAATCTTCTCCAATGTCGGTAAATTGCTCGAGAATTCGATCGTCGTAATCAACCGCGCCGGCTTTGATCGCTTTGAGAGCGTCTTCTGCATTTTTGTATAGCTCGGTTGCCGGCTTATCCGGTTCATCCTCGTCGACCGTCTCCACGTCAACATTTTTTGTTCCCGTATTTGAGCTCGAGCTGTCTGCTGCCCCTGTGCCGGACTTTGAATCGCCCCCATGCGAGCTGCTCTCCGTGCCGTTTGAGGGACTTTTCCCTCCACTATTTGAAGCGGTAGAGGTTCCGCCAAGCGCGGGCAGCATCTCCTTCGACTGAAGGAAGAAAAAAGCGACTCCTCCGATAACTAGAATGGCAATCAACGGCAATAATTTCTTCATAATTCCGGTCCCAAAAAGCCTAAAGAAAAGCCTCCTCGGCTCGATTCCTAATGCGTCCGCGCAATAATCCTATAGACGCACAGTTTCTCTTGTAATTCAACTTGCAGCTCAAGGAAAGCGCAATATAAATAGCGGGTTTTCCTCATTTAATCTATGCTTGCCAGGTATGGATGCTTTGCAAACTAAGGCCTACTCAATTTTTTACGCTGAAATTATAAAACAGCTTGTGAGTTTGGAGCAGTTTTTCGCGGCGCGGCGCGACGTTTCCGAACTGGAATTGGACCAGGCCCGTGTGATGTTCCACAGAATTAAGGGCGGGAGCGGCTTTTTCGGGCTTAACGAGCTAGGGCATGTCGCAGGACTACTTGAGCAGCGCTGTAAGCTAAGCCCAACGCTGTTTAAAACACATTGTGATGAAGTCGCAGGTAACATGCGCAAACTTTCAGAGCTTGTCCAAAAGATGCCACCTCCTGTGTCAAGCTAACTCGCGAATATCAATGGACCGGTACCCGCCTGCTGATAATTTGCGTGATAAAAGCGCCCCTGAAGTTTTTGCGCTATTCTTCCGACAATAGAGATCGGGTAATTAGCAATGCCAGATCTACTTATTGTATGCGCGGACGCTGATGCAAATCGTGCATTGGAGGAGCTTGCGCGCCGGCGCGAGTTTAGGGTCAAAACAGCACTGACTGTCGGCCCCGCTCTTGATTGGCTTGGTATTAAAGAATTCGAATGTGTGCTGTTGCACCATTCGGTCACGATTGAAGATCAGCAGAAAATTGCCGACATTCTTTGGAAGAAGAATCCCTACGTGCCGCTAGTCGTTTTTGATCTTAAAGAGGGTGGAACACGTTCCCAACAGGTGGCGCGCCTTTTCGGTGCCGAGGTCTCATACGGTGCAAATGCGCTTGAAAAGATCGAAAAAATCATTGGCGCGATCAAGCCGCGAACTTCAAATAGCACTGAGAACTTCTCGGTACTTGTAGTTGAAGATCTCGATTCTCCACGCGATATTGTTTGTGCCTATATCGAAAGTCTCGGATTCAGAAAGGTTGTTGGAGTTTCATCGGCCAAAGGGGCTCTGGATAAACTCAGCGAAAATCCGGAAGAGTTCTCCTGTATTGTCACTGATATAAGAATGCCGGAAATGTCTGGCGATAAGCTCATTCAGCAGATTCGCGCGCACACGAAACTCAGACACCTGCCAATTATCGCGCTTACTGCGTATGGCACTGTTGACTGCCTGGTCGATTGCCTCAAAGCTGGTGTCAGTGGATTCTTGGTCAAACCACCGAAGAAAAATGATATTCTACGCGAACTGGGAAGGGCCTGTCGAATTGAGGCTGGAAACCTTAGTCCGCGTCTTGTCGCGCCTGAGGAAGCCGAAATGCTCCGTGATATTCTGAGCGAGCGATTCTCGGGATAGTACATATTGCTTGGCGAAGAATAACCCTCCGCGGCGGGTTCCCCCCACCTGCTCCAAGACCTATCCGCAGCCCAAGGCTATGACGTAGTGAGCGCAGCAACATCGACGCGAGAGCTGTCGATTTTGCAAGTGTGTCCGTGTACTTGCAAGCCCGAACATTGCATTTTATGCAATGTTCGGGCTAGCCTCGTGGCTATGTCGAACTCCTTTCTCGATCGCTCGCGCGAAAAAGTGATTGTCGCTGATGGAGCGATGGGTACTCGTATTCAGGCGTATGAACTTGGTGAGGATGATTTTGCCGGATTGGAGGGCTGTAATGAGTATCTCGTAGTCACCAAGCCCGAGATTATTAAAGAGATACACGCTTCATATTTTGAGGTTGGCGCCGATCTTGTTGAGACTAATACTTTTGGATCGTCGGAAATTGTCCTTGCCGAGTACGGCATCGCCGATCAGGCTTACGCCATCTCCAAAAAAGCAGCTGAGCTGGCAAAGGAAGTTGCCAGTAGCTTCAGCTCAAATTCTTGGCCACGGTTTATTTCTGGATCTGTTGGTCCAGGTACCAAGCTTCTGACGCTCGGGCATACAACCTACGACCTGATGTACCGCTCATACTTTCCGCAAATGCAGGGACTTCTCGAGGGTGGGGTCGATCTTATTCAGATTGAAACATGTCAGGATATCTTGCAGGTCAAATGCGCAGTCAACGCGGCTATTGACGCGATGAAAAAAGTTGGGCGTCGGGTGCCAATTGCGGTGACTTTGACAATTGAGACAACCGGCACGATGCTCATCGGCACCGAAGTTTCCGCCGCGCTAGTTGTTCTTGAAACTTTACCCATAGATTTTGTAGGTCTTAACTGCGCTACCGGTCCCGATCTTATGCAGGAGCATATTCGCTTTTTGGGGCGCACGAGCTCGCGTCCTATTGCCGTGCTTCCGAACGCCGGCTTGCCTAGAAATGAAAGCGGTCGCGCCGTCTATGATCTGACTCCCGCAGAGCTCGCAGACTATCAAGAGATCTTTGTAAAGGATTTCGGTGTTTCATTTGTCGGCGGCTGTTGTGGAACGACCGCCGAGCATATTAAGGCGCTGGTCGAGCGAATCGGAGGACTATCGCCAAAGGCCCGCCCGCACGATTTCGCTTCGCATGTTTCGAGCACGTATAGTGCAGTGCCCCTTGATCAAGAGGGCACGTCGCCTTTAATCGTCGGTGAACGTTGCAACGCAAATGGCTCGAAACAGTTCCGCGATATGCTTCTCAAACAAGATTGGGAGGGAATCGTCGAAATGGGACGAGGCGAAGTCGAGGAGGGAGCGCACGTACTTGATGTGTGCACAGCCTATGTCGGACGAGACGAGGTCGCAGACATGCGCGAAGTTCTTGCGCGCTTCTCGACGCAAGTGACCGCCCCAGTGATGATTGATTCGACCCAGCTCGATGTGCTCGAGGCCGGTCTTAAGCTGCTTGGTGGAAGGCCAATCATTAATTCGATCAATCTTGAAGACGGTGAAGGCAAGTTCGATAAAATATGTGAGTTGGCGGTGAGATATGGCGCGGCGCTTATCGCGCTTACTATCGATGAAGAGGGCATGGCCAAGGGCGCCGATAGAAAACTTGCCGTGGCCAAGCGGATCTATGATCTTTGTACCAAGCGCCACTCAATTCCTGGGGATGCGCTTATCTTCGACCCGCTGACGTTTACGATCGGATCCGGCGATGAAGATAGTCGAAAAGCCGGCATTGAAACACTCCGCGCGATTAAGATGATTAAGGACGAGATGCCGCTCGCGCGCACTATCTTGGGCCTGTCTAATATCTCATTTGGCTTGAAGCCATATCCACGTCAGATTTTGAATTCGGTGTATTTGCACGAGGCAATTCAGCAGGGACTGGATGCCTGCATCGTTAACGCAAAGAAAATACTTCCGCTTAATCAAATTCCGGAAGAGGTGCTGAAGATTACTCGCGATCTTATTTTTGATCGACGGAGCGAAGGCTATGACCCCCTTTTTAAATTTATCGAGATGCTGCAGGGTGCAAAGCCCGCTGGCAACGATGAAGCAGATGACTCAAGTGTCGCCGTGGAAGAAGCGCTGAAAAAGCGCATTATCGAGGGGCGAAAGGTAGGTATTGACGCGGTACTTACCCGGGCACTCGAAAAATATAAGCCTCTTGAGATTGTGAATACAATTCTTCTTGAGGGAATGAAGGTCGTTGGAGATCTTTTTGGATCCGGAGAAATGCAGCTTCCCTTCGTACTGCAGTCCGCCGAAACTATGAAGAGAGCGGTGGCTTTTCTTGAGCCGTACATGGACAAACTTGGTGGGCCGGCTAAGGGCTGCATGGTCATTGCCACGGTTAAGGGCGATGTTCATGACATAGGAAAGAATCTTGTTGATATCATTCTCTCTAATAACGGCTACAAAGTCGTGAACTTGGGCATTAAGCAGCCTCTTGAAAATATTTTGGCGGCGGTTAAGGAACATTCGCCTCACGCAATTGGGATGTCCGGACTTCTTGTGAAGTCGACGTATGTGATGAAAGAGAACCTTGATGAGATGACTAAGCTTGGTATGAGCACCCCCGTAATATGCGGTGGCGCGGCGCTGAATCGCGCCTATGTCGAAGTTGATCTGCGCCAGTCCTATCCAACGGGAAGTGTTTTTTATGGTGCTGATGCGTTTACCGGCTTACAGATCATGGATGAGATTACCGGGAATGCGAAAGAAAAAAAGCTTACCGCGGAGCCCACGGGAGAGAAGCTGCGCCGAGGTGAGATGCGCGCGGAGCGCGAGGAGAGGCTCTTTGAGAAGAGTAAAGAGTATGTGCGCTCTGATACGGTAGTGCTCGATGCGGTACCGCAGCCGCCTTTTTGGGGCGCGTGCGTAAAGCAAGTCCCGCTTGCGGAGCTTTTTCCGTACATTAATAGAAAAGCACTTTACGCGAACCAATGGCAGTATCGTCGAGGGAAACGTTCGACCGCAGAGTATCGCGAATTCTTGCGGACTTTCGTTGATCCTCTTTTTCTTTCATGGTGTCAAAAGGCCGCCGAACGGGGCTGGCTCGAACCGAAAGTGGTGTATGGGTATTTCCCTTGTAATAGCGATCGAAATGACCTGATTGTTTATAATCCGCAGGATCATAATAAGGAGCAACTTCGCATTACCTTCCCAAGGCAGGTGACAGACAAGCGTCGTTGTATCGCCGATTATTTCCTCCCGAAAGAGTCCGGAAAAAAAGACGTCGTAGCTTTCCACGTGGTGACAGTCGGAAGTATCGCTTCCGAGCGCTCGCACGAGCTTTTTAAGTCGGACCAGTACTCTGACTATCTTCATTTTCACGGTCTCTCGGTCGAGACCGCCGAGGCCCTTGCCGAATATTGGCATCGCCATATACGGCGTGAATTGGGAATTGGTGGCCAAGATGGCGCTACAATCGACACTCTTTTCCGTCAGACCTATCGAGGCGAGCGATATAGCTTCGGCTACCCGGCCTGCCCAAATCTAGAAGATCAGCGACATATTTTTGAATTACTTCACCCCGAACAGATAGGCGTAAGCCTAAGCTCGGAGTTTCAGTTGGTCCCTGAGCAATCGACTTCAGCAATAATAGTGCACCATCCCGATGCCTGTTACTATTCGATATAAAAACCCGTGACGGTCCCACGTGTCCCTACTTTCTAAAAGTAGGGACACGTGGGACCGTCACGGGTTTTTACTAAAAATAACTAGCTGATATTACGAAACTTCAGCAGGAAAAAAAGCGCGGGGAAAGGGTAATCTTTTGGCGCCGTACGCCGATCTATTTGGCTACATGAGAAGCCGAATCCTCCTCGCTCTTTGTGTGCTCATTACTCTTTCCGCGGAATTTGTGCGCGCGGATGTTTCTCGTTGTGTCTCCGACCAAGCGCTTCTTCGGCACCGTTTTCGAGGTGTTAATTTAAAGCTGAAGGAGATAGAGCTCCCAAAAGGGATAGTGATAAAGGAGATACACAAGGGGATCGTGATTGCGTCGCCGGGCGACCGAGCGTTTGCAGCGTCGCGAATTGAGCTCTGTGCGACTTCTTCATCGGTGTGCCGACGCATGACACGCCAGGCAAAAAAGCGTGGTTATTCTGACTTTCGACGGCTGCACCATCTCACCTGTGAACCCAATTTCGAAATACAGGCTGATGCTATTCCGGCCGATAGTTACTACTCTTCTCTTTGGGGCCTTCATCAAAATAATGATATTGATATCGATGCCCCGGAGGGCTGGGATTATGCGAGCGACAGTAGTTCGATCGCCATTGGTGTGATCGATACTGGAATTCAGACCAATCATCCTGATCTTGCGCCGAATATTTGGACCAATCCTGGAGAGATCGCCGCAAACGGTATTGATGATGACGGCAACGGATATATCGATGACATTCACGGCATAAATGCCATTACCAACAACGGCGAACTAATTGACGATAACGGCCATGGTACTCACTGCGCTGGAACAATCGGCGCAAAAGCCAACTCGACGGGCGTGGTTGGGGTGAATTGGAACGCAAAAATGATTGGTTGCCGGTTTCTTGGTACCACTGGAAGCGGCTCGATTTCGGACGCGATACAGTGTGTGCTTTACTTTATTGACTTAAAACAGAATCGTGGAGTGAATGTCCCCGTGCTGAGCAATTCGTGGGGCTCGACTGGATCTTCATCGACACTCCAGGCTGTGATTCAAGCGGCGCAAGCGCAGGGCATTCTCTTTGTGGTGGCCGCAGGGAATAGCAGCTCTGACAATGATGGCGCGACAAAACACTACCCGGCATCATTCCCCGAAACAAATATTATCTCCGTCGCCGCGGTTTCAAGCACGGGGGCGCTTGCCAGCTTCTCCAACTACGGACTAACCACAGTTGACCTCGGTGCTCCGGGAGTTTCAATTCTAAGTACTTACAAAAATTCAACGTACGCAACGCTTTCCGGAACTTCAATGGCGACACCACATGTTGCTGGCGCGGTGGCGCTACTATGGTCACAGTTCCCGACCCTTAGCGCGGCTCAGATCAGAGATATTACGATTCAGAGCACGGTGCCGCTTTCGTCGCTTTCCGGAAAAGTGGCTTCAGGTGGAATGTTAAACTTGCTTTCAATGTATCTTGCGGCAAGTGCGTTGAGCTCCGGTCCGACGACGACTACCACAACTACCACGACCACAACGACCAGCATTACAACAAGCAGTACCGCTTCGACGACTACCACTTCCTCTTCGGTGACGACTGTTTCAGTCACGACTTCGACAAGCAGCACCAGCACTTCAATGACCACAACGACGACGACACTTCCGCCGGAAGTGCGTGACACAATTGCACCGCTTGTTGTGGCTAATGCGGTTATTGGAAATATCGGCCGAAGTGCGAGACTCTCTTATTCGTTGTCAGACGCAAGCGGAGTGAGTGCTGAGGTGATAACTATCAGCCGACCGCGTGAGCGACAGCGCGTCTTTGTTAGAGATTTTGAAGCTATTCCTGCAGATGGACGACGTCGGCCGGCACTTAGTCTTAGTGGATTTAAGGCAGGCGATTACCGCTACTGCGTGCAATCAGTCGACCCTTCTCAGAATGTGAGCAAACGCTCCTGCGCCACGCTTCGGGTAAAATAATTAAGAGTAACTCCTTCGTATCAGGATCTCCGAGCCTCGAGTGACGCTTGATCCGTTTTGCATTCTCTGTATTATCCCCCATGAGATTGTATGAAAAGCGCACACTCATCAAAAAATCTTCCGGTAATTAATGGCGCGCGGGTCGCGATTCTGCAATCGAAGTGGT
Organism: uncultured Bdellovibrionales bacterium; assembly: GCA_964510065.1. Taxonomy (GTDB): domain Bacteria; phylum Bdellovibrionota_C; class UBA2361; order UBA2361; family CAIXSY01; genus CAZEAC01. The sequence continues at coordinate 4,456 of CAZEAC010000077.1, read as the reverse complement.
ACCGTGAGTATACTGATCGTATGGTAGAGCGTTGTGTTGAGCTTTTATTAAAAGCTGAAGCCGCTCGCCCTGAGGTGCATATTATTCCGGGATCGTTGGAGTTACCGATAGCTGCTCAAAGCTTGCTGAAGCGCAACAATCATGGTTTGGAAGCGCTCGTTTGCTTTGGCGCGATCCTTAAAGGCGAGACCTATCATTTTGAAATGGTGGTCAATGAATGTATTCGCGGGCTTGGCAGTACCGCTTTAAATTTTAACACACCAATCATTGTTGAAGTGCTTCCCTGCACGAACATCGAACAACTTGCCAAGCGAAGTGGCAGCGATGAATTTAACAAGGGGATCGAAGCGGCATTAGCCCTCGCCGAGATCGTCTCCTGGCGCCGCGCAATTAATGCTTGCGTGTAATCGGTAATACGAAAGCGATCTCTTTGGTAAACTCAATGGGGATCTGAGTGCGCGGTATGTCTGGACGACCGACTGTGTCGCCGAACGCGCTTAAAAGTTCGTCGAGTGAGGGAACCGTAGCGTCGCTCGCGTCTCTAATTGAGATTATTTTCCCCGGCCTAAGCCGTGAAGCATTGTCGGGATCTGATACGGTAGTGGCTATGATGTAAGTCACCGCTGAATCGTGATCCGAGTAACTTACTATGATGCCCTTTTCTTCATTTACTTTGACGCCAAGCTTGGCATCTCGGGGCAGGTCGAGAGTTGTCCTGGAGCCAGGATCTAAATTTCTAAGGGTTTCTAGCGCTACCGAGGCCTTCGCCGTATTGACTTCATTGTAGCCCTCACGGCTTAATGACAGCGATCCTTGAAGAAGCTCAGTGTGGCCTTTCGGCTTGGCAGCTTTGTCTTTGGGGACGTCTCGGCCTAATGTAGTTTTAACCATATCCCACCGACCCAGGTCTCGGGTCTTCCTAACTAGGATTCTAAACGGTAAGGTAGCGATTCAGAAATTTATTCTCGTATACCTCGAATATATATTCTTATAATGATGTTTGCCGAGAAGATAGTCATAGGAACACGCCGCAGTAAGCTTGCGAGAGTTCAGTCAGAGTATGTCGCTGGACTGCTCAAGCAAACGCTTCCGCGGCTGGAAGTTGTCCTTCGTGAAATTTTAACCGAAGGAGATCGCACGCAGCAGGCCGGCATTGCGTTGCCGAGTATTGGAGGAAAGGGGCTGTTTACCCAAGAGCTTGAGGCGGCGATTCTTGCCGGCGAAGCCGATCTCGCTGTCCATTCGCTCAAGGATCTGCCCACCGAGGTAAATCCGAAATTGTGTATCGGCGCATATCCAGTTCGCGGCCCGGTAGCGGATATACTTATCAGCCGCAATCGCCTTCCATTTTCTAGGCTCGCGCCTGGCGCGAAAGTCGGCACGTCAAGTTTGCGTCGTGAAACTCAACTCATGGGCCTGCGTGCTGATCTCCGCTACATGCCGATTCGCGGGAATGTTGATACCCGCATTGCGAAAGTTGAAGCAGGTGAGTTTGATGCGTGTGTGCTTGCTGAATCCGGTGTCGTCCGCCTTGGATTGCAGAGCTCGGTGAGCGAAGTTTTCGATGTTGAAAATATCTATCCGGCGCCGGGACAGGGGGCTCTTGCAATTCAGTGCGGTCGTGATCGTGAAGATCTGCTCGCGCTGCTTTCGAAACTCGATCACCTGCCGACTCGTTTTGCGGTTTTGGCTGAGCGCGCGTTTTTAAGCGAGCTCCAGGCTGGATGCAGCACTCCGCTTGCTGCGTATGCGGTTATTAAGAATTCGGAACTCCTCATTTCGGTGCGGGCCGTATCGAAAGATGGAAGAAAGAAGATTGAACTTCGCGACGAAGTCGCAATGAGCCCAGGCTTTAGCGACAATGATGCGGCAGGCCTTGGGAGTCGAATCGCGAAGGCGGCAAGAGCAAGAGGAATCCTTGCCCTTTAACCTGTGAGATTTGCGGGTTGTTCCGGGCAGCCTTGATGAGTCTTTTCCTCACTGGGTGACCTCTGTGCTCTCTGTGGTTTTTAATGCATGTAAACCATAGAGGCCACCGAGACGGGGAAAAAGCTACCCACATTTAGTGAGTAGTTAACTTTTTTGAGCATGTACTGCCTGCTCAAGCGTGAGCCCTAACTTCTTGCGCGCTTCTGCCGCAAATGTTCCTTCGCTCATCTCGGTTGAACCATCGGCAGTAATTACCTTCCACACCATCGATACTATCTTTTGGCGCTGCTCAACGGTAAAGCCGGCGGCAACTGCGTTAATTAATTCGTCAGCTTTGCTGCTGTTTGTGCTGAGTATTTTTGCGACCTGAATCATTTCTGAGGCGCCCTCATCGCTAAGCTTGAACTCTTTGGCGAGTAGTTTGACGATGGAGTTCATTTCGTCGTTGGTAACGCTTCCGTTCGCCTGCGCCGCTTGCACGAGTAATAGCACCGCGCCAATTTGCATATCTTCTGCGCTGGGCTTCCCAGCTTTATCGATCGCTAATGAAACTTTTCCGTTGATGAAGTCTTCAATCTTGGAGAAAAATCCTTGCATAGGCCTCCGTAATGACGGTCATTATCATAAACAATCTTGCACCGGGGAAGGGAATAATTATGTGCAGCTGCGGGATCAATATAATGAAGCGAGCTTTGGCGAAATCAATATGAAATTCGTTGGGGGTAATGCTCGCAGTCGCAGAATCGAGCCGGTCGGTTGTGCGCCATACTGATTCCGGGTAGGCAGCCTGTTTTTTTGGCGTATGCGTTGTTGCGAAAGGTGAGCGCTCCCTGCGCTTGGAAAGGTAATGCCGCGGTTGCACACACCTTTCGCGTCAAGGTCTCAGTTTTGCAAAAATCCGAGTAATGGTGTATGGTGTCACCACGAGATGCGCGATGTTCAAAAAATCAGCGCGCCGCTCAGTCCTAAGCCATCGAATTGACTTCAAAATAAACCATTGAACGTGTAATCGGTGTTTCACCCCCAAGTCTCCGAAGGAGGCTGGGTATTCGGAATCCGTCTAGGGTTTTCCTAAGTACGCGTTCCGCTATTGCACTCGCCCGTGCGCATGCATGGGGATTGAAGTGCGTTTTTGAGGAACGTGTATGACATTTGAATCGCTTACTTTACATCCGGCGCTTTGTAAATCAGTCGCTGAATCAGGCTATAAAACTCCAACGTTAATTCAGGAGCGTGCAATCCCTGTCGCGCTTGAAGGTAAAGATGTACTTGCTTCTGCGCAAACAGGTACTGGGAAAACTGCTGCATTTATTTTGCCAGTCTTGCAACGGCTTGCCACGCCATCCGCGGTAACGAAATCACGTGGACCGCGCATGTTGGTGTTGACGCCGACACGTGAATTGGCGCTCCAGGTCAGTGATTGCGCGCGAAAATATGGAAAGTTTCTGCCTTCTCTCGCCGTTGTGAGTATTGTCGGTGGCGTGCCATATCAAAAGCAGCGCGCCAAAATGAATCGGCCAGTGGATATTATGGTAGCGACTCCGGGACGGCTTATGGATTACATGCGTCAAGGTTCGCTCGATCTTCGTAGGATTGAAGTCTTAATTCTTGACGAAGCTGATCGCATGCTCGATATGGGGTTCCGAGATGATGTGCTTGCGATTGCCGAAGCGCTGCCGCAGCCTCGGCAGACAATGCTATTTTCGGCGACCATTGATGCAACAATTGAAAAAATTGCGCGCCAGCTGCTTCGTGAGCCAGTGCGCATTGAGATCACCCCGCAACGCGCAAAGCACGAAAGCATCGATCAGAAGCTTCATTACGTAAAGGATCTACCGGCGAAGAAGCAGCTTCTTGTAAAGCTGCTCGGCGATCATAGTGTCGGTCAGGCGATTATTTTCACCGCGACGAAGCGCAGCGCCGATCAACTTTGTTACCAGCTCCGCGATCGTGATTTTGCTGTTGCCGCGCTGCATGGAGATCTTCGCCAGCGTCAAAGAACACGCACAATTGGCGAATTCCAAGAGGGTGAGCTGCAAATTCTTGTCGCCACTGATATCGCCGCGCGCGGTATTGACGTCCGTTCAGTAAGTCATATCTTTAATTTTGATTTACCTCGAGCAAGTGAAGATTATGTGCACCGAATTGGCCGAACTGGAAGAGCGGGAGAGAAGGGCACTGCGGTGTCGATTGCGTACTTCTCGGAGCGTCATCAGGTTCGAAAAATTGAGTCGTTCGTCGGGCACCCTATTGAAATTGTGAAGCTGGAAGGATTCTCGTCTGATGCGCCGCCGGCACACGAGCATCGCGAATCGAAGGATAAGAATCGTGGCAATTCGCGCCGTGATAAGCGAGGTTTTCATGGCGGAAATTCGCGCAGACGGCATGGGCAATCCAAGAGATTTGGCCGATCACGACACGGTCAAAAGCGCGCGGATTTTCGGCAGCCGAGCGTATCCGCATAGCCTGGGCTCCGTAGGAGCCGAAGCCTTCGCCTCTACTACCTGTCGTAGCTTGAATTATTCGT
>CAZEAC010000076.1:0-22282 GCA_964510065.1 uncultured Bdellovibrionales bacterium | reverse complement strand
TTCCCCATCACCTTTCCCGATAAGTAAAAAGCTCTTGGAGCAACTTGATTCTCTTGGGCGAGTGCTGCTGCAATTTTATCAGTCGATAAATCTGCTCTACCGTCAAAGCAAGAGCGGTAAAATGCCGGCATGGATTGCTGAGTGGCTTGAGCTTGGCAAGAGTGCTGAGATTATTGAACTGCAAAATCATGCTCAATTTAAAAATAGCATCCCGCGTGTAATTCGCCCTGACATTGTGCTTGGAATCGACGATTTTCATATTGTCGAGCTCGATAGTATTCCCGGTGGCATCGGTCTAAGCGCTTGGCTGCAGCAATGCTATAGCGAACTCGGAAATGAAACTATTGGCGGTAGGTCCGGCATGTTTGATGGCTTTGCATCAATTTTTGGCAGTGCCGAGAAGGTTCATATTGTTGTCTCGGATGAATCTGCGGCGTACAGACCTGAGATGCAGTGGCTCGCATCAGCATATGCGCAGGGAAAAATGAAAGTATACAATACAACTTTTGTTGATTTTCCGGAAAATGCCACGATATATCGATTTTTTGAACTTTTTGACTTAAAAAACGTACAAAATTCAAAGATTATTTTCAATCGTGCGATGCAAGGATCTCTATCGGTTACCCCGGCGCCAAAATCGTTTTTTGAAGAAAAGCTTAATTTGGCGCTGCTTCACAACCGGCACCTTCGTGACTTCTGGCGCCGCGAACTTGGTCAACGATTTTTCGATTATTTGCGAAGCATAGTACCGTACACCTGGATTGTCGACTCAACACCATTGCCGCCGCATGCCGCTATTCCTGAGCTCAATCTCTCGAGCTGGCAGGATTTAAAAGAACTTTCACAACGTGAGCGCGAACTCGTCCTTAAGATATCAGGTTACTCGGATAAAGCCTGGGGTTCTCGGGGAGTTTACCTAGGGAGCGATCTTTCGAAGCGAGAATGGGCACACGCCGTCGATATTGCTCTTGAAAGCTTTAAGACATCTCCCTTTGTTCTGCAGCGCTTTCACAAACCAGCAATGCATGAGTCAAGCTGGTATGATTTCGAATCAAAGAGACTTGTCGCAATGCAGGGGCGAGTGCGTCTAAGTCCTTATTATTTTGTGCGCGGAGAAAATGAGAGGGCGCGGACGACGCTTGGTGGTGTTCTCGCGACCATCTGCCCTGGCGACAAAAAAATTATTCATGGCATGAGTGATGCGATAATGACCCTTTGCAGTGTTACCAAGTAACGGGCTCGGGAAAAGAAGATCGTACCACGTACTAGCGGCGAGACTTCTTATAATTTATGAATCGTGAGATCGATGCGCCGTCTGTAGTACGAATTGCATAGAGTCCAGTCTTTCTAAATTCGAAAGCTACATACCCTGATTCGTCCGTTACTTGCGAGTCAATGACCTTGACGCTTGTCTGCTTTTTATTCTTTTTATACACAAGCTGCAACGTTTGCCCCGAAGCCGCAGTCTCACCGTCGTATGCTTCCCCAACGAGAAACTGCACAGCGCCATCGCGCTCCTTATAGACGTACAGGGTCAGATTAGAGGAAGGCGGCGTACCATTTTCAGGCGCTTCTTCAGTTGTCTCGCTCAAGCAGGAGCTATTTTGAGCAACATAGCTATTAATTGCGCTAATTGAGTAACTCGAAAATTGGTCAACATAACTTGTTGGCGAATTAGTGCCGGAATTCATAATGTAGCCAATATTCCCGGTAAGGCTATCATCATGCTCAGCATTAAAATTATGTCCGGCCTCGTGCGCAAAGGTAATCGCGTCATCGGCAGTTGTCGCATAGCGTATGACCATGCCAAGCGCATCCGAAGGTTGCGAGCACACATTCCCAAGACCAGGAACCATTCCCGCCAGATTTTGGAGTGTCGGGTCAGAGGGAACTTTGCCGGTAAATACATAAATAAGATCAGCGCTGCGATTCGGATACTTATTTCGCAGCTCTTTATGGGTATCGAGCTCGTAGTTGCTGTCGAATTGGATTGTCGATGAATACGGCTGCGCAGTCGGAACCACCGTGGTCGAAAAGGTCATGCTCACATCGCGGCGGTAAAATGCATCTGCAAGATTAATAACTGTATTAAGTTCAGCAACAGGGTCGGCGAACTTCGAGAAGAACTCGACATCTCCTTCAACTTGTAGATCAATGACCTTGAAAGTTTTAAGAACTGAAGCGTGTACATCTCCTGATGTAGGCACGGTGGCACTATGCATATCGCTTCCACAATGCATCGCATCAGCAAGGCGCTGCCTTGAACGACGAAGGTGCAGGTTAGACACTGCGCCATCAGCAGCAACATTCGCGGTTAGCTCGTAAACTCTAGTTGTTTTTCGGCGCATCTTCTTGCCCGAGGGAAGGAACAAGCGAAGCTCGTGTGTATCACCACGTGGGGTAAAAGCGGCGGCGACGGCGGTATCTCCCGCACGGGTGGCACCGAGAAAGCTGCCTTCCCCTTGAAGAAGTACGATACTTCTATGTGCGCTCGCCTTTCGTTGTAAAGAAAGTTTGGCTTGATAGCGCCCCGCGCCATTGATATGGCCAGAAACTGTAATCGGAGTAATCTCCTTATGCAGAGCGGAGCCATTCCCTGCGGCGGACTCATCAGCGCTACCTTGAAGACTTAACGCACGTTGCAGATCGCCTCTCAGCGCCAGACTATCGGCTGAAACCACGCCCACTGCGCACAGCATTGTGCAGAGAAGTGCGATCACTAAGATCTTAACTGAATTGCGCATAGAGAAAATCCCGTCAGTGCTAAACCCCACAAGGAATCGACGAGATCGGGGCCAAACATTAGAAACGGTGGCTGTAACCAGGATTTTTCGCAGCTTTTTGCGGTGAAAGGCGCAGAGTAATCGCTAATAAATTGATTTCCCAACTAAATTAATAGCGTCCTGAACGCGACTAGAGCACTTCTTGTGCCGATAAATGTTTTCGGGAATTCTGTTACATATATGGACATCACCGTTCCAATCTTGCTGCTTCTTTCTGCCAACCTTGGCACAGCCAAGCCGCCGCCTAAGCACAAGGCTCGAGCTGTCGCCTCGACTGAGGTAAGCGTGACGCCGCGCACTGAATACGCCAGGTCTAAGCGGCGCCGTCCAGCATGTTCGGATAAAAAAGATAACGATCGCGATGGACTTAAAGATTATCCGCTCGATCCCGGGTGCAGCTCAAAACGTGACAAAAGCGAGAAAAATAGTAGCTCCGGCGGCAGCGTTGGAGCATCGCTTGGCGGGCGCCGACCATTCCCCGATGATAATGCGTGGAACAGAGATATCTCCAACGATCCTGTCGATCCGAGCTCGGATGCCCTTATCGCCAGCATCGGCGTAAGTACTGGACTCCATCCTGATTTTGGAACAGTGTGGGAAGGCGCACCAATCGGTATCCCTTATGTCGTGGTATCCGCTGATCAGCCCAAGGTTGCAGTGAACTTCGAATACGCCAATGAGAGCGACGCCGGACCCTATCCCATTCCAGACAACCCACCGATCGAAGGTGGCGAGAGTTCGGATGGAGACCGGCATGTGCTGATTATAGACAAAGACAATTGGAAACTGTACGAGCTTTTCTACGCCCGTAAAGTGAACGGGAATTGGACCGCGGGCTCGGGCGCAATTTTCGACCTTGCAAGTAACGCGCTTCGTACCGCTGGATGGACATCGGCTGATGCCGCGGGGTTGCCGATTTTTCCCGGACTAGTCCGTTATGATGAGGTCATTGAGCAGGGCGAAATTCGCCATGCAATTCGCTTTACTGCGAGCAGAACTCGACACGGCTATGTGCATCCGGCACGACATTATGCAAGCAGCATTACTGATGCGAATGTGCCTCCCATGGGAATGCGTGTCCGCCTTAAGCAGTCATTCGACATTTCGAGCTTTTCCTCCAATGTGCAGGTTATTCTCCGCGCAATGAAGAAGTACGGGATGATCTTGGCCGACAATGGCTCTAATTGGTTTGTAAGCGGCGCTCCTGATTCGCGTTGGGACGACGATGAGCTCCGGCAGCTTCGGCAGATTCAGGGACAAAACTTTGAAGTGGTACAAATGGGCGAAGTGGTGACCGAGTAACTCTTTCCTGGTTGCGCGTGTTCTCGCGACAGCCGAAGATATTACCATGATTTTAAATGCCAAAAAGGTTTTTTGCAGTGGTGTGCTCATTCTTTTGGTGTTGAGCTTTGCAAGCTCTTGTAGCCGACAACACATTGCACCGCAGGCCGACCTTCAGCTTCGCTCGCCACAACTTCGCCTCATTCCCGCACGCGTCGGTTACTCTTTCAAGTTACAACGTGAAGGTGAAAAATCAGCTTTTATTGTACTGACCGGAAAAGTCCGTTTCACACTCGGAGAGAAAAGACTTCACATTGTGCACGCAAAATTAAAAGAAGCACGTGCCGACAAATTGCTGTATCAGCTCGAACTTTCCGAAAGTGGACTTGAAGCGCTAGCAACGCTTACGTTGGTCGCGCCAGGCACTGTTCAGGTGAGCTATCGCGCGATTAATTTCACACCGACATCAATTTCTGAGGAATTTGCAGATGGTGGTGAGCATTATTATGGCGTCTGGGAAGCATCTGAGAACGAGCGGCTCGATAACCGGGGCGTGCGCAAGCCTTTTCTCGGTGGATTGATGAACGATCGTGGCGCAAATGCGCGCGCGCCGTATTATTTCACCTCGAAAAATTACGGCGTATACGTCGATAACAGCTCAAAGGGCAGTTTTACTTTCGCGATCGGAGGAAAGACTGGATTTCGGTTTGAGACACCCACTCTCGAATATTATATTTTCAGCGCACCGAGCTATCGCGAAATCTTTAGACGCTACCTTGATTTCGGAGGAGCTTCGCGCATGCCACCTTTATGGGCGCTAGGAAGCATGTGGTGGAGAAATGACGCGCATGTCGGTACTACCGGCCATCAAAATTCTCAAGAACTTATTATCAGTGACGCAATCCGGCTCGCGCAACACCACATTCCTGCATCGGCGATGTGGATCGACAGGCCCTACGGCACTGGCGAAAATGGTTGGGGCAATATGGATTTTGATCACTCGTTTCCTGATCCCAAGGGTTTAGTGCAGGATCTCGATGTCATGGGTTTCAAAGTCATGCTTTGGATTGCGAATCGTTGCGCCGGTCTTCTTTGGTCCGAGGGTAGCGCCAAGAATTTTTTCTTCCCCGGGTATAAAGAAAAAGACTGGCCGGCAATTGACTTAAGTAAAAAAGACGCGTCGCGCTGGTTTCAGGAGAAACTTTCGACCTTTGCACGGCTTGGTTTTAAAGGATTTAAGATTGATCGCGGCGAGGAAGGCGAACTTCCCGATAGCGCGATGAACTTGAACGCAGTTCAGTTTCCAAAGGTCGCCGCGCAGACTCTACGCGAACACTTTGATGAGGATTATTTCATATTTTCAAGAAATTTGAATGACCGCGGGAGAATGTATTCTGCTCTTTGGAATGGCGATCCCAAGGCAACATTTAAGGGATTTCGCTCATCAGTCTTGCAAGTTCAGCGCGCGGCGTTGCTTAATTTTCCAATGTGGGGATCGGATACCGGAGGGTACTCGGGAAAAACGAATAAGGAGCTACTCGCGCGCTGGGCTGGATTTAGCGCGTTTACCCCATTCATGGAGTTTCTTATTGATCAGACCGACAAGACTATCTGGGAGCTTTCTGACAACGAACTTATTGAGATTATTCGAGCGCATGCAGAAACTCATCATTTACTCATCCCCTATGTTCGCTCCTATTTAAAGCTCGCTGAGCTTAATGGCTATCCCTTGGTACGGCCGCTGTTCCTTGAATTTCCGGAAGCGGAGGAGCTTCGCGAAATCAACGATCAGTATATGTACGGCCACGAGCTGCTTGTGGCTCCCGTGATGAAGGACGCAGCTCGAAGTCGTAAAGTGTCGCTGCCCCAAGGCAAGTGGCTTGATTTCGAGACGAGAAGCACAATCTACAATGGTGCGCGTGCAATACGGGTCAGTGCTGCTCTTGGAAAGATACCTGTATTTATCCGGGAAGGCGCGCTCTTAGTTCGCGGCGATATCCTAAAAGGCAATAATTCCTGGACAAGAGAGTGGAAGCCTTCTTTGTCGATTGAGTGGTACCCGTCACAGAGCCACGAGAGCAGCTTCGAGTACTTTGATGGCAAAAGGTTACACCGCCTTGTTGGCATGACCAAAGATAACAAGTGGAGGCTCACCTTTGATAACCTAAGAGCTCCAGGAGTCATAACCATCTTCTGCAAGGGCGTGCCGCAGCTGACAAAAAATGGAGAGTCACAAGTTGAGGGAAAAGACTTCTGGTTTGACTCACAAAAAATGCAGCTGCACATACCTTTTAATGGAAGCACCACTTTGGAGATTGGTGGTACGCAAAGTATATTTTAAGGCAAATCCGCGTGAAGCAGGATTCTGTCGCTTTACTTTGCTTGCACTCCTTTCATAGTTGAACGCACAGGTAGCTAGCCTGGACTTCTCACGGGTTTCGTCGCGAGGAGGCGTAAATTGGCGAATGACGAAGCTTTTCGACGAAATTCGACCATTATTACTTTCTCAGCAAGAACGTGCGCCGGCGCACGTTCTTTCAGAGGGCATCTCACCCTATCAGGCTGTCGAGGACGAATTTCTAGAAAAGCGAAGTCAGTCGGCAAGTTACGTCTCCGCAGTAGAAACCCGTGAGAAGTCCGGGCTAGTTTCTGTCCGCTTGATAAAAAAGACAGGAACTATCCGTCGTAGCCCGCAACACTTTAAATTCCTTCCGCTTTTCTATTTATTAGGAGGCGTCCCCTCTCCCGAAAATGAAAAAGATGTTATCGTTACAGCATGCACGGAGAGACTTCTTCGCTTTGGTTTATTCGACTTCGTTGGTTCGCTTTTTTCGGACAGCTTTTGGTTCTAGCGTTCGCAGTTCTGGCCTTTGGGCTTTCGCTTCCTTGGATTGAAATAGTGCTCCTTCTGATGCTCATCCCCTTGAGCAATTTTTCTGCGTACAGCCGCTTCAGCAGACGCCTTCCAGAAAGAACATTAGTCGGTAGCCTATTAGCACTCGATACAATTTTACTGACTGCGGTACTGTTTCAAGCAGGAGGACCAACGAATCCATTCACCATCGTTTACCTGCTCCATGTAGTTCTCGCCGCGGTAATGCTCAGTACAAGATGGACATGGACAATTGGAATTCTGTCTTCAGTGAGCTTTGGCACTCTTTTCTTTAACTTTCGTCCTGTACCTGAGTGGGGAAGCCATGGCACGCATCACGGATTCTCTCTACACTTACATGGGATGCTGTTCGCATATCTCGTTGTGGCTTTTCTCGTTACTTACTTTTTGAATAGAATCGTTGGCGATCTTCGCAAGAAAGAGCGTACTCTTGAGCGCTTGCAAAATAACGCAAGCAGTCATCAAAGGCTCGCTTCACTTACAACAATTGCCGCGGGCGCAGCACACGAATTGGGAACTCCGCTTGCAACCATAGCCGTCGTGACTCACGAACTTGAACGAAGGGTGGCGCAGCGCTATTCGGATAAAGAGCTTTTGGATGACCTAAGATTGCTAAAGGAGGAGACCGCCAGATGTAAGGATGTGCTCCAACAGCTTTCTGAAAAGACCGGGGATCTGCTGGGTGAAGCTCCACAAAAGATGGTGATCTCTGATCTGATAAACGAGGCGGTTCAACCTCTCAAGTTTAAATCCCCAATTTATGTTGGCGGCGAAGCGAGCTTCGTAATCGCGAAAGTGCCCAGGAAATCGCTTGTTTTGGCAGTCAGGGCAGTGATAAAGAATGCTTTCGAAGCATCTCAAAGTACTCAGACCCCCGTTTACGTCGTCGCATCATTAAAAAATAAAAATGAGATGACTCTGGAAGTTAGAGATCAAGGTAGCGGCATGGACGCCGAATCGCTTGAGCGTGTTGGGGAACCCTTCTTCTCGACTAAGACAACGAGCAGTGGCATGGGTCTGGGCGTGTATCTTTCTAAGCTTACCGTGCAGCAGTTGGGAGGTGATTTTTCAATACATTCTGAATCAGGTCGAGGAACGAGAGTTAAGCTCGTTTTCCCGATTGACTGCTCAGCAATTGATGAGGCCGCATGAGAGACACGGCCACAAGAACTATTCTTGTAATTGACGATGATGATATTTTTCGCCGCCGCATTTCTCGCGCGTTTCGCGATAGAGACCATAATGTTTTAGAAGCATGCAATTTCTCAGAGGCTCATGCTCAGTTACAGCAAGCGCACGTCGATTGGATCTTGCTTGATCTTAAGCTTGGCGATGAGTCGGGTCTTTCGCTACTTGGCGAACTTTCGAACGTAAGCGATGCAAAAGTGGTGATTTTAACAGGATATGGAACAATCGCCACCGCTGTCGAGGCGGTCAAGTTGGGCGCGGTCAATTATTTGACTAAGCCTGTCGATGCAGATTCGGTGCTTTGCGCGTTTGAGGGAAACGACCCGAGTCGAATAGAAACGCCTAACCTCGCCCAGGTCGAATGGGATCACATACAACGTGTCATAAACGACCATAGCGGAAATATTTCGCGCGCCTCGAAAGCTCTAGGGCTTCACCGACGTTCTCTTCAAAGAAAATTGGCCAAGAGTCCGCAGAAATTGAAATAACAGTGCGACAATTTGTCGCATTTATTTCTGCTGCCACGGTATGGGAAGCTTTGTAATAATAGCTTTCCGACTCTTCTCACCTCTGTGCTCTCTACGGTTTTTTGAAAGTAAGATAAACTACAGAAGCACAGAGATTGAGCTGAGGGAAGGAAAAGTTACGTTTATTACAGAGTAGTAGTCAGATCGCATTTTATGTTCATTTGGAGGCGGCATGTCTTTTAGAAACGGAAAAAGTTTACTTATGGCTACAATTCTGCTTATTACCTCGCTTGCTGGTTGCGGAGGAGGCTCATCGGATTCCGGAATGCTGATTGAAGGCACTCTCACCGAAGCAGGCAGCACTGATCACAACCTTGGCTTCGCTCTGAAACACACGAATGGGCAACGCGTAGAGAATGTTCAGATCTGCGCACTCGGCGAGTGTTCGACTTCTGATGCTCAGGGCCAATGGGGATTCGAAGTTAAGGGGAGCTTTAACGGTGGCAATGTGCTGTTTACGCTGAGTGGACACGGAATCGAGACCACCACAACTGTCGATATTCCAAGCGGTGCGAGTGAGATCTTTCTCGATTTTCAGCATGTTGAAGGAGGCGCAGTAAGAGCCGAACACATCACTGTAGACGGAGAGACCTCACATCATGAAGATGATGAAGATACGCATGAATAATCACCGGGAAAAACGCCTTTCTGCAGATCACTGGTGTTACCGCGTACACGTTTTTGAGCGCGATAGCGGATTTCAATGTATTTGGTAGAACGATTACTTTTCCGAAAACGAAACCTCGCCTAGCCAGTCATCTGGCGGCGGCGCATTTCGAAATGCCTCAATTTGTTGACGATACAGCTCTGCTGCTTTTCTAAGATATGGAGATTTTTCGATAAGAGCGTCGAATGTCTTTATTGCGTCGCTCCAACGCCGACCGCGATAGGCAAAAAGTCCGGCTGACCATTGCGTGACAACATCTTCGGGCAGCACTTCGGGGAGCAGTGCATGCAGTTCAACAGCCTCGCGCTTTCCCGCGACCCGAATCGAACCCATACAAAGCGTTGCAAAGGTATTTCCTATCTCCTTTTTCACGCTCTCGGTAATAAGCACGCCTGTTCCGAAATATTTATTGATTCCCTCCACCCGAGAAGCAAGATTAACAGAGTCGCCGATCGCAGTATAGTCGAAGCGCCGCTCCGATCCGAGATTTCCAACGACCATTGGACCAGTGTTTAAGCCAATACGGGTATTGAGCGGCGCGAATCGCCCGGTTTTGTTGAAGCGCTCAACTTCACGCGCAATCGCAAGCGCTGTCTGGCATGCCTTAGTCGCATGATCATTAATCCGCATTGGCGCTCCCCAGATTACAAAAACAGCGTCGCCAATGAACTTCAGTAGCGTTCCTTGATTCTGAAAAACTACGTCCATCACCTCGGTAAAGTATGCATTGAGCATCGCCGAAACTTTTTCCGCGGGAAGCTCCTCAGTAATCGAAGTAAATCCGGCGATATCGGTAAACATCGCTGTGGCCCACACCTTTTCTCCGCCAAGCTTCAAGGATCCTTGATTTGCGGAGATCTGCCGCGCCATATCGGGTGACACATAGAGCTGGAAGGCGCTTTCCATTTTCAGCTGTGCACGTCGAGTGACGAAGTAGTAGTACAGTGTGCTTCCAAGATACGAGAGCGGCAAGAATGCCGTAAAAAATATCAAGCCTGGGATAAACTGTCGCGAACTAAAACCAACAAATGAGGCCGCGAGCCAAGCGACTTCCACCCCAAGCACAAGAGCGCCTGCGCTAATTGGCCTCAATTTAAAAAGCAGCGTGCATAGCACGAGCGATACTAGTGCGAGAATTGCACTTTCAATCCCTAAAGACGCGCGGTAAATCCAATCCTTATGTAGCAAATTGAGCGCCGCTGTCGCGTGAATCTCGACGCCGTAGATACGCCCATAAGGCGTGGAGAACACATCTTTTTGCGCCGGACCAACATCAGTCTTGAAAGAAAGGCCAATAAAAACCACTTTATCTTTTAGCACCTGATTGGGAATTGGATGTTCTTTATCAAGAAGCTGCGAATAGGAAAGTGTCGGAATCGTTTGCTGCGGACCGTAATAGTTTATCAGATCACGCGGTCCTGGCTTCCCCTTCTGATCGGCATTCTGATCGACTGCAGCCTCAGACAATGAAGGCAATCCTTTGGTCGCGGAATTACGATCTGAGAGAAACCTGCGAATGTAGCCCTCCTCTTCTGGAAGAGTAACCACACCAAGTGAGGCGTTTTTCTCAAACGGAGCGTAGGGTCGAAGCAGCGAATCAAAGGTAAAAGTTCCAGATGACGAGGCCTGCTCCTGCGTTATTGACTCAACACCCAAGACAGCCGAAGTTTTCTTAAGCGCCTGCGCCAGCGCTTCATCTCCCTTCGGATCGGACCCTTTATCAATAAAGAGGATATCAAAGACAACCTTACGTACACCCATTTCGGCCAACCGCTGCACAAGTTCGGCGTGAAGCTTTCTCGGCCATGCCTGGTTAAGAGGCACGTCAAGATTCTGGTAGCTAATCTCATCCATCGCGACAATCGCCACTTCAGACGGAACTTCACGGCTCCCGCGAATATATGACCAATAATCCAAGGTGAGTGGCTCTATTCTTTCGCCCCAAGGCGATCGAAAGACAAGCAGATGCAGGATAGTCGCGATAATTGCAATAAGCAGCGCGACAAGCCAACGTTTCATGACTAGAAATTTACAGAAAATACCAAGGTCGCCGAAGTCTCCGGGGTGACGAACTCCTCCACACCAGAGGATTGATCGTACGCGAAATCCTCGTCGAAAATATTATTCACGGAGAGCACTATTGAGCCATGACGTTTGGGGAATCGGTAACCGAGGCCGGCGTCAAAAACCCAGAAGCTCGAAGTCCCGTCTTCAGCGAAGAAGCTGTTCTTCCGATCCTGTTCACGCCAGGTGCCACGAGTGAATGCAAACCACCCCAGCGGATCGAAATAACGCAGCGTACCTTCAATTTTATTAAGCTCGATTCGTGAATAGGTCGCCGAGTCGTTATTCACGGTGTTATCTAAAGAGTATTCCACCGCGGCGACCACACGATCAGACAGAACTTGATTGATGTACGCCGAGACAATGTCTTCATCGAGATGATATTCCTGTCCGTCGAGGAACACAGGCATGCTCGATTGATCACCATTATCAAGATTAAACTCAAAGCCATGATAGTAGCCCACATCACTTTCGGTGCGCTTTCTATGGGTATATTGCGTTCCAACGTATGTTTTCTTTACAAGTTTATAGTCCAGCGCAACCGAGTAGTTTTCTGATTGGGTACCGGAAAAATCAGTGTAGGTCTGGCTTAAGCCACCGACGATTGTTGGTTCAATGCTTCCCACATCTTCGAGAGCAGATTTGCGAACGCTCTTGAAATAGGAACCGCGAAAGGTAAGTTCGGGCAGCAGCTCAACAACCGCTCCAAGCTTTGGGCTCCACTCTGAGATGGTCTTGGTATCCTCGCTAAATGGTGCAACTTCACGCTCTTCAAGTTCAAGGTGGGTATAGGTTACCCCGGTGGTCACATCAAGCCAGGGAGTAAGGTGCCATGTTGGATAAAGATAAGCACGCTCGGAATCAATTTTCGGATGTGTTGAAGATACTAGTACCGTAGCGCTATCTTCGAAGACAGCCAATTCGTCGTCCACAATGAGGCTCTCTTCATCACGGTCCGGGCGCGCGTGGTAGTATTCGCCTCCAAAAACCAATGAAAGAAGCTCTCCATCTTGATAGTACTGCGGGCTAATACGCAAATCATCCACATCTCCCTGAGTAAGCTGCTGCAAGGTGAGAAGGTCTTCATACTGTACGGTTTCGCCATTCGAAATAACATCGAGAATCGATTCTCTTTCATCATAACCGACCAGTCGCGAACGGTTATGACGGTGCGCCGCCTCGAAAACAAATTGCGAACTTGAGTCAAACCGATGCTGGTAGCCAATACGAGTATCGTAAACTTCAAATTTCGTATCATTGTACACCGCATCGGCGACTTCTGCGCTTCTATCTTGATACTGACCACTGAGCAAAATCTTATCATCGGGAGAGATCTGATATTGAAAAGCCGCCCGAGCGACATATTCGCGGCCAACATCGCCCTCATAGCTACCATCGGCGAACGCGGCCTGTCCTTCGACAAGGTAACCGTACTCCTGCCCTCGCCCGGCTTGGATAAAATCCGGCAAATAAAGCTGCCGATAAGTTTCTCCATCGAAACGGAAGATCGTGCGATGCTCGGGACGCTCGAATAGCGCGCTGTACTCATTGAGTGATGCGCTACTGCTTGAGCTGGTAAGCAAGTTAAACGAAAGCGGTGCAAATAAGTTTGCAATGTTACGTTCACTCAGAATCTGATCGGCAACCGTTATCGTTGCTCCGCTATCGGCTAAGAAACGATGCGCAGCGTAATTTCCATAATCCTTGGTAATCGCTTTGGTAGCCTCAACATTGGCGACCCGATTAAAGCCCAAAGACGAGAAGACTTGGGCAAGACCAGCACTTCTTACCGCCGAATCTTGATCGAGGAGCAGCGAGGAACGATATACCGCCCGATTATCATTTCGAGAGATCGAGTCTTCGACATCTTCAAGCGCCGCAACCACTCTATTTTGTGAGAGATTATTGTACGCGCGGTAAAGATACGGCGTCGGGTCATTCGGATCGAGCACAATGGCCCGCTCAAATTCATGACCGGCGAGATCTTCCTTCTCTTCTTCAAAATATGCCTTACCGAGGTAACTTCTTAAGATACTCACCGCGGGCTCCGTAGCCGCCGCCTTCTCCAATTCTGCGCGGCCTGCTTCAAGCTCCCCTGTACGAATGAGTGCAAGACCTTTGCCTAAATAGGCGAGGCCTAATCCGGGTTCGCGTTCAATCGCACTTTCGAAGTATACAATCGCGTGTTCCGGCTCGGATTGAAGCAACATAGAAAAGCCAAGGATCACATTGACGCGCTGCGCTTTGGGATCAAGTGCATAGGCTGTTTGCGATAGCTCTAGCGCTTTTTTTGAATTTCCGAGTGCAAGTTCGACTTCGGCTAGGCGCGCAATGACAAGCGCATTATTCGGCGCCTTTGCGTAAGCACTACGCGCCGACTCGAGAGCTAAATCCAAATCATACCCCGCTTGCGCAGCGTAAGAGCGGGCCAAGTGCCCTGATGCGTCGTTCGGCGCACGCTGAATCGCCGATTCAGCTAACGCAAGCGCGCGAGGCTGATCATTTCTTGAAAGCGCGACAATCGACCGAAGCGCATCAGCGCTCTGATCTTGCGAGGCAAGCAGCGTATCCGCGGTGGCAACATCACCACGCGTAAGCGATGCTTCTGCCTGCCTAAGACTTGCCGGAGCATCGGCGCTTAGAACTGGCGGGTAATAAAGTGTCCACTGTACTGCTTCAAGCGGCTTCAAAAGAATTCCCTTGGTCGGCGCGCTGCCTTGAAGTGCGCTAATTTCTTCACCGCCGTTTGCCTCGATTGTTCCCTTTGAGTTCGACGCGACAAGATTTCCATCGAGAAGCGCGATCACGGTTTTTGAACCACGCACTGACATAGTGAGTTCGGTTCCTCGAATCGCCGCACTTACCGCGGCGCTATTTAGTGTGGGGAGCGTTTTTGGCTTTCGGCTAAAAAGATGAATATCGCCTTCTTTCACGGTGAGAGGCTGTTCATTGGTGCCCCGTGGCTCAAACCGAAAAACGGTGTCCTCGTTGAGCCGGATTAACACACCATCGGCGAGAAGCACTGCTGCGCGGCTCGACCGATCCGTTTTAAGCACATCACCAGCGTTAAACGCCGCGCCCTTTGTGACTTTATCCCAGTTATTTGACCCTGCTCGTTGCACACTGACTTCGCCTTCGACCGAGGAGAGGGTGGCGAGTGCAGCCGTCTCCGCAAAGGAAAACTGAACTATAAAATGGAGGGCAACGGAAAGGGCGAAGAGGTAGGTTTTCATACGCCTATGTATAGATTGACTAGGCTTTAAAAACGACCCTGAAACTTCTTCGCGGCCTTAGTAAATTCCTCGGCACGGAAAGCTTCGGCGTTCTTTAATGCGGCATAAATGCCATCAATCTCGTTTTTAAAACGCTTTCCCAAATTTTCGTCGGTCGAGATAAGCGCTGACATGCCCATCGCAAGCTGCTCCGCATCCTCATATTGAAAATAAGGGGTGCTCGCGGCGAGCCTAACTAGACGTTCAAGCAGGGCCAGAACTTCGGCCGCTGAGAATCTATGCGACTGCACTAAAGGTAGCGCACCCATCGCAAGCCTTCCGCGCATCTCAGCAAGCAGTCCGACAGCTTCCCCTTCCATATAGCGAGTATGCAGGTTCTGAATCTCCTCGCCAAACTTCGCCGCCATCTTAGAATCCAGGATCTCAAGGGCCGCGTGGACAGTTCGAATTGAGGAAAGATTTAATTTAAGCTCTCCAGGGCGCTTGTCATACTCTCGCACCTTCCACTGATCCTCAGTCAAGCTGTGGTGACAGGCGAAGCAGTTATAGAGCGAAAGCTCGGGCATCACGCCATCGCGCGAACGTTTCGGAGACGCGAGCGCGTCAGTAGTTGCAATTGCAACTTTTATCTGCCCCACAAGCCAAGCATGCGCCGGATCATAGCCGCCCTTGCGCTTGCCATAATCGTCATCATACTCCCAGTGTTTTGGTTGAATCATGCTAAAGGTATCAAGTTCAAAGCTAAGCCGAGGGTGGCCCGCGCCAATCAAGCGATGCGTTACCGAGGCTTTCTCTGAACCATAGTGACAGGTCAAGCAAAGTTCTGCTCTTGCATCAAGTGGAACGATCTCTTTCATTCCATTTGAAACATTCTGTGCATGCGTAGCTCCACGCTGTGCATGTTTATCCAACCAGCGTTCGGCCGCACCGTGGCAGCTTTCACAACTTACGCCGTCTTGCAGCGAATAGCGCTCGCCTCGAAGCGAAGAGTCGTCTACGTACGTGGCATGACAGCGCAGACAAAGCGGCTCCTCCTCAGGCTTACCGATCCCCATGTTTTTCGCGATCTTCTGTGCATCATTTTCAGTAAGCGCGGTCCAAGCTCGCGAATGTCGGTCATGTTTCTGCCACGTCACATACTCGTTGCTTAAAACATTACTCTCTTTTCGTGGCGCGGCGCTGCCATGGCAATTAGAAGAAGAGCACGACCCAGTGCCCACAAAGTGATCCGCGTATATCGTGGAGCTCCACGCAAGAAACGCAATCGCGAAGAAAGTGCGGGGCAAGCCACCTATCGAATACATAATGTCTCCACTAAATACTGGCGGGCTGAATTTTCGTCAAGAAATCTCTGGACATACAGCGGCCTCATGGCGACAATAGCGCCATGTCCGAACATTTCGAGGTCGCCATTATCGGTGCCGGGCCCGGTGGAATTGGCGCCGCTACTAACGCAGCCCACCACAAGCTTTCTCATATACTGTTTGAAAAATCCGAGATTGGTAACACGATCTTCAACTACCAACTTCGAAAGCATGTAATGGCCGAGCCAAACAAGCTTCCCCTGCGTTGCTTGGCTAAATTTACAGCGGGCACACGTGAAAATGTTCTTGAAGATTGGAATCGTGCGATTACGGAGCACAGGGTCAATCTCCGAAAGGCCGAAGTCACTTCGATCTCGAAACAGGGAGATAAGTTTGAGATTAAGTTTGGTGGTGGCGAGGTAACAGCGACTAACGTGGTCCTGGCGATTGGTTGCCAGGGCACTCCGCGAAAGCTGGGTGTGCCAGGTGAGGATCTACCCTCTGTCGCTTACACGCTAAGCGATCCAGACGCGTTTCAGAACAAAGATATAGTTGTAGTCGGCGCCGGAGATGCCGCCATTGAAAATGCACTCGCGCTCGTTGAACAGAACCGCGTATCAATTCTTAACCGCGGGGCTGACTTTCCGCTCGCAAAAGATGCAAATGCCCGTGCGATCCTTAAGGCAGTTGAAAATGGCAAGCTTCGTTGTTTTTTCAACTCCTCCATGGCTCGAGTTGAGCAAGGAAAGGCAGTTATCAACAGCGCTGATGGCGAAGTGAGCATCTCCTGTGATCATCTGATCGCTCGTATCGGTGCGATCATGCCGCGAAAGTTCCTCGAAGCATGCGGAATAAAATTTCCGAATGCGGATATGACTGCCGTGCCCGTCGTCAATCATCGCTATGAGTCAAATGTGCCCGGTCTATTCATTGTCGGAGCACTCATTGGCTATCCGCTGATCAAACAGGCTATGAATCAGGGATTCGAGGTAATCGAGCACCTGAAAGGCAATGCAGTGGAACCCGCCGATCAAATACTTATTGAGGAACGGCTCAAGGTTCTTTCTGGTTCGGTATCCGATAACTACAAGATGATTCGTGAAAAGCTTTCGCTTTTTGCCGCACTTAGCGATCCTCAATATCGAGAACTTCTTATTGATTCGACGATACACCAGTTACAAGGAGGCGAAACGCTCTTTAAACTCAATGATTATACCGATTCCTGTTTTAGCGTTATCAAAGGACAATGCATCATTGAGCTTCCAAACGGCGCGAAGGTAAAACTTAGCGCCGGAAGCTACGTCGGCGAAATGAGCCTGCTCTCGGGCCGTCGTCGAAGTGCGACTGTCAAAACGAGCGAAGACAGCTTACTACTTGAAACGCCGCGCAGGATGATGTTGAAACTTGTTTCCGCAGTCGAAGATGTGCGAAACGCCATCAATCGAAAGTTCGTGTTAAACGCCCTTCAAACCGCGATATTCCCCGAAGTCGAGCAGTCGCTCCTAGAAAAAATTGTCGAACGATCAACGCTTAAAAGATTAAAGAAGGGTGAGGCGCTCTTTAACGAAGGTGATGCTGGCGATCAGCTTTTTGTTATTCGCAAGGGCTCTGTGAAAGTGTCGCGTAAGAACGCAAGCGGTGAAAACGTCGCGCAGGCGTACCTTGCAGCCGGAAATTATGTCGGGGAGATGGCACTCCTTGCCGAATCACCGGAACCGCGAAGCGCCACGGTGACGGCGGCGGTACCCTGCGAGATAGTGGCGATCTCTAAAGAAGATTTCCAATCAATTCTCGGGGCGAATGCCCGCGTAAAAGCTCGAATCTCCGAGCTCGCCGAGGCACGGCGCCTCGAGAATATTACCACCGATTGGAATAAGGCCAGCGGAGATCTTTTAGACTTCATGCTCTCACAGGGCGTAAGCGATGCTGAAAACGTCCTGCTCATCGATACTGATAAATGCGTCGGCTGTGATAACTGTGAAGCTGCGTGCGCCGCGACCCATGGCGGCGACAGCAGGCTTGATCGAAAAGGCGGGAAGAGCTTCGCTTCTATTCAGGTGCCGATCTCCTGCCGGCACTGTGAGAATCCACTTTGTATGGTCGATTGTCCTCCCGACGCGCTGGTGCGCCGTCCAAACGGCGAGGTGATCATTCAGGATTCGTGCATCGGTTGTGGCAACTGCGTGCGAAATTGTCCCTACGGGGTAATTCAGCTTGTGTATGACAAGCCGGCGAGGAGTTTTTCGCTGCTCAACTTATTTAAGCTCGGAAAGTCAGGCGACTCGAAGGAATCAAAGAGCGGTGCCGCCAAGGCTGGCAAATGTGACATGTGCTCATCGCTTCCAGGTGGACCCGCCTGTGTGAGATCGTGTCCGACCGGCGCGGCCATGCGAGTAAACCCACGTGTCTTAGTTCAGCTCGCGGGACGCCAAGGTTCATAGGCAAGAATACAGATGGAGAATTTTGTCTTTCATAAAAATGGTTTCTGGCTCAAGTTCTTTTGCTTTGCACTTGCTGTCGCATTGCTACTGTATTTTCTAGACTCTCCAGTCGGCGGAAGAAATGGCGCTTCACTTCTGGGAATCATCTTTGGCATTGTCGCCACTATCGGCATGCTTGTGTTGATGCTGTTTGCGAGACGAAAACGTTCGTATCGCGCGCATACTACAACAGTAAAGGGGTGGCTCTCGTGTCATGTGTGGCTAGGAGTGTTTTTGCTCGTCCTTATTCCGCTTCACTGCGGATTTCATATCGACTTTAATTTTCATTCGCTCGTCTATCTGCTTTCAGCGATTACAATCATCACAGGTATCTGGGGGGTCATCAACTATGTCTCGCTCGCACCAGCGGTTCCTTCACATCGCGGCGGACTCACGGTCACTGCGCTTCTTGAGCAGCTCGAGGGAATCCTCAAAGAGGTTAGAAACTTAAGCGAAGGACAGAGCTCGGCGTTGGTGAAACTTGCTCAAGAAAGCGATCCCTTTGTTCCACAGAATGTTTGGCAAGCGCTCCGTACTAAATCAATTCCCGACATAGATAACAACAAGACGGCCACCGCAATTCAGGGCCTCCCAAAAGATGAGCAGGAGCTGGCACGAAAGCTCATTGGTGCACTCGACAGGAAGCTTGCTGTCTCGCGGTCGCTCTGCAAGGAGGTCCGCATTCACGCACTTTTAAAATTGTGGCTCTATTTTCATATTATTGTCGCCGTCGCTACGACGGTTGCGTTAACAATTCACATTCTTGTCGTATTAAAATATTGGTGATCGATGCCGATTCGTTATGTCATAGAGACTCTTCGCGAAAATGGAACTCGCGAAAGCACCTGGCAGGAGTTTCAGTCGCAACTCACCGTTGGGCGGGGAGGACGTTCCGATCAAATACTACCAAGCGATCTGCTTGCGCTTGAGCACGCGCGCTTTGAGATGCATGAAGATACGCTAATCGTAGTCGACCTTGCTCCTGTGGTCGGGGTAGTGGTTAATGAGCTTAAGGTTCCGCGGAAGGCGCTAAGCTCGGGCGACACAGTGAGCCTCGCCGATATCAACATTTCGGTTTCAAAGTCAGCCGGGAAATGGATTTTAACTGAAGAGCGTGGCAGGCGTGCCACCGGAGCGGAACGGCTTGAGAACGCCGCGGCAGCCTTAAGCGTGTCGGCTTCGCTGCCTGCGCTAAGAACGGTGGTATTATTCACGGTTGTCGCTTCTTTGATACTGTTCGGTCTTGTTCCTTTGAGTGGTATTGGAACTCAAAGCTGGAGCACTGGGCCGCTTCACTCGGCGCACCGAATGATTGAGAGTAAATGTCAAAGCTGTCACGACTCGTCGTTTTCAAGAGTGAAGGACTCGCAGTGCCAAGTTTGTCATAAATTGACTGAGCACTCGAAGCGTTTCGCAGATTTGACGCCCCATACCGAAGCATTGCAGCGTCCCTGCATAAGCTGTCATTCCGAGCACCATGGCAACGAAGGTCTTAAGCCAAAAAGCTCCAAGCTTTGTGCGGAGTGCCACAACACCCTGAGCACTCTTGCGCCTAATTCTAAGTTTGAAGATCGAGCTGATTTTGACGGGCATCCGAAATTTAAGCTTCCTCAGCGCGATCTTTCAGCTATCAAACTTAATCACGCCACGCACCTTGCCCCGGGAATCCGTGGCCCGCAAGGACCCACGACACTTTCTTGTCGTGATTGCCATAGAGTCGCTGGAGATTTCGAAACGATTGTACCGATTAGTTTTGAGAATAATTGCCGAAGCTGTCACTCTCTAGGTTTTGACGATCGCCTTCCCGGGGATGAAGTTCCGCACGGCAGTGCCGATGACGTATACAATTTCATTTACGCCGAATACGCGAAACTCTATCTCCTTGAACAGGACAATCAAAGCTCAACAGCGATCTTCCCCCGCCAGAAGCCCGGTTCAGCGCCGTTTTCGGTTGAGGAACGTAAGGAGTTTTCTCGATCAGTCATCGAGAGCGAGAGTCGCTCGGCTGAGCAGATGCTTTTCACCAAGACTGGGTGCTTCCTCTGCCACGATGTAAGTAAGAAGTCAGACCTCCGGACGCCGCGAGTTTCGGCGATGATTCCGCCGGTAAGTAATTTCGAGATAAAGAAGCCGGAGATCCCCTCGCGTTGGCTTCCGGCAGCCCGATTCGGGCATGGCGCGCATGAGGAGATGCGCTGTCAAAGCTGTCACAAAGGTGTCGAGAAATCGCATGAAACTAGCGATGTGCTGATTCCGCAGATTGAGAACTGCCGCGATTGCCATATGGCCAGTGCCGAAAAGGACAAAGTAAAGTCCGACTGCGTCATGTGCCACTCTTATCATGACTCGTTGCCGCTCGATCAGAAACAGAAGCGATATTAGTTGGATCATGGGCTTGTTTATGAGAAGATTTATCTGTAATGGGGCTGAGGGGAAGGCTTAGATAGGAGAGGTGTATTTCTGACGCACGCAAATTCCGCAACCTGAACCTCTCAAAAAACGCAAGGCGTAGGTACTTCGAGAAATGTGACACGTCTTGCGCCAGCCACTCAAGGAAAATAGCGATAAATTTCTCGTCGATATGGAAATTTACCTGTTGTAAAGAGCGAGCAAAACCAAAGAACATTTTTGGTTCCTTAGTAGTCACTTCATTGATCTGTCACCGGCGAGTTTCTTCCAAAAAAGGTAAATTTCCCTTGCAGTAACGCCAGGTCTCGAAGTCATCCCCTAATCCCCTTAGGCGCGAATTCTCGGACGGGCACAGGAATCGACAGATTAAGATCCGCCAGCGCGCCTCGTAAATAATCAAGATCTAACTCCTTCATCGCCAAAAAGAGCTCTTTAAGGTCGTCGAGATCTTGAAATCTGTCCGGCGCATTTCTCAGTGCATAGCACTTGGCGATTATTAAATCCTCAGGGGTGATCACCGGCACCTTCGCAAAACCGAGATCAAGCCGGTTATACTGTGCTCTGCTCACTGCTTGAGTAACCCAGGGGAGCTCCGGCAGAATGATATCTATAACACCCTTCATTGCGCCTTCGCTCGGGGCCGAAGTCACCATGCATACTGATTTACGTTTCGGCTCCTCGTCCATTCGAGGAATAAATCCAATCATCGGAGTTAGGCCCAATTCGCTGACTGCTTTCTCGGCAAGTGCTTGGGCGTTTGAGAGCGGATCGGTAGTGAGTGCAAAATCAACGTCTCTGGTTAGTCGTTCCTGAGTTCGATAAAGACTTGCTGCATGTCCGCCAATCAAGCAGTACCGGCAACCGAGCCTTTCAAGGATCGCGGTGGCGGCTTTAAGAACACGAAGCGGTGTCATCACTATCTTCTCTTAATTGCCCTATAAAATTCGTGAGCCTGATCCATCCACTCGAGTTTTTTTTCAGCATTCTGACTTAAGCGGATCGCCCGTTTTTCAAGTAGCTGCTGCTCATACGTCGAGAAAAAAACTTTCAAACATGCTTGTTCAGATGCTGACAGATTTAAGCTAAAGCATCTTCGATTTCCCACTCTTGTTTCCGTAAGAACTTTGAGCCTCCCGAGTCGGCGAAGAACATCTGATACGCCCGAAGGAGAGAGAGAGTATTCGGCTGCAAGCTCGCGAAGGTGTCGTGGAGATCTGCTTACAAACAGCCCACGAATTAGCTTCATAATCGGCTGCGAGCCAAGGTAAGCAATGAGCGAGTGATCCATTAGAAGAATTGTACGATTTATCGAACATTTAAACAATGAGGCAATTCCGTGGATATCTACATGAAATTATTGATTACTTTCTACGGCATGGGTGCTGCCTTTTCTATTTTTCTCCGGAGCCTGACCGAAAATGTTTTCTATCGGATTATAAGTGACGCAGGCGAA
>CAZEAC010000075.1:0-22346 GCA_964510065.1 uncultured Bdellovibrionales bacterium | reverse complement strand
CACTCACTGTTTAGTGTTAAGCGACTTTGGCTATGTTTGACCGGCTCTTATACAGTTCTTTTCTACTCCTTGTTACCTCGCTTAGAGTCGCGCCTCGTTTCGTAGCGCTTGCGTGCGTTTCAATACTTGTGCGTTTGGCGTTTCTGCTTCGCCCCAAGTATCGCTCGATCTGTTTTAAGAATCTGGCGTTAGCCTTTCCGCATGATCCGCGAAAGCAGGAGCAGGTGTATGCGCGATCGTTCAGCGAAGTCGCCCGGTTGGCCGTTGACCTTTGTCATTTGCCTGACGCGGATGCTGAATGGTGCAAGCAGCATATTGATAGTAGTGAATGTGAAAAATACTTCGGCGTCCGGGCGCGACATCCTGAAAAGGGTATTTTGCTCGTATCGGGCCATCTTGGAAGTTTTGAACTCCTTGGGCACTGCTATTTCGCGTTTATGCGACCAATAGCAGTGGTTATGCGCAAAATGAGTTCGCCAAGAATTACTCAGTGGTGGATCCGGATGCGAGCTGTTTCCGGAAACTCTGTGGTCGACAGGGCAGGGGGGCTTCGAGCAATAATTCGAACGCTTCGTGAGGGCAAGGACGTCGCGATACTATTTGATCAAAACGTCACTCGTGGTAACGCCGTGTTTGTACCGCTTTTTGGCAGGGTAGCAGCGACCACCGCGGCAGTTGGTGCGGCCGCAATTGCGACAGACTGCCCGGTAATGGTCTGCACGATTATTAACCTTCCTGATTGGCGTTATCGAATTCGTTTTGAGGAGGTAGATATTGAAGATCTCAAGGCTAATCAGGCGCTTTCGCGATCGGAAAAGATTTTAAAGATCACCGAACGGGTGACCTCGATTTTCGAGAAACGAGTTCTGGAGTTTCCCGAGGGCTGGTTTTGGATGCATCGGCGCTGGCGTACTACCGAGCGGCCGGAGGACGAAAATTTCTATAATTCGAGGTCAGAATCCTGAACTATCCCACCGCTGCCAGCGCCGGCGTGGCACTGTGGGTATGACGGTGGGTATGACAGTGGGTACGAATGATGGCGATTATCGATTCCTTGTCGTAACCATGAAGTCTGTACTGCTCTTCTTGGCTTCCATGCGCGACAAACTGATCGTGGAGGCCGAGCCGAATGAGCTCACGTGAGAGTTGGATCTGTCTATCATTTATCAATTCGAGAAGTGCCGAACTAAATCCCCCGATGAGCGCATGATCTTCAACACATAGTACAAGGGGATAGCGTGGCAGCTCGGCTTCGAATAGAGCGCTATCAAGAGGTTTGGCAAAGCGCGCATTAATGACGGTAATTTCAATTCCCTCTTTAGAAAGCATTTCGCCAATTGAGGCGCACGTTGAAGCATGCGGGCCGAATGCAATTAAAAGCGCAGCGTCTCCCCGCCGCAATACCTCGGCTTTGCCGATCGGGAGAATCTGAGGATCGTTTTCAAGTGCAACGCCAACGCCGTTGCCGCGTGGGTAACGAATTGCCACCGGGCCCTCATGCTGAAGTGCGGTGGTAAGCATTCTCTGAAGCTCAAGTTCGTCTTTCGGCGACATCAGTACCATATTTGGCAGGGTCCGCAGATACGCCGTGTCAAAGGCGCCCTGATGAGTTTCCCCGTCATTGCCCACCACGCCTGCTCGATCCATGCAAAATACCACAGGCAGGTTTTGAATACAGACATCATGGACGACTTGATCGTAGGCCCGCTGCAGAAACGTAGAATAAATCGCGCACACGGGCTTTTTCCCTTCGCAAGCAAGTCCCGCGGCAAACGTCACCGCATGCTGCTCGCATATGCCGACATCATAAAATTGGGCAGGAAGCGCCGCTTGAAACTTATCGAGCCCAGTTCCGCCTGGCATCGCCGCAGTGATTGCGAGAATGCGAGAATCTTTTTTTGCGAGCTCGATTAAAGACGACGCGAAGACTGAGGTATACGTCGCTGGCTTCTTAGACGTAGAGCCGTGAAATTGGCCGTTATTTCTGTCAAAAGGTACGACCCCGTGCCAGGTAATCGGATCTTCTTCGGCAGGTTCATAGCCCCGACCCTTGACCGTCGAAGCATGAATTACCACCGGCACATCTTGCTGCTTCGCGTTTTCGAGCGCTTCACAAAGCGCGCTGAGATTATGTCCATCGACGGGCCCAATATAGCGGAATCCAAATGACTCAAAGAGCATTGAGGCACTTGCGAAGAAGCCTTGCGCCGCCTCTTCAGCCCGATCGATTGCTTTGTAAACAATTTCAGGGACGAATCCCTTTTGATAGAGATACTTAAAATTGCTGCGCGCGAAGTTCGAGGCGCGTGACGTCACCGCCATCGAGAAGAGCCAGCTTAGGTAGCCAACATTCGCTGAGATCGACATTTCGTTGTCGTTCAGAATAACGATAAACTTCTTTAGACCGAGCGATCCGGCATGATTCATCGCTTCAAATGCCATGCCGGCGGTTATTGAACCGTCGCCGATTACGGTGACGACATAGCGATTCTCGGGAAGCGCCATTCGCATACCGACTGCTGCTGAAAGACTGGTGCCGGCGTGTCCGGCACCGAAGCAGTCATATTCGCTTTCGCTCCGTTTCAAAAAACCCGAAAGTCCGCCGGCTCGCCTAATAGTAGGCATTTTGGATAGGCGCCCGGTAAGCATTTTGTGAATGTACGCCTGATGTCCAACATCCCAGACGATCCTATCTTCCGGCGTATTAAATTTATGGTGTAGGGCGACAGTTATTTCCGTTGCTCCCAAGCTTGACGCGAAATGGCCGCCCGAGCTCGAGACAGAATCAATAAGCTCCTCTCGTAACTCCTGTGCAATCTGCACGAGCTCACTTTCTGAGAGGCCTCGCAGTCCCGAAGGAAGTGTCAGTGTAGTAAGCAATTTAGGCATACAAGCGCAGAATCAGACCGAATCGGAAGTATAACGAGGTTGCGCGAGGGGATCAACATCCACGAATATAAGAGCGCGTAACCAAAGGGGCTCATTACGGTTCTGAGTGGGTAAAAAGGCCTGAAAGGCCAGCAAATCCAAAACGCCTAGTTTTGCAGAGGTTCCGTAAGTGACAATTTTCGGCTCGTATCGAAAATTGTCACCGCGAACTTTCTCAGCTTAGGCCTCAAACTAGCAGGTTTGGCCTAGATCCTACAGCAATTGTGTTGGCACGTCGATTGCCTCTCATCGAGCTGGGGTTTGGCACAATGAAATCAATTATACGCAGCATACTACGGCGCGCATTAGCGTGCGCTCTTTTCGTAGCTTCAATTTCTTCGGGAACGGTCTTTGCGGCTCCGAAGAAGATTAAGCCACTTAATCCGTCCGATGTATTCACAGTAAGTGATGGCAAAGGTGGAGTGGTGAATTGTACCCTTAGAAAAGGCGCGCCGATACTCGCGGTCAAAGAAAAGAGCAAATATTTTCTCGGGGCTGATGCAATCAAAAAGCTTCAGACAAAGCTTGGGCAGAGTAGCGGGAAAACGCGCGAAAAGCTTCAGAAAAATCTAAAAAAGTTAAAGAAGGAAGTAAAAGACGGGAACGTAAGCTGCAAAAATAATGGTACACCCTCGAAAACACTCACGCCGATATCGCGAGCGCTCACAAGAGCTGACGTACAGCTGCTGCTTGAGAAAGCCGGTCTTGGCTTAAGTTCACGCGAAGAGTCGCTTGTCGACATCGGCGTCAATCAGGGAGTCGCTGCGCTTGTAGATGCATTTATGTCACAAAAGAGCGAATCGACAGAGCTGCTTTCGCGAATCACCGACAGTTTAGACGGGCAAATTGGCACTGTGCAAACACAATCCCCGGCTGGTCAAAGGAGGGCAATTCTCGACCTGTGGGTAAATACCGCAAACCCATATTCCGAAAGGCTTGCTTTGTTCCTCTTAAGCGTCTGGACGGCGGCAGGCGATGTTATCGAAGACGAAACGTTTCGTCATGTGTTTTGGAATTATTACACCCGGCTCCGTGATTCGGCGGCGGGCGATACGCTGCTTCCCGATCTCGGTGTGGCGATCACCCGTGATCCGCTCATGCTGATCTATCTCAATAATGAACTAAATGTGAAGGGTAATCCAAACGAGAATTACGCACGTGAACTCATGGAGCTTTTTACGCTTGGTCCTGTCGATTTAGATGGAAATCCGAATTATACCGAGACTCAGCTTGATGGCACGGGAGATATTGCGGTTGCTGCACGAATGCTGACCGGTTGGAAGGTAAATAAAAATTATCAAATTAATGATCTTGTGGTTCAGCAGGATTCCAGTCGGCACGAACCCGGCCCGCACACCATGTTTGCTGGCAAGCCGTATTCCTTTAGCGGTGAGAACGACGAGGATCTCGTGCGGGGAATCTTTGCGCACCATCCCGGTGTGAAATACTACTATGCGCGCGAGATTCTCAAAGAGTATCTTACGCCAATGCCCCCGCGGGCCCTGGTTGAGTCGTTCGCGTTGGTTATTGAGTCGAACGGGTACAAGCTGCGTCCGGCGCTTCGCACATTGTTTATGTCCGAAGCATTTTACGACGCTTCTTACCGCGATACCGTGCCGATGAATTCACTCGAATTCGCTGCGAAGGTGTGCCGCTATTTGGGACTCTTTGATGCGATTAATACCGGTGAAGCGGAACGGCAGATGCAGCTCATGGGAATGCAGGTTAACTATGCACCGTCGGTGTTTTGGTATAATTCTTACAGCTGGGTCAGTAGCTCAGTGCTTCTCGATAAAGCAAACTTCATCGCGCAGGTAATGGATGATAATACTGCGCAGGCTCTTCCCAATCCTGATTGGACGCCGGCACTGGTGCTCCCGACAGGTTCAGTGAGCGCACGCGGGTTACAGGATTTTATCGCCGCACGTTTAGGCATTGACTCTTTAAATGACGCGCAAAAATCAGCGCTTGATGGCTATGTGACGACTCTCTATCAGAATTATAACAATAGCTACACGCCGTTTAGCTATGACAACACCAAGAGTGATCATCAGCGCCGCAAGGGGCTGGGTTTGTACTACTTACTTTTTCTTACTTCAACTTTCCAACTGAATTAGGAGATACACAATGGATCGGCGTAAATTCCTTCGTGGTGTAGGCTGTTGCGGAGCGGCGTCTCTCTGTACCTCGCTTGTTCCGAGCTTCGCGCATGCCGCGGGAAATAGCGGAAATGGAACTAAGGTGCTCTTTATAAATCTAAATGGTGGTCTCGATGGTACCTACGCGCTTCATCCCTCGGGTGGCGCAACACTATCGACGCTTGCCTCTTTGCGACCGACTCTCACCTTAAACCCCGCGACACTTCTTACCGCGAGCAGCGAATTCGGTCTGCATCCCAATCTAAGTGTGTTTAAAAGCCTCTATGACGAAGGAAAGCTTATCGCGGTAAACCGTGTTGGTATTAGAAATATGTCGCGCTCGCATCTTGATGCAGAAACCGCAGTCGCCCGCGGCGTGCCTGATCGGTTGACTTCTGCAAGTAGTGGATTTCTCAATCGTCTGGGCGCACACTATGGTTGGGACTCCTTGCAAGCGGTCAGCGTTTCGGGAAACGATCTTGCCTTCGAAGGCGGTGACTATCGCGGAATGCAGGCACGAAGCTTGGAGAGCCTCTATTTCAAGGACATTGGTACCGGCGGAGTCTCGGAGCGAATGCATCTTGTTGCGAGCGCTGCTTCGATGGCGCAAGACGGTACTGTCCCCGCGGACAAGCCTAAACACGGCGATGTCCATGCGAATCTTCTGCTTACCATCAATAATACAGATATGATTCATAGTGCCGTCTTGGCGCGCACACCGCCGACGACATATCCGATCATGAGTCAGCTCGGTGGCAATAACTATTTCGGTCGAGCGTTGAAAGATGCCGATGTGCTCTTCACCTCAAGCGGATTTACGACTCAGGTAGCCTACATGCGCGTTGGTGGCTTCGATACTCATTCAAACCAGCAGGCGGGGCTCAGTAAGCTGCTTCTCGACTTGAATGATGCGCTTGCGGCGTTTGTTTCGAATATGAAGGCGGCTAATATTTGGAATAACCTCATTGTCATGGTGTATTCGGAATTTGGTCGGACCAATCGTGAAAACGGTTCGGGCGGAACGGATCATGGCGGTGCTAATACTGTTTTTCTCCTCGGCGGCGCGGTTGCCGGAGGAAGTGTCATTGGCGATGTCGCGCCTACGCATCTTACCGCTAGCGGGTGGCTGCAGGTGCGCTACAATATGGTGGACGTTTACCGTAGAATCATTGCGAGGATGGGGCTCGATCCTGATCCAATTTTTGCTGTTCCGCAAGAAGAAGCGCTTACCGGGATGTTTACGTGAGGTAGTAGTCGTTCATTGAAGTCCGGACTTCTGGCGCGTTTCTTCCAACGTGCGTAGGAGCTCGCAGCTTCTACTGCGCTGCCGCGGGCGGACGTACTGCTAGCGCATTTGAAACCACCTCCCGAAGAGCGTTGACGCTGTACGGTTTGGCCAGAATTCGCACGACCGAGTGCTTTCCGATGAAGTGTTCTAATTCACAAGAGAGGCCTGAACAGAGCACTACCGGAAGGTTCGGATGGAGCTTATTGACGACGCGAGCGAGCTCATCGCCATTCATATCTGGCATCGCTTGATCCGTTATCAGGAGATCGTACGATGTGGGATCGTGAGCAAGGTGGTCCAGCACCTCACGGGCACTTTGGCACGCAATTACCTCGTAGCCCAGACGCTCGAGTATCTGGCCCCCAAGTGCGGCGAGAGTTGCCTCGTCATCGAGAAACAGCACTCTCGCCTTGCGCGGCGCGACTGTTATTGGTGGAGCGCTCTCAGAAGTAATCTTCATGTTGGTTTTCGGTAAATACACTTCGAAGAGGCTCCCTTCGCCGGGCTTACTCTTCACCGTGATGCATCCGCCGTAGCTCGCCGCGAGCCCATGCGCAACGGAGAGCCCGAGACCACTCCCTTCTCCGAATGGCTTGGTAGTGAAATAGGGCTCAAAGATTCTTGCAAGAACCTCTTCTGAAATGCCAACGCCATTATCACGAACGCCGACGACCACATAGCTAATCTCACTAAGTTCTTTATACTGCCGGCGCATCGCGTTTGATGGGACTTTTTCTTCGACGCTCACAATAATTGAGGCGCCCTGCAAGGGAGAAACTGAGCGAGTTGCATAGCTAGCATTGGTGACGAGGTTTAGGAGAATCTGATGCAGGTGAGTCGCGTTTCCATATACATACAGGTCGTTCTCTGGAAAACGGGTAATTATCTTGGTGTTTGCCGGGACTGCTGGGCGCGTAAGCGCCAATACTTCCTCGACGATCGAACGGATTGAGCAGGGGCTACGCTCAGAATTTTGCTTCCTACTAAAAGAAAGGATCTGTTGAACGAGGTCTTTAGCACGATGCGAGAACGAGAGCACCTGTTCCAAATTTGAAGCAAGCGGGCTTTGTGGCAGAGCTTCTCCCATTGAAAGCTCAGTGTAGCCTATAATTCCACCAAGGATGTTATTGAAGTCGTGGGCGATGCCTCCCGCAAGGGTACCGAGTGCTTCAAGCTTCTGTGATTGACGCAGCGCTTCTTCAAGCTGGACTTTTTCACTCTCGGCCTGTTTGTTTGCAGTAATGTCGATAAAAAAACCACGAAGCAGAACTGGCTTTCCAAGATCGTTTCGCACAACATGTACAATATCGCGAACCCAGACCTTCTTTCCGTCCTTTGCGATCATCGGATATTCAAGCTCGAACTCGTCCACGCTGCGTAGCTTCTCCTCGCACGCGGACACAACATTCTCGCGCATTTCGGGAGAGATGTGCTCTTTCCAGAACTCGGGCTGGTACCAATCTAATACGCGGTAGCCAAATATTTGTTCTGCCTGTGGTCCCATATAAGAAAAGCAATTTGTTGTGACGTCGGACTCCCACGGGATAACGCGGGTACTTTCAAGGAGCTGGCGTAGGCGTGACTCGCTCTCACGCAGTGCATCTTCGGCGCGTTTCTGCTCAGTTATGTCGACGGAAAATACAATTACACCGGTAATTTCACCGGAATCGTTGCGGTAGGGGAACTTATCAGTGCGAAGCCAACAGCGCTGGTTATTGGGTAGAGTTATCGGTTCGATAATACCGAGTTCAGGCTGAGCCGAGCGTATTACCCGAAGGTCGTCTTGGTGGTATTTTGCGGCTTCGCTCGGGTAGAGATCATACGTTGAAGCTCCACGAAGCTTTTCGACCGGCAATCCAGCGCTCGCCGCCGCGGGTTGGTTGAGCTGCAAGATTCGATTCTCAGTATCTTTGTACCAAATCATCGCAGGAACGGTATCAAAAATGATTTGACGCTCGCGTTCTTGGCGAAGAAGCTCTTCTTGCTGCATTTTTGAATCGGTGAGGTCGGCCACTAGTACAAATGCTCCGCAAACCTTCCCCGGCCCTTCGAAGTGCGGAATGTAGTCGACTTTTACAAAGCGGTTGCCCGTGCCGGGATACTTATTCCAGGTTTCGAATGTAACCCGTTCACCGCAGAGCACGGCGTCGAGATGGTGAAGCGTTTCTCGATATATCTCCGGACCGAGTACCTCTTCCAATGAATGTCCGATAATGCTCTCGGCCTCAAGCGCCCACCAATGCTGGTGTGCCCGATTGCTGAATCGGAAGATTCGTTGTTGATCAAAGTAAGCAATTAAGACTGGGAGATTGTCGGTAACGAGAGTAAGCGCTTTTACCTGGTCAAAGGATAGTGGTTCTTCAGAAGTGGTGAGATGAAAGATTGCCCCTTCAGAGCCTACGATCTCTTTCTCGATACGCATTGCTTTTGAAGAGACCATTCGCTGTCTCCTTACACTGCAGCTCCCGAAGATACCCGGGATTTGCGAGTCTGAAGTAGCTTACCTTAGCACATTAGCAAAAGCTAAGTGTAATTGTAGCGTAGCGCTAGAATGGCTGCTCTTTTTA
This sequence comes from uncultured Bdellovibrionales bacterium, assembly GCA_964510065.1. Taxonomy (GTDB): domain Bacteria; phylum Bdellovibrionota_C; class UBA2361; order UBA2361; family CAIXSY01; genus CAZEAC01. The sequence goes on along the minus strand of CAZEAC010000075.1, from coordinate 13,425 downwards.
ACCAGAACAAGGCAAGGGGGGGAGGGGCGCCTACCTAATCTCTATGAGGAATTACCTTCTAACGAACAATCTTATCGGTAAAACCCGAAAAATGGACTCGGCGGTTTTTTGACCAGGCCATCTCATCGCCTGCTGGATCAAGCGGAACTTCCTCGCCGTAGCTGATAACTTCGACTCGGTCGCGCGGCACGCCAAGCGACGCAAGTGCATCACGAACCGTGCGAGCCCTATCCTGACCTAAAGCCAAATTGTATTCGGCAGTGCCACGCTCGTCAGTATGGCCTTCAAGCTGAATCTTAACGGAGTTTCGCTCCTTCAATACCTGCGCGTTAAATTCAACATTCTGACGTCCCTCGTCGTTTAATTGGGCTGAGTCATACTCAAAATGCACATCTCGAAAGATGCCCTCGCCCTCGGCGCGAGGGATCGAACCTTCGCCGAAGCGGCCCTCACGTGCAGCATTTAGATCGGCTTCTGAAAGACCTTCGCCCTCTTTACCGGCGGATGTCGTTGAGCAAGAATTAAGCGCACCGAGAATAAATACGGTAAGGGTGAGATGACGAAGAGCCAATTTCATAAATTCCTTTTATAGTTGATTATTGCTCGGTCAAAATTTTACGATGCTCTTTTTAAGAGCGCAACAATATAATCACATAAAGAGCTCATGAAAAGTCAGCTGAAAGCCTACTTCCAAGATCATCAACAGAGATTTCTCGAGCAGTGGAAAGAGTTTTTGCGTTTTCCCTCGGTTAGTATGCAACCCGAGCACGAAAAAGACTGCCGAAGCTGTGCGGAATGGCTTGTAGGGCATTTGAAAGGCCTCGGATTTAACGCCGAGCTTAAGAAGACTTCTTCGAAAGCGGTGGTTTTCGCAACTCGGCCTGGTGATATTGCTGCCCCACGTATTCTCTATTATGGCCACTACGATGTACAACCAGTTGATCCCCTTGAGCTTTGGGAGAGTCAGCCATTTGAGCCGACGCTTAGAGATGGACGGCTTTACGCCCGCGGCGCACTCGATAATAAAGGTCAGACTTTTTATGTGATAAAGGCAATTGAAGCTCTGCTCGCGTTGAAGATCGCGCTTCCTCCACTCTCCTTGGTGATTGAAGGTGAAGAGGAGGCCGGAAGCGAGGGCTTATCCGAGATTCTTGATGGCTGGGAAAAGGAGCTTCGCTCGGATGTTCTCCTTGTCTGTGACACCGAGGCACTGGGTCCTGGGGCACCGGCAATTTCTATGGGCCTTCGCGGGATTGTTCATCTTTCAGTGAAGCTCGGAGGGATCTCTCATGATTTACATTCAGGCGTTCACGGAGGGGTGGCGCCGAACCCTGCGCTCCAGCTATCGCGGCTTCTTGCGACGCTCCATGATCCAAGCGGAAAGATCGCCATTAAGGGTTTCTATGATTCAGTACAGCAGGTGAGTCCAAAGCTTCGTGAGCTTGCGCTATCTTTTCCTTTCGACGCGAAGAGCTACAAGCGTGAAACTGGTGTTGACCCGATAGGCGGGGAGCAAGGTTTCTCAGTGCAGGAACGAATGGGGCTTCGACCGACAATTGAGATAAATGGCCTCAAATCCGGGTATCAGGGAGCAGGTGTCAAGACTATTATACCGGCCTATGCAGAAGCAAAGATCACTTCGCGAATCGTAACTGGCCAGGATCCAGCGAAGATCTTGGACATGATCAAAGATCATCTTCGCGCGAATGCGCCCAAAGGTCTTAGTATTGAATTCCCCTTTGAAGGAGTTGGTGGGCCGGCAATATCATTGGATGCAAGTTCGCCACTTGTTGAACGAGCGACCAGGGTTTTACGTCAACTTGGAGGAAAGCCTCCAGTATTTGCCTGGTGGGGAGCCTCGATCCCAATAGTGAGTAAGCTTGCGTTGGTAGCGAAAGCTGAGCCACTTATGGTAGGGTTCGGGCTTCCCGAAGATAAAATGCATGCGCCGAATGAGTCCTTTTCGCTCACTCAATTCCAAGATGGGTTTATCTTTGCGGGACTCTTTCTTGGCAGTTATGCAGAAGGGTGATTAGGCTACATGGAAGCGGAGAATCTAGATCTCTTTGAAGACAGACCTGACACAAGCGGAGCCCTTCCGCGTAGAGACGCGCCGCTCGCCGATGCTCTTCGGCCCATGGTATGGGAGGAATTTCGTGGGCTTCAGGAACTTGATAGCAATCTTGTTGGACAGCTTAAGCGTGGCGGGATTCGTGCGCCTTCACTGATTTTGTGGGGACCTCCGGGTTCGGGAAAAACAACTCTCGCAAAGCTAGTTGGGAAGAGTTTCGACTGCAATTTTGTCGAACTTTCAGCAGTGCTTTGTGGAGTAAAAGAGGTTCGTGAAGTTATTGAAAGGGCGAGGCGTTCGGCCAAGTCCACACTGCTTTTTGTTGATGAAATTCATAGATTCAATAAGGGACAGCAAGACGCGTTTCTGCCGCATGTCGAAAGCGGTCTTATTTCTCTCATTGGTGCAACCACTGAAAACCCGTCCTTTGCGCTTACCTCGGCGTTACTTTCTCGGATGCGTCTTCTGGTGCTTCCGGCGTTATCTTCGGAGGCCATGCTTGAGGTTCTGCGACGTGGCGCGATGACTTTGGGGATTGCTCTCGATGACAAGGCCCTGCAGCTGTTCGCGTCAACCGCGGGTGGTGATGCACGGAAGGCGCTTAATCTTATGGAGAGTGCCGCCGGATGGGCCAGGGGCGAGGCAGCTCTATCTTGCGAATCTGTAGAGAGCTTTCTTAAAGAGAGTAAATCACTTTTCTACGATAGAAGTGGTGAAGAGCATTACAATATCGCCTCGGCCTTCATAAAAAGCATGCGTGGTTCGGATCCAGATGCCGCGCTTTTTTGGGCCTTTCGAATGATTGAATCGGGGGAGGACCCGCGATTTATTATTCGCAGAATGATTATTTTTGCCTCAGAGGATATTGGAAATGCGGATCCGCGTGCGCTGACCCTGGCAGTCGCTACTTCGGATGCATACGAAAGGGTGGGGCTACCCGAGGGAAAGATCCCGATTGCGCAGTGTGTCACATATCTTGCATCTGCTCCAAAATCGAATCGAAGTTATATGGCGATGCACAAAGCTATAGAGGCGATTAAGCAGCATCCACGTGTCACGGTTCCTCTGCATCTTCGAAATGCTCCGACGGCACTCATGAAGAGTCTTGATTATGGAAAGGAGTATCAATACCCCCATTCTAGCACGGCGGGGTATGTTGGAGGGGTGCGTTATTTACCCGAAGAGATCAGTTCAGGAAATTTTTATGAGCCTTCCGAACATGGTGCTGAAAAGATTATTGCGGAGCGCTTGGCCCGTCTTCGAAAGTCGTAAACTCTCGTCCAGCAAGCTCTCAATGCTGGTACCCTAAAATTGAACTTCCCTCCACGGGTTGGTTGCGCACCGGAAGGGAAGATTCAATAGCCTCAAAGTTAGTCTTTGAAAGAATCAAAGTTTAGCATCGGTACTGCGCCCCCAGTAAGTTTGGGAAGTTCGCCGTTCCAACGCTGAACCTCTTGGTAGCGGATAAGCTGGGGCGAGAGCGATTTCGCGAGGGCAGCATTGGCCTCAGCCTGTGCTTTCGCGCGAACGAGGATCGCCGCAGCATCGCCCTCAGCCTGCGCCTTTGTCGCGTTGGCAAGGCCGGTTGCTTCTGTTACTGCCTGCTTGGCCTTAACCTCGGCCTGCTTTAGCTCATACTCTTGTCTCTCGGCGGCCTGCTGTGCCTGAATTTTTGCAATGAGCGACTGTTGAAGCGATTCGGGGAGATGCACTTCGCGAATACCGAACGAAACCAGCTGTATGTGACGTCCCCGAAAGTCACGAGCGAGAATCGTACTAAGTTCTTCGACAATCTCATTTCGCTTTGAGGACGTTATTTCTTCCCAGCTGAATTTCGAAGCAATTTGCGGAACGTGCGCGCGCGCATATTGACGCACTACGCCTTCCTGCACGCTTTCAATTGGTGCGCCACCCCAGTCCTGATAGAGCGCGGCGGCTTCCTCTTTAATCACCTGGTACTGCAGGATGATATCAAGGTTTATCTGTTGACCTTCGTTGCTCTGGACTTTAATCGAGTCATCGCTTTTGGTACCGCTTTCTCCCTGTTTTTGCAGCATCGCATACGTACGGATGGTAATGGGATACTCGCGTATGGCCTGAGTAAAAGGGTTGATGAAGGCCCAACCTGGTTCAAGCTGCCGCGCGGTGAGCTGGTGATTTGCTTTGTCGAACACGATCCCTACAAAGCCAGGGCGCACGTTCTGCCAGCTCATATTCACTAACACCAGGGCAAAAAGCATCACTCCGACAACGACAATACAGGCAAACGATCCGACCAAATTCTTTATGTTCATACTTCTTCCTTATAGCTTTTAAGCTTTTTTGAGGTTTTGCTTGCATCGCGGCGCAGCATGTTGAGTAGTGTGGGAGCGACTCGCATGCCTACTCGAGCTCCAATAATTAAGGCAATAATCGGAATAATTATGTCTAATGCTGTTATGTACATGTACCCTCCCAACCTACAGATAGGTGTGTATATATAACATAATTATACACACCTATCTGTACTTGAGCAAAAATACCACAAGGTGGCCAAATGAGTATTCGGAGGCTTACGCGGACGAATTGTGCGGCGAATCACGGTGAAGGCGCGTCATAATGCTGTCTAGATTGCCACAGCACAAAGGTAGTGTTATTGAGAAGGACAATGTCTAGTCGGTATAAAAGGGTCAATGTGCTTCTAACGCCAGTTCAGTATGCTCGAGTCATGGAAGCCGGGCTCTCGCTCTCTGGCCTCATTCGCGATCTTCTCGATGATCGATTTAGTGACACCAAAGTCGTGCTTAACGTAAAAAGTTCTACCAAAAAAATGTACGATAATATCATCAGTAACTTTGGTGCCGGCGATATCGAGTTAGAGAAGTATCTGATCGGGGCGCTCGACAGGTTTCTCATAGATAAGGAAGACGAGATTAAGAATATTCGCAAAAAACTAAGGCATGGCAAATCGCCCGGAAGTACGCCGAAAGACTAGATTCGTAACCGCGTGGTCGGGAAGGGCGCAAAATTCCGCATAATCCCAGATGTTTACCCATGACTTTAGCGCATGCTGTCGCTGCTGCGCTCAATTCTCGTGTTCAATTCTTCTTGTGCGCTCCAGTTCTATCCTAAGACTTAAATTGAATATACATTGCCACAATCGTAGCTCCCGCGGTCTTTAAGGGGCGATTTTTCGTTGTTAAATCTTTGGAGATTTTCACCTATGAAGCTGCGCATTAGTCTGGTTTCTACCCTTCTCGTAATTTCCTCTAGTGCTGTTGCCTCGCCGGTGTATACGACAACGTATTCAACGACGACATCCTCGACTGTTACCTCCACCACGGCTTCTACGACCTCCACTTCTACTTCTTCATCGTTAACCACATCGTCTTCGACCACCTCTACCTCGACGACGGTCCCGTCGACCTGTCCATCGTCTCAAGATGAGAGCGGATACTCGGTGCCATCTTTGCTGCAGTTTGAAGCGGCTGCTGCGGATGACGACAACCGAGATCCAGATGGAAAGGCTGGTCGGTATAAGCGCTGTGTGAAAGAATGTGAAGAGCAGTACTCAGATAAAGATGATCGACGTGGGTGTCTCTCTGGCTGTCACGATGGAATGTGCAAGAAGGATAGCTGCGATCCTAACTCAAGCGCGGGTGGCGGCACCACTTCGAATTGTTGTGTGCGCTGCGCTAACGATCACACGGATACTTCGCAGTGGCAGGCCTGTCTCGATGGTTGCGCCGGAATGTGTGGAGCTTGCTAATGTCACCGAACGGTAGCGAGCCAAAATTTACGAACAAAGCTCTTTCGCCGTATCGGGCGCGACTACCGTTCATATTGGGAGGTATCGGAGCCTTGGCGCTCTTTGCGTTACCGAAAGCCGAATTGGCGAGTGCAGTTCATGCTATTCCAGTGAAGCCCGAACTCAGCCGGCGAGAACTTTGGGCAAAGTCGCCAGCATATCTACTCTCGGAAGCAGATCGTCGCTTCAATGCCGAGTGTCGAACTTTGCGAGCGCATGCCGGAAAGTCTTCGAGTGAAGAGCTTCGTGACTTCGCTAACTCGTTTGAAGCAATTGCGTGCTCGCTCGATCATTTTCAGGGCGTGTGGAAGCGTGCATATCCGCAGGCTTCAGCCTGTGTTGAAAAAATCGCTGCAGCGCATGCAGTGTATGGTTTTGAAGTAGGGGTAAAGCAACCGAAACCAACAAACGACTTAATTGCAAGGGTATCTGCACCATTTCCGCCGCAGGTCGAGCGTGAAATCCGTGGCGCGGTTTCTGGGATTCGTTACGAGTTGAGGGATCTGCCCCCAGGGTTTACCGGCTATAATTTCTGCTGGCGCGGCACCACAAATATTATCGAAGAGACAGTTCACGAAGTATCAGGCGGTGGCGGCGGCCCGATCTTGCTCTCGTTGATCGCACAGGATTGGTGTATGACTGCAGCTCGGTACCTGAGATCGTGTGAAGCACCTCTTTCGGCTCGAGAAGTCCGAGCTCTGGGACGCGACCTCACGTGCGCAGCCATCGCATTTGAACAAGGGCTGAGGCTTTCCCAGGAAGCTAAATAGTTTTTCAGAGGTTCCTTAGGTTAGGTGGTGTGGCCGTAACTACTTATTAAGTGTGGGTGGCTTTTTTCGCTACTCTGTGACCTCTGTGTCGCTGTGGTTTAAATACTTTAAAAACCACAGAGACACAGAGGTCACAGGGTGAGGGAAGGAATAACCGGGGTTAATGAGTAATTACGTGTGGCCCGGGCAATTGTAAGAGCTACTGAGAGCAACGAAACTCTCAGTAGCAGGAACGGAAGTACTTAGGAACCCGCGTTCATAGTATCGCGCCACTCCATATTGAAGAAGGTTGCCATCACTGACCGCAGGATGAAGGCTCCGATCGCCACCACAAGGCAGTTGAGTGAAGCTCGATACTGTCCGAATGCGGACGAGAGTATCGCGGCAATGCCTGCGCCGACCATGACAAGAGAGCCGAATGAGCCCTCGAGATAGGTCAGCAGTATATTAACCGCTTGCGCAATCGCGGTCTCATTGTAGATTGCGTCGTGCTCCTCCCAATCAGTCCCGCCACCAATCACTCCCACGGTGATCTGTGATACCGCGTCATCGAGCGTCCCCGCAAATAAAATGCCAATACCAGCAATGAAAAGGATAGCTTGAAGCTGTCCTTGGGATGGGGCCACTCTCATTGCGCCGAGAGCCTGGCATACACCTCGAAATAACCCGAGCATTGAATACACCTGTGCGACTATGGTTTTCATATCCACAAATTCCTTCTACGATTTTGATCTTACTAAAAAATCCCCCGACGACAGGCTCGCAGGCTGCAAACCTATGTCCCAATATTGCTCTAGTTGTTGTTATTGCCTCGCGGCCATCGGATGTGACATGTTTGAAGATGTTTTTGTATGCAAGGAGGTGTCGCGGGGTGGATGATACCCGTCTACCTCTGTTTCATCCAAGAAATCAACTGCTCAAAAATTGGCTCGCCGGTAAGCCTTGCAAGCTGTCCATATCCACCGACGTTTCCCGCGTTGATTTCACTTAAGACCCAACGCCGATTGTCGTCCATCAAAAAATCGTAGCCAAGGGTTTGAAGGTTTCGCCGTGCATACTCGGGCCAGGTGGCGGAAATAACTTCGCGCTCGTAGGTGCCTATTTCACAACGTTCTTCATAGCCACCGAGTGTACCATTATGAACCCAACCACCGCCCTTGGAGCGACGGAGGTAGCTTCCCAGAATTTTTCCATCGAGTACCAAGACTCGTTTGTCGCCCTCGCCGATATTCTTAAGAAAACGCACGAACTCAAATGGCTCCGGGTCGAGCGCGAAGAGATCGCCAAGCAATGTTTCGAGCGCAGCGTAGCTCCGTATCCCGGCCTCGTGGTGCTCAACGCACCAACCAACATCATTTCTCCGTATCCGGCGTACTCCTTTTCCGCCGTAGCTCTGATTAATTTTTGCAACGACATCGCCGAATTTAACGATAAATGCCACCGCATCACTGACGGCACGAGTGGCAATCCAGTCGGGTAAGAATTTTGCTGCAATCTTCTGATGAAACGAACGTGCGCCGGCTTCGAGTAGGCCTGAGGGACTGTTAATGAAGCGAGTCTGCGACTCATGGAAAGCCAGGCTCTCCATGTAGCCTCGAGGAAGCGGGTCGTCAACTCTTGAAAATACGAGAGCAAGTTCGGAGAAGCCTAAAGATTCAACCGGCCGAGCGTCGAGCGCCTGGAAGTCGGGAAACGACAATTCACCACGCAATTTTACCGCGCTCAATGTCTGCTTTTCTGAAATCGCACGTGGATGGGCGTGGTAAAAAACGATATCATCATCCAAGGCGAGTCTCTGGTACAGCTCCACGGTCGAATCAACGGGAGTGTGGCTGAGTGGATCGGTGATGCACAAAATCTTCTTCACGAAGGCTCGCCTGCGATAAGGATCTCTTCTTTCTGGATTCTTTCAGAAGTTCCTACGCGCATACCCACCGCAAAGCGCGACGAGTTAAAAGCAAATATTGGTTCGCCCGAACTCGGAATGATGATCATACCTGCCGAACCATCCGGAGCCTTGCGACGGAGCTCCGAAAGCTCGCGCTCTACTATCGATCGAAGCTTGCAGGTGTCTGTCCCGAAGGATTCCGGATCCTGGCGAAGCGCGTCACGAATGGCGGCGATTACGAATCCTGAGAGAACACTCAACAGAATTGCCTCGCCATCTCCGCTTGTCGACAGCGCGCATATCTCGTCGTCAGCGAAAACCCCCGAGCCAATAATAGGGCAGTCGCCGACTCTGCCATTGTGCTTCAAGTGAATTCCGCCTGTTGAAGTTCCCGCACAAAGCCTACCGTTCGCATCACGCACTACGCAGCCGACGGTGCCATGCCCCTGTTCTTCAATTCTGTCTTTGGCCAGGGGACCGCAAAGCTCAGCCTCATTGAAACGCTTTAAAAGTTCTTTGACCGAAGGAGCAATGAGCTCGTCGTGAGTAGCAACTAAGCCGTAGCGCTCTTTGATTTCCGCCGGCCCCCGCTCGACCTCGAGCATAAGTTCATGTGTCCAAAGACTTATAAGCGAGCGATGCTTCTCAAGCATATCGAGCGCGATTGCTGAGGGGTACTTCATCCGCCGCACATTTATCAGCGAAACAAAATCACGATTCCCGCGCATTAGCCCGACATCGAGAAGCACGATTCCATTTACATTAGGATACCCGCCGAAGCCCGCGTTAAAATACTGATCGTCTTCGAGCACGCGCAGTGCGGCGGCGACAGCTACCTCGCCCGCTGCACCTTCACAAAGTTTGCGCCACGCCGCATCTACCGCGCTCCGTAATCCTGGCATTTTCTTTTCTCCACGCTCGGCGCTGATATTTCCCGCGCCGCCGTGAACTATCACACTTAAATGCCGATCCATGTGGTGCTACACCCTTTTTATGCCCAGCTCAGTGAGGGCACTTTCCAGATATTGAATATGATACATATCCTCGGCAACGAGCAATGCAGTAAAGCCACCATTAATTGGGAGTGCATCGGCATCAAATGGGAATACCGAGTTTCGACGCCGTCCATCATACACAACCTGATCGAGCTTCTTCAACAGCTCCAGAAATGGCATTTGATCAACTGACGCCTTAATAAATTTCCAACAATTTAGATCGGGCTGGCGCGTGACAAGTTTGTCAAAAATACCGATGGCAAAGGACGAGCCATTGAAGCGCGCATTGTTTTCAATGGGGAAGATGTCTTCATCGGTAACCACATAGTCGATGCCGACCACGCCAATGTAGCCAGCCCGGGCCATGCTTTCGACGATTTTGCGCGAAGTTTCGCTAATATAATTCTCGACCCGGTGTGAAATAAATTGTCCCATGATATTTCCGGCATGGGTCAGCCCGCTAAAAAGTTGCGCGCTGATACCAAGATGCGAAATGGTTCCGTCGCGGGAAATCACCCACTGATCGTTTGGAGAAACAATCACTTTGAGGAAGGGCTCAATCATAAATCCGCCGCAGCCGCTGTTGTCGGCCATCTTTCGGATGACGTCGTCCATGTTGATGCTTTCGACTCGGTAGACCGATGAACCGGTAGCACCGAGGGCCCCTTTTACCACAAGTGAGGAGTAGTTCTTGAGCAGCGCTGAAATAATTCGCGAATAGCCCTCGATATTGGCGCCACGGGCGCCCGGCTGTGTGCGTGCGAGTTCGGATACTGTTTTTATACCCAGACGTGAGCAGTGGTCCTTAAATTTCTCTTTGTTATAAAATTCTAGAGTGACTGACTCGTTACAGCCGAAGACGTCTAGGCCAAGAGTTTTTGCCAGATCAACTTCACGTTGGCCACCATAGAAGGGAACGTAAACTGCGCGGCGATTTATTCGGTAAAGCGCCTTTTTTAGCGGTTCCGGATCGTCTCGAATAATTTCTGCGAGTGACTGAGGCGAGCGCTCAAGCCCGTAGGCAACAACTTCGCGCGGGCCCATATTTAGGGAGCGAAGCCATTCGAGATACTCTTCGTGTAGATTACCAGCCAGGATAACGATGTCATCCGGTCCGGCTATCGGCAGCGCGCGGGCACACTTGGTGTGCGAGAGCGGATCGCTTTTAAACCAGTACTTGGCGTAGGGCGGATCTGAAAGGAGGTCAACGCCAAAGACGGCTACCTCCTCAGAATCGGAAGAGATACAGGAGCGAAGGGGCCTATATTTATCAGGAGTGCCATTCATAGAGGGGCTAACAAGGGGCAAGAGCTTCTACCGAAGTATCGTAGAATGCAATACTGGCTTAAGCAAACGAGCGAGGATTCGAGTAATTTCAGGAAGTTATGATAGAAGCTCAGCGAGCGCCTGCTCGATCTTCTGCTCTGTCAGAGGTTGGCTTAGGGAACGAAACGGCTCTTCGGTGCTAGGGCGGCGGTAGCCCACGACGAGGCAGTTTGCAAGGAAGCGCTTGTTCAGCTGTTCTAGATAGCGCGGCTCGGTGATTATGCGCTCCTTTTCACCTATTTCTTTTAGATTTTCGACCACTTTGGCAGAGACACCACGGGCCTCTAAAAGCTCGGCAAATACCTGATTTATTACGGGGTCGTGAAAGCAGATAGCTACTTCATGTACCTCGGCAATGGGGCAATTCATAACAGCATAAGATGAGCATGTGGGCCTTGAGGATCTTCATTTAGTGATCGGGCCGGTATTTTGCAGAGTGAGTAATTTACTAAAGGGTACAAGTATTTATATAGTCGGAGAGGTAACTACTCATTAAGGTTGGGTGGCTTTCTCCGCTTCTCAGTGACCTCTGTGTCTCTGTGGTTTTTAAAGTATTTAAACCACAGAGGCACAGAGGTCACAGAGTTCGGGAAAGAATCCCCACGCTTAATGAGAATGCGATAGTGTCCTTGGGAGTTTAGGAGTGCTTAAAGAGAATTGGCGACTCATCTCACGAGTCGAGCGGCTTGGCGATTTCATAATAGTCATCGCCGCATTCTTCCTTGCGTATTATGGGCGCGAGTCGCTGCTCTATTGGGATACGATTCTCGGCTGGCAGCTACCGTTTCGCGGCTCCGAGCTTGCTCCGCTAAAAGATTATTTCATTATTCTCATAGTTGCTCTTATCTCATATGGCATCGCGCTTTCGTGGATGGGCGCGTATACCAGTATGCGCCTAAGCTCGGCGTTTCAGCTTATCAAAGTGAGCGTGGGGAGTTCGATTGTCTCATTCATGGTTCTCTCCTCGGTACTTTTCCTGCTCAAGATTGACGTCAGTCGAAGTTTCATCGCGCTATTCTGTATTCTCGCTGCCATGCTTTTGACTTTGGAGCGCTATCTGGTGCTCGAAGTGCTGCGCTTCTGGCGGCGCCGCGGAAGAAATTTCCGCACGGTTATCATTTGTGGCGTGGGCGAGCAAGCGTTGCAAATTGCCGAGCAGATTCGGCGCCGCCCTGAACTAGGCCTCCGTATTCGCGCTTTTTCCGATTTGCGTGGGTGTCGCAGTGCCGAAGAGCGGCTCGCCCTAGAACATCAGCTCGAGGATTTTCGTAATCAGGTGCGTCGTCGAGGGATTAGTTCGGTGGTGCGAATCCTTGTTGGGCCTCCAGCGCTGGAGCGCGCGCTTACTCGCTATGCAGTTGACGAAATTATTTTTTCGGATCTTGTGGAGGTGATGCCGCAGGTACAGGAAGTAATTATGTTGGCAAGCGAACAGGGGATAAGAACCACTGTCGCCGCCGATCTCTTTAGTATTGGCATGGTCAAATCTGGCATGAGCTATTTTGGTGATATGCCGTTCATTCACTATCAAACTCCGCCCGGCGATCAGTGGGAGCTTACCGTCAAGCGCGCGGTCGACTTGGTTGGGGCGTCTCTGTTGCTACTACTGCTAGCGCCACTGCTCCTAATTATAGCGTTGGCGTTGAAGTTTAGTTCCCCGGGTCCAGTGCTATTCGCGCAGCGGCGAATGGGATTGAACGGCCGTCTTTTTTCGATGTACAAATTTCGCTCGATGTATATGGACGCCGAATCACGCCTTGCTGCACTGCGCCCTTTGAACGAGATGAACGGGCCGGTGTTTAAAATGAAGAATGATCCGCGAGTTACTCCGCTGGGACGGCTTCTTCGACGATTCAGCTTGGACGAGCTTCCCCAGTTTTGGAATGTATTGATTGGCGATATGAGCTTGGTCGGTCCTAGGCCACCGGTGCCTGGAGAGGTGAGTCTCTATGAGCGCCGCGATCGTCGAAGACTTTCGATGCGACCTGGCATGACCTGCACCTGGCAGGTGAGTGGGCGAAACAATATATCCGATTTTGAATCTTGGGTTCGTCTCGATCTTGAATATATTGATAATTGGTCGCTGTGGCGTGATTTTCTTTTAATGCTCCGGACTATTCCCGCGGTAATATTCGGACAGGGCGCGCGCTAAGTTGGAGTTACGCCGCCAAAAGGTGCGTAAGGCGTTTCGACGGTTGTTGAAGCTGAGTAAGCCATTGTAACGTCGGCAGCGCAAAAGGGCCTGGCCGGGCGGGATTATGAACATGAAATAGATTGAACTCCGCGAGGCGTTCATGGCGCACCGGAATTTTCTCGGGAATGTCGTCAAGCACAACGACTCCATAATGTGTCGGGAGTCTCTTGTAGCCCTTCATAGTTTGTATCGCTGACCTGCATTTTCGAAGTTGATCCTGAGCACCTATTAGCTGTTCCTGGATGTTGCCCATTAATACGCGGCCTGAACTCGTTGGCCACTTCACCTCGAGAACATGCCTTCCCAATTGAAAGCCGTAGGGATTACGTTGCGTCACGTGAAGCAACAGATCGATGTCTCCGGATAGCTTGTTGTGATTAAAGTCTAAAGTGAC
>CAZEAC010000074.1:0-22886 GCA_964510065.1 uncultured Bdellovibrionales bacterium | reverse complement strand
AGCAGAGTGAAGGAAAGGTTACTTCGTTAGCAGGGTACTAGCGTGCGCCCTTTGCAAGAAGATCGCGAATTTCGCGAAGCAGGACTTCTTGGGCGCTTGGCGGTGGAGGTGCTGCCGGCGTCTCATCTTTGCGCTTGAGCGAATTCATCGCCTTTACAAGAAGAAAGATAGAAAACGCGATAATGGTAAAATCAATCACCGACTGAAGAAATTGGCCATAGTTAAGAGTGACTTCAGGAGTTTTTTCGACTGCTTCCTTAATCGTCAACTTAAGGTGTTTAAAGTCAACGCCGCCAATAATGTAGCCAAGCGGCGGCATCATGATGTCGTTTACGAGTGAAGAGACGATCTTTCCGAATGCACCGCCTATAATAACACCTACCGCAAGATCGACAACATTCCCGCGCATTGCGAATTCTTTAAATTCCGTGAGAATCTTCATAGTCGGAGCCTCCAAAGACTGCTATACAAAGAGCAATTTATGCCCGTTGGGGCAGACTATATTCTGTCGCAATAAGTTTATCAATGTTGTGAGTTTTGCGGGTGAATGTCGCTGAATCATTGCCAATATTGGCAGAATTTAACATCCCAGGTGAATTGAAAGGGGTTTTCCCTTTCAAAGTGGGGCATATCAATGAAACCTTTGTTTCAGTCCGAACGCTGAACGGAATTGAGCAGCGTTTTATACATCAGAAGGTGAACCGGCATATTTTCCTCGATGTGCCAAATCTGATGAAAAATGTCGAAAAAGTAACGGATCATATTCGCTCGCGCGCTTCTGGAGAGAAGCGTGCAACGCTTACCTTGGTACCTACATTGAAGAATACAACGTACGTTGTCGACTCAGAGGGGGACTATTGGCGGACGTATTATTATATCGAAGATACCGAAAGCTTTGAAGTATGTCCTTCGGCCAAAGTCGCCTTTGAAGCGGCGCGCGTCGTTGGAAAGTTCCTGCAATATACTTCGGACCTGAATCCTGCTGACTTTGTTGAAACTATTCCTCGGTTTCATTATTTTCCAGGACGCTTCGCGCAGCTTCGTGATGCGCTGAAAGCTGATCCGCTCCGGCGCCGTAATAAAGCGCAAAGAGAGATAGATTTTGCTTTTGATCGCGCTGAGTCAGCGGATATTGTCGCGGCTCGGCTTGATGCAAAATCGATTCCGCTTCGCGTGACGCATAATGATCTGAAGCTTAATAATATACTTTTCGACAGCACAACACAGAAGGGGTTGTGCGTGGTCGATCTCGACACGGTCATGCCAGGAAGCGCGCTGTTTGACTTTGGAGATCTGGTACGGAGCGTCGGTGTTTCTGCGCGCGAGGATGAGACCGACCTGAGTAAAGTTTGTTTCGATATAAAGCTATTCGAGGCGATGGTCGAAGGATTCAAAGTGGGAAGCGGTGATGTGATTTGCGCAAATGAGGGAGAGCTTTTGGCGGTGGCGCCGAGGCTCCTTGCGCTTGCGCTGGGTGTTCGTTTTTTAACTGATTATTTAAATGGCGATCGCTATTTTAAGGTCAATCATCCCAATCATAACCTTGATCGCGCACGTGCCCAGTTTCAAGTCGTGCGCGAGTTTGAGACGCACCTCAAATCGATGCAAGAGATTGTCCAAAAAAAATTCCCCACCGCGAGCTCCGCGGCTGCTGTGTAATCAGAAGCTCTATTCACACAGAACCCGCGGGGCTCGCGGCGAGGCCGAAGCTATTTTAGACGCTTATAGGTAATTTCTAACGTCTTGAATTGTGTTCCTTCAGGCGTGAGATCATACATCTCGAAGACATGACTGTTCTTATCAATCAGCCTGGTCACACTTTTTACTTCGCGCTTCGAATTGGAAAGAGGACAGCTAAAGGAAGAGGCATAGGACCAAGACTTAGTCGCTTCATCAAAGCTGCCTGTACCTGTCATCATGGTTGTTGACATCGAATCGATCCATGAAGAGGTATACTGCTTAGTCACATTGTCGAATCCAAGAAAGCCAATGCCTTGAAACGGTTGCCCCATCATCTTTCCGTTATACTCTTCGCGAATAAATCTCCCACCAAGCGCCGGGGTATTGACTGATTTTCCCGTTGAAACTTCAGCTTTTCCATTCGGATCGATCCACCACTTCACATCAGCTTTCCATGTCCCCACGAGCTGTTTTAAAAGGGCATGCTCTGGGCCGACTTTGGAGCTTTTCTCAAATGCAGCCTGCATTTCAGCCGGAGATGGGGGAGCTTTAGCTGCCGGGGTAACCGGGGCTGTGGTGGTTGCGCAGCTGCACAGCATGCACGCGCTGAGTACGCCGGCGAATATCAAACTTTTTTTCATAATATTTCTCCAAATAAGATAGTACCTTACGTTTCTCACTCGGTGTTCCCTGTGCCTCTGTGGTTTAATTTGCTTTCAAAAAACCACAGAGGCACGAAGAGCACAGAGATGAGAAGAGTCAGAAGACTTCGTTTACAGTGTACTAGTATAAGACTGTCCGGCGATCAATTGCCGATCTTGCACCGGAAAATAGCGTTCACTGAAGTAACGCGAGCTCGCGTTCTATTTCTACGGCCGAGCGCTGCGATATTGCGAGACGTTCGCGTTCCTTCTCGACAATTTCAGGCTTGGCTCGTTCAGCAAATGAGCCGGAAAGTTTTGCCTCAATCGACTTTACCGTTTGTTGATGCTGTTCGAGGTCTTTTTCAAGCCGTTTTCGATAGTTCTCTTTCGCATCCACATCAATTACCAAAGTGCCCGCCGAGAACGGTTTTCTAAGCGCACGTTGTGCTGAGATTTCGCTCTCTTCCACGAGAGTAACTCGCGCGAGCTCAGAAGCCAAAAGCCTCTGCTCCTCGCTCGTAAGTCCCGGCACGCTCACCGGAATGACCTTGTGTTGTATCGAAAGGGCCGCTTTTACCGAGCGGATTCCTTCGACAATCTCCATCACTACAGGAAGCGCATTCTTCGAAGGCGCGATCTTTTCTGTCTGTACCCAGTTCGCGCCACACAGAAACTCCTCACGCTTAAGCCCTGGCAGCTTCTGGTAGATCTCTTCAGTAACAAATGGAACTATCGGGTGCAGCATCGTCAAGATCCCTCTAAAGAGGTGTAAGCTTGTCGCTGCGGTCTCGAGCTTGGCAGCTTCGTTGCCCTTGTCGATGAGTATCTTAATAATCTCCAGATACCAGTCACAGAACACAGTCCAGGTAAAATTATAGAGATCGGTAGCTGCCAATGAGACGTCGTAGTTTTTGAAATGTTCGGTTACACGCTGAGCGACCGCTGAATATTCCCCAATGATCCAACGATTGGCTTCGCACGTAAGTTCCGGACGCGAAGGCAGCGTAGGCACGGAAAGTTTACCAAGCTTAAGTTCAAGCAGTTTTGCGGCGTTCCAAAGCTTGTTTATAAACTTGCTGTAGCCATCGATCTTATTTTCACTCACGTTAATATCGTTGCCTGACGTGGCGCCCATCACAAGGCCGAGGCGTAGCGCATCAGTGCCGAACTTCTCAATCAACTCTTTGGGTTCGATACCGTTGCCCTTCGATTTGGACATTTTCTGCCCGTGCTCATCGCAAATAAGCCCGGTAAAGAAAATATTTTGCCAGGGGATAGTATCGAGCCGATAGGTAGTGAGAAGGATCATTCGGCAGGCCCAAAAGAAGAGAATATCTTTGCCCATGACCATGGTATGGGTTGGAAAGTACGCGCTATCCTTTGGCTTCGAAATATCAACGAGCCCGTGGGCAGCCATCGTTGAGTAGGCCCACTGACCCGAAGAGAACCACGTATCAAATGTATCGCTCTCACGAATCCAGCCATCGCCCGATGGCTTCTCGACGCTTACTGCGATTTCGTCGCCGCGATACCATACCGGCATTTGGTGGCCCCACCAGAGCTGCCGCGAGATGTTCCAATCGCGGAGGTTCTCGAGCCACTGCTCAAACAGGACCTGGAAACGTGGCGGATAGATCTTGATTTTGCCGGCGCGAATAAACTCCAGCGCTCGAGCCTTAAGACTTTTTCCGGGGAGATCGACCGCGAGAAACCACTGCTCGGAGATCAGCGGTTCAATAATATCTTTTCCACGTTCGCCAATAGGCACTTTATGTTTAATTGTCGTGGACTCGTGAAAGAACCCGCACTGCTCAAGTTTGGCTACTACCTTCTCTCTGCACTCCGCCGCGGTAAGGCCGGCGAACTCGGCACCGGCTTCGGCGGTCATTCGGCCATCTTTTCCAATAACCTGCACAATTTCAAGATTATGAGCCACGCCGATATCGTAGTCGGCAAAGTCATGCGCCGGCGTAACTTTTATGACGCCTGTACCATAGGCAGGATCAACGCGCTCATCAGCGACAATCGGAATTTTGCGCCCGATAAGCGGCACGCAAACCTGCTTTCCGATGTAGGCACTGTAGCGCGGATCCTCCGGATGAACCGCCAGCGCGGTATCGCCGAGCATGGTTTCGGGTCTGGTCGTGGCGGTCACAAGCCCGCGTGCGCCAACCTGCAATTTTTTCCCTGAAGGCAGGACTAATTCGGCGTTTGAGGGCTTAAGGCTCGTGTCAGCAAAAGGATAGTCAAAATACCACAGATTCCCATCAACCTCCTTGTATTCTACCTCGACATCGGAGATTGCAGTTTTTGAAAATACCGACCAGTTAATAATTCGCTTGCCCCGGTAAACCAGCCCATCATTATACATCCGTATAAATGTCTCGTAGACAATCTTAGTGAGCCTTGGGTCGAGCGTGAATAGCTCTCTGCTCCAATCGGCCGAGAGCCCAAGCTGTTTCTCCTGCGCACGCATGTAGGCGGCACGGTTAATGCAGAAATCGTAGCACTCCTTAAAAAGCTCCTCGCGTGATTTCGTGGTGATGTCTGTTCGCTCCTTCTGAAGCTTCTTTTCGAAAACTACCTGCGTCTGAATGCCGGCGTGGTCTTTTCCGGGAAGCAGCATCACTCGCTTTCCCTGGAGCCGATGGAAACGTGCTAAGATGTCCATCACGGTGTAGCCAAAGGTATGTCCAAGGTGCAGTTCGCCATTTGCGTTTGGAGGCGGCATGGCGATGTTGAATACTGGGGCATTCGGCCGCGCGGCCGATGGCTCAAACAGGCGTGCATTCTCCCAAGCTTTATAGTGGGCTGCTTCGCGCGTGGCGAAATCAAAGTGTTTGTCGAGGGTGCTTTGCGTTTCGCCTTGAGAACTCATGTATTTAACCGTGTTATTGCCCTAACGAAGAGTTACCAGGAGGCATAAGGTTTGTCAAAATAGCGCTAAATGTCATACTCTAGCATCATGAGCTCGCTTGAGTACTTCGAATTTCTAAGCTACGTGGTAACCATCTTCGGTTTTCCCTTCGCGATATGGGTGTTTCTCTACGAAAAGAGGAAAGAGCGCGAAAATGACAATGAGGAGCTTTATCAGAGGCTCTCCGACGAGTATGCGGCATTTCTTAAGCTGATTTTAGAAAATGCGGATTTACAGCTTATGCGGCGCGACAAGCTGCTGATTAATCTCAATGATGAACAGCGCGAGCGCAAGCGAGTTATATTTGAACTACTGACATCACTTTTTGAGCGTGCGTTTATCTTGGTCTATGAAGAGGAGATGTCGAAACAGGCACGGCGCCTCTGGCAATCGTGGGAAGACTACATGCGTGAGTGGTGCAAGCGCGATGATTTCAGGTCGATGCTGCCGCAGCTTCTTGAAGGAGAGGATGAAGATTTTCAGAGCCATATAAGAAGTATTGCCATCGCCGTTGAGAAGTCGTTAAAGGCTTCTCCATGAATACCGCACAAAAAAGCTCGCGAAGGATTGCACCAGGCTGTGTTATCTCTGGATGTCTCACCGCGCTGGTGCTTTGTGGCGGCATAGTGCTTTTGATATATTTCTATGCAAAGCGCACCATATCCTCTCATTTAAGCGACGCACCTAAACCCCTCGCTGCAGTAGTTATCGAAGCCGAAAAAGGTCAGGATGTGATTACACGTTTCGATAGCTTCATGATGGAGCAGAGCCGTTCGCTGGATCTATCGAGTAACGAAATGAATTATTTGATCACGCAGCATCCGCGTTTTGCCAAAGCAAAGGAGGTAGTGCGGCTTGAGTTTAGCGGCAAAAACAGAGTACGAGCAATCTTCTCGGCGCCCGTCGATAGTCTTGGGTTCAAGGGCAAGTATGTAAATGCCGACGGCGAATTCTTGATTGGCTTTGGCGGCGGCAAACTCTCGGCGACCGTACAATCGCTCGAGCTCAACGGTTGGAAGATGAACGCGGATCTAATCAAGGAGCTTTCCAAAACGGATGTTCTTGAGGGGCTGGAAGCGAACGAGGCAATGGATCAACTTACCAAATCGCTCAAAGTGCTGCAGATTGAAAAAGATTCGCTGCACGTCGAGCGCTGAGCGTGAGCGTTAGCGCGAAGTCCGGGCTAGTTCCATGAGGGCCCGCTCCATTGAATGAAATTGTAGTGCGTGAAGTCCGACCGCTCTCGCTGCGGCGACATTGTCTTCGCGGTCATCAAAGAAGATTGATTTTTCTGGGGTGAGTTTGTGCTGCGCGATAAGGTACTTGTAAATCGACCTGTCGGGTTTCACCATTCGAATCTCGAAGGACAGGACCAAGCCATCGAAGTACTTCCAAACCGTATGAGTTTTTAAGAGATGGTCCCAGACTGGGCCCGGCATGTTTGATAGAAGCACCAGCTTCTTGCCAATTTTTTTTAGGTCTTGAATCGTCTGGACGGTATCTGGAATTGGTGTAAGGCTTCGAAGCACTTCCTTAAAAAACGCATCAAAAACTGTAGGTGAGGCATTTGCTCGGGTGCAAACACGCTCTCGTAGTGTGGGAAGATCGTAATCTCCACGATCGAAATGGTGCCAATCGTTGTGTGAGGTGGAGGCTTCAAGAAATTTTTGCTGCAAGTCAGGGTCGGAAATCGCTCGAGCTACGACCTTTTTTGGCTGCCAATCAAGAATTACCCCGCCGGCATCAAAAACAACCGCGTCGTAGTTCGAAAATAAGCGCGCTAATTCCACTTCGCAAAGATGGCATAAAGCGAGAAATGGCGCAAAAGGGCTTTCTTCGTGGGTGACTGCTATTCGCTCGTCCTTAATACGAGCTGTTGAGCTACGCGGGCGGAGGCCTGGTGCAATCTTCGCGCGGCCTCACCCGCTTCTTAAGATCTTCGCGCTGGGTCCGATCGGTAGTAGGGCGCCTCAAGGGCGGTAGAACAGGTTTGCCAAAAGGTGTTGTTGGCCGTTCGCCTGCGGGGGCGGGATTAGGCGTGGAAAGTGGGTTTGTCATGGTGGCGGTATGCATACTACCTCGCTTAAATCCTAGCCTTTGGCCCGTGCTAACATTAAATAACTATTTGTATCGAGTCCCGTTTGAAGCAAGTTTTCATACCCCGTTCTCGTGTAATCCGCAGCTGGAAGCTTGTAGGTGGTAAGGGCTTTCGCTGCTCTAAGCCGCTCAGCAGTAACTGGAAATTCAGTCTGATAGTACCAGGGGGACTCATCGTAATTAAGTAGTAGTATATCGTATCGCCCTCCTGCCTTCCAGCTGTCCTCCAAGAAATCGGTGAGAAATCGAAAGCCCGGTGAGCGCCATCCGCCCTGCTCGCGGCCAAACTCGTTCCAATATGTCTCGCGGCGCATATCACAAAGCCAGGCCGAGCAAAGCTGCCATAGTCCGAAATATTCGTCGATGAGATCGTTTGCGTTCGCTAAAAGGTTGTGGTTCTTTTCCAATTCGTAGATTGGCCGAAACCGAGAGCCCAATTTCTTCTGATCGAGCTCGGTAATTGTCGTGTGATCGAAATGTGCGGGACTAAATAGTCCTATTGTATAGGGAAAGGCGTCATAGCCGAAAACACTTGATGCATTGCCGACTACAACGGTTCCTTTTCGAGGATGGCTTATCGCGACATAGCCGCGGCGAAGTTCGATTGTCAGCTCCCGATCAAACGACTTCTGAATTCGCGGAAATGTAGTCGGATTTTTGGGATTCCACTCGAAGTAATCTCCAGCGACGCTGCCGGGAGTAATAAGAAAACCATTTCCGTAGCCGGGGTGATTCTCCGAAAGCGATGGATCACGCTTGTCCGTTTTCCGTGCGGGAACCGCGATTGCACCGAATTCCTCAAGCAGTGACTTACGCCACTCGACCTTGCCGCGCGAGGCGAGCACGGTCCACCAGTGGAATGAATACGCAGCGCGTCCAAGTTTTGCGAGAAGCGAAAGCATCTGTGCGGAGGTGGTCACTCCCGTAGGCGAGAGATGCTTGAAAGCAGTGTGGAGATTGTAGCGAAGCCAGGTTTGCTCAACGTGCGCGCCTGGATGATTGAGTAATGCGCAGAGTCCTGACTCGCAGGGATGGCGCCGTAGTATGCCTGGAAGCCTGATTTGATCCGCTTTGAAATTGTCTACGAGATTGGCGATGCTCGCGGAAGCTACATTATTGCTAAAGTGAGTTACTAAGCCAGGAAGTGCTCGGTTAAAATTAACTTGAAGTGCCTTGGAATCTGCGCGCGCGTCGTTTTGGAGCGCAAGTTCGAGAACACTCTCCATCTCTAAATAATCTGCCCCCGCTTCAATAAGCTGGTTTAGGAGAGACGCCACATTTCCATCATTCGCGGTGTACCTATCTCTGACCGCGGCTATCCAGCTTAAAGTTTCATACCTCAGCAGAGGATCGAGCTTGCGCCAGTCATCTGGAGTCGACGCTGCGGGATGATCGGCGAGCCAGCGAAGACGATTGCGAGGCATACCTGCATGGCTCAGAATCCGGAAAAATAGGGAGCTCCTCCCCTTCTGTGGCCGCTCAATATCCACGCCGTGGTCGTACAAGCTCTGAGCAATTTGAAGCGCATCTGCCCTCCCTAAATCGACTAGATCAATAATCGCTTGACCTAGCGGCGATACATAATGAGGGTCCGCTCCATTCTTTAGGAGTGCGTCAACGCGGATCGGATCGCATCGACTGGCAGCAATCGCGAGCGCGGGGACGGCGTACGCAAACCCATATCCAAGTGATGTATCAATGAAGTTAGGATCAGCCCCCAGTGCCACTGCTCGGTCGATGTAGTGCGGCTCTGCCTCTTGCCAAACTAATTGACTGAGTAGTGAACTCTCGCGAATGAGCTCTTTGCGGCTTTCTGGATCCCAGCCTTTTTCTAGTAAATCGAAACAGCGCGTAAGTAGGCTAGGGTATGGCTCACAGGCAGTAAATAGGCGGAGCCAGCAATCCTTTGAAAATTGGCAAGACCGAGTCAGCGTTCCATGCTCTCCGATAAGATACTCCAGCTTATCGAGGCTTCCGTTGAGCGCAGCGCTGCTGCAAAGCGCATTGAAGTCAATGAGCGATGGATTAATAGATTTCGTGAGAGTATGAATTCTCTTAAATAAATCAATTTCGCTGATCGGAAGGTCGATAGCGCGGATAAGCAGATTATTCGCAGCTATTTGATCGCCGAGCAATTGATTTTCGCTCATCAATTTCGCGAGGTCCTCAATCTGATCTAGTGTTTTTTTTGCTGCACTGTATCGTCTTTGATCAATTAAAGTGCAGAGCGACTCGAAAAGCTTGGAACAGGAAGGGAGCAGCATTGATTGCGGCCACGATGAAGGTCGCGCAGACTGTTCCTTGTTTGGTTGTTGCAGTTCGGACATTGCACTGCCTGTAAACGAAATCGCGCTCAGTGTACAACTTGCCGGCGGGCTAAGCAAAAAATGCTAGAAATGCAGCACAGCGTCTAAAACAGGCGCTAGACATTAAAGCGGAAGTGTACAATATCGCCGTCTTGCATCACGTACTCTTTCCCTTCAACTCGGAGCTTCCCGGCTTCACGTGCGCCGGCTTCGCCTTTACCCCTGACATAGTCATCGTAGGACACAATCTCGGCGCGAATAAATCCTCGCTCAAAGTCGGTGTGAATCTTACCCGCCGCCTGAGGCGCCAGCGAGCCCTTCTGCACGGTCCAGGCATGCGTTTCTTTTGGTCCAACGGTAAAGAACGTGAGCAGCTCAAGAAGTTGGTATCCGGCAAGGGCAAGGCGATCGAGTCCCGAACTTTGGAGCCCGAGTGATTCCAGATATTCTTTACGCTCGGCCTGCGCAAGTTCTGCGATTTCCGCCTCGACCTGCCCCGATATCACTACAAAATTTGACTGATGCTCCGAGGCGTACTTGTACACCTGATCAAGGAGTCTTTCGCCTGTCGCAGAGGGGACTGCCGCGGCGTCGGCTTCGGCAACGTTGGCCACGAAAAGCATCGGTTTAGCAGTGAGGAGGTTTGCCTTCAATTCATTCAAATAACCTGGGAGAATGTCTGGATTGAAGCTTCGCGCCGGCTTGCCCGCGGAAAGATGCGCTTCGAGTGCGCGAGCTGCATCGTAAATTATCTTGGCGTCTTTCTCCTGGGCCTTCACATTTCGGTCAAGTTTGGGAAATAGTTTTTGAAGAGCATCGAGATCGGACAGAATAAGCTCGGTGTCGATTGTTTGAATATCGCGAAGCGGGTCGACCGAGCCTTCAACATGAACCACATCTCCTTCGGTGAAGCAGCGAACTACATGGGCAACCGCGTCGACGCTTCGAATATGGCCAAGAAATTGATTGCCGAGTCCTTCGCCCTTAGACGCGCCGCGAATGAGCCCCGCGATATCGACAAAGGTTATCTGCGTGGGGATTATCTTTACTGACTTAGCAATTGTCGCCAGAACATCTAAACGTGGATCGGGAACCGCAACTGCCCCGGTGTTCGGTTCGATGGTACAGAAGGGGAAGTTTGCCGCCGCAGCCTTCGCGGAGGTCAGCGCATTAAAGATTGTCGATTTCCCGACGTTTGGAAGTCCAATTATTCCACAAGTAAAGCCCATAGCGCGCCGATGCTAGCACAGCGCTGCTATACTGTCGATAAAGCAGGATTTCCGTGCGGGGTTGTCGTCGATGCTGGAAGGGGGACTTAATCAAAAGAGAGTTGTAGCGATGTGAAGAAAATGGCCCCACCTGGACTTGAACCAGGGACCAACCGGTTATGAGCCGGCTGCTCTAACCAACTGAGCTATAGGGCCAAAATTCGAACCGAACCTAACACATAAAAATATATTGGTCACCTTGCCAGAATATGCATAAATTCCAGCTCAAATGACGACAGTTGAATATTATCAACGCAAACGCGTATAGTACCAAGTATGACATCCGGAAACTCCGCGACACTTGCAGCGCTGGCCGAACTAAACAAACATGATGCAGCGCTTGCGCGGGTACTTGCCGAAAGGAAAAAATTTCAACAAGCGCTTAAAGACAAAGGCGCGCAGCTTAAGCAGATTGAGACAAGCTGCCTCACTCAGGGAAAGGTAATCGCCGATAAGCGCGCGCGTTATCAGAAAGAGGAGAAGCTTCTCAAGGAGGAACAGGAAAAACTTACCCTGCGCCGTAAAGCTATGGGAGCAGTAGGCAACTATAAAGTCCAGCAGGCAGCACAGCGCGAGGTCGAGCATGCCGGTCGACAGCTCTCTGCGAAAGAAGAGCTTCTCATTCAGGTGCTTGCCGATCTGGATACCCTTGAAGGGCAGCTTAATAAGGATAAAGAGACTCTCACCAAGCTTCAGCTTGAATATCTTGATATTGAAAAGGAAAGTCAGGACGCTAGTGTTGGCCTTGATGAACGCGAAAAGCGGCACCAAGAGGACCGCGCCAAAATCGCCGCAACAGTAGATGCCTCGGCGCTTTCGGTTTACAATAAAATTAAAGAGCGTTTCCCTCTCGATGCGGTGATGCCTGTAAAAAATCTCACCTGCTCCGGCTGCTTCATGCAGCTTGGTCCTCAGGTCGTCGTGCAGATTTCTAGAGGGGAGGGAATCCAGCGCTGCCGCGGCTGTGGGCGCATTCTTTGTCTGAGTGAAGAAGAGCAATCCAAAGAGGTTGTGGCGAAATAGGATACGCTCGACTCGTTCCGTAAGCCGGTTTATACTGTAAAGATGCAATTGCTCATCAAATATGAGTAGCTTTTCCCTCCACTCTGTGGCCTCTGTGTCTCTGTGGTTTGAATACTTTAAAAACCACAGAGACATAGATGTTGCAGAGCTAGGAAAAGATATAGCCTAACGATTGAGTGTTCATCGTTAAGAGTTTAGGTGAGAAGTGAAACGTGTGATCGCCGGGAGAAATCTCCTGGAGGAAAGTCGGGACTTCGTAGGGCAGGCTGGCCGTTAACGGCGGCTCCGGGAAACCGGGGGAAAGTGCCACAGAGAAGAAGGTAGCTTTCGTAAGAAAGCAATAGTGAAAAGGTGAGGTAAGAGCTCACCAGCGGTGGGGTAACTCACCGGTTTGGTAAACCCCAGTCGAAGCAAGACCGAATAGAGAGGAGCGCGTGGGATCTGAGGTGTAAAAACCGAGGATAGCTACGTGGGAGCTTGTCCGGCTCCGCCTCTGGGTAGCGTCGCTTGAGCCCGTCGGCAACGGCGGGCCCAGATGAATGATCACAAGAGCTATCGCCATTGCGAGGGAAACCTTGGTAACGGCGTTCCTTTACAGAATCCCGCTTATAGTTTCACTTCTCTCTTAAATTCTTGCGAGTGGCTACTGGCTCACCGGCTCTGGCTTAGTAATGAGCGCGATTTCATCGGCTGAGAGAATTCTAAATTCGCCTTCGGCAAGTGCTCCAAGATCCAAAGCGCCGATCGCTTCACGCTTAAGAGCTTCTACATGATTTCCAAGCGCAGCAAACATCCTTCGAACCTGGTGATAACGCCCCTCGGAAATTGTCACGAGCGCACTCTTTGAGGAGAGTGCCGTGAGCGTAGCTGGCCTTAACGGCACGGGGTCATCTTTTAAGAGAAGAGTCCCCGAAAGAAATATCTCGGCTTCATCTCCGCGTAGTGTTCGCGCTAGTTCTACACGGTACCTTTTGCTGATAGCATTTCTCGGCGAAGTTACCCTGTGGAGTAAATCGCCATCATCGGTGAAAAGTAAGAGTCCTGAGCTCTCCTTGTCCAGTCTTCCAATTGCGGAAAGCGCGGGTTTTCTAAGGGTAAATCGCTCTGGAAGGAGCTCGTACACGAGAAGTCCATCTTCGCGTCGACTCACCGTGTAGCCACATGGTTTGTGCAGCATCAGTACCATTCCTGCGGCAGGGTCAAGCGCCTCGCCGTCAAAGCTGACATCGACGTGCGACACCTCCATGTTTGCCTTTTTCGCCGGCTCTCCGCGAACTAACACGAGCTCGGCAGCGATCAATTTCTTGACCTCATTTCTTGAGCAGTAGCCTAAGTTGGAAAGTAGCTTATCGAGACGCATTACTGAGTGGATAATTGCTTGGAGGAAAGCGTAGTACCTTTAAAACATATTGCCAGGTGCGTGGGTCTGTTACGAGTCGGGAAGATGCACCATCCCGTTCCGTAACTCTAAGACCCACGCACCTCAACTGTAGCCGGTCCACATCAAGACTGGCTACGAAAAGAGGCCTGGGGAGACGCGAGCAAGCTCAAACGCCTCCCCAAACCGTCCAACGATGCCGCCGAAAAAAGAGATAAGATGGGCATCTTTACTCTTTGATACGACACCAGGGGGGGCTGGTTTCCGGGGCACCATGGAAAAGAGCGATTACTTCTCCACGGTACCCCGGCACCAGACGCCGAAACCATAAGGTTACTACGAATTCCGATAGCAATTGTACTGCCGGTAGCGCGCTTACGCAAATGTAAGCAGCTTCCGTTATTTGGGAAAATCGAGAGAGATATCGATAGTTTAATTAGCTAGTTTGTATTTACCTATTAACTCCGGGTACCCTTTCCCTAGCTCCGTGACCTCTGTGTCTCTGTGGTTTAAATACCACAGAGACACAGAGGTCACCGAGGGGAGGGAAAGGCTACCCACGCTTAATGAGTAGCTACACTAGCTTCTGGGATTTTTATATTACATCGACAGAAACTAGCTATCCAAACTTTGCCCGCGATCGGCGGTGAATTTCACAACAAAAATACTCACCGCGTATAGCAAAAGTAGTGGTACAGCCATCAATATCTGGCTTAGGACATCCGGTGGTGTAAGCACCGCCGAAACAATAAAAATCAACACTACGGCATAGCGCGCACCGCCTATAAGCGTGTGATGATCGATAAGTCCGAGGCGACCGAGAAAATAACATACTACCGGAAGTTCAAACACCGCGCCGAAGCCGAGAAGTGTGGTTACCACCGTTGAAAGATGTTCACTAATTCGCACCGTGGCCTGCAGTCCGATCTCTTTGTATTGGTCATGAAAGAATTGATAGGCTAAAGGCAGAATCGCAGAATAGCAGAGCCATACGCCGCTCAAGAAAAGAAGCGTGGAGATTGCTACAAAGGGAATCACCATTTTTTTCTCTTTGTCATATAAGCCCGGGGCAATAAAGAGCCAGAGCTGCCAGAAAAGCACCGGACTCATAAAAAGTGCTCCGGCAAAGAGCGAAACCTTTACCCGGATCGTGAATGCCTCGGCCGGGCCGAGCCCAACTACTTCGCTCGAAAATGCCTCTACAAATGGCTTATTGATATAGATAAATATTGAGGCCGAATACGAGTAAGCCACGATTGCGCCAACTGCCACGGCAACAATAGCAATTATCAGCCGCTTTCGAAGTTCGCGAAGATGATCGAATAGACCCATTTCGCTTGTGCCTTCATTTTTCATGAAGCATCCTCTTCGCCCTCGTTAACTTTATTAGGTATCGCTGGAACCTGTTCGGTAGTCTGCGCCTTCTTTAGTGCTTCTTGCTGCGCGCGGATTGTATCCGGACAGAGAGGATTTGGCGCAAAGTCTTCACGGAGCGAGCGCCCGATCTCTTGAATCTCCTTTATCGGGTTAATCTTCTCCGTTTCGAGCCTTACCTGCTTCTTAAGATCCTCGGCGGGAGTGTAGACCGAGTTGTAAAATTCGCGGCGTAGCGCGTCAGAGGATCGACGAAAATCGGCCATAAGCTTTCCGAGGGTTTTTGCGACTTCGGGCAGTTTCTCCGGCCCTAACACAAGAAGGCCGACTGCCATAATTACAAGAAGCTCTGGAAGGCTAATCCCAAACATATATCTTAATAATGCTCTCCACGAGCAATCGTAGTATAGCTGCCCGCGAACGGTAAAGTATTGATCAGTTTAAGAAATCGGCATGAACGCGGTGGCGCTCAAGTGCATATTTGCCCGATTTTAGAGCGCTTCTTTTCGTGCTTTTATGCTCTGTGTTAGTCTATGGGCGCTTATAATTAATAGGACTTTGTAATGCTTAGCAAATCCATACTGACCAAATTAAACGAACAGATTTCTAAAGAGCTTTATTCGAGTTACCTCTACTTGGCGATGAGCTGTGATTGCAACGCGCGATCGCTTGTCGGCTTTGGTGCATGGCTTCGCGCGCAGTCGAGTGAGGAATACGGCCACGCCATGAAGATTATGGAGTTCATTGAAGCGCGACAGGGCACGGTTTCGCTTACCCCAATAAATAAACCGCCAGTTAAATTTGAATCAGTCCCGGTTATTTTTAGCGAAGTGCTGGAACATGAGCAAACGATAAGTGCGTCGATAAACGATATTTACAAGCTTGCACAGAAAGAAAACGATTACGCCACGCAAACCTTCTTGAACTGGTTTGTCTCGGAGCAGGTGGAAGAGGAAGCAACCGCGTCGCTAATTGTTGATAAGTTAAAGATGATTGGTGCGAGTGCGGGGAGTCTGCTGTACCTTGATAAGGAGATGGGAAAGCGGCAAAAGGCTGCGTAAGCCGTTTCGGTCTCGCGCGTAGTAGCCGTGCAGCCGGATATTTGATTAAGAATCACCTTGAGATTACAGTTGAATCTCTTGGACTTGAAGTAGTAAGAGCTGTGATTCGCGGGTCAATAACAGAACAGACGTATCCCTTACCCGAGCGCTCTCAGTTTGGGAAGCTGGTTGCGCCAATTTACCACGAACTTTCGGGGCTTCCGACTTCGCCAGGTAAATCGCCTGATTCAGATCCAAATTGGCTCAAAGCTGCATTCGGACCACTTCGTCGCTTTACTCGCAAGCACTCTTTTCGCGATGTTGATTTTACGACACAAGACATCATGTTTGCTTCGTCTGATGAAATTGGCGCGGTACTACGCCGACCGATCCTGCATCGCTGGGCTTCCGAGCGATTTTCAGAGCAGCTTAAGCAGTATAGCAACGATCTCTCGGTAACAGATCAGAAGTATATGCAGTATGCGTGTAAACTTATTGAGAACCAAGGATACTCGCGCTTTTTTGATGGTGAGGACATTGCTCGCGCCACGCTATCACAGCCTGGCGGGCGATCTGTTTATATTGGTCCAAAAGCCTGGCCTACGTTACGCAAACTTGCTGCAAGTCTCTCTAGCGCTGGCATAGGGCTTGCTGAAAAGGCTGAAGCAGAAGTTAGAAAGGATTGCTTGCATTTCGCCCGCCGCGCGCAGCGAGAATGGATGAAAGCATATAGGCTAGGTCGACGGCTTATCACCGATCCGGGCCATCTATTTAATGTATGGCAGGCATTTGTGCAGATGCTCTGGGCCGCAAGGCCAGAAATTTACATATTTAAAGGGTTACCACGACTTCCAAGACCCACAAGCTTTATGTTTGTAGAGGACAATCCGCTTCATCAGTGGGTGTTTGAGCCGCTCAGAAGGCAGAAGAATGCGGAATTCTATGCACCTACCCGTCAAAACCGTTCAGAAACCTTACGAGAGCAAGAGAGCAAGGGATGTTATGTATCTGCGGAACGTGCGCTGGATGTTTTGACGAGTGCTCTTAAGCGTGAGCTTCCGCTTCCTAGGGTGCTACTTGCTGATATAGAGCTTGGGAATCCACGCGAGCGAATGAACGGCATCGAGTTCGTAAAGCGGGTCCACCAGATGCTGCGCGATTTTGGTCGGCGCGATGAGGTCATAATTAGGATGCTGTACTCAAGCAATCTTAGTTTCTACCAAAAAGAGGTCGATTCATTGTATGCCTCGGGTGTAATCTCTGACTTTTGGACCAAAGAAAAGTTTTCACTAAGGGCGCTTGTCGAAGCGGTGGTGAATGAAACAGAAAAAGGGTCCTCCTCATAGTAGGCGCGGCAGGACTAAGAATAAACGCGCTATTTTGCTGCCGCATGCTTTGTGCTAGCTGCTTTCCCGTGAAAGCCTTATTCGAAGAATTCTCTAAGCCTTGAGAGAGGCTAGTAAGTTCTTACGGGAGCTCTTGTTTATTGAGTTTGCGCGACTACGGTGTTAAGCTGTATCGTTAATTCTTATTTTCAAGCACGCCTAGTATTTTGGGGTAGATGGGATTCATGGTCTTCGTCTGGACACTAAACAGAGTGATGTCCGGACGGAGACTAGTGAGGTAGGGGTTGTTCTTGCCCTTATTTTGGGAGCGAGCATAGATGCGCATGACAGGTGACATCTGTGCTCGCTCTTGGAAGAGCGGTGCGTTTCTAATTCTGTCCACAAAAAAATCGATCATATGAAATTCGTAAAGGTTTGGGTCGGAAAACTGTTTTCCGAAAATTCTATGACCGTTGGCATCGGGTTGCTTCTCGCAGTGACAACTGTGCTGGCGGCCTTGTTGGCAGCTGGTTTTGCCGCTTCGTTTATTGCGTTCGCGGATTTTACGGCGAATTGGAGTGTGATGCGAGATCCGCGTGATATGTTGGCCCAGCTTCACACCTATCGTATGCGTATTGAGTGGTGTGGTAGCTATTGGCACGAATACGGCGGTTCCAATCCACTGGGGTGTGGAGAATCCGTGATGGTGAGTTCCACCGCTGCTGAGCAGTGCAGAAAAGTCGAAGCGCTCGCACATCAGGTCGAGGAGGTCATAAAGGACAATCAGGATACGTGGTTCCTTAACCCTTTGAGCGTTCAGATACTGCGAAGTGTTCGGGATGCCAATCGGGATTTTGGAGCCCATGCGATGCTTGGACTCAAAATTGCAAGAGATTGGACCCTGCATTTTTGGTATGTCCCAGCTGCATGGGCGATGGTTTGGCTTTTTTGGGGGAGCGAAGCCATACGCATGTATCGTCGGCGCAAAAGGGAGCTCGAAACGTGGAGCTTCTGCGAGTGAGCGAAATCCTCAGTGCGGCGGAGAGTGTATGCTCCGCCGCATGGGCTACGAGCACGTGAGCTCGAGTTGCGTGTTATCTAGTTTTTCACGGTTTTGCCTCACTTAGTCTTTCCATTCGATTGGATTCGCGAAGAGTCCAGGCACCTAGGGCCTCACAGGACGAGATGCATCGGTGATACTTAGGGAAGCTCTGATTAAGTAGACACTTTGTCTTCGACGGTCTTTTGGCGATCTTTGTGAAAAAACGAACCGAGAAAATCCTCAAAATAGCCCTGCTATTCTTGCGGTTTTCTCGGTTCGTTTTTTCACAAATCTCATCCAAAACTCCGCCTAATCCAAAGCACCTACTTAATCAGAGCTTCCTTAGGTGTTCAATACCAGGTGAAAGTATCGCTGTTTAAAGTTAGGGCGACATTCGAAGATTTCCCGGCGAGCGCGGAGGTGTGTTCAGCGCTCCGGAGAGAAATTCAAAGGCGCCGCGATCCCAAATGCCATCGCTGCCTCGTCTGACTCCTTCCATGTCGAGATCAATGTCGGGAAGGCCCGCAGGGAGATTAAGCACGGAAGGAGTCGCTCCACCCAATGACGTAGTAAGCCTAAAGTCAAAGCTGCCGAGTGAATAAAAAGGTGGAGCTTGACTTGAGTTGCGATCGTAAAGCGTTGCGGCATTGAGCGCTTCGGCGCTTGGATATATTACGCCAAACATACCTATCTGCGACGATCGCGTTGGGTCACTTTTCCCAACTGTATTGTCTTCAAAATAAACAAGGCTCTCGCTTCCGGTATCAGAGCCGTGCCAACAGCAGTTGGTAATCGGCTGTGTCGATGTCGCGCCACCTGGCACGCCGGTTACCGTCCCGGTAGCCACGCCGCTGTTCCAAAATATGTTGTTTTGAATATGTAGGTTCTTTAGATACACGTCATTTACAAATTCACGCTTCGCGAATCCAACCGCGACTGAGGGGCCGGTCATAAATGTGTTGTTAACGATGACCCAGTCGCTCCAATCGCTTCGTGCTCGAGTGTTCCAGCTATGTTGATCGGGATACCACTTGAGTTCAATGGATGTGGTCGCCGACTCCTTCCCAGGAGTGGCGTAAAAAAGATTGCCGTATATTTGAATTCCTGTATACACAGCGTCCCACCCTTGCGTGAGAATATGGCTGCTACCCCAGTTTCTAAAAATATTATTGTAGTAGCGCTGATGGTTCCCGGTGCTTTGAATGCCATCGGGGTGACCACGCACGAATCGCCCGTCGAGAAATTGCGAATTGTAAACGGTAGTTCCGGCATTCGACTCCATGCCGTCATCGCCGGCCAGTTCGATGAGACTGTGATGAATGATGAGGTTGTCGAATCGCGGATTCTGCACTCCACCTGCATTTATACCGTCTTGGCCGACACCATGAATCCAACAATAGGCGATGACGCTATGATCGAGATTGTTTTCACCGCCTATCCAGATCCCGTGCCGATCGTTGAGATCGAGATTGGTAATTTCGAGCCACTGGAAGCGATTGTCGGTGCCTGCACCGCTCCAAAGTCCCAGTCCTTCGCTTATTCTGAAGTTGATATTCTCCGATATCCTGGCGACGCTCGATGTCGATTGAAATTGAGCAATGGCGTTGTCACTCTTACTGCCATCAAGGTAGGTGTAATTTCCGCTGATTGTCAGTGACCCATCAAGGTGAACCCGACCGTTATGCTGTGATTCCTGACTTGATTTTATGACGAGCGGGGCATTCGCGGTACCTGCGCGGCGCACGATTATCGGTCCGGCCGGGTAATTCTTAGCGACATCGGGCGCGGCGCCTCCGCTAATGAAAATCGTATCCCCTGGCTTTACTACGGCCCATGCAATTCCACCTAGGCCGTACCAAGCATTTGCCCAGGAGCTTCCATCGTGATTACCCGAGTTTTGCAGGTCAACATACCAGCTTCGAATGGCCGCTGCGTTGGCATGAAAGGTGGGCGTAATGAGCTGTCCAGTCGCGTAGCCCGAGTTTCCGACACCGCTGTGAGCTCTGACGCGAAAGTATAGCGGGGTGTTCGCCGGAAGTATCGCCCCCGGCAACGTATAGCTGTAGAGCGCTCGTCCAGTGAGTCGGTGTGGTGGAATGGTCGCTACATTGGTGAAGCTGGCCCCGTCGTTGCTCATCTCAAGGTCAAAGCGATCCTCATTGAGGGCGCTGTCGAGCCACGATATATCAATCTGACGATTAGTGCTGCTTGTACTGTCATTGAGACCTACCGTTGCGGAAGTCGGCGCCGCTGGAATTGCATTCGGCGCGATTGCTACCTCCGCGGTCGGCGCAGAGTCCGGAGTACCGCTTTTGGTGGCCCGAATACGATAGTAATATAGTGTGTTGGCGACAAAGCCACCCCCCGGTGAATCGATAAATTCAGTAGAATTTGCTGGGACTGAGCCAACAACACTAAAGCTCGCGCTTCCTTCAACTCGCCGCTCAATTGCAAATCCGGTCTCGTCGTACGACTCCTCGAGCCAGCTTACTTTGACCGAAGTTATTAAGGTCGATTCAACTGATGCATCGTAGGGAGGTTTCGCCGATTGCCCTTGCGCGTGAAGATCAATTTTTATTATCAAGCTCGCGAGTAAGATCGGAAGTAATAGGATCTTTTTGAATTTCATAATCTGGAAAAAGAACGGCTATGCCATGATACAAAAGACGCCTTAATAACTGTATACAATCTATCATAGCAGATTTGCGCTATGCAATTGACAGTCTCAATTCGCTAAGGAGTTGTGATGTAAGGTGCCTCGAATGCTGATTCGATTTTATACGCGAATTTATCTGGTAACACCCTGGAGAACGGCTGGTTCGAGGAGGGCATGGGCGAGCCGCATTATGCCTATTGCGCTGTGACCGTCGCTCAGTAGCTTGCGATCGGTAAACAGGGAGCGCAGCAACACCCAGTGGAGCTGCGCTTCCTTTGCTTCGGTAACAGGAGCGGCAGCGACATTTACCACTTCTGGCGAAAGGCCGGCACTTGGAAAATACGATCCGCCGAGTCCGTAAAGACGCGGGATGTGAAGAGAGAGATCTTCCTGAGCCCTTTTGGAAATATAGGTATCAAGCGTGACTTGCCCAATACTATCGTGCGGCATGCGCCAGGCGGGGCAGGTGAAAATCCTGCTATTTTTGCAATGCTCCTGAGCTGCAGGAAGGTGACGTTCTTCCATGCCGATATGCACCTCGCCATCGATGCTACAATAGGGCACCACCGCAATCGTCAATGAGCTCCGTTTTTTTAAATAGCCGTACTCGAATATTTTGGTAGTGAGGATCTCTTCGAGTTGATTAATCTCTTCAAACTGGCCTTCGACAACCTGGAGATAATTCGAATCGTCTCGTTCAATCCTAGTAAATTGAGTCTCAGGGCTAGACTGCTTCAAGAGAGAAATAAAGCGTCGTCCCTTCGCGCCGTGTACTTCCGGCGCGGGCGGAAGTTCGCCTCCGATCCACGGTCCCCAAGCCTTTCCACGCCGCAGCAACAGCTCATACACCGCAAGTTCGAGCCGCGCGTCGAACATCCCGCCGACCTGATATGAACGCAGCAACTGCTGTGCCTCAGCTATCCGGATTCTCTCCCTGCTCGCGAATCCGGTATCGAAATTTCCAAAGAGCGTGTGCGATTCCAGCTGGTCGATTCGGGCAAGCACGGTATGGATGACCTCAAGGGTTGCACCCGCCGAAGGCAGAGTCACTCGAACCTCTTCACACTCATGTGTCTGGGAAGCCGCTATTCCCGCACGCTCCGCGAGGATGTTTCGACTTGCGAGATCAAGGCTTACATGTTTGGCGATTGTCGCCGCAATCGGTTCGTTAATATAGCCCGACACGGTGCAGTCATCCGGTGCCTTCGGCGCGTCTCTGCTGTTGACGATGGGGCGAGGGTATCCCTGTCTAAACATTACATGTGGCTGACCACTAATCTCGAACCAGGGTACTACGTCGTAGACTGGATTGGGCCTTGAAATGAGATCCCACTGTTTGCCCTCGGCATGTAGGTAATGCGCCAATTGTAGATAGCGTGGCCTTGCTTGCGGTGATTGACCGTTTTGTCTTAAGAGCAGGCCATCTTTTGTCTTTTCGCCCACAATCAGGTAGTTCGTTGGCGGAAAGCCCCAATCCTTCATCTCCATGTCGAGGATCTTGAATTTTCCGAGGAATCGATTCTCAATAATCCAAGGATTATAAATATTGCGAGAAACTACGACCCGCATACCGCGTGAACGGAGTGCCTGCTCGAATTCCTGCTTTGTGTAGTAGGTGTATTCTTCCAGTATTTCGGTCGACCAGTCTGCGCGATAATCTTTTCGAAGAATAAATTCCGTGGCTATCCTTAATGAGCTCTTGAAGCGTTGCCACCCGGATGCAGCGCCATCGGTAGGAAGGCACGGAACGCCGCCCTTTGGATAATCGCGACAGCGGAACTGTCTTGTAAACTGACGAAAAAGTGCCGCTGATGAGAGAACTTCAACCGGCCCAATATCCTTACCATCATTGGCCGGAAGATCCAGATAAACTGCGGCTGGGCCATCAGGTATCACAAAGTCGCGAATTGCCATAATCCCGCGCTCTTTTAATTGTCGAACCTGATTATCAAGTAGACTTTCGAGTTTGGTATTAGAGAATCCGTTAAAGCTGGTCACGTGATGCAGTACCGAAGAGTTCAAAATACCGTCGAAATTTTCGGCGCTAAAGCAGCAATCAGCGATATCTCCCTGTGTAAAGCTTAGGGAACCTCTGAAAAACCCGCAGAGCGGAGCGCGTAGCGCCCGCTCACGGAT
>CAZEAC010000073.1:6348-23189 GCA_964510065.1 uncultured Bdellovibrionales bacterium | reverse complement strand
GGCGCAGCCGGCAAGCAGCGCAGCTCCGCCAAACGCTCCCCAAAGGTATTTAGAATTAAAAATTCGAAGCACGAGGTAAGTATAGTTGCAATAGCAAGGCTACTCAAATTGAGAGGCTTCTCTCAACTCTTGCAATAGTACCTGCCAAAATTGTTCAAAAGACGCCTTGCCCGTGATAAGCCCCTGATTCCTCAGCAAGATATCCTTTGTCCAAAAATGTAACGATTGTACATCAACTGGCATCTTACCTTCTGTAACAAGGACTTCCACCCATGAATGAACTCCGCAAAAAAGTCCTCGTCGTCGATGACGAGCCCACTATCCGCGACTCGCTTCGGCTTCTTTTAAAATCCAATTTTGAAGTCTTCACCGCCGAGGATGGCGAGAAGGCACTGAGCAGCGTTGATGAACAGCTTCCTGACCTAGTGCTGCTCGATTTGATGATGCCGAAGCTTGACGGCATTGAGACGCTCAAGAGAATTCGCGAGAAATACGCAAAGGTGCCGGTAATTATGCTCAGCGCCGCCAATACGGTGAAGAGCGCGGTGCAAGCAATGAAATGTGGTGCAGTTGATTATCTCAATAAGCCATTCGATATCGAAGAGCTTACCTCGCTCATCGTCACCACGCTTGATAGTGAAATCAATGAGCCAGTCAAAAACGGGGCCGATCCCGCGCGTCCGCGTATCCCACTGCCGCCTGCCGACTTCGGGCCGATGGTTGGACGATCAGAGAAGATGCGCGAAGTGTTTAACAAGATTGACCAGATTGCTCAAAGAAATTCCACCGTCCTTATCACCGGAGAATCTGGCACGGGCAAGGAACTTGTGGCTCGTCAGATTCACGAGCGAAGCTCGAGAAAGGGAGGACCGTTTATCGCGATCAACTGTGCGGCAATTCCGGAAACTCTTATTGAATCAGAGCTTTTTGGCCATGAAAGAGGCGCTTTCACTCACGCCGTTGAGAAGAGGATCGGACATTTCGAATTGGCCGACGGCGGAACCCTTTTTCTTGATGAGATTGGCGAACTGAGTCTTGCCGTGCAGGTGAAAATGCTGCGCTTTCTCCAGGAGCAGGAGTTCTATCGGGTAGGGCGGTCGAAGCCAATTAAGGTTGATGTTCGAATTATCGCTGCTACTAATAAGAATCTGGAAGAGCTAGTATCTGAGAAGAAGTTTCGCCAGGATCTGTTTTATCGTATTCATGTGATTAATCTTTTTATACCTCCGCTTCGCGATCGCTTCGAGGATATTCCCGAGCTTGCCAATTACTTCGTCAAAAAATTCTCGCCGGTTTATGGCGAGAAGCTACTCGCGTTTAGCCCCGAAGCACTGGAGACGCTTGTCCAATACGAGTGGCTTGGAAACGTGCGTGAGCTGGAAAACGTAATCGAATCGCTTATGGCGCTTTGTCCCACTGATACTGTGGGTGATAGTGATCTGCCGAAAAAGCTCAAAACTCGAGCCCGTGTCGAATCATTTAAGGCAACTGTCGTCGAAGGCGAAATGAAATTTGGCGACGCGGAAAAACTTTTCGAGACGGAGATGATTCTTAAAGCGCTTCGAAAGACCAATTTCGTGCAGACTCGCGCTGCGGAGCTTTTAGGTATCAGTCGCCGAATTCTCAAGTACAAAATGGACAAGCTGGGCATCACTGACGAAGGAGAGCTCGCAACTGTCAAGATTGGTCCGGAGCAAGAGCAATAATCGGCACTGACTCTTAACGATACTTCACTGAACAGCCATACGACTTTGTTTCGGAAGTACTGACGGGCTTTCCGGCAAGTAGCTCGTCGAGAGCGGCTTTCACATAGTTCTTTGGCGTATCACTTTCGCCATCGGCGTCGTCATCAATTGCGCCTTGGTAGGCAATGCTGCCATCCTTAGCAATTACAAACATGTGTGGAGTGGTCTTGGCGCCGTAGCTCTTTCCGACGTTGCCGTCGCTATCGTCAAGAATTGGATAGGCAAGCTTTTGATCTGCTGTCCACCTTTTTGCCTTTTCCTGACTCCAAAATTTTGAACTGTTAATTGAGATCCACTCGACTCCTTTCGATTTGTATTCGGCGGCGAGCTGCTTCATCGTTCCTATCTCGTAGTGTCGCTTTACAAACGGACAGTCGGCATTCGTCCATTCAAGCACGACTATCTTGCCCTTGAATTTTGACAACGAGATAGGTGTGCCTTCGGCGTCATTGAGGGTAAACTCGGGCGCAGGGACTGGTCCAGCATAGGCAACGCAGGTAAGGAGAAAGGCGACGAGCGCTAACAAAAACTTTCTCATGATTTGCCGCCCTGCTGTGAAGGCTCAATTGGAATTGAGAGTGTGGCTCCGAGACTGCTCCCTGCATTTTCAGTCGAAAATACCGCTTCGAGGTCAGTCTTTTTACTCACTCCCTTAATTGGAATCGCAACTACAGAGTTCTTACCCTGCTGAGTTACCGTGGGTCTACCTAGCTCAACGCCCTCGGCAAAGGGAAAAACTGAGATCGGTCTGCTAGAATCTGTCCATTGCACAGTGAACTTCGCAACGTCGGCAGTGCTTGCGCTCTTATCGATTTTAAACAGTGATGAGAGCTCTTCAGCCGGTTTTGGCGTTACCACATCATCAAAGAGCTTCCGCTTCGCCGATGGCTTTCTATCGCCAACGGGAAGGGAGAGCGTTTTTTCAGCCTTACCGGGAATACACACAGTCGAGCAGTTCAGCCACTTTATTTTGGCCACAATATCAAACTGCTTTGTCTTTACATCAGACGGTGGCGAGACTTCCGTGTAAAAGAGGGTGTCTCCAGTATAACCGTAGCCATGAATATCGCCGGGCTGAGTGAACGCAACTGGAAGGGGCCAGGTAACTGGGTGAATGTAAGATCCTTCCGGGGCGGAAAAAGTGATTCTCGTCGGCAATCCTGAATCCCCAGGGTTTTTCCAATATATATGCCAGGGGTGAGGGATTGTGAAATGTACGCCGACCCGGAACGGAATTCCCGGCTCAACCTGGTCGACATCGGCGATAAGTGATGCGGTGACCGGAGCGTCTTGGCCCTGAGTTGGTGGCGTGGCCAATGCAAGACTGGCTCCGCAAAAGAGTATTGCGAGTGTGCTGAGAAAGTTAATCGTTCGTTTCATGAAATGACGCTAGCATGGACCACGAGGATGCAAAATGACCTTCGCGCTGAAATTCTTTTATAATTTTTTGATTAGTTTTCGCCGGAGGGAGAGATAAGAAAAAGGAGGTCTCTCTGCGGGTGGCAGATTCTCACTTGGAGTCTGCGCAACGGAAAGGGTGGGAATTTTTAAGTTCAAACCTGCCTTCCCGCAGAGAGAGATTCTCCCCGGCTTATGAAGCGTGCATTTTATTGCCGCCTCATACTTGAGTACTAATACAAGTCCTGTGCCAACCCGGATGGAAGTGCTCCCTGGTATCGGGAACCAATTAACTGGTGACGGGTTAAGCTATTGAATCCAAGAAGGATTTAACGAATGTCGTCACCTTTTAGGTCAACAAAAAAAAGCCCGCCGATAAAATCAACAACCTCCTCGACGCATATTCCAGCATAGGCCCCTGCGATGAAGAGATCTGCTCCGGCCCCAATTTCGCCGGGGCAGACTTTACGGTCTTTTG
Source organism: uncultured Bdellovibrionales bacterium (assembly GCA_964510065.1). Classification (GTDB taxonomy): domain Bacteria; phylum Bdellovibrionota_C; class UBA2361; order UBA2361; family CAIXSY01; genus CAZEAC01. Next base: position 19,568 of record CAZEAC010000073.1, on the reverse strand, counting down.
AAGGTAGGTAGAAGAAGGGTGCACCAAACTCATTGGAGCGTTCCAGAAGATATGGCGCTTTCCGGCCGAAGTTCCCTATCCTTAGTGACATCGGATTCATTTCCCGGTAGCCGGTCTGAATATATTTAGATACACGAATAGCCGCCCCATAAGAGGGCCCAACGCCAACATCAAAGCGAAATAGATCGATAAAGTCGAGAAAACGGTTCGGGATCCACAGCAGCACCGTTCTGAGCGTCGAGGGCGGGGGCTCCCTCTCTTCGAACACTTCAAAATCGCCCCAGCCCGGTTTTGGACTCACCGCGGCGCTATCGTCGGCGACGGCGGAAAACGCTAAGAGCGCAAGTGCTAGCGCAATGACTCGATACATACAGGTTAAGTCTGGCATGGGCAGTCGTGGGCAACAAGGTGCTGGCGGTGAATGGTGGCTAGCGTACCGGTATGCGCAGTTTTTTGCCATTTACCACTACTGTATGATCGTCTTCGATGTGTTCGACGAAGCGTTGATACGCAGCGCTTAAAAAAAGTGCGAGATGATTGCCTTTGACCCGGGTATAGAGAGTTGAAGAGCTTCCGAATTCAAGACTCTCTTCGCGCAGAGTTTCGCAGCTTCCATCTTTGAGTGTAATTTCCCAGGGGGTCTTTTCGTCAAGAAGGCGAACTACAAAGTAAGCACAGTCTTCAACACGAAAGGTGGCTTGCTGGCGGCCAATACGTACAAGATAACGGCGCGAACTTTCGTCCCATACAATTGAGCGATGGAAAAGTTCACTTAATTTGGGATTTGCAAAGGGGACTCCGCGGTGAATCCAGTCGCCTCGCGCATTCAAGAGAAGATCTCCCTCGAGGTAGGCGGTATAGATCTCCTCGCTCACACGAGTCTCACCAGATGGTAGCTCTTTTTCCCAGTTCGAAGCACGATAATCGAGCGCTCGGCGATGGGGCCGTCGCTTATCTTGTTGTCAGCCTGCTCGACCCGTTCGTTATTGAGATAGGCGCCGCCGCTTGTAATAAGACGCCGCGCTTCGCCCTTGGACTTTACTGCGCCTGCGCTCACAAACAGATCGAGAACGCTGCCCGCGAGCACCTGATCGCGCGGAAGCGAGGCCGAAGGAGCATCTTTGAAGATCTCACCAAGCTGTGACTCTGAAAGCCCAGCAAAACTTCCGCCGAATAGCACCTTCGCTGCCTGCTTTGCTGCTTGGGTTGCCTCGGTGCCATGTACGAGCGTGCAGATTGTGTCGGCAAGAAGCTGTTGCCCCTCGCGCTTCTCAGGCGCCGTTGCCCACACTTTTACCTTGGCCTCAATTTCACTGATCGGCATGAAAGTAAAAACTTTAAATAGTTTTGCGAGATCGGCATCTTCGACATTGAGCCAGTACTGATGAAATTTATAAGGTGAAGTCATGGCCGGATCGAGCCAGAGCGTATGCCCCTCGCTCTTTCCGAACTTCTTGCCCTGCGCGTCGGTGAGAAGCGGCCAAGAGAATGCAAAGGCAGTCCCCTGAATTTTCTTTCGAATAAGCTCTAAACCGGCGGTGAGATTTCCCCATTGGTCGGAGCCGCCGATTTGTAGAACGCACTTCTTCCTCTGGTAGAGAGTCAGGAAATCAAGGGCCTGAAGTAACATGTAACTAAATTCAGTATAGGAGATTCCATCACCGTCGAGCCTGTTCTTAATGACATCCTTTGCAAGCATGTAGTTCACGGTGAAATGTTTCCCGGTGTCTCTTAAGAAATCGAGAATTGAGAGATCTTTGGTCCAGTCATAGTTATTGACCACTTCAAAATCGACCCCGACTCGACCGAAGATCTGTCTTACGGTGCTTACCTGAGCGGCAATATTTCTCTCGATGGCATCGCGTTCGATGAGCTGTCTCTCAGTATTACGCCCAGAAGGATCGCCAATTGCGCCGGTAGCGCCGCCAAAGAGAATTAACGGCTTAAAACCGAGCTTCGCCAGATTCATTGAAACCATCAGCGGTATAAGATTGCCAATCTGAAGGCTTAGTGCAGTCGGATCAAAGCCGACATAAAATGTGGTTCCAGTTGCAAGTTTAGCCAGTTCGGTCTCGTCCGAAACGTCCTGGAGCAGCCCTCTGGCTCTAAAATCGTCAATGTAGCTCATGGGGCACTATCCTGGCCGAGCTTGCATTAAAAAGGAAGGGGTTAGCGGCAGGGCAAGGGGTTTGCGCAGGCTTAATCAGTAGGGCCAGCGAGCTCTGCCATCCCCTTGAAGTCGCTTGGATTATAGGGCATAGTCAGGCCCCAAGAACTGTTTTATAGTAGGACTAATTAGGAAGTAAGATGGCAAGAGCACCTAAAGAGACCACATTCCTCGTCTCCTCGGCGGGAACTGGATTTTTCTATACCAACCGCAAAAACAAGAGAAAGCTTAAAGGTGATAAAAAACTTTCCCTGATGAAGTACGATCCGATTGCGCGGAAGAAGGTAGCATTTGAAGAGAAAAAGCTTTCAGCGAAGAAGGCAAAAGCTGCCGCGGTGACCGCGGATAAAGCAGGAGCCGAGAAGGCAGCGACTGAGAAAGCCGCCGCCGGAGCGAAGGCGAGCTAGCGAAGGCAGAGGGAGAGGTTCCACTGATGGCCCTTCCTGCAGCAGCATTAGAAATTGAAAAAGTCAGAGAGATTTCTGACGCGGTAAAGCTTCCCCCATATCGCGCACAAATCTCAGTAGCAGAAACTTTTCGCGAACTGATGGTGGCCTCGCTTGGGCTTTTCGTCGCCCTTTTAGTGCGGGTTGCCGCCGATATTCTCGGACGATCCGATACGATTCAGTTTCAGTATTGGTACACCGTCGGGGTAACGTTTCTTGCCTTAGCCGTTCTATTTTACTCGTGCGGGAGTGCCTTCCGCGGAGCCTTCGTCGAGATCTCCGAGCGCCGTTTCGGCGCTCCTTTCTGCATCTCATTCGGATTACTTGCGACGGGGGCAGGGATTATCTACGGTCTTTTTTTTGATTTTGTAAAGCTCGCGAGTACCCCGCTTTGGAGCTCGGCGCTTGCAGTGGCTTGGCTCGTTGCGCTCGGCAGCCTGATGCAGGCACTAATTGATCGGCGTGCCTCGCGCTCGATCGGATACAATTATCCGCCGCTTCACCGTCCGATTGTGCCGACAATTGGTATGCGCACAGCTGAAGCTGCGCCCGAGCCGCGCATCTATGAGCGCGGCCAAAAGCTTGTACTTGGGGCCAACGAGTGGGTTCCGGTGGATGCTGCGATCATTGGTGGAAAAGGCGAGGTGTGGGAGCGGCGCTATGGCGGGTCTCTTCGTAGACGCTTTAAGACAAAGGGGCAGGAGATCTTTGCTGGATCATACGTCAAGAGCGGCGAGCTTCAGTGTGTCGTAGTAAGCCGCAGCTCCGAGTCGACGATTTTGCCATTTGTCGAGGCGCTTAATAAAATAATACTGGACGAATCGCGGGCGCCGCTTCGTAAGGCGCTGCTCTCGTCGACATCGGCGCTGCTCGTATTTTTATCAGCATGCGTCGTACTCTTTTGGCGTGAGCGTGGTGCTAGTCCTTTCGAACTTTTTGACCTGGCTGCTGGGGTGCTTTTCTGTGTGGCCTTCCTAAGGCTGCTTTCACACTCGTATCTCCCGGCACCGATTGCGATTACGAAGCTGTTTTTGCGCGGCTGTTTGGTGCGCGGAACGGCGATGCTTAATGGCTTGGCGCGCGCCAAGAATCTTGTGCTGCACTATTCCGCGCTTGAAGCGTTTCGTAAGCTCCGCGTGATTCGTTTTGAGATGATGGATAATCGCATCGATAAGCACGGGTTAAGTTCCGTAATTTTGGCGCTTTGTGGCGATGGCGAAGATCCTATCTCAGAAGCGGTATTCGACGCGGTTTCGCGTGAGGTCACTGATCCGACGCTGCACGAAGTATCTGATTTTCGGCTTTATACAGGCCGCGGCTTGTACGGAAGTGTCCAGGGGGCCGAGCTTAGCCTCGGTGACGAAGAGTTTATGGTGGAGCGTGGTGTGCAGCTCCAAACTTCTGATCTTCCTGAACTGCAGCAGGGGCAGGAGGCTCTTTATTTCGCTGTCCGTGATGATGTGATGGCGCGATTTATTGTGTCGCGTCAGGTCGCCGGAGGGAAGAGTGACGAGAAGCTCTTGCGCCGGCTTGAACGTCGCGGAGTGCGGCCACTGCTTTGTGGTGCAGCAGATTCGGCACGGGTTGACGCACTTGCGAAAGAGATAAATATCGAGCTGACTGCCTCGCATGGCGGGCTTCGAAAAAGTGTCATGATTGAAAAGTTTGAGAGTTGGCGACCGCTGGCGGTGTATAGCGGAGAAGAGTTCGATCCTGAGCTTTCGGCACGGGCGGAGGTCAGTATAGTCGATTTCTCCGAGCTTCGTTGGAATATAGCAGATGCAGATGTGACGCTGTATCGACCCTCGCTAAGGCTTGTTGTTGAGGCGTTGGAGGAAGCAAGGGGCGCGGTGCGGCGATCGAGGATCTTAGTCTACTGCGCTGCGCTAGTCGCATTGGTGCTTTTGCCGCTGGCATTCTTGGCCTTTATACAGCCGGTCGTTGCGTTGGTTATCGCGGTCTTTTCTCAGCTTGTAGGACTATTGCTGGTACGGGCTCCCGCCGTACTTGAAATTGAGGCGTAACTCAGGGAAGGTCGTCCAAAACCGTTCACAAAATCTCTCGTCTGCTGCCCTGTCCGCTGTAGCCTTGGCGAAGGGGAAATTAGCGGAGAGCCAACAGCTATTTTATCGATTTAGCGGTTACGATCGTCCGGACAGGATTCATAAAATCTCAACCATTTTGGCAGTTTCCGCGTTCCACGTATTTGAAATGTCAGTAATTTTAATATGTTACAACTATTCTAGTGAATTAAACGCTTTGCCCCTTCGCTGAATCACAATTGTAGCAACCTGATGTTGTTCAAAAAAGGTGGAGGGGATATGAACGGGGACCGGGAAATTTCGCATGAACGCGGAGTTCAATTCTTATTCGTTGATGAGGTTTTAGACGCCAATGGCGGCTACGCGCAGGGCCCGGAGCGGGCACTGATGTCAGCGCTGCTGTTCGATGGTGTCATGAACTATCTCTCGTATCTAACTAAAAAAGGTCGAAGCTGTGGCAAGAGGTACCGTGAGGCTTACAATTGGGTACACTCTGACGACTCGGACTATGTGTTTTCGTTCGAAGGCGTCTGCGAAGGCTTAGGCATCGATCCAAAAGCACTCCGACTTGGTCTAATTAACGCTTCGAATTCCTCTGAGGAATGGAAACGTTCGCGTCGGCATGATGGGTAATCTGAGGAGTGTACTTTACTACTGTGTCACGGGGCACGGAGCGTGGCGTCGCCGCGCTCCGTGCCCCGTGTAAATTAGGAGGGCGGGCAGCTACGTATTACTCATCCTCAGTTTCTTTAGTCGCTGGCTTCTCGTCCAGCTTCTCTCCTGCAATCCGATAGCGCTCATTTGCCCACGCTCCAAGGTCAAGCATTTGGCAGCGTTCCGAGCAAAAGGGCTTACACGTAGATTCTTTTGGGATCTCTTTTTTACAAATGGGACAGACCTCTTTGCCGCTCACGGAAGCGCCACATCGGGGAAGTTGTCCATGACTCGCGCGCTCACCAGTTCACGTACCATCGCCACGAATCGTTCCATTGGCATGGTCTTCTGCTCCTTCACGCAGTAGCGTCGCAGCGTAATTGTATTTTCATCGCGCTCCTTGCCGCCGACAATCGCCATGTTCGGAATTTTATGAGTTACGGCTTCGCGGATCTTCTTGTTAAAGCTGTTATCGCTCTCATCGACATCGACTCTGATCAAATGTTCGCGGAGTGCCGCGGCGATTTTCTGCGCGTATTCGTTAAAGTCTGCGGCAACGGGGATTATGCGCACCTGCGCCGGAGCCATCCAGGTGGGGAACGCTCCGCCAAAATGCTCGATGAGAAAGGCCACGAAGCGCTCATGCGCGCCTAGTGGTGCACGATGAATAACGTAGGGGCGCTGTTCTTTGCCGTCCGAAGCCACATAACTGAGGTTAAAGCGCATAGGCTGTGCGAAATCGAGCTGCGTCGTGCTAATTGATTCTTCACGGCCAAGAAGCGTCGATGCCTGAAAGTCGATCTTCGGCCCATAAAATGCGGCTTCGCCCTCGCCCAAGACAAATGCGACTCCGCTTTCGTCGATAACTTCACGTACGATTTGCTCGGAAAACTTCCACAGTTCGGGATTGTCAACAAATTTTTCTTTGTTTTTAGGATCGTGCGTTGAGAAACGCACCTTGATGTTCTTAAAGCGGAACAGGTCGAAATACTCGAAGGTCATACGAAACGTTGCCGCGAGCTCACGCTTTACCTGATCGAGCGTGCAATAAATATGCGCGTCATTTTGCGCGATCGAACGAACCCGAAGCAGTCCGGAAAGTGAGCCTGAGCTCTCGTAGCGATACACGGTGCCGTATTCGGCAAACCGAAGTGGAAGTTCGCGATAACTCCTTGGCCTATGCCCGAAAATAATATGGTGATGCGGGCAATTCATCGCTTTCATGTAGTAGTTGGCCTCGTCTTTGAGTTCCATCGGAGGAAACATCGAGTCGGCGTAGTAGGGCAGATGCCCGGAGATTTTATAAAGATCCTCCTTGGCAAGGTGCGGAGTGGCCACGCGAACGTAGCCGTAGCGCGCCTCCTTCTCTTTTGCGAAAGTCTCCAGTGCTTCGCGGATGACTGTTCCGTTGGGGGTCCACAGTGGAAGTCCTGGACCAACAACATCGGAAATTACAAAAAGGTCGAGCTCTTTTCCAAGCTTGCGATGATCGCGCTCACGCGCCAGTTCGCGATTTTTTATATACTCGTTAAGCTCATTCTTGTTTGAAAAAGCGAGCAGGTAAATTCGTGTAAGCTGAGGGTTCTTTTCGCTCCCACGCCAATACGCCCCGGCTAATGTATCGATCTTAAAGCAGTCCGGCGGAATCTGGCCGGTGTGTTCCAGGTGCGGGCCGGCGCACATATCTTCGAAAGGGCCGTTGGTGAAAAAGCCAATTGTTTTTTCGCCCTGGCTCAGCAGCTCTTTGCAGTACTCAACCTTAAACTGTTGGCCACGCCCCTCAAGGTGCGACACCGCATCGCCCGCGCTGCGCTCCGACCCGACAAATTTTTCCTGTCGTCCGATGATCTTGCGCATCCGTTTTTCGATGTCGCTGAAATCTTCAGGCACAATTGGAGTTTGAAATAAAAAATCGTAATAGCAGCCGTTATCAACCGGCGGACCGAATGCCAACTTAGCGTCAGGACGAATTTCAAGCACCGCTTCGGCTAGAACATGAGCAAGAGAGTGACGGAGTTTGTAGAGTGGGGAATCGGAGCGTTCCATAATTGGATGATACGTTAGGCAGAAGAGCCGTAATTTTACAAGCGAGGCCCGCTTTTTGGTGCAGGCGTCGTTTTCGAGGCCTGCTCGACTACTTAGTCCCCATGCCGTTTGATCTTTATTCGATCGACCTTGAGCACATCTTGTGCCGTGAGTTGAAGCTGCTGAAAGACAGAATCGCGCTTGAAGTAGTCTGCTTCTTCCGGCGTTGCGGGCTCAATATACAGAATGTCTTCTTCGAAATGGTAGGCTGCAACTTTGCGCAGGTGGTCTAACAAATTCAGCTGGAGCTTTTCATCAAGTGTTGCAAGGAGTTTTTGCCAAAGTTCTGGATTGTTCCCTTTCATAAAGCAACAAAAAGACGTTTACCTCGTTGGGTAATAGAAGCCTCACGGATTACTACTAATTATACCCTATGGTCTGCAGATCTGGGAAGTAAGATTAATTGAAAGGGTGATAAAAGGCGCAAAAACTGAAAAGGCATTCGGCACGCATAGAACGCCTCTTCTGTTTCCAATCAATTTTGATGAAGCGTGCACGCCGAGTTACGCACAATTAGGCACGTAACTCGGCTATTTTGTAGCGCGAGCTAAGAATTCGCTTGAAACTACATCGCAGCTTCGGTAAGGAGCGCGCCGCAGCCCTCTTCTGCCTGCTCAACTACAGCGCGACGAAGCGACACGATATCGAGGTCAAGCGCCTCGCAGATAAACTTAAAAGTAAGCGGAGAATCAGTTGGTTCGTCCTCGAGCAGCCAAGCGCGAGCACCTTCTTGGACTTCGCCCTCGCCGCTAATGAAGTCAGTTATCGCCCTTTGAAGCACCGCGGCAAGCAGTCTTTTCTCGGGGACGTAGGGGCCGTGTGTCTGTACATCCGAATTTGACCAGAATTTCATATCCATTTCCTCAATTAATTAAATCAATTAAACCAACTACAAAGGCACAACCACGATTGCATAACAAAAATCCGTACATTTTAAGGCCGCCACAGACACTTCCCTCCGTCAGACAGTCCCGCCAGATTTTGGAGAGACACCGACCGTGCATCAGGGTGGACAAAATTCAGATCCCGCCTGATTACATCCCACCTGATTACACTGTGGAAGTTCTATAGTTACTGCCTTAGGTGGCAAGAAGGGACACTTGCTAATGAAATGTCCCAGTATGTCCGCATTTCATAGAAACACTTAACGCGAAGCCCTCTGAGCGCAAAGTATCGAACGACACGTTGAATATATGGCTGCTAACTTGATTAGCAAACTTCCAACGCCACTTCGCACCCGGATTTTCCACATCACCCGACGGTTACAACCGTTCTGGCAAAAGCACTACCAAAACATGACAGGTAGTGTGAATAACCCGGCCGGAAGCTTCGCAATTCAGAGAATTCTTACAAAAGCGTACAGCGCATCCTGAACCACTACACTAGCACACCCAAGCCTTGGTCGCCAAACCAATTCTTAGGTTCCACCCCCGTTCCTTTTTGAGTTCAAACGGGAGCCACGTTCTAGCCAAGCAGACACCCTGAAGTCAACAAAAAAATGCATGCTCGATTTGATTCGGCCAAGGATAAATTATATTAATGAAATCAGCTAGATAGCTCTGCTCGGCGAGAGCCTTTTGAAGATGAATTCTTTGACCGGGACAAACTTAGTAAGGGCCAGGTGGCTGTGTTCCGTATCAAGTGGATTTTGACCAACTATGCTGAGGAAAATTGCGCGTAAATTTGACTTTGCATGGGTGCGCCGAAAGCGCAATTCGCGTGCCGTTTCCTCGATCTTCTGCTGAATATTACTCGCATCATCTTGCGCGCTTTGCGCTTCGCGAATCAGCGTTTCGCCATCTTCTCGAAGCGAGGCGATTTTTTGAGCGAATGTGGCAGCGGCGTCATTGCCCTGTGTTTTTACCGTTGCTTTTAATTTTTCGAGTGCGGTGCGCAGGGACAGCAGATCAGGAATATCATCAGGCAGTCCCAAGAGCGCAGGCAGGCCCTTGAGTACTCCCTTCTTATAGAAGGGAAATTTACCATCTTTGGTCATGTCGAGCGGCGGAAGTGACATTAACTCGCCGAAATCGCGCGCAATCAGCGTGTAGCGATCGTACTGCTGGATAGAGCTTTTAGCCGCGTAACCGCCGCCGCTTTTGAGTCGCACCATTTCTGCTTCGAGCGCTTCAATCTTATCAAGATCCTTTGTCGTGCTTATCGCAAGTGCGCTCACAGCCTCGCCACGGGAGAGTAGTCCGAGCGCGGCGATCTGAGCCTCAGTGCGGCGAATTGCCTGTCCCTCGTAGGCGGCATCGAAAAATGCGAGATGCATTAGAGATGTTGACACATACGAATCGATCTTGTTGCTGTCGTCGCTGTCTATCAGACTGGCGATATGTGTAAGTGAGGTGGATGCGCGTACAAGCGTTTTGGCAAGCTTTAGTTCGCGTGGAAGCTCGGTAAAATTGCCATGCGGCTCGAGAGCTTCGCGGGCAATTGCGAGTTCAAGCGAAGAGGCGGCAATGACGCAGCCGATAGCTGCGCAGAAAACTGTCGCAAGCGAGGCTGAGCCAAATAAAATTGCGTAAAGTGCGCCTGGGCGATGTTTAAGATGGGTGGTCATTTGAAATACTAAATCCCCTATGATTTAAGATCGCCTGGTTATTGCAAAGTATTCGGCTATTTTTGATACCCGGCTTTATCTTTGCATTAATCTTGAATGTTTTATTAAAGATTGCTAATATATTGAAAATATTAATTTAATCTCCTTGTTAAAAAGTACACTGCATGAGTATCCGTGAACAATTCCCGCTGTTGAAAGTCCGAAAACTCGCCTATCTCGATTCGGCGGCGACCACGCAGAAGCCTGAAGTCGTGATCGCGACTATAGATAAGTTTCTCCGTCATGATAATGCGAACATTCATAGAGGCGCCTATGGTTTGAGTGGTCTTGCCACGGAAAGCTATGAACGGGCACGCACAACAATTAGCGAATTTATAGGCTCGGAAAGCCCGAGCAATGTTGTATTCACTTCGGGAACAACCGCGGCGATTAATATTGCCGCAATGGCGTTGGGCGAGGAGCTTCGCTCGGGCGATTGCATACTGCTTACCCGCTTCGAACATCACAGCAACATCGTTCCCTGGCAGCTTCTTGCCAAACGTAAGCAGCTAAACGTCGAGTTCGCCGGAATTACTGCACAGGGCCAGATTGATCTTGCTGATTTTGAGTTGAAGCTTCGAGATTGTAGGCCAAAAATTGTAGCTTTTACGGCGATTTCAAATGTTCTTGGTACGGTACTGCCTGTAGGGAAGATGATCGAGATGGCGCATGCATTCGGTGCGAAGGTGCTTCTTGATGCGGCACAATCAGTGGCACATGCTTCAATTAACGTGCGCGACCTTGACGTGGATCTGCTGGCGTTTTCAGGACACAAGATTTATGGCCCAACGGGTATAGGAGTGTTGTATGGCAAACCAGAAATTCTAAAAATCTGGGAGCCTGTTATCGGCGGGGGAGGAATGATCGCCCATGTTGGCGTCGATGGCAGCAGCTTTCTTCCACCACCGCACCGATTTGAGGCTGGCACTCCGCCAATTGTCGAAGCGATTGCGCTTGGCGAGGCGATTGCCTATTTTCAATCGCTTGATCCGGCGAAAATTGAGGCTCACGAGGCAAGAATACTGAACTATGCGCTGAACCGGCTTTCTGAAATTCCCGGAGTGTCGCTTTATGGACCGCTTGTGCACGGCCTATCGGATCAGCAGTCGGCGATTTTAGCGTTTTCGCTCGAGGCGATTCATCCACACGACGTTGCATCGGTAGCTGATAGCATTGGGGTTTGCATCCGTGCGGGGCACCACTGCGCCATGCCGCTGCATGAGGCGCTAGGAATTCAGTCGACCTGTCGGCTAAGTCTCGCCGCTTACAGTGTCGAAGATGACATCGATAGGCTTTGTGAAGCGCTTCGTTCGGCGCGAAAGATATTTTCTCGTCGTTAGCCCCGATTCCTTACAGGCAATTTCCCAAGATTATGGCTGAGAGGCCTATTTAAGGAATGCTTTCGAAACGATCACTTACAACCTCATTGCGTATGAAAGTTGGTGTCTCAACCACGCTTCCCGGAATTGTGGTCGGCCCGCCGCCTCCGCCGACACAGGCTCCGTTCTTACAGGCAACTGGACAAACTCGGATAGAAGTTACCATTTGTTTACCGGCGTTTGCTCCCAATCCGCCACAGATTCCCTCGGAGAGGGCTACATCATCGATGCAGTTGTCCTGAAATTGATATACTACACCACTTCCGCTTGAATGGTTGTTGGTGCCTGCAACATCGTAGTTCACTCCGCCATCATTTTCGTTACAGCTGAGTCCAGCCATGCTGATTGGAGTAACTGCCATGGCGTTCGCTGGAATATTTCCGACAACGCTTGTGCCGTCGGTAAATGCGACGGTAATCACTGCGCCGTTAAAATTTTGCGATTCGATTTGGCCATATAGATCGAAGACGTTGTCGCCCGTGGCGAGTGGTCCAATTCGCGCGTCGTAGCGAAAATTTTGCTGCACACCTGTTTGAAAAACAACTATTGGATAAAGATCCAGTCCATTCCAACGTCTCGAGTGTGTCGCCCAGGCCTCTCCAGAGAAATTATGGTTAACCTGAATAGAAGCGATAATGCGAGGTTCAGACACACTAATAGTGACAGTCCAACGCCAATCATTTCCCACATTTCCAAAGAATCCTGGCCCGGGTTGAAATACCCCCTGAGTGGCCGCGCGATCTTCTCCCGTTGAGACGAGAACTCCACTTACCGCATCAACGGGCCCTAAGGAAGCAAACACCGGGACCGCGAAAAGAGTTAGTACCGCAGTGAGTGAGGTCAAGATAAAATGCTTGTAACTGCTCATTCAGAAAGCTTTTTAATATTACCCAGTTAAGTGTAGTATCGGGAAATTACCTATAGAGCTTGATGTTTCTCGCCTTAAAATAATGATCTGTTCGGCCGCCGCATAGTTGGTTTAAGAATTATGGCTAACTGCCGATAATTTCACGAGAATATGAATTGTTCTGATGCTCGTTTACAATCTGAAAGCGGCTTCGCGGTTTACTGGGTGCTGAGCATAATTGTGGCGAGCTTTGCAATTGCCGGTGTCAGCATTGAGCTTGCAAAGTACCAGATCGAAGGCCAGGCCACCCAATATGGCGCGAATGCAGCCGCGATCGCGGCGTCATCGCAGCTTTGTCCGGTGTGTGATTATGTTAACGGAGCGGGGGTGCTTGTGACCTCAGGGGATAACATGAGCAACGCGGATCGTCATATGTGCTGGCTCCGTGCGAAGCACGCAGCACTGGCGGTTCTAAAAGAGCAGGGGTTTGCACTTACTGCCGTGACAACTCGACCGGTGCTGGTTGATCCGGAAGCTTCTAACTACGCTCCAAGCAATAACTATTATGATTTTGCTGACTATCGGGATGCCGCACGCGGAGTCAACATAAGTATCGAACGTGGCATGCTTGCGCACACCCCGCAGGGGGCTTTCCAGTATCAACCAACCTTCACGAATGGTCGGCTGAGTTTTGAGTCTCTGGAGTTCTATAATACCGGCAACACGAATTGGCCGAGATATCACAATTGGGCTGATTCAATTCAAATTACGGTGACGCAAGATTCCACCCAAAATCCGCTTCTCTTTTTCATTAATTTCGGGAAAAAACGCACCCATTATCAGCGTACGACTATGGCCAGCAGGGATAGCCCGAGCTGTGTTATTGATACAAGGACGAGGGGAGATCGGCCACCATGATATCCGACTATTCAGAAGAGTTCAGAAGCACATGAAAGCAGCACTTTTTATGCGTCGGGGCCAACGCGGAATAGCCA
>CAZEAC010000073.1:3198-6338 GCA_964510065.1 uncultured Bdellovibrionales bacterium | reverse complement strand
GTGGTCGATCTGTGCTGGTCAGCATTGCGCGCGGGTGTGGCGCAGCGGGCCGCAAATCAAGCTGCAGTTCTTGCGAGCACCGCCTATGAGAGCCCCTCTGCGGTTCGCTCGGCTTCGGCTATCCAGACCGAGGTTTTGGCGATGGCCACTCGCGAGGCTTGGTATGCGCTTACAAAATCCTATGCTGCGTCGCCGCAGAGCGGCTGGGTAGTTTCTTCTCAGCTTAAAGCGATATGTGAAACTAAACCGAACTGCTCGGTTTCGCCCAATAATTACCAGTTCTATGCGGTCGTCGTAACCATTACCTCGCCCACTAAGAGATTGATTCCGTTTGTTCCTAAGATGCTGACTATAAATGCCCGCGCAGCAATACCGGTTCGGGTGCGATTTAGTGATGCGCCACCTGCGGTGACCCAAAACTGTACGTAAGGATAGCGATGCGATGCCCATTCAAACAGATCCGTCGAATAGCTCGAGAACGGGCGGGGGTGTCGACCGAGCTCGCGATTCTGCTGCCCTTTATGATTACTTTTGTAATCGGAACAATCGAGCTCAACCTGATTATGTTTGAAGCCTCACACAAGAGCTATATGCTCGAACGAGGCGTGCGATCGCTTGCTGTTGAGATCGCCTCTTACTGTCGCAATACTCCGAACCAGATTGTGTGTGATGGTGCGACGAGCGCATCGACGATTCTTACAAATTGTGGTCACCCAAGTCCGCCTAACCTTTCAAATAGCGAGATGACTGTTGTAACATACGTAAGTAAATCAAGTGCAATTGATAGTACGCCATTTCCGATTCTTGTAGGTCGAGCCACCTACAGCATTGGCGGTTTTACCAATATAATTAACGCCTCGCCAACGCAGACGACTGAAATCCAGGTTCCAATCGAAGTGGTGGTCGCAGGCTGTGGTGGTAATACTTAAAGCGTGTGGACTGCGTTGCCGGAAGTCCGGGCTAGTGCTCTGTAACAAAAGTAACCTTATCCTTGCTCTCGGTTCTAACTCGGTGCTCCCTGTGCCTCTGTGGTCTATTTTGCTTTCAAAAAACCACAGAGGCACGAAGAGCACAGAGATGAGAAGAGTCAGAAAACTTGGTTTGCCGTGTACTAGCCCCGCGCTACTCCAAGGAAGCTCGTAAGCGTGGTTCTGCTGAGACAAAGTGACTATTCAGAAATTCTCGCAAAGTGTCGATTAGATACTTGAACTCAGACTGCTCGGCTATTGTGCTTTTTAGAATCGAAATCTGAGAGAAGTCCGAGCTAGCTATTGGAATACGACGAACTTGGAAGCAGGAAATTTCGGACCAGAACTCGGCTGTCTTTTTGCCAATCGCTACCGCGTCGAACGGCTTATCGGTGCTGGTGGAATGGGTGCAGTGTATCTCGCAACCGATACGGTTTTAGGCAGTGACAAAGTTGCACTTAAGATTCTTTACTCACAGCACTGTCGAGACGAGAAGCAGATCAAGCGTTTCTTCCGTGAAGTGCAGCTTACCCGTAAGATTAATCATCCGGGCGTGGTGCGCACATTTGATGTCGGGTCCGATAACAACCGCCTTTACATGACCATGGAGTATCTTGAAGGTGAATCTCTTCGCCATCGCATCGAACATGGCTCACCCGACATTCGCGAGATATCTCAGATTGTACGGGGAATTGGTCGCGGGCTTGAAGCAATCCACAGCGCTGGCGTAATTCATCGAGATCTGAAGCCCGACAACATCATCATACTTCCCGACGGCAGCGTTAAAATTGCTGACTTTGGAATCGCGCGCATGGGTGGGGTGAGCAATACCAAAGATGACGAAATAGTGGGAAGCGCGCCCTACATGGCACCAGAACTTTGGATGGGCCGGGAGATTACGACAGCGGCGGATATATATGCCTTCGGCGTGATCGCATACGAGCTCTTTACCGGTATTTTGCCTTTTGATGGTGACAGCCCCGCTGAGTTGATGTCGAAGCATATTGAGGCACGGCCACTTTCTCCGATGGAAGTCTCGGACAGTGTCCCGCGTTGGGCACATAATCTCATTGTTCAGATGCTTGCGAAAAACCCGGAACAAAGACCCAGGTCGATCGCCGAAATCGTCACTGTCATTGACTCAGGCGCCTTCGTACAAGAGGACACGCTTATTCTTGAAGAAGTCGAGGCGAACGATGTGTTTCTCCCTGAGAGGAGAGATCATATGGGGTCTAGTTCACCAACAATTCTTCAGCCGTCGGCAATAAAGCTCCCTCCAATTATGCCGTCGCAGGGAGAAGATAGCTACAAGCGACCCAGCTCGGCAGCTGAAACCTGGCAATTTAAAGAGACCGAACAATTTGTCGGCACGCGATTTTCAACTGCTGGTTCTAAAATAAGCGAGAAAGCGCAGTGGGTGAATAGCCACAATTTTGAGGATCCGCTCGTTTCGCTCTGTTGGGCGGTTGCGACACCCATGCTCATATTGGGGGTAATGTGGGGGCTTGCCTACGTTGGAGGTTTTGTATCGATTTTTCTGCTCAATGTCGTGCAGCGCTTAGGTTTTCCAAATACTGGCTTGTTTGTATCGGCGATCTCGCGATGCGCTCTGCTGGCGGTTCCGCCGGCGCTGCTTGTGCTCACTCGCGGCGACTTCCGCTTCGCCTATCGTACATGGAGAACAAGTTTCTTAGTCCTTCTCGGTATTGGTTGTTTTTTGCTGATGTTTCTCAATTCGCAGATGGGCTTGACTCCGTGGGCCTTCATGTCAACCGTCGACCGAGGAAAACTTGATGTGGCGCTCAATCTCGTTATCACCAATTTGGCGGAAGTATCGCTGCTTGTCCCAGAGGGCTCAATCGTAGGCGTGTCACCTTCGGATGGAATCTCGCTTGTAGTTCAGGCGCGTCGAATTGGGATCGTTCCGGCATATCAATTGCTCGCGGGTTGGATCGTGTATCTTTGCGCGTTACGCCTTATCTTCGATAATATTCGTTCGATTGACGCTTATGATGGCGGAAAGATGGCATGGAATTATTCGTTCGTACTTGCAGCTGCTCCCTTAGTGGCAATGCTCATTTTGCGTTTCGCCATTCCGCATATCGAACCGGCGCTCGTCGCAAAGAGCGTACATATTTCACTTGCACCTTCAACTCATTCGTTCTCAATACT
>CAZEAC010000073.1:0-3188 GCA_964510065.1 uncultured Bdellovibrionales bacterium | reverse complement strand
TCTGTGTCGCGGTTAGCTGGGGAATCCTTAGTTTCGGAATTCGCCGAATTAATGTCGTTGGAGCCAGTCAAAACAACGCTTCTGGCTTCTGATCCACCGAATCCTCAATCGATTTCTGATAAAATTTAAATGGTGCAAATCTCGCCATTTTTACTTACAATTTAGAGCAACACCGCGGTTTGTGTGGAATGACTTTGATTTAGTGTGTCTGGTTATGACGATGCGAAAATTTTCCAATCTTGCAATTGTTGCTCTATTTTTCTTCTCATTTTACTGCACATTTCCGGCAGACTCATTTGCAGAAGACCTGGTGCTCGTCAAGGACATCAACACTAATCCACGTGCGCTTGCCATTAGCGCGCGCTGCCTCGCAGGAACTAATTCTCTCTTAATTGCGGACGATGGGATCCGAGGTGTGGAGCTTTGGATTGGGGACGGGCTTACGGGCACAAGACTTGTGAAGGACATCAATCCCGGCGCGGCAGGAGGTTTTCCTAATAATCAGTGTGCGACATTAGGCAGTTCGATAATTTTTGCCGGTAACGATGGCTCTACTGGAAATGAAGTTTGGATTTCAGACGGTACCACCGCAGGAACGCTTCTCCTAAAGGATATTAATCCGGGCTCCGCGAATAGCTCGCCAGGCCGCTTTTTCACTTTGGGCACTAAAGTTCTCTTCGCTGCGAATGATGGCACGAACGGAACTGAGCTTTGGATTACGGATGGGACTTCTGCCGGCACATCAATGCTTAAAGACATTTCTAGCGGAAGTGGATCTGGTAATCCTTCTGCCTTTGTAGGTTTAGATGCTTCGACGGTAGTTTTTTCGGCGTCGACAACGGCTGAAGGCAGTGAACTATGGAAGAGCGATGGAACGGCGACTGGGACGCAGCTTATAAAGGATATTCGAGCGGGCGCGGCAGGCTCAGCTCCTCAGGATATTATATCACTCGGATCCACGACGTCTTCTGCGGGGATGGTATTTTTTAGCGCCTCCACGGTGGCCAGCGGTCGGGAACCCTGGATAACTGATGGAACAAGCGCAGGCACTGTCATGCTCGCTGACCTGAACGGCGGAGCGGCAGATGGCTTTTACTCCTCCGGTGTTTTGGCGAGTGTTAATGGAACAGTACTTTTCGCTGGAAGAAATACTTCGGTCGGCTACGAACTCTTTGGATCGAACGGCACGGCCGGTGGGACTGGGTTAATCAAAGATATCGATGCCGGAACTAACAATTCATTTCCGCGAAACTTTAAGAAATTGGGAAGTCGAGTTGTGTTTTCCGCCGGTACCGCGGTTGGTGGTCGTGAAATGTATGTTAGTGACGGAACGACGGGTGGTACCGTCCTTGTGACCGATCTGAACCCGGGATCGGGAGATGGAACTGATCTTGAAACGACGACGTCGCCATTGGACGGTTCGCTCCTTCTATTAAAGGGAAACGCTATTGCGTCTTCAGCGCAGCAAATTTATTCGTGGAATGACGCGAGCTTAACGCTGCTTACGGATCTCTTTCCCGGAGCTGATGGAGTGTCCGCATCTGGGTTTTCGGCTGCTACCAGTGCAGGAATTGCCGCCGAAGTGCCGAGCCCGGCAAACTCCTTTCCATCGCCGGGGTTTGTTCTTACTGACGGGACCGCAGCGGGGACTCGAGTTCATCCTGGGGCGATGTTGGGCTACACTGAATCAAGTGCAGCAATACCAATGGTAGAGCTTAACAGTAAGCTGATATTTGCCGCGAGCGATGGGGCTCACGGCATGGAGCTTTGGTCAACTGATGGCACTGATGCTGGAACCACGCAAATTACCGATATAAATGTAGGCCTCGGCTCTTCCGTTCTTCCCTTGGCAGGTTTCGCCGTTTTGAACGGCAAACTTCTCTTTGTCGCCAGTGAGTCAACGCATGGAGCGGAGCTTTGGATAACTGATGGCACGACGGCGGGAACTTCTTTGCTAAAAGATATCGAGGCTGGGACTGCTTCTTCGTTTGACGCGAATCCAAACTATGCGCGCAGATTTTATGTGCTTGGATCGAAGGTGGTCTTCTCTGCAAAATCATCGGCAGCTGGCTATGAACTTTGGGCAACTGATGGGACCGCCGTGGGAACTACGATGCTTTCGGACATAAATCCCGGCACAAGCTCTTCTATCTCGGAAGGTTTTCTTCTGGGCGCAGTTTCAAGTTCGGCTCTAGGACCGACACTTTTCTTTGTTGCGAACGACGGCTCTCACGGGGAAGAGGTTTGGGCTACGACAACCAGTGTCACGGCGATTACCGCAGATATTGTAGCTGGCGCTTCTGGGTCGAGCCCGACAGCAATTACCCCAATTCCCTTTTCGGGGGGCTTTTATGGCGTAGCATTTCGCGCCTGTACTCCGGCGACCGGCTGTGAAGTCTTTCTCACCTCCGGCGGCGCCCCTTCTGTTATTGATGCAATCGCTGGTGCGTCGGGATCCAATCCGGAGCAGCTTACTTTTGTATCTGCGAACAGGCTTTTCTATGTCGGAGCCGTTGCTGGAACAGGCAGTGAGCTCTTAAAGAGCGATACTCCGTTTACGACCGCTTCGTTGGTTAAAGATATAGTTTCTGGTTCCGGCGGATCAAATATCACTGGATTGACAGCGCTTGATGCAACAAATGTTATTTTCAGTGCGTGTAGTGCTGGAAGTGGAAGTGATTGCGAGCCGTGGAAGTCAGATGGTACTAGTGGAGGGACAGCGCTCATTAAAGACATCAATCCCGGCTCTGAATCAAGCAGCTTTGGCTACAGTGGCTTTCGAGTGCTCAATGGGGTTGCTTACAGCCTCGCGCTTGAGGGAAGCTTGGAGTCGAGTTTGCGCTACTATCGAAGCGACGGAAGCAGCGCCGGAACCTATGGACTCACGTCGCAGGGATTTAGCTACTTTGCTACGGACTTTCTTCCTTCGCCATTTACTTCAGCACTCGGAACGCTCTTCTTCCCAGCGGCAAGCTCATCGTATGGGATCGAGCTCTTCAGAATCGGAGAAGATCAGTGCCCCGCGGACTCAACCAAGAGTATTCCAGGGCTGTGCGGATGTGGAGTTAGTGAAACTGATGGCGATGGTGATGGCGCAATAGATTGTCTCGAGGCTTGTCCGAGTGATCCGTTGAAAACGGCCGCAGGCGATTGTGGTTGCGGCAATCTAGAAACTGATGCCAACGGGA
>CAZEAC010000072.1:6903-23486 GCA_964510065.1 uncultured Bdellovibrionales bacterium | reverse complement strand
TGGATCTCTATTGCGAAGGGCATTTCCCACACCTCTTCTTTCGTAGAATCCTCTACGATGTTTCCTCCTTTTTTAAGATGATACCTTTTTTGTTCGGAGGAACCAGGCACGTGGATTATGCTCAAAGCCGATTTTGGGGTAGTACTCATTTGCTTTGGGTGCGGAGAGCAGTACGATCATGCACTCCGGACCAAGGCGGCTCTTAGTTTCCTCAATAAGCTGTTTCCCAATTCCTTGGCGTTGATATTCCGTATCGACCGCGAGATCGGCAAGATAGGCGACATATCCAAAATCAGTCAGCGTACGGGCGATGCCCACGAGCTTTGAATCGCTCCATGCGGTAATCGTCAACGAAGCATTTTTCAACATTAACTCGAAAATATCGGGACGGTGCACCGGTCTTCGCTCCCCAAGGGTCGATCTGTTATAGAGCGAAATAGCCTGCTCGACGCTTAGCGGCGCATCATCTCGATAAATAATGTTCATACTATCGCAAACTCATAGTACATCGTTCAAAAGAAATCTAGGAAATGGGTCTGCAGAGCAAACCCATAGCAGAGAGATTACTCTCTTACTGATTCCTTGGCGGAACATGCAGGTCACCGTCGGGCAGATGCAACACCTGGTTGAATCCATCCCTCGATAGACCCATGATCAGTTTCTCGAATCCTCTCCCGTACACGAGTCGCCAATTCTCGCGGTGCGGCCTTGAGAGGACAACTCCGCTCAATACAGCGAGCGCAAGAAACGCCGCTCCAAAGGTGAGCCATAAGATGTTTCCCCAAGTCTCCCAGCCCTGATGGAATCCGACGATCCCCGTCGTCGCAAACCAGATGCCAAAAATGGCGACAATGATCGCAGGCACCAAGCTTGCGAAAAGCCGCGCAGTAATTCGATTGAACCACTTATTCATAATGTGTAATTGTTGTTGGATGACAGTGGACCGAACAAAAAAGGTCACTCAACCTTTTCCGCGAACCCACTTCCTAGAGTTCTTTCGATAATCTACCCGCGCCAAATTTTGAAGTGCAGCTTGGCAGTATAGCAGATTTGCGACACCTTCTCTATGCGCCGACACTTTTTGCGGGCAAGGTAGACTGGTCGATTGAAGCGGCAAGATCACTAATGATTTCAGATGCTACCCTAAGTCCGGACTCGCAGGCACCCTCCATAAACCCTTGGTTATCTATTGAGGTATGTTCGCCGCAGAAGTGTAGATTCTCAACCCTTTCTCCCTCAAGGCCGCTCCACCGCGCCTGTCCGGGAAGGTAGCAGGCATACGAGCCAAGAGTATGTGGATGAGTTGGCCAGCCCATGCGTACTGCGTGCCCATCGTAACTAGTCGAGGTGCCTGGCCACAGCTGATCAATCAACGGAAGCACCTGCTCGGCGAGGTCGCGAGCTTCAGCATTCGCGAACTCGATGCCACGATCGCCGCCAACAAAGTTGGTAATGACGCCGTGAGTTCCTTCCTGGCCTCTTGAGGTATCCCAGGTCGTTTGTAGTCCGTTATTGCCGATCATCGCGCCGCTACTTCTGAATTCGTCGCGCCACACGCGCGCGCCGAACCCGAGCATAAGTTTACTGTTGGTGCCGTAACCAAGCTCGTTAATTATCTGAAGCTTGAGATCCGGGAGCGCCAAGCCGCCCAACGAAACCTGCCTAAGCAATGTAAAGGGCAGTGCGAAGACCACATGATCATATTGCACGTCACGATCACCGTTAAATGTTAGACGATAGCTCCCATCGCCTTCAAGGTTCGCCGCCGTAAGGCTGTGGTTCCGGAAAATTTCTCCCTGCAGAGCATCGCTGAGTCTCTTCGCGATAGAATCATTCCCTTCAGCTATATGAAAACGCTCATCGGAATCGCCAAAGATATGAAATGGATCAGGATTTTCATAATCGATGAAATAAAGCAGGTTAAAAAGCGACTGTCGCGTCGTCTCGAGGCCATACTCTTCAAGATACGCAACGTCGAGTAGTTTTCTAAGCACGGGGCTAATGTCAGTCTGTGCATCGAGCCAGGCATGGATAGAAGTATTGTCGAGTTGCGTGAATAACCCGTCAGATTCATCGCTTGCGGAGACAAGCCGCGCCATTCTTGCGGCGAGTGGGCGAAACGCCGCTACTATTTCCGCCTCCTCAAGCGCTTGGCCATCGATAAAGTATGTGTCTTCTTGAGCGCCGGGATAGGCGGCTTTGACATCAACAAGGGTGAGCCCAAGCTCTGCAGCGAGGGCCCGAATGTTACTATGTCCAGAATCGATAAATTCTCCTCCGAGCTCGACGAGCTGGTTGTCAGAAAATTTTCCGCGAGCGCTCCACGTTCGACCACCGGTCCGTCCACTAGATTCGTAAAGATCGGAAAAAATCCCCTGTTTCTCAAGGGTGTAAGCGCAGGTTAGTCCGGCAAGTCCGCCGCCGATAATCGCGATACGTGGTTGATTCGGGTCGCGTGGCGCCGAGGAATGCGAGCTCCCGCCGCCGCACGCGCTTATGAGCGGCGCGCTAAGCGCCAGCGCCGACCAGGCACCGCTGCGCTTCAAAAAGCGTCGTCTTGAATGACTAGGTAGTTCGGGGTGTCGCGCTTTTTCGACAAGCCAGGCCTGATAAATAAACTTCTGCAATTGGGAGAATAGAGTGGTTCGTGCTGCCATACGTACCTTCATTATTGGCAAATGAAGAACCAACTTTCTAGTGTCTCTTTTTCGCAACTCAGCTACCCCGCTAAGGGAGTGTGGCAAATTGCGCGCTAGGCAAATCCGAAAGAGTCACGAGAAAGCCCCATAGCTTCAGGGAGTTTCAGTATAATATTGGCATTCTGCAACGCCTGTCCCGCAGCGCCCTTAATAAGATTATCAATTGCTGAAGTGACGATGAGGTGCCCGACACGCGCATCGTAGGCCAGACTAATAGTTACCATGTTGGATCCATTTACCGACGCGGTCCCTTGCGGTTTTGAAGTCACCTCGATAAAGCGCTCGTCCTTATAAAGCTCGTGAGCGATGGCAACAAGGTCGGTCTTGGAAAGGTCGGCAACCACCGGCAGCCAAGCGGTAATCTCAATGCCCCGCACCGACTCGCTTGTGGAGGGGCTGAAACTTACGGTCACTTTGTGCCCGCTATAGCGCTCAAGTATCTGCTCAATCTCGGGCGTGTGCTGATGATCGGTAAGCCGATAGCTTTTAGTTTGCCCGGAAACATTGACTGCGAGAAGCGCATCGTCCTGCTTAATACCGGCGCCGGAGATTCCCGAGACTCCCTTCATAATTATCGGCTTCGAAGTATCGACGTAAGATTTAGACAGGAATGGTGCGACTGCGAGTATCGCCGCGGTCGCGAAACAACCGGGATTCGCAATGCGCTTTGACGCGGCAATTTTTTCACGAAAGAGTTCTGGAAGTCCGTACTGCCATTTTCCGCCAAGGTTTTCAGGATGGGGATGCTCAAATCCGTACCAGGTTGAATAGTCTTGGCGCGATTGCAATCGGTGCGCGCCACTTAAGTCAATCAGTGTGCCGGGTACTTTGAGCTCACCAAGCTGCTTGGCGGCTTCTTCGTTAGGGAGCGTTGAAAATACCAATGGACTCTGCGCGATTTTTTGTAGCGCTTGGTCCATTGTTTCAATTGGCAATTTTGCCGAGCATCTCGCGCCTGGATCAATTTCGCCAAGAAGCTTTCCGGCTTTGCTTCCTCCCACTACAGTGCAGAGTCGAAGTTCAGGATGACCTCCAACTAATCTCCAAAGCTGCTGCGCGGTAGCCCCTGTTCCAATAATTGCAGTTTCTATTGGCATAGTATCTCCGGAGTCTAACAGATAAACCGCAGCAGTTCTACCTCCGCGCTTGCTTAGAACCGGTACTCAATAGTGGAGCCAATTTGAAATGGATCGCCACGCTGTACATATTCTTTCGCGGCGAAGTCGGGTGGCTCATTGCCGAAGTAAAATCCGCGCACGGCGTATTTCTCGTCGAGCGTGTTCTTAGTCCAGATCGACCAGCGCCAGCCATTTCCTTGGTACCCAACACTTATATCGAGAAGATTGTAGGAGTTTGAACGCTGATTATGGCTATCGTCGAAATAAAAGCCGTCTTTTCCGCTAAGAAGCGTTTGCGCGTAAAAATGCTCGTCAAAAAAAGTCTTTAAGCCAAGTGCGTACTGCCAGGTTGGAGCGTGTGACTGCGCTCTTCCGTCAAGATACGACAGCTCTTGAGACACTTCGGTGAATTCCGTTTCGATTAGCGCTCCGGAGCAAAAGATCGAGAGCCATTGCCATGGCTTCGCTTCAAGCTCCAATTCGAGGCCGTAGTTTTCGCCGCGCGCGGCATTCTTCGTTACATAGGTGTAGGAGAGCGGATCTGAGGGGCTGTCCTGTATGGCCAGCTTAATCTGTTGCTCTCGGCGCCAGTCATAAAACAGCGCAGCGTTAATATTCAATCTGTGCGCAAATAGCGAGGTGCGAATCCCAGTTTCGAGATTCCAAAGATATTCAGCATTGTAGTCACGGAAACCTCCGGGCACGCTTGGTCCCGGATTGAACCCGCCGCCTTTAAAGCCACGAGAGAAAAGCAAATACGCACGTGCGTTTTCGTCAATGCTCACATTGGTACTAAGCGCGCCGCCGTAGAGCCCCTCGACCGGCTCAAAATCAGCGCCGCGTGAGTCGAAGTAGCGGCTATCACGCCTTTCTCCTCGAAGCGCGAGGTTCAGCGAGGTACCCGAAGTAAGCGGAGCTTCAACTTCGCCGAACGTGGCAAGGGTATTTGCGCGGTAGTCGCTCGAAATAAAATCAAATTCCACGCTTTCCGAAAGTTCACTCACCGAGCTGTCTTCGGTCAGGTGTTGGCCAAAAAGGCCAAAAAGCCAGCGCCAAGACTCCCCCTGCACATACAGATCGTCGCTACTAGAGAGGCGCAACTCCTGCGAGCTTGTCTCGCGCGTTCTTCGCGTATCCGAGAAGTAGTCATAGGGGGCATAGGGCTCCCAAAAAGGATTGTTGCCCCAATCGCCATCATAGCTATAGTCGATATGTGATCGAGAAATTGTGCTGAGGCTGACGAGTCTAAGATCTGAGTTGAGCGCTGAGTCAATTTTGATTTTCCCGCCCGTGGTACGTTGCGAGTCTTCTCCGGGATGGTCGGATTGGGTAGTAAAGGCATTATTAATGGCAAACGCATCATAGCCATTATCAAAATCAAATCCGATAAAACCGAGGTCAATTTTTGTATCGGCGGACGGCTGAAGGCGAAGCTGCACCCGCGAACTCAGCTCATCACGCGCATTGCTGTTATGACGGTCAAGATAGAGGTTATGACGAAAACCATTACTATTGTGCTGAAATGCAGAAACACGAAGGAGCACGGTCTCGCTTACTGGACCACCAACGGCAAGACCGCCCTCGATAAGATCATCGGAGCCCGCGGTGAATTGCGCGCGGCCGTCGAGAATTGAAGTTGGCTCGTACGATCGCAAGTTAATAATGCCGGCCAATGCGCTTGCGCCGTAGCGCATGCTTTGTGGGCCGTGTAAAACCTCGACCTGTTCAATATCAAAAAGTCCCGCCGGAGAACCAATGCCACTTAGATCAAAGTCATCGATAATTACGCCGACAGATGGATTTGGAGCACCCTCATACTGTTCTAGTTCGCCGATGCCGCGAATCTGAAAAAATTTTGGCCGCGATGTCCCACCTGCCCAGTTGAGCGAAGGCACCATCGGAACGAGATCCTGCAAATGGTCGCGCCCTTGAAGAGCGACCCTTTCTGCGGCGATTACTGAGGCACTGCCTGGGAAATTCCACAGCGACTCCTCGAACGGTGAGGCGTAGATATTAATCTGTGCGGTTGGTATTTCGAGATTGAGATCCTCTGCTGGCGCGCACGCTGTGCGCAAACCTAAAGCGAGAACTAGCGCCGCTACTCGGCAGTGTCGATTCATACATCCACTCCCTCCGCCGGTATTATCCGGATCAGGTTCATCGGGTTGCGGAACTTTATCCCGCTCTCAGGCGCTCACGTCTAAACGCAAGTGCCACCCCAAGGATGAAACAGTTGAGGCCGTACCTTATACTTGGTTGGCGCCGGAATCAAGCTTCTCGCTGGCGAGCTCGCAAATCGGCATTGTTGCTCGTGTGGTTCGGAGAGTGCTCGAGAAGGTGGTCGGCTCATTCACAGAAATTACGAACTTCTCGTAGAAAAAAATAGGCTTAAATTGTAAACGTACTCTGCTAATTTGCCGTACCGTGAGTACGTGGGGTATTGAGCGGAGTGGTGCTTTATTACTGCTAATGAGGTATCGCTATGAAACTATTGGTCCTTTTCGTAGTTCTGGTTCCGCAAATTTGTTTGGCAGATAGCGAAGTCGCCTGTGACGAAGGCTGTCCGAGCGGGCAGACTCTCATTTCGTACGCTGATGGAAACAACACCAGCTGTACCTGCGCAAATGAAGCGACTATGGATGCGACAGTTCCGAATCCAGATGTCGACACAGGCGCAATTGCGGTCGATCAGTAAGCGCGCGGAGTTCTAAAATGAGCTTTCGATGCGCACCGCGGTGTGAGCGCGGGTTTTCTATCCTGGAGCTTCTCACCGTGTTGTCGGTGATGGGTGTTCTTTCGGGCATCGCAGCCTTCGGATTTCGCGAGCTCGAGCGGCCGGCAAATAACGCGGCGACGTTACTCGCGAGTACCTTTAAACAGGCGCGTGCGCGCGCACTATCTTCAACGACTCCTTTCACGGTAACCGCGAGCTCTTCGACGCATGTTATTGTAACTTATGGAACTAGCTGCAGCGCCGGTCAGACTACCGATACCACTCTTGATTTAGAGCTTCCTCGAGGCGCGTATATGAACGACACGGCGTGGAGCGTCTGCTTTAATACTCGCGGATTGGCCGACACAAGTTTATCCATCGGCGTCAGCGACGGAGGAGAGTCAAAGCAAGTCGAGGTAGTATTGGGAGGTGCAACAAGGGTACTTTAACTATGAAGAGTCAAAGTGGCTTCAGTTTAGTCGAAGTATTAGTTTCACTTTTCCTCGTGAGCATTACCGGCGTTGCGTTTACTCATGCGTTCTTAGGTTCGCTTAAATTCAATACTCTCAGCGAAAAAAGAAGTGGCGCGATATCCGCTGCGCAGCAGGTTCTTGACGAGCTTCGCACCAAAGATCCATTTACGCTTCCGACTTCGGGTACCACTTCGAATACAATTAATGTCGGTGGTCGCAATTTTACCGTACTTGTTACTTACTGCAGCATTGGAAGTTATTGTTCAACTCCATCGATCAGAACGCTTTCTGCGCGAGTAACCTATAGAAATGAGAATCTTTATGCCGTCGATACGATCTTTACTCAGCTCAAATAGCGGCTTTACTGTCGCTGAGCTTCTCGTCACTGCCTTTCTTGGCTTGCTGGTGATGAGCATAGCACTCTCGTCGTCGATAACGCAGAGAAGGCTTCTTCGGAAAGATACTGTACGCACGCGGATCAATCAGAATCTTCGGGGATCATTAGACCTCCTTGGCACTGATGCGCGTGTCGCCGGCGAGAATCTTAGCTCGTCTTTCCCGGCGATTGAAGTAATCGCCGGTACCGGCTCTGCGCCGGATGAGATACGATTGCGCCGCAATCTCCAGGCTGAAGTGCTTCCGCTTTGCACCCAAGTTAACGCGAGCTCTACGGTGACGCAGCTTTACTTTGCCGTGCCAGGAAATACGCCCGGGTGCGCGTACTCCGGGCAAACGCAAAGTTTTAATGCGTGGCAGGCATTTCGACTGGATGATGATGATGATCGGGTCGATGCATTTCTTTACGATAGCGCCACGAAAGCCGGAGAGTTCTTTCAGTATGTTGGCGAAGTCGATGGCACAACAAGCTACGCGCTGCAAACTGCGATACATACATGGAGCCGTCAATATTCGGTGGGCTCCTCGGCGATCTATCTTTTGGAAGAGTGGCATTACCGCTTGGTAGGCGACGAGCTTGAGTTAATTATTAATCATGACACAGCCAACCCGCTCAAAGTCAGTTTCGGTGTGAGCGATTTTCAGATTCTTGTGCAGATGCAAGATGGCAGTACCAAGAGCTCCTTTACTACGGCTGATTCATGGACACAGATTGGAACATTAAATGTGACGCTGCAAAGTATCGAGAGCTTCGCGAATCGAGACATGCAACGGACATTTTCAGCGCGCTTCTTCCCGCGCAATATTTTGTCCAACTGATCAAGGTGCTTTATGACGAGAATGAAGTTGCAAGATGAGCGTGGAGTGGTAATGGTTGCGTCGCTCTTTATGATTGCGCTGCTCATGGCGCTTCTCGGTACGTATTACTCCGTAAATTCGTTGGAAACTGCAGGGGTTAAAAATTCAAAGAGTAGCGCCAGCGGATTCTATAGTGCTGAAGCAGGACTGAACTTACGCGCGGAGATCATCAGGCGTGTGTTTGTCGGCTTCAATAGGCCGTCGGGTTCGTCGCCTACGAGCACAGCTCCCTGTAGCGGGAGTAATCTCGGAACTGGTGATTTCGCCTGTACGATCTACAACTTTAACAAACGAAATGTTTCGACCTATGTCCAGGAAGATCCGAGTAATCCGGTAATATTGACGATTCCGCCTGGGGAGCGCTATCAATATTTAAACGCGCAGGAGTACCGTTTTACCGCGAAGTCATCTGCGAAGAATACGTCAGGTCGCGAGGAAGCCGATCTCGAGCTTGTCTTCAAGAGCCGGCTCGTGCCGTTATTTCAATTCGCGGCATTTTATAACAAGGACTTGGAGATTCTTCCAGGACCGACGATGACGCTTTCCGGTCCGGTCCATACCAATGGCGATCTTTACCTCTATTCTAATTCAGCGAGTCTCACCATTAGCGGTCAGGTGACGACGGCGGGGGACCTGTACCGCGGAAGGAAAGACGGAAGCGTCACCCCAAGCTGTAATAACAGGCCAGTAAATATTTATGATCCGGTTAATCCACGGACTCTCATTCCGACTTGTCCTACTCGGTATTTGACGACTTCCTCTGACATTGTGCCCTGGAGCGGTATGATACAGACCCGAGTACAGCAGGTAACGGTTCCGGGCCCAGAAGTGTTCGATCCGACTCCAGGTCAGGTATACTGGGATAAGGCCGACCTTCGTGTTGTTATGAATTTGAATGCGAGTGAAGCGGTCACCAGTATTGAAGTGCGAACTCCGTCCGACACTAATTTAGCTGCTGGCACCAATGCGATAAATTCATCGGCGACCTGTCCTGGTGTCGCCGCGTCCGGTCGAGTGGTTAATTCCGCGACTTTTTACAATCATCGCGAAGGATTTATGATGCGTATTCTCGACGTCGACGTACGCGGACTATTTAATTGCCTCAGTAGCACAAACTGGTTTGGCTCTGGAAAACTTCTTGATGATCAAACCGAGGGCGGCATCGTGTACCATTTTACAGTGCGTGGGCCGAACTCGGCGATTCCCAATCGCTACGGCGTACGGCTTCGAAATGCGGCGCGGCTACAGTCGACAGCTCTCACGCCAGCAGTTCGTGGGTTTACCGTGGTCACTGATCAAGCCGCATACGTCATGGGTGACTTTAATGCGCAAAGCAAAATTCCGGCTGCAGTCATGTCTGATTCGTTGAATGTTCTCTCGAACGCCTGGAGTGACGCAAACTGTACGAGCGCGGGATCGTGTGGGATAGGAAGTAGAGTTGCATCGAATACTACCATCAATTCGGCGTTTCTTGCCGGCACCGATACCACCGGCGGTGTCGAAGGTTCGGGTGGGCAATCTGGTGCATATAATGGCGGACTGGAAAACTATCCCCGCTTTCATGAAAACTGGAGTAGCAAGACATTGCTCTATCGTGGTTCGTTTGTCAGTCTGGGCAGGCCGCGTCACGTGGATGGAACATGGGGTAGTCAATCTTACAATCCGCCAAATCGTGATTGGAATTACGACACGTCTTTCAATAATGCTGCAAACCTTCCACCAATAACTCCACGTTTTGTGTATTTGCGCCAAGAGCTCTTCGTACGCGATTTTCACGACTAGTACGCTGCTAACACAATCCAAACAAAACTCTTCTCGCAATCTCGCTCGAGCAGTGTTAACTGTTGCCCAGCATTTTTCGCGGCTTTTTATGAGTGTTGAAGTAGCTGTATCAGCACGAGTTCCCCACAAGTCCTTAACCAAGTCTCTACGCACCGATACTCTTCGTCCCGATTCGATTCGACGTGTTTGCTCAGAATTTGGGGTAGAAATTTCCCCTGCGCAGCAGCAGACGGTCGCAAGGCTGTTAGAGCGATGTATAAGAACTGGACAAGCTCCGCTGCCGTCACAACTAACTGCGCTTTGTAATGAACTTTCGGCACGCGAAGTGCGATATCATTGTGGAGGAGCTCTTGATCTCTACTTTACAGATAAACTGATTCGCTTTCAGCAGGCGTCGATTACACCTTTTATTGATTTCCTTGGATTAGTTGATCGAGTGCGCGAAGCAGGGCTGGTGTGTCAACTTTATCGCGGCAATTTCTCCGGCCCCTGGCTCGGCGAATATGTTCTGGCGCTTTCGGGCTCTTGGCATGATGCGACCGCGGCTCTTTTCAAAGACGGCAAACTTGTGAGCGCGCTTGAAGAGGAGCGACTTTCGCGAACTAAACACGACCAGTCACGAATGCCGATAAACGCAATCCGTGAATTGCTCAGCAACGAAGGAATCGGACTCTCCAATATTCGCGCGATTGCGATCGGTTGGAATAATAATCTTTTTCTTGGCACGCCTCATTGCGCCGCGCCCGCTGCAGAGTTCTTTAGCGAGATGGATTCACGTTTCATTGAGCGCACTGGCATCCCGCGGCACAAGCTTATTCGGCGTCCAGTTCTCGAGAGAAATACCGAGCGGTTTAATCCGATTTACATGCAGAAGTTTCTGGCCGAGCTCGGCGAATGTTTCAAAACAAGCTACCAACCGCTTTGCTGTTTTGTTTCGCATCATCATTCACATGCCGCATCAGCGTATTACTTCAGTGGCTTCAAAGATCCGGTGCTCGCGGTGACCTTGGATGGTTACGGTGATCTTGAGTCAGGCGGGGTGTGGCATTGTGTCAACGGAGAGATGCGCCGAGTAGCAACGCTGACGCTCCCCAATTCTTTAGGCTGGGTTTGGGCGACAATCACTGAGTACTTAGGATTCAAGCCGACGCTGCAGGAAGGGGAGGTAATGGGCCTTGCGCCTTATGGGGCACCGCGTGATTCGGAGGAGAAAAGGAGAGTTTCGGACCTTCGTGCCGCGTTTTCGGAGATAATTTCATTTAATAAAAAAACCGGACTGATCGAAGCGCGACCGGAGTATTTTTACTTCGGTAAGATCTTGGAAGGTAAAATCAGGGTCACTGAAAAGCTCTCAAAATTACTGGGCGGATTAGTCCGAATGTCGCACGGAAGTAGTACCACAATTGAGCCACTGAGTAAGCAAGATAGACCCCTTGCGAACTTGGCGTTCACACTTCAAGAAGTGACTAATCGGCTTATCGCCGATTTTGTGCGGTTCCATCTTGCTGGCGCCAAGCAGCGGTGCGGAGCAACCAAGCTCGCACTTGCCGGCGGTATTGCATTAAACATCATGGCGAATGGCCGGCTCGTCTCTTCGGGGATTGTACGCGGAGAAGATCTGTTTATTCAGCCCTTGGCGAGTGATGCAGGCACCGCGCTTGGTGCAGGTGCGACGGTTTCGCGCGAATTGCTCGGTCAGGATCCGCGAATTCAAATGCGACATGCCTATTGGGGAACTCGTTACAGCAATGCGGAGGTTGAGGCAGCGCTCAAGAAGCGCGGGCTAAAATTGGGGGAGGATTATGAATATGTTGGAGAAGACAAGTTAATAGATGCTGCAGCGACAGATCTTAAACATGATCATCCGATTCTTTGGTTCCAAGGACGCTGCGAGGTAGGTCCGCGCTCGCTGGGGGCGCGTAGTTTGTTGCTAAATGTGATCGATAACGCCGCTAATAATACGGCCAACGACATTAAAGGTCGGCAGCATTGGCGCCCGTCGGCCTGCTCAATAACACTTGAAGATGCGCAGAGCCATTTTGAGGGAATTGGCAATGCTCCGTTCATGATCACCGCGTTGCCGGTGAAAAAGGATAAGCGTCAGTTTCTTCAATCGGGAACTCACCAATATGGAGATAAACTCGGTCGACCGCAGACCGTTGACCGAGAGACCAATCCCCGTTTCTGGATGTTGCTTAAGAAATTAGGTGCGACTACTGGCGTTCCGGCTGTGGTGAACACTTCTTTCAACCGCCAGGAGCCAATCGTCGAATCGCCGGACCAGGCCCTCGACACCTTCTATTACATGGATGGAGTAAAGACTCTGTACATTGAAAATTTCATTGTGCGGCGCACCTCTCGGCTTTCGCCGGTTGTGCTTTCACTCCAAGAGAGTCCCGAATTCGAAAGACTCATTGAGCAGGGAGATATTAACCGCTGGCGCGCTGCACTCCAAGATATCGTCAGGCGACATAGCGGTTCCCGAAAAATTAGGGTGTGTTATGACAGCCGTCTTGAAAACGGTGGCTGCATTGAAATTCCAATTCTGAAAGATCTCTTCGAAGGACGTTACCGCGAACAGGTGCGGCGAGCGGTCGCTGCGCTTGTGTATAATGACGCGGTTCTCTTCGGCGCGCATGCGCTTCGCGTGGGGATGGAAGATTCAAAAAATGGGTCGATAGTTCGAAGTATAATCGAAGAAACCGTACGAAAATTTTATCCGCGAATAGACTATTTCGCCTCGGGTGGTGATCGGGTCAAGGTTCTGCCACTGGACGCGGCGCATGAAGAAGCATCACAGCAGCACTGGAAACGAGAGCTATTTAGACTTCCTGCGCCTGATAGCCATGAGATAAAGCTTGGAATTGACGTTGGAGCAACACGACTAAAGGTTGTGCAACTTGTGGGTAATCAGATCACCGAGCGCGAAATTATTCGGTTAACCCCGACGAGTCGAATGAATATCGGGTCGGTTATTTATGATTTGGTTCGAAAGTACCAAGACAAGGCTAATATTGCTGGCGTGGGGCTCGCGCTTCCTGGAGTTATCTCCTCCGACGACCGAGTGCTTTGGCTCGTTAACTTTGAGCATCATTGGCGTAAGAAGGGTGAAGACACCGTTGCGCGCTGTTACAAAGAGCTGAACGAACTTAAAGAGCGTCTTAGTAGTAGTTTTAAAATTCCTCATGTACGTCTCATTAACGATGCCACCGCGTTCGGCGTCTCTGCGCTTGAATATACCAATCATTCCGACGCGGTAATAGTCACGCTCGGCACCGGCGTTGGGGTGGCGCGAATCTTCGGCGGAGAGATCGATCTTCGAAATATTGAACAGAGTGGGGCCGTCGTTCTTAATGTTTCAAAGAACGCGCCCTACGATACTGGAACCGAGATTGCCGGTTCATTTGCCGCGTATTCCAACACGCTGAGTTTTCAAGATCTATCGACAAAGTTTGGATTAACTGAGCTGACCAAGCGCTCGCCGGTAACACTCGCCGATGTGAATCGAATCTTGATGCAAGAAAGCGGTCGGGGGAAAGCCGAGGCGCAGGTGGTGTGCGGTGAGTTTGTAAAGCCGATTGCTTCATGGATAGAGCTTGTCCATCGAGTTCGTGGCGACAAGAAATTTTTCTTTGCGGGAGGGTGGACTGACGGCGAGTTTGGCAAGTATCTCCTGGCTGAAATTCGTCACAGGCTTCGCAGCAAACCGGATATCTTTAGTGGTGTTGAAGCGAATCTTTTGGGTGAGGAACGGGTATTTAGCGGTGCTCGCGGTGCGGCGATGGCGGCGATTGGGTGAGCCCCTGTGTAAGTGAGTGGCGCCGAGACATTGCTGCGGCAATATTCGGGCAGCGGCTGCAGTTCCCAATGGCGCAGGCGCCTATGGAAAATTCAAAACCTTGACAGCGTACGCTGTTTAATATTCCAATCTGCCGAACGTCTGCGATTGCCAAGGTTGCTCGTGAAGACTTTGTTCTGCTCGGTTTTGCTTTTTGTCCTGGTATTCGTGAGTCACGCACGAAGTCCGGTGATAACGTCTTTCGACTCGATGTGGTCGATCTATGTTGCGCACAGCATTGTGCACGAAGGCAATATCAATCTCGATGAGTTCAGGCCACAGATAAAGGCGCGCGATCGCTTTGGTGTGCGCAAAAAATTTGGTCATTATTATAATTTTTTCCCCCCCGGAGCAGCTTTTTTTGCGGTGCCTTTTGTTTATCTTTTTGAACTGGCGCCTACGCTTTGGATAGAGGTACTACCCGGAATAGAAGCACAGTCGAACACTGATGGGGTAGCTCCTACGGTGCTTGATTTGCACCTGAGCGTCGAGCGATTGATTGCCTCCTTTATTATCGCAGGTACCGCGTTAATAATGTTTTGGATCGGACTTGAATACCTTGCGGTTGCACCGGCGCTTATCCTCGCGCTTCTTTTCTCATTTTGCACCTCAGCGTGGTCGACTGCGAGTCGAGCGCTTTGGCAGCACGGCCCCTCCATGTTTCTGATTGCAACCGCATTGTTGCTTTTTGTTCGAGGGAAAAGAAACGCAACGCTCGTAGGGTATGCGGCGATACCGCTCGCTCTAAGTTTTGTTGTGAGACCGACGAATAGCGTTTCAATAGCGATATTCGCGCTGTATGTTGCCGTGTATGCAAAAGAGCAATTCGTAAGATTTAGCTGTATCGGCCTGCTTACTATTTCGCCCTTCATTTGGGGAAGCCTGGAAGTCTACGAGCGTGTTTTGCCATCGTATTTTCAGGCGCAGCGGGTCGGGATCCATCCGGATATTTGGAATGCGATGGCCGCAAATTTGCTCAGTCCGAGTAGAGGAATCTTTATCTTCTCACCATTTCTACTAATTGGTTTGCTGTATGCGCTTTTCCAATTGAGCCGTTCTCGTGCTGAAGGGCTCACACTTGCCGCGCTGGCGGTAGTGCTGCTTCATTGTGGCGCAGTATCGGCTTTTCCTTCGTGGTGGGGAGGACATTGCTACGGGCCACGCTACATGAGCGAAGTCGTGCCTTATTTGATATTCCTTTTTATTCCGATCCTCGCAGAGTTCAGCACGCGGAGTTGGCGTTCTTGCATGCTTCCAGGAGTGACCCTGCTCATTCTTAGCGGGTGGAGTCTTTTTGCTCATTATCAAGGTGCAATGCGCCCTGCGGTTTACGGTTGGAACGTGATACCTGACAATATTGATGATAATCCCGGAAGGGTGTGGGATTGGAGCGATCCCCAGTTTATGCGGTAGTCGGGCCCGCTCATGGCGATCTAAAAACGACCATCTAAGATACCTTTGCCCTGCGCCATCTGCCGAATTGCTAGTCCGCCATTTACATTTAGTTCCATTGCCATTACGCCATTGTCGCAAACCGCAAGGTCCCAATGTTGCAGCGAGAGTCCGGGAAACAGCGCAGAAGCTTTGAGTGCAAGAGCCCGCGCCTCATGCCAGAAGGGGATTTCAAAGTCTTTGAATGAGACTCCAGTATCAGGGTGTACCGTCTCGTGAGTCATTTCACGTCCGACCCCACGAATCGCAAAAGAAACTTTTCCTGAATCAATTTCAGGATACGCCGCCATATTTCCCTGCGAACCCATTCCAAAATTGTCATTCATCACATTTCCTACGGGCAAGCGCCACATGCCGGAAATTGCCTCGGCGTTTCCCTCTCTAATATGAATGACCAGGCGAATGGTAGATGCTTTATTGCCGACAATCGTTCGAATTTTGCTGTGTGACACAAGACATGGCTGAAAGAGATGGCCCAGAGGATCTTCGCGCACAATGGTTTGGTGAAATTCTTCGAAGCTCATGCTATCACCAGAACTTAGTCGGAGTGTCATTGTCGACACCTCAAATCCTTCAATCCGCATCGCATAATGACCACTACAGCTGTTGCTCGGTTTTGCAAAGATAGGGTATTTGGCATCGTGTGTGAGAAACTGTACAAGCTGTTGGGCGTTAATGAGAGTTGTGACTCCAGCAGCCGAACGGCCTCCCTCGCAATAGATTGCGTTGATCGGAATTACTGGTATAGAGGCGCGCTCAAGAATCTGCGTGAAAATAAATTTGTCATTAGCAAAGCCGCGCCATTCGCTCTTATTAAGTGCCTTGTCGATTTCTATTTGTTTGCGCCATCCGGCAACTCTTAGCCGCTCGCTTCGCGTAAACAGTTGGGGGTCGAACAGATGCAGATCGTAGTAATCGCCAATGCCGACCTTGCCTGGGCCGAAACGAATTTCGAGGGCTTCTAAGAACTGTTGGATTCTGCTCTTACCGGTTCGCGCGCGGACCCAGATGGAATTTGAACGAAGCGAGCTAAATTTGCGAAGCAACGACACACTATTTATATAACATATTTTAGTTCCCAGAGCACTTATACCCAATCGATCACCTTGGCATATCATTTGCTATCGTATCTTGGTTGTACGGGTCGTGGTGTATGTCGTTAAGAGTACTTAATAGCTTAATTCTAGGCCTAAGCATCGTCTTTCTCTCCAGCTGTAGCTGGATTGAGCCACTTTTGCGGCGAAACTTTCAAAG
>CAZEAC010000072.1:0-6893 GCA_964510065.1 uncultured Bdellovibrionales bacterium | reverse complement strand
TACCTAGGTGAGACCTTAGCCAAGATAGCGCATTGGTATACTGGTGATTATAGAAACTGGCGTGCAATAAAAGCGGCAAATCCAGAAATTCGGGTCTCGAATATTTCGCGCGGCGATATAATTAGAATCCCTGCGCTCATGGTGAAAAATCGCGCGCCGCTGAGTGAAGCGAGGCTAGTAAAGCTGAGTAATCTCCGTCCTTCCCGAAGAGCGGTTGTAGCACCGCTAATTAACGAAGTCGCCCCGTCTACCGAGTCGGTTGCAGATCAACCGCGCGATGAACCTATCGATATCGCCGCGAGTTCGCCGAGCGATTACTTTAGCTCGGCGTATCCGGTAAATAATATCAAAGGCTGTGAAGGGTTTAGCGACACCCTTGCCGGACTTGATCGCTGCGCTGAGCAGTTTGGCAATTAAAATAGTGCCTCGCACGAGCAATTGTTTGATTCTCGGCTGAGCTCCGTTTTAAGCCTCTCCTGTGCCATTCGGGCTGGCCCTTCCTCCTTTGCAACTTTAGAATTCCCTTAAGAAGATGCTACCGTATTTGAATCTTTAGGCGAGTCTCGCGCGTAGTGGAGGCAGGTCCGGAACCGTTTCATTGAAGTTTGGTCAAAGTAAGGGTGAGGTATCAAAATGCAGTGTAAGCTTTGGGTGCTATTGAGTGTAATCTGTTGCGCGCTTCCGAGCTCTATTGTTGCCGATCAAAAGGCACTCCAACGCGAGCGCGACCTCGCCGCAGAGAGTTACTCGTCGGGAAACTACAAGGAAGCTTTCGAGAAGTATCAAAGGCTTACACTTGATCTTGAAGAAGATTCGGCAACGCTTGCCGAACAGCTCTCGCAAGCGCTTCGATGTTTAAATTCTCTCGGAAATTTGAACGACTTTGATCGTTATATCGAAGCAGTAGTTGCCAAGCACTCAGATAGTTGGCGAGTGCTTGTGCGCGCGGCTGAAGAATATGGCCAGGTTCGTCATCAGGGATTTATTGTCGCTGGTAAGTTCTACCGCGGTGGACATAGAGGCGGCGGGCGCTATGTCGATGCGCAGGCGCGTGACCGGGTCCGCGCGTTGCAGCTTTTAGTACAGGCCGACTTGAACAGTCAAGCCGAAGCTCGCAAGTCCGATCTTGTCTCGCTCTACAGGCAGTTCGCGTATGTGCTCAGCTACTCAAATAATGTCTATCAGAGTTGGAAGCTTCAAAGCCTGGCCGATCTTAGCGTGTTGCCGGATTATGACGAGTATCATTATGAATACTACCGCGGTGGGGGAACCGCTCCGGGAATTCCAGTTGATGAAAGCGGTTCGCCGATCTACTACGCGGTACCTGACACATTCGAACACGCAAAAAATGACGGTGAACGATTCCGCTGGGCTCTTGAAAAACAGATTTCGATGGATCTAGGTTCGACCGATCGTATCAAGTACGAGTGGGCTCAATTTTTGCGCGCGCAGTTTGACGTACAGACGATAGCAACATTTGGCTTTGGGTTTGGTGATGATTCAGAACGCAAGGACGAAAGCGGTACGTACGCACTGCATACTTTGCGCGAAGACGAAACGATTGCCAAACTGGCAACTGGTATCAAGCGTTTCGCGCTTCCGAAAGAGTACAACTTTATCAATATTCTTCTTTCGCTCGCTGACCGCGCCGATCAAAAATCCGCGTCGTCGTACGCAGAGGAAGCCGACGATCTCCTGGCGCAGATCTTTGAGGATCGAAGGCAGTATGTCAAAGCTGCGGATCGCTGGAAAATCACAATTGACCATCGAGGGACGGGGAGTGGAAACAATAGGCAGCTAAGGCTCGATCAAATTGTTGGAGCATGGGGAAAATTCGAAAACCTGTCACCGCAGCCTTCAGAGACCAAGCCGGCGCTCGAGTATATTTATCGAAATGGCGAATCGGTGCAGCTTGAGGCTTTTGAGATCGACCTCGATCGCCTTCTCAACGACGTAAAAGCCTATCTTAAATCAAATCCGGGACAGCCGGAGTATGAGAAGCTTGAAGTAAGTAATATCGGTTACCGGCTCATCGAGAAGTCCGAACGCCAGTATATTGGCAAGAAGGCTGCAAGCTGGGTCGAGAAGCTTGAGCCGAGTCTGCAACACTTCGACAAAAGGATTACCTTTCACGCACCGCTCAAAAAAGCGGGAGCGTATCTCGTGACAGCGCAGATAGCTGGTGGCAATAAGAGTAATATAGTGCTTTGGCTCAATGACACAGTCATCTTGAGAAAGCAGCTTGCGGACGGCAACTACTACTTCGTGGCTGACGCCGAAAGTGGAAAGCCACTTGCCGAGGCACAGGTAAGCTTTTTCGGTTACAAAAGAGTGGAGCGTAAAACGCCCGGACTGCTCGATAAGGTTTTTAGAAATCTCTATGACACCGTAACAACTGAGTTCACTTCTCGCACCGACGAACTTGGCCAGGTGCTTCCGAGCAAGGAGACGCTTAGTGCGGAATATCAGTGGCTGGTTGTTGCGCGAAGCAAGGATGGAAGAGTAGGCCATCTTGGCTTCAGTAGCTTTTGGTACCAGCGCCCCTACGATTATGAATACAACCAGCAAAAAATATTCGTAATCACTGACCGTCCAGTATATCGACCGGGACAGACGGTAAAATTTAAGTTCTGGGTACGTCACGCCAAGTACGATCAAGACGATAATTCGAGTTCCGCTAGTAGCACGTTTACCGTGGAGAGCAAGAATCCAAAAAATGAGAAGATTTTTGAGAAACAGTTCGCCACAGATAGCTACGGCGGCTTCGAGGGCGAAATATCTCTCGCGAAAGATGCCGCGCTTGGTATCTATAATCTATTTATTCCCAACATTGGCTCCGGTGGAACCTTTCGCGTTGAAGAGTATAAAAAGCCAGAGTTCGAAGTCAGTATCGACGCTCCTCAAACGCCGGTGATGCTTGGTGATAAGGTAGAGGCGAAAATTAAAGCCAAGTATTACTTCGGTGCGCCAGTAACCGAAGCAAAAGTGAAGTATAAAGTGCTTCGTTATAACCACACAGCAAACTGGTATCCCGGAGGAGTCTGGGATTGGTTTTATGGGGTCGGCTATTGGTGGTTTGCCTACGATTATCCGTGGTACCCGGGATGGCACATCTGGGGTTGCCACAGACCGATACCCTGGTGGTGGACGTCGCCGACAGTACCTCCCGAAGTCGTATTGGAAAACGAAGCGCAGGTGAACAGTGATGGTGAGGTCAAGTTTGAGATTGATAGCGCGCTCGCGAAAGCGTTGCACTCTGATTTCGATCAGCGCTACGAAATAACCGCTGAAGTTACAGATAGGTCCCGTCGCACTATTACTGCGCAGGGTCAGGTACTGGTCGCGCGGAAGCCTTTCAAGGTGTATGCCTGGGTCGATCGCGGTCACTATCAAAGTGGTGATGCTATACGCGCTGATTTTTCGGCACAGACACTCGATCAAAAACCGGTGAGTGGCAAAGGCACGCTCAAGCTCTTTAGAGTGAGCTACAAGAGTGGAGTCGCCGAGGAACGAATGCTCGAAGAGTGGCCATTGGATCCGGACACTCAGGGTCGTGCCACTATGCAGATGAAAGCAGCTGAAGCGGGCCAGTACCGACTTGCCTATAGCGTGCGAGATAGCGCCGACCATGTCGTTGAAGGCGGATATCTTTTTGTCGTACGCGGCGAAGGTTTTAAAGGGGAAAGTGTGCGCTTTAATGATATTGAGATAATTCCCGACAAGCGTGAATACAAGCCGGGTGACAAGGTACGGTTGATGGTAAATACGAACCGTCAGGACAGCACCGTGCTGCTATTTGTACGTCCCTCGAATGGTGTTTACCTTGCTCCCGAAGTAATTTCACTCGATGGAAAATCGAGTGTTCGCGAGATCGAAATTACCAGAAAAGATATGCCAAATATCTTTATTGAAGCGTTGACGATCAGTGCTTCGAAAGTATTCTCCGAAGTTCGTGAGATTGTTGTACCTCCGGAAGATAGAGTCATTAATGTGGAGCTCGCCCCGTCAGCAGAAAAATTCAAACCAGGAGAAATGGCGAATCTAAAAGTGAAGCTCACTGATTTGGCGGGAAAGCCGTTTGTTGGAAGTACCGTTATTGCGGTCTACGACAAAGCACTCGAGTATATTTCGGGCGGTTCCAACGTTCCCGAAATAAAGGCATTTTTTTGGAAGTGGCGTAGGCAGCATAATGCACACCTCGATTCGAGTCTCGCAAGGCTCGTAAGTGCCAACATGGCTTTGCCTATGGCTCTACAGATGCAGGCGCTGGGAGTTTTTGGATACTCCGTCGCAGATGAGCTTTCGGAGAGTCAGACGAGAATCTCGAGTGATAGCTTTCGGAAAAAGGGGGCGGCCTCTCGCGTACAGAATGCCCTTGGGGGAGCGCAGCGATTTGAAAATGTTGCGAGCGACTTCGACAGCCTCTCAATTGAAGGAGCAATGGCTCCCGCAAGCGCTCCGATGGAAGAAAAGGATCGCTTCAGCGAGGACGCTGGCGCTGGTGGCGTGGCGGCGACTGGTGATCAAGCCCAGCCGATGATTAGAAAGGAGTTTGCAGACACCGCATTTTGGGCGGGAGCGCTGAGCACGGATAAGGAGGGGCTTGCACAGGTTAGTTTTAAAATGCCCGAGAACCTTAGCGAATGGAAGATTAGAAGCTGGGCAATCGGCCGGGGCACTCGAGTTGGGCAGGCTGAGACGAGTGTTGTCACCACCAAGAATCTACTTGTTCGCCTTCAGGCACCGAGATTCTTCATAGAAAAAGACGAAGTGGTTATTTCAGCGAACATTCATAATTACTTAGAAAGCAAGAAGTCTGTCCAAGCGAAGCTTGAGCTAGGAAACGACAGCCTTCAGCTTATCGATTCACAGGATAAGACCATCGAGATTGAAAGCAACGGCGAAGCGCGGATTGATTGGCGTGTCAAAGTCGTTAAAGAGGGTGAAGCGACCATCCGGGTGTTCGGGCTCAGTGACCAGGAATCCGATGCAATGGAGCAGCGTTTCCCAGTGTATGTGCATGGAATGCTAAAGACTGATTCGTTTAGTGGTTCGATTCGACCCGAGGACAATCACGCATCGTTGACTATAAAAGTCCCTGCTGCGCGAAGAGTCGAACAGTCCCGGCTTGAAATTCGCTATTCGCCGAGCCTCGCGTCGGCGATGGTAGATGCGCTTCCGTATCTTGTTTCATATCCATATGGCTGTACCGAGCAGACGCT
The DNA here is from genome assembly GCA_964510065.1 of uncultured Bdellovibrionales bacterium. Taxonomy (GTDB): domain Bacteria; phylum Bdellovibrionota_C; class UBA2361; order UBA2361; family CAIXSY01; genus CAZEAC01. Next base: position 1,671 of record CAZEAC010000072.1, on the reverse strand, counting down.
TAATCGCTTCTTACCGACTGTGATCACTCAGAAGATCTTGCTCGATATGAAGCTCGATTTACAAGCAATTGCCAAGAAGAGAACGAATCTGAACGCGCAGGAGCTGGGTGACGACACACAGCGCGCGGCACAATGGAAACGTTTTGATCAAAATCCGGTGTTTGATCCGATCGAGGTGAAGGTAATGACCGCGGCCGGCCTTGAACGGTTGCTGGCGATGCAGCTTTCGGATGGTGGCTGGGGGTGGTTCTCTGGATGGGGCGAATTTTCGTCGCCGCATACTACTGCGTATGTTGTGCATGGACTGCAGGTTGCCAAGGAGATTGGACTATCGTTCCCTGAAGCTGCGTTATCGCGAGGTGTGGCCTGGCTTGAGAACTACCAGGCTTCGCAGATTCGTGAATTGGAGAATGCTCCGAGCCGGACCGATCCCTATAAGATGAAAGCTGATGATATTGATGCCTTCGTGTATATGGTGTTGGTTGATGCCGGCTCGAAGAATCAAGCAATGATGAACTTTCTCTACCGCGATAAGAATGAGCTCGCGGTCTATACTAAAGCGATGTTCGGGATCGCACTTGAAAAGCAGGGCATCAAAGATAAGTTAGAAGCAGTTCTTCAAAACATTCGCCAGTTTGTGATCGAGGATGATGAGAACCAGACGGCATACTTAAAGCTCCCCGAAAGCAATTACTGGTGGAACTGGTACGGAAGCGAGTACGAGGCGCATAGCTACTATCTGAAGCTGCTCGCGCGGACGGATCCGCGAGGTGCTCTTGCGCCGAAGCTGGTGAAATATCTGCTCAATAATCGAAAGCATGCAACCTATTGGAATTCGACCCGTGATACCGCGGTTACCATCGAGGCGTTTGCGGACTACCTTAAGGCCAGCGGCGAAGACAAACCGAATATGACCGTCGAAATTTTTATCGATGGCAAGAGATTTAAAGAGGTGAGCATCAGCAGTGAAAATCTTTTCACTTTTGACAATAAGGCTCTGCTCGAAGGCGAAGCTTTGAGCAGTGGCGAGCACACGATAGAGTTCAAAAAGAAGGGAACTGGACCGCTGTACTTCAATGCCTACCTTTCGAATTTTACGCTTGAAGATTTTATTGGAAAAGCAGGTCTCGAGATTAAAGTCGAAAGGAAATTTTATAAATTACGGCGCGTCGAAGCGGCGGCGTTAGTGCAGGGCGCACGAGGCCAGGCGCTTGCGCAAAAGATAGAAAAGTTTGAGCGTGAGCCGATCGCGCCCGACACGACTCTCAAGAGTGGCGATATGGTGGAAATTGAGCTGGAGATAGACAGCAAAAACGATTACGAGTATCTGCTTTTCGAGGACATGAAGGCGGCCGGGTTTGAGCCGCTGGAGGTTCGGAGTGGCTACAATGGAAATGACCTTGGCGCGTATGTTGAGTATCATGACGAGCGGGTTGCCTTTTTCGCGCGAACGGTAGCGCGAGGAAAGCATAGCGTTTCCTACCGACTTCGCGCGGAAATTCCTGGAAAGTTTAGCGCCCTCCCGACCCGAGCAAGTGCCATGTATGCGCCAGAGTTAAGAGCAAACTCTGACGAATTTAAGCTAGGGATAAGTGATTAGCCTGGACTTCTCACGGGTAATTACTCATTAACCCCGGGTATTCTTTCCCTCACTCTGTGACCTCTGTGTCT
>CAZEAC010000071.1:17941-23672 GCA_964510065.1 uncultured Bdellovibrionales bacterium | reverse complement strand
AGTCAGTCGGCAAGTTACGTCTCCGCAGTAGAAACCCGTGAGAAGTCCGGGTTAGCCCCAGGTATTGTTTCCCTAACTCTGAGACCTCTGTGTCTCTGTGGTCTTTTAAATATTAAAACCACAGAGACACAGAGGTCTCAGAGAAGCGAAAAGGCTACCAACACGTAATAAGCAGATACGACCATACAAGGAGTGTTTTGAGCATGAGCAAAGTTTTGGGTCTCTTTCCCGGTCAGGGGTCACAAAAAGTCGGCATGGGGAAAAGTTTGGTCGAGCAGCATGCGCTCGCGCGCGAAATGTTTGAGAACGCTGACAGGGTACTCGGATTTTCGCTTTCCTCCATCTGCTTCGATGGCCCAGAAGATCGCCTCACGGCTACCGAAATTGCGCAGCCGGCAATTCTAACAGTAAGCAGTATCGCCTATCGGCTCTCGCAAAGTAGCGCCGAGAGCGCGCCCTCACTGGTAGCTGCTGCGGGACATAGCCTTGGCGAGTACTCTGCCTTGGTTGCAGCGGGAGCGCTACGCTTCGAAGACGCGGTCCTGCTCGTACACAAACGTGGCCGCTATATGCAGGAAGCAGTACCCAAGGGCACAGGTAAAATGATTGCCGTGCTCGGGAAGGAGCTCGCCGAGCTTGAAAGCTGCACGACCAAGGTGACACTCGGAGTCGCGGAGATCGCCAACATCAATGCGCCGGGACAGATAGTGGTTGCGGGTGACGTCAAGGGAATCACTCAGTTTCTTGAAATCCTCGGTCCAGCAAAAAGTGTCGAGCTTCAGGTGAGTGCGCCTTTTCACTGCTCTCTGATGAAGCCGGCCGCTGAACGGCTCGCAGTCGACCTGGCGAAAATAGAAATTGCCCCTGCGCAGTTCCCTATCTATGCCAATGTACGTGGTGCCGCGGTACAGCAACCCGATCAGATTCGAAAAGCGCTCGCCGACCAGGTATGCGGCCGTGTACGCTGGATCGAATGCATGCAGAGGGCGATAGAAGAGCAAAAGCCAGATCGATCAGTTGAGTTTGGCGCCGGCAACGTACTTTCGGGCATGCTCAAACGTATCTGCTCAACACTACCACGCGAGAGCTTTCCAACGTAGAAACTTCCTGCGCTGTTCACGCTCGACGCGAGCAGCGTAATTTTTCTCTATCTTTTGTAAAGCTATTACACTGCAAACAAAATAATTTGCCCTTCCTCTCAGTTCCACCTCGGTGCTCTCTGCGACTCTGTGGTTTATTTTTCTAAAAGAACCACAGAGTCACAGAGGTAGGAAAAGTCAGAAGATTTAATTTACAGAGCATTAGCTCTTATCGGCTTTCACTTCATAAAGCGATGCCGATTTTTTTTCGAGCTTTGGCTTGGACTGCTCAGTAAGCAGCCGTTCACTCTTGGCCAGCAGAAATTGTGCAGCGATGTCTTTTGCATCAACGGCAAGAACTTTTTTAAAGTAGCGGTTCGCTCTTTCGTATTTTCGTTTATCAAGCGCTTTTGCCGCCTCTTCGAAGTCCGCCTTCGTGGCAAGCTTCAATGCCTCGGCATCTTTTATCTGGGTAAGAATCAGCTCATAGATATTTACCTTAGTGCGCTTTCCCTTCACTTTTACCGCACCCAGATAACGGCTGTTGTAGCTCGTATGCACTTGCCCATAGTTGAAAACTTTTTCACTGACGATAATCTTTGCACCGTAGTCTTTGGTCAGCCCTTCGATTCTTGAACAAAGATTCACCGCATCGGAGATAACCGTGCTGTTCATCCGCTCCGGCTCACCAACGGTACCCAACATCAAATTTCCAGTGTGGATGCCGATGCCAATACTGACATGCGGCCGCCCCAGGTCGGCACCTTCTTTATTAAACGCGATTAAAGCGTGCTGCATCTCAGTGGCGGCGCGTACGGCATCATCAGGTTTGTCGGGAAAGAGCGCCATTATCCCGTCCCCGATATATTTATCGACAAAACCTCCGTGTGCTCGGATTATCGGGCTAACAGTAGAAAGATACTGGTTGATGAAATCAAAGTTATCGCGCGGCGACATCGATTCAGAGATCGAAGTGAAGGATCTAATGTCAGCGAAGAGGATCGTCATCTGTCGCTGCACCTGGTCGCCAAGCGCCACTTCTACTATGCTTGATTGCCCAAGATTATCGAGAAATACCTTTGGAACGAAGCGAAAATAGGCCTTATTCGTTTCTTCGAGTCCGCGCGCATAGCGTCCAACTTCTTCGACCATGGTGTTAAACGCACCCGCGAGTAGTCCCAACTCATCACGCGTATCAATAATGATCTTCGTCTGGAAGTCCTTCTTGCTAACCTTTTCGGCTCCCTCACGCAGCTTTCGAATCGGCCTATTGAGAATACTACTCAAAAGCACGGCCACGAGGAGTGAGAGCACAAAGCTGACGCCTATTATCATAAGGCACCAGTGTCTGAGCTGACGCACCTTATTGGCCTCGCCGGCCGCATCATAATACAGCTCAAGCACGGCAAGGACCTTTCCGTTCTCGACAACTATAGGAATACCAGCCGATAGCAGGTACTGCTTATCTTCGTAGCGAAAATCATCGTCTGCAAGCACTTCCCCGCCGAAGGCGTTTCGGACCGCCTCACTATTGCTGTATATGAGATTGCCGATTGGGCAGGGAAATGATTTATCGTCATAATCCGCATCAGCGAGAAAACGGAGAATCGCCCGGTCTTTCGAATCATCGACCGTGGTAACTATTGAAACATACCGCAGTAAACTTTTGGCAATAGCACCATCCGAAAAAAGCGGCGCTTTTTCGGCACTTGCGCTCTTTATCTTTCGCAACATTGCAACGAGCAGCTGAAAGTCTTTCGAAGCCATCAGTTTCGCGGCTTCTTCGTCGGGCAGCGAACGCCTATACTCCCCCAACTTTATGTCGTCGGTGACGAGCTTAGTCTCGATTGCGCGCTCGTTCACTTCTTTGGTGAGGCGCAAAATCGCCTCGCGTTCAGGTGCACCGATGAGAAAGCTCGCGGTGCGCCCGATATCCTTCAATCGGCCGCCCATCTGCTCAATTAAGAGCGATTTGCCCTGGTGATAAAAGAGCATTACGCTCGCCGTCGTCGCGCCGACAGCGAGCAAAGTAATCGCGACACCCAATTTGATACTAAATGGAATTTGCACCGACTTCTTCATGACATTAAGTCCCCGGTACTAACTCCTGTCCACGTTAATATCAAATCCGATCGTATTACGAATTCCTATCTGGCCCGAGCCAGAATCATTAAGCTCAATCGGCGTCACATCATGCCAAAGTGGGGAGCCAGCGTCGCTTTGCAAAATCCCCTCGCCCTGGCCCAGAGTGTGTTCGAAAAGTAGCGTCGCTTTGTCGGGGCCGAAGATCCGGCTAGTACCGCCCGCAACATTTCGGCGTTCAAGAACCAGCGCCGAAACAATATAGTCGGCTCCGTCTTGATGGATCCCCTCCGGGGAGTTGTTTCCGGCTCGCTCCGGACGGGCGACAAGCCCATTCTGCCAACACGTCATCGTAAGGAGCCGTGCCTGAGGCTCGAGCTCCGAGACCAGAGTAATCACTGCTAAAATGAGCTTCTGCATCTCGGAATGATTCCAAATGGTCTCGTCAATGCGCGGGAAGATTCGCTCGATTGAACGGTAGTCAAGATCGTCAACAATTTGAGTAATCGCGCCAGTACGGCAAAGTGCGATCTGCCATTCACCTGAATCTGACTTGGCACACCGCACTTTATTCACGTGTCGTCGCCGATACGGTTGAAGCTCGCGGAGACGTTCGCGCTCGCTTCGCGCAAGCCGGTCTATCAGCGGCGTCAGCATCTGCAGCGGCAACATCCCTCTATAATATTTGGCGAGATTTGCCTTGCTCTCAGCGTCAAGGTAGGGACAGCCGGCTATTATTATCTCCACCTGCTCGCGGCGCACGTCGTAATAGTCCCAACTCAACAATTCGAAAGAGGGCAAAACGTCGCGCAGCAGCAGTCCCTGGTCGACATTCATTTCACGAAGGGTAATAACCTTGAAAAACGCGGAGCGCTTTTCAACACGGCTTTGAAGGTCCGCGCCCTGCGGCAAAAAGAGCATAACTCCCCGATTGGATTAGGTCTAACGTACCTGCTTCCTTGAATTCCTTAATATAGATCGGCACTTAGCGCCGATTCTTTAGCTCGCAAATCTCAAGAAAGCGCCGCGCATCGGGATCGCTATGCTGCTCTAGACCTTTAAGCATTTTGCGAAGCGCATGCGGTTCTATTTGATCCGCTATCTCAATAAAATCCAAGTAACGATCACGAACATCAAGCTGTAAAATTTGCTGGCGCGCGAACTCGGCCTCCGCTGGATGGGACGAAGTGAGCGCCTGAAGGAGCACGTAATAGCTATCACTTGGATCGATAATGCGCATCTCGTCGAGAGCATTTTTACAATCGGTATCCCCTTCTCGCACCGAGTGCGTAAGAAGTGCGCGAAGATAGTCAGGGGTAATATTCAGCGCGAAGGCCACAAGCAGAAAGCCCATCGCAAATCCGACGAACGCCACGTTATAAAGCGGCTCGCCCCAATCTCGGAAAAGCAGAATAAGCATTCCCGCTGACGCCATACTGACCGGGAAAATAAATCCCGAAATAAATGCCCGGCTCTGTGCCTGCCTTTCGGTCGGGACCGAATAGTAGAGAAGCTGCGACGACGAATCATACACCGAGAAGTAGATTCCCACGTCACAGAATCTCGCCACGAGAATAAGAAGGAGCAGCGGACCAACTTCAAGCGTCGGCGCACTAGAGCCGGGAAGAATTGAGTAAAGGAGCAGACACATAGCACCAATTCCCAACGTCAAAGGGAAAATCATGCTTGTCGCGCCGACGCCCACTATTCGGAGAAGCCTCGGGGTAACCGTCACTTGTACAATGAGTCCCACGAGAGCAAAGATCCAAAGACACATTCCCAGAAAACTTGCCAACTCATCACGGTTGGCGAAAGTTCGGTTTAGTGCGTCAAAGTAGCAGTAGTCGATAATATAGATAAGCACCCACATCGGCAGTGCCATAAAAGTGAGCGTGCGAATGAGCGGCTCTCCCCAAATCACTCGCAGGGTCTTTGTCAGCGTAGAACTCGGCGCATCACTTTCAGATGCCATGGATGAGAGCGCACATGCACGCTTTTTGGCAACTTGCATAGTCATAGCGAGCGAGGCCCCAAGCAGCACTACCCACACAGGCAGAAGATAATAGGATCCAAATCCTTGGGAAATACACTGCGCGATCACGCCTGCGCAAATAATTCCGACCGCGCCGAAAGAGCCGAGAAGCGGGATAACTTTTCTTCCCTGTTTCGAGCTGTACAGTGAATTGACATAGCTCCAATAGTGCATTGTCAGTAACAACACGTATACTTCGACCGAGCAGAAAATTATCTGCGCTACCGAAGAGCTATGTTCGTGACGCTCATAGCCAAAATACCAAAGAGTCAAGAACAGCAGGACGCCTACAAGCTGCAAGAACAGCATTAATCGATCACTTCTAATTCGATTCACTATTCGACCGTAGGCCGCCGTAAGCAGAGTCATGCTACATGCAACATAGAGGTACATGCGCGGTATTTCGGAGGCCCCTACGTTGCTGAGAAACAGACTATCACGTGAAATTCGCCCCAATTCGCCTCCCAAGGTGAGCAAGAAAAACAGCGCCCCGAGTCGCCATACCGCACTCCATTCACTGGCGCTAATGCGATATCTT
>CAZEAC010000071.1:0-17931 GCA_964510065.1 uncultured Bdellovibrionales bacterium | reverse complement strand
CGAACATGTCGGCTCCTCCGCATTCGAAGCCGGACGAATCAGGCTGATTGTCACGCACACAAAGAGCGAGAGAAGTGGCGGTAGCAGGCTTTCAATTCCTCGCCACGCTGGCGGAACTTCAAAAATCGGCAGCAGAAAATGAGCAACCACCCGCGCCAGCGATGCGATCAGCATTGACCAAAAGGCCGCTGAGGCACTTGTCTTTCTCCAAAAGATCCCAAGGACAAGCGGCACAAGGCATCCGGCAAATACTACGTCAAATGCCAAAACCAGAAGGTCCCCGGGCACCGGCCGTACGATCGCGATAGCGGCTCCGAGCAACGCTACTGGTACGGCTGTGCCTCTGGAAAACGTAAGTAACTGTTTCGCTGGAATCAGCTTTGGGAATTGCGACTGGACAATATTCTTTGATACTACTTTCGCGCAGGCCATAATCACCCCGTCACAGGTCGAAACAGCGGCTGCAAGCAAGGCCATACACACCATCATTGCGATCCCCTTCGGCATATATCCCGTCACGAATTCGAGAAATGTTCCCGTCCCCGCGAGGGACCCTGCAATCATTCCAAGCATAGCGACAACAACTCCAACGCCGATGGTAATTGTGCCTGCAAAAAAGCAGGCGATTTTTGCCCCACGCGCTGTTCTCGCCGCAAAGACCCTCTCCATAAAATCGAGCGCGACAATATCGCCGAGAGCAAGCGCGAGAAACGACGACCAATTTTTCAACGCCCCCTCCTGCATATGCAGAAGCGGTTTCCAGCTAAATTTCGCGGCAAAGATTCGCTCAATCTCGACGCCATTACTCGCAGAAAGAAGCCAGAAAAGCGCGGAAAGAAAACCAATCAGAATTACGGCAACATGCATGACATCATTCCACGTCACCGCAAAAAGCCCCCCCGCCATTGTGTAGAAAAGCACCGGAAGCGCCACCATAAGAATCCCATGCAGCGGCGACACCCCCAGCATCGAGTGCAGAATAATTCCAGCACCAGCAAAGTTTCCGGCGAGGAGAATCACAAAGCTAGCGACGCAAAGCAGCGAAGTGAGCAACTCTACTGAACGGCTGTAACGCCTTGCGTAGAAATCAGGAAGGGTGAGAAGTCTCATTGAATGCAGCGGTGCCGCAAAGAACAGTCCAATAAGAAAAAGTGACGCGCCGATCCCCAAAGGAAGGAGCGCACCGGACCAGAATCCTCCGCCCATCACCAGGCTTGCATTGTCATGCGTACTACCAAGCTCGATTGCTTGGCCAGTCAGCGAGAGCGCCAATACCCAGAAGGGAACAATATTCCCCGCAACGAAGAAATTTCTTACTTTTCCACCTATGCGGTGTGCGGCATGCACACCGATAGCAACACTCACGAGTATAAAGACAATGGTGGGAACAAGCATGAGTCCTATTGGTGTAGTATCTGGTCCGTGCTTCGAGCTAGACAAGAGGCTCTCGCTACGAACTGCTCCCAGACGGTATTACTTTGGTACTCGATAACAACCTTTACCAACTCTCCAGCCTTCACCTCCAACGCGGCCTCAAGCGGAACCACGACCGGCGGCATCAATGAGTCAGTCGAGCTAAATTCAATATCTTCGTGCACAATAAGCGGCGAGCTTAGACGCAGGCTGTTTACGACTCCATTCTGGGTTGCCTGAATCACGACGTGACCGTTAATATTTTCGACATTTTGTCGGCGCAAATCAAAGGTGTTAAACAGCGTGGAGGAAGAGAGCACTTTCGGTTTTCTTACGCCGCTAAATTCGAAGTAGTGCGCACGGATAGTAACACCATCGTAAAACTGATACTTCGATTCCGCGAGCTCCACATAATTTAGGATTTGTTCGGGTAGCCTACACGCATCTGTTGCGGCGAGACACCGCCCGATGTGATTCATTACTTGAAGCTCGGGTTCAGTGACCTGCCAGGTGCTCAAGTTCTCCGCGATTATTACTTCAGCCATCTGTCCACGGAGGTCGGTGAGAGTCACATCAAGTGTGTTCTTCTGCAGCAACGTGATGTTCCGCAAACCGGAGAACCTGAAGTTCTCGGCGGCACACTCAGCCATCTTTGGATCCACTTCAACGGCAAAGACTTCTCGGGCGCCGGCGCGTGCAGCAAGGATGCTTAGCACACCGCTCCCGGTGCCGCTTTCAATAACAATCTTGTCTTTACAACATCGCTCTATCGCCGCCTGAAAAGGAGCGATACGCGCATGATCGGAGAGCATCTCGTAATGATATGCCAGACTAAGCGCTCCACTCTGGACTGGATCATTATATTTGATTCGTGATGTCACTTCGTATGCGCCTCCTCTGCTATGCGATCGTCAGCTCCAAAAATTTAGTGAAGGAGAAAAGTCATTTTTCTGAATTTGCATTTTTTCCTTGCTTTGATTGAGTTTTCTGCTACCTTAGAGCGATACTTTTGACTTACAGAAGTAGTCAGTCAAAGTATCTAGGTAAAACAATGGGCAATTCTTCTCACCATATTCTTGCTTGGCTCGCTACTGAGCTCAGCACAGATGAGCTCAGCACAGAGCGTCGACTAGAAGGTCGATATGCCGGTTATTTCGCGTCTCCTATGACCTATGATCTAGGCCGCGAAGTATCGAAAACAAACAACAAAACAGAGCGCAAATAAGGGTAGAAGTAAGTCCAATAACTAAGCCGACCAAAAGGCTTTTCTCACTGAAACTCCTTATCGTAACTTTTACCTGCAGCTCCTCTCTATAGTTCCTCTGTTTAGATCCTACTGCATCCCTTCCCCATTTATATTTTTAATTTAGTGACCAGAAGCTCTTTGGCCGGCTTAGCACGGGTTCAACCTGATGTTGAATTCGAGCTATGCTGGCAGAGCGGCGCGCGAAAACGCAACTCTCTGAAATAAAACGTTAAAGAGAAAGTAAAAGGTTATGCAAGCACCGAAACGTGCAACGGGAGAGGTGTATCTACTGTCTGACGCGAAACATGGTGAGGCGGCCTCGCAAGGGGGCGCTATTCCTAGACTGCGCGTCGTAAGACACGCTCAGAGCCAGCGAAAAAAGTATCGGAGAAATCTTGAGCTTTTTTACGTAGCAAAGGTCTTCAGCGTGATGGTTGGATTCATGTTTCCCTGTACATTACAACTTTACACGCGGATTGGGATGAGTGACGGCGAGATTGCATGGTTGCAAGCAATCTTTGCAATCATTTTTGCGCCACTCCTGCTTATGGGCGGCGCATGTGCCGATAGGATTGGTCGAAAGATCGCTCTTATCAGCGGCACCATTCTGTTCGCGATTGGGATGTCGATGTACGGCTTTGCTAACAGCTTCGGCGACCTGGTTTTTGCGGAGGTGGTGTTGGCAGTCAGTATGGGGCTAATCACCGGAGCCGAGCACGCGATCATTTTTGACTCGCTGCGGGCACTTGGTGCGGAGCGTTGCCATCCGGCATTTCGAGCCCGTCTGAGCGCGATGTCGGCGCTGGGCCTTGGGATTACCTGCTTTTTGGGGTCGTTCCTTGCCAAGTTTCGGCTCGAGTTGCCGTTCCTTTTGGCCGCGGCGGGTTACACCTTGAGTGTGATTCCGCTCCTGCTGATGGTCGAACCGCCAGGAAAGAAGGTGTTCCACGTGCAGTATGCCGAGCAGCTGCTTCAAGTGGTTCGCGATTCTTTTAGAAATGGAAGCCAGGTGCGCGCGACGATAGTTATCGGCGCTCTGGTCTTCAATGCGACGTTTCTTGGCAGACCGTTACTGCAAGCGCTCTACCGCGATCTTGGAGTTCCTGAGATTGCGTTCGGAGCGATCTTGCTCATGGGCAATCTGCTTGCGGCATACGCCATGCGCTACAATAAGCGCATTCTCGTAAAAGCCGGAGCAGTTCGCTCTTGCTTGATAGCGGCCCTGCTGGCGGGCATGGGCTACTGTATATTGGGGTCTCAACTCGGACTGATCGTGCTGTTAATGGTACCGATCATATTCTGGGCGAATGGATTTCAAGATACGGTGGTTCCCGATCTTCTGAATCAAGGAATTAGTTCGGAGGATCGTGCGGCGATTAATTCACTGATCCCGGCACTTGGCAGAGTTGTGACCGCAATCCTGCTTCTGCCGGCGGGGGCAATCGCTGCGCACTGTGATGTCGCTACGGCACATTTCTGCATCGGATGTTTTGCGTTGATTGTCGCGATCACGGTTTGGCGGCAGTTACGCAAAGGTTCTGCACAAAACTAACACGGCTGAGAGGAGAAAACCTCTCAGCCCTTTTCACTCTGCAGTCCTAACCCGCAAATCTCACCAAGGTTCTGCTGCGGTGAGATTTGCGGCCTAAGGTGATTAGCACAACTCCAACAGGACGCGTGCGCTTAAGCTAGAGCAAGCTCTCAATTGCGCGTGCTATCTTTTTCGAAGATGGACCGGTCATCGAAGAAAACCTACCCACGACCTGCCCCTCCTTATCAATTAAGAACTTCACAAAGTTCCATCCTGGATCACCGTGATAATCCTCGGCCGATTCAGTGGTAAGAAAGGAGTACAGTGGATGGCGCTTATCGCCTTTGACGTTGATTTTGCCAAAAATGGGAAAGGTAGTCTTAAATTTCAACTCGCAAAATTGTTGAATCTCAGCGTTACTTCCTGGTTCCTGCGCACCAAAGTTATTGCTTGGAAACGCCAACACGACAAAGCCTCTTTCCCTATATTTGTCATACAGCTCTTGCAGGCCGGCATACTGCGAGGTAAATCCGCAGCGTGACGCGGTATTCACCACCAGTGAAACTTTGCCCTTAAATTGAGCGAGCGCGACCTGCTCGCCGCTAATTCCTTCAACCGTGAAATCATACAAGCTGCTCATTGATGCCTGTGCGCGTTACGATAACGATCCAAGATTACAGAAAGCTTCTGCAAACTAGCCGAAGGGATCTTGTCCATATCGGAAATTATCGCATTATTCAGCGCTTCCGCGCAACGCCGTGAAGGATTCAGACTCATGAGCATTGGGACAACTTGTCGCACTACTTCGCCTGCGCGCACTGCACCCTGTTTAAGGACCTCGAGCACCTTTGTCGCATCAACAACATCCTCAGAGTGCCGCCAGCAATCGTAGTCAGTGACGATAGCAAGCATCGAATATGAAAGCTCGGCTTCTCTCGCCAAGCGGGCTTCAGGCATACCGGTCATGCCGATAATGTTCGCACCAAACAATCGGTACACATTTGACTCCGCTCGGGTCGAGAACGCCGGCCCTTCAATGGTTACGGCACAACCTTTTTCATGAACTTGAAAACGCAGTGAGCGACATGTCTGCACCAAAGCCCCGCGAAGCACGTCGCAATACGGATCCGCAAAGCTGATATGTGCCGCGACGCCATCGCCAAAGAAACTTGACGGCCGCTGCCGCGTGTGATCGATAATCTGATCGGGAACAACAAAATCACCCGGCTTCATCTCCTCGCAAAGGCTTCCCACCGCCGAGACAGCAATGCACCATTCCGCTCCAAGCGCTTTCAGCGCATACAAATTGGCGCGATAGTTAATTTCTCCGGGCAAGAACTGGTGTGCAGATCCATGGCGCGCAAGAAACAGGACCGTAGTATCGCCAATGCACGCCTCTGTTATCAACGACGATGGGCTGCCAAAGGGGGTGGTCACCTGGTGCTCGTTAACAACTTCTATCTGCTCTAACTTATAGAGTCCGGATCCACCGATTACTGCAACTTTTTTCGCTCTCTTTTTTTCCATGACCAGGCAGTATAGGAGAGCCGGCTCAAACTCTCAATAGTTTCAACGAATTAGACAGGCCGAGATCAGCACTTATCCGATTGTGCGCTTCTGCCGTCCTAATATGACGAGGAGGGAGAAGAATGAGTCGGCGTGCTGCCCGCGTCAGCTCTATTCCAGCACTATGAATGTGACTCAGCCACATACGGCGACACCGTACGAATCCGGGAAAAAGCTTCATCGCTTTCGGATTGTACGCTGCGTTGGCCGCGGCAGCATGGGTTTTGTCTATCTATGCGAGGATTCGAAGTCGCCCGGGACCAAGGTCGCACTCAAAGTGTTCCGCCTTGACGAAAATCAAGATCCTGATCTGCGTGAGCGTTTTCTCAATGAATTCGAAGCGGCTCGCAGGGTAAAGCACCCGAATGTCATTAAGCCAATTGAATTTGTTGAAGATGCATCAATACTTGCCTACTCCATGGAACATGTTGGCGGGGGCGATCTTGGAGTTTGGATTCAGAGCAGAACCGCTGTCCAGACCAAGCGAATTATCGACTTTCTTTCCGCGCTCTGCGCCGCAGTGCAGGCCATTCATAATGCCGGAGTAATTCACCGTGACCTTAAGCCAAGCAACATTCTCCTCACCGAGGAAGATCAAATTAGAGTCATCGATTTTGCGACTGCTCACACCGCTGAGAGAAAACGGGTCACCGCGAAAGGTGCAGTTGTCGGTACCATTGAGTATCTGAGTCCGGAATATCTTGACCAGGGTGAAATTAGCCCACTGGGTGACATATATGCGCTTGGCACAATCGCTTATGAGATGTGCACTGGCTTGACCCCTTTTCGTGGGAAGCCCGTCGTTGATCTCATTCAATCTAAACTATCTTCTCTTCCACCGGCACCTCACGTTGTCAACAGCGCCTGTCCGCGAGCATTGAGCGCACTGATAATGCGAGCGATCCAAATTCGTCCGGGCGATCGCTACCAGAATGCGATTGAAATGGCGGAAGACTTAGAATTTCTCGCGACCATGCCGAATCTTCCAGAGCAGTTCAAGGTAATCAACAAGAGCCTTCCCAATGCTGAGACAGTGCTTATCTCGGTGAATCCCGGCAAAGAGAAGAACGCTGAAGTAAAATCTGTCGAACCAGATACACTTACCCCTGCGCACAAAACCCCAGTTCCCGCGCCAAAGATTCCATCTCCTCCGCTTTCCTCCGCAAAATCGCAAAAGAAAAATCTTACCAAACAGAAACGGCAGGCGCGCTTGGGGATTCGCGTCGTACTCGCTGCAGCGCTCGGGAGCTTCTGCGCGGTAATTATCGCTGGGCTCTATGTAAGACTAACGATGCATCAGCCAGCTCCGAGCGAAAGATCCACAGCACCGCTCACGCCAATTGAAAAGCTTGAAGACACGATATCGGCGGTTCAACCAAAAAGAATCGAGCCAATTACCGAAGAAGTTGCGCTCCCGGAAAAAGACCTGCCCAAGACCGAGCCAGCAATCAAAGTTACGCCAGCACCTACGGAAAGCGTCGCCGCTCAGGTGCAACCTACCGTACATAACACTCCCGCCTTAACTTCAGAGCCCGCGCCGGCCGATCTCGCGCCCGTCGAAAAGACTGCACAAGGTCCGAAGGCAGGCTCAGGCAAGGATAAGAAAAAGGAGTCCGAGCGAGCACAAAAAGCAGCAGCGAAGCCCGTCGCAACACCGATTCCGCTTGAGGTACCCAAACTCATTCTCACGCCAAGAAGCGCTGTTCCAGCATCAAAAGAGCGCTGATAAATCTATTCAGCCACACTCAGCAGGAACCAATTATCGCGCCATAATTCTAAAAATTTGTACATCTGAGCGCTGGAACCTATCAAGAACTTCTTAACCTGGGCAGCTAATAGCTAGGCTCTCAGATTTACTGCGCGTGCCCTTTTCGACCTTAGCAGTCAAATTCAGCGAGGGTATAACTATCTGACATTCACAGTGTTGAGCATTTAGTGGGAAATTCAATTGCGCGTCATAACGTCCCGAAGCCGGCTGTCCGGCTTCACGTTTGCAGCAAAGGTTCTGCTCGCAGGCGATTGGGCTCCAATCTCCGCAAGCAACCGTACCTCGTGATGTTTCACCATCGGAACTAGAGATTTTTAATATAGTTCCGATGGGGCCACGCATATCTCCGAGATAGTGTCCCCCTTCCCAATAGTACCCGTTTCGGAACTCTGAACAGCCGCCACACCCTCCCGCATCAGTATATGCGCAATTATTTTGACTGAAGCCGGATGGCGCAATTGTCACTTTCAATTCGCGAGAACGGCATACTTTCTCTCCTAGGTCTTTCCCGGCCGTGAGTAATAGATCGATAAACGATTCAAATGGCCCTTGCACAGATGTTGTTGCTGCCACCGCTCCCTGTTCATCCAAGAAGGTGAGCGCCACGGTAAAGTTTGCTCCGTCAGAAGTAAAGCTTCCTGTCACAGCGGCATTTGGTGTCAGGTAATTCTCGGGATCAAAACAGGCTGAGCTATTTCCGCTTCTACACAATTCGAGCTCGACCTCTCTTGCCCGAACAAACTCTGAGCTGGTTTCAGCGATAACGAAACCGTCTTCTTTTAGATAACATTCGACAGAGGCCATTGCGGTGGCAGCAGTGTCTCTCCCCGCAAGTGCCATCCAGGGTACTGTTCCAGGGCCACTCACGCTAAACGCCGCATCACGAAAAGCGACTACCGCCATTTCAGTTTCTGATGCACTTTCCAGAATGGTAGGCGAAGGGACAAAGGGGTGCATGACAGGTGTACGTGCTGCTACCTTTTTACTTCGCCGCTTTTTTAACTTGAGCGGGGGAAGCTTTCTTGTCTTTGAACGAACTCTTAAGAGGCCCGAGAGCAAATTGCCTTTACTGAGAGAGCCCGCGGTCACCGCAACGAAGCTATTCTCGCTGCCTACCTTAAGTCCAACTTTCCGAGAATAGTCCATTAGAAACGCCGACTGTAAGGTTAAGTCGTCAACACTGATAACCCTCGCAATTAAAAAAGAATCGGAAGCTACCTTGCTTTTATCAAGTGGAACCTGAAGGCGTAGAGACTTCTGAGCAACGGAGTCTTCAGGAGCTAGGCAATGTGCGGCAGAAAGAGCGCAAGCGAACAAAAAAGAATTGCTGACGAGTTTTACTAAGCACCGAGCAGCGCCTTTAGCACCGTAGATAGTTATCATGTAACCTCAAATATTTTTTCACGTTATTTTGCGGGAGAAGCCTAATAGAAGCCGTTTTCGCGCGTTTTTCCAGACACCCGTACATACAACGCCACTCAACAATATTCAATTGAAGAGTTAATTCTTCTATGTTTTCAAATTTGCTCAAAATTCTTAAGGCTGTACGGCAAGGCTTTCCGTAATTTCACACAGTATACTTTGCTATACTCTCTGAGATCTCTTTGAACTAGACCGTTCCGAAGCAACAATGGAAGCAGCTAGCTGGAGGGGCGCACTACCCAAGTCCCAAAATCTTAAGACCTCTTTTCACAATTTTTGAATGATCGAAAGCAAGTGTAATCTTCTGCAGATCGCAAATTGGAATCCAGCGCGCCTCGTCGGCGTCATCTCTTCCTTTAGGTGCTTTTACTTTCCTCGCCTTGAGATCAATCGCTACCGCGGTGCTTCGTACCCAAGCCTCGCGATTATCACGCGGGTCGCGGCCGCCTCCCTCGAAGACACCCACCAGCTGAAATTCAGCACCCATCGACGAGAGATAGATTCCGGTTTCCTCCGCAGTCTCACGCACCGCAGCCTGGAGAAGGCTCTCTCTATCAGGCTGCCACGGCATGCCACGCGGTGCGTTTGTGTCGATAAATCCTCCTGGAAGCGCCCATTTTCCGGCCTCGGCTTTTGCGTTTTTGGCGCGTTTAATAAGGAGAATCTGTTTCGCCCGCTCCCCATCCGCGACAATTACCATATCCACGGTCGGATTTGCTCCGGGATGCCAATATGGCTGCAGCGCTCCGCCCCAATAGTCGGCTCGTGCCTTTCCAATTGCCTTTGGCACAAGCCCCGAATGCACCACCTTATAAGCCCGCGGCGAAAGAAAGATAGCCTGTGCCGATTGCAACAGGTGAATATTGCTTGAGCGATCGACGACAAGGTCATATCCCATCTCGCGAAGGAGCTTATTCCACAGCACTGTCGATCGCTCGGTTGCGAGCCTGCCAATTTTCTCGGACTCGATTTGCACACATGCCTGAATGAGCCCCCAAAAAAGCGATCCTACATTCTTTACGGCATAGAGAGCACATTCATGCGCTTTCGCGATAAGTGGCGCGATATGTTTGCCGCTCTTTTTTGTGTAGGCGTAAAGCGCATCAAAATCTGCTTCAAACTGTGCAATCTTATAATTGCTGAGGTCTAATATCTTTGTCGTAGTCTGTTTCAATACATGGTAGTGCTTGCGATCGATACCGAACATGAAATTACCATCGGCAATCTCTTCAATTACTTCAGCAATTGGATAACAGTAGACTCCGAGCGGAGTTTTAAATTTATTGTTGGGATTAATGCCGACTTTTGAGAGATCAGTGAAGGTAAGGAAGTGATCCTTGTTTATGTAGGGCTCAAGCAACTCGGCGAGTGCTTTACGGGGGGTGTGACGAGGCATGCTCGATTCCTAAGGAAATTACATTTAGGATTGTAAGGTAGAGTTATTGAAGAGTTCAAGATATCTAAGTCAACTAACGGACACTGGCAGCAAGAGATCCTTCGTTGGGCCGGAGATCATGCGCGATGATCTCCGGCCCCAAACCACTTCTTCATCCCTCGCCCCGGGCTACTTGCGGTAGGCTTCGATGGCCGCTTGCGTCGCTTCTTCGATCGAGGTGTAGACCGGGACGTCCGCTTTCTTGGCGTGCTCGCGAATCAGTTTCCGGGCGCGGTTCTGGGCGCTCTTCGGATTTCCATCCGGGAAATCCTCCACCACCAAGAACAGCTGCTGCCCATTCTTCCTGGCCGCCAGAGCCGCCCAGCCAGTCTCCGCCAGCGAGGCAAGGCCTTCGGTTTCCCCGGTGATCACCAACAGGAGGACCTTGTCGTTGGCGAGATGATCCGCTTCGATCGGGGCGCACTCGGGAGTCCAGTTCGGAACCACCGGGTTGAAGTGCTCAATCCCGGCGGCATTGAGGGCTTCGATAACCGGGGTCCGCCACTGGGAATCGCCGCAAGTGCCAAAGAGTCCGATAACGCTTTTCATATTGTTGTTCTTTCTTACTTGAGCGAAGTTGCCCTGCCATTACAAGAAATCCTCTTCGAACTTCCTGCATTAGGTCAAGGGAGAGATTGGATGCTCAGCCAAAATCCCACTGAAATACGACTATCGTCTCTCAGTGGGATCATGGTGAGCGGAATGAAAATTAGCAAATTAAGATAAAACCACTATCTTGCTGCCAGTTCCGTTTCCCGAACCAAACAACTTTCGGGAAATGGCACTTCTTCTTCCGAGGACCTTGAACTTCTCGAAATACTTGAACTACTACACGACCGGTTTTTCAATGAGCATTTAGTTGCAGTCATGAACTACTGCATACACACATATTCTCATATTGCTATTACTTAGTTTGAAAATTAGAACAGCTATTCTAGTAAAACCTGACACCAATAACCTATTGATCCTGCACATTTTTTACGCACACAATCGATGTTATTAGGCTGCTTCGTTGTAATTATGAACTATACTGTCAGCATCTAAACCTACTATGCAATAACTCCTTAAAGAGATTTTTGGATGCACCATGGCAGAAATTGATCACTGCACACCGTTGCAAAGACGCCTGATCGATCTTTATCGAATCAACCAGGAGCGTTCACAGTTTGTTAGCCGGGCATATGGAGCAGAATTAAGTACCCGCGAACTTTTTGTACTTGTTGAGATTGCCTTCGCGTCAAGCCGCACCGCAACACAGATTGCAAAAAGCTTAAACCTCGAAAAAAGTCTTGTCTCGCGAACTATCGTCAGTCTTAAAAAGCGCGCGTATCTTACGTGCCGTCGAAACGGGGATGATCGCCGCAGCAATATTCTCACTCTTACTGAAAAAGCTTCGCGCGCCTTTGCAATCCATGACCAATTCAATGCGCGTGAGATCGAACTTCGCGCGGGTCGAATTACTTCCGAGGAATACTCGCAACTTCAGGATTTTTTTTCGAAGGCGGCGGATAACATGGGCGCCGGGCCGGCAATTTTACGTCCAGGCGAGAATCCAGCACTTGGGCCAATGCGTCGAATCGTCTACGGCTCGGGCGTTTTGGGCGACAACATTTTCGGAAGCGGTTACTCTACTGTTGATTGGCAGGTACTAACTGCAATTGCGCGGGGCAAGGGTACTGTTCGATCGATTGACCTCTGCGCGCGATTTAAAATTCTCCCCAATACAGTTTCAGTCCTGCTTAAGCGCTACGCAAAAATGCGCTACCTACTACGCCGCACAATCTCCGAAGACAAACGAAGCGTCGCGCTTTCTCTTGCACCGGCAGGATTAAAAACATTGGAACACATTGAACAATGCCTTCTCCGCTCTGGGCTCGCCACCTGCGTATTGCAAGATTCCGAAGAGGTAGTGCAGAAACATTTGGACATCTTCGCCCAGTATATCGGCGAATCGGCACCCGCGCAAAGGCTCGCGCTCCAGGTACAAACGATTGAACGGCTTAACAGCGACGCCGGACGATCGGCTGCACGAAACTTTCTCATTCTCGAAATGGTACGAAGGAATGAATCTTCACATGCTCCCGAACTTCTGATCGGGTCTCAGAATGCCTGCTTTGTGCTCAAAAGAAACAACATAATCCGCGCGGTTGCTGAAGTGCGATACGGTGATGGCGAAGCAGCGCTGGTCAATTTTGCGTATTCAGGCGATCTGCAAAGTGACGGCATTGGGGCTGATTTCGTAAATGCCTGCCTTGAAGAAATTTGTCGTGAGCGCTCGCTTCAGATGCTAAAAATTGAGATTCAGGGCTCGGCGCGCGTATGGGCGAAATCACAAAGCAACTCAATTCATGATCGCGGCACAGTCTTTCTCACGCCACAACGGGCCTTCTAGCGGCACTTAATGCCGGTTCAAATTCAGCGGCGCGAATGCTTGGGTTCGAGAGATCTCGTGCATCGAGCAAGACCAAGAGATCCGCGAGCTCTGCGCCGGAGCGTACTACATGTACGTACGGCGCACGTCCAGTCTCACGTGCGCGTGTGTGATGTCGCTCCAACCAGGCAGCATCGTCGGCGTAACGTTCGGTGCTGGATAGCTCTCTTGTCAGAGTTGCGCCGGAAGCGACATCGCGGCTATCGACTAACACTACATGAATATCTCGAGCAGGATGTTGAAAAGCCTCTTCAGTAAGAGCCCTAATTTCACGCCCTACGGTACCGCCACCGCTAAGGAATACAGCGATATTTCTGAACCGGTCAGAAAGTACCCCTTTTGCCGGACTTGCTTGCTCCCCAAGTACTTGGGCAATCTCACGCGATCGCTTTGCTTCTTGATCCCAAAATGGCTTATCCGGAAGATCTCTTGTTGGGAAGCGAGCACTTCGGTCGACGGAAATATCTTCGATAGTGACAAAATTCCCAGACGGCTCTTCGTAGACGATGAGGACCGGCTTTCCACCATTAAAATTTGGAATTACGATCTCGCGCGACACCTCAGGATTATGCACGGTCACACCAAGAAAGAGCGCGTGCCGATCTGCACCCGATTTCACCTTATCCAATATTTCATAGGCCCCGCCACGGGGTGTCCCGCTTACTTCACCGTCGATAAGGGTGAGCATCATTGTCGCGCCCCAGCTCACCACGCCCTTTACCCCACTGAGTCCTTCTTCCAGGATCTTCCTGCCCCTCTGGAACTCCTGAGCACTCATATTCGCGCTACCGATCGAAAGACGGGTGAATGTTGGCGTGGATGCTTCTAAGCGAATGTACTTCGCAACATCAAGAACCTTTTGCCTTTCGGCATCTCGGGGATCGACGGCAACTTGTTCAAGGTGTCTCCCAGACATCTGGCTCTTCGCAACGGACTCAAATGCTGCAACAAGGTCGTCAGCATTGGCGCGCAGTCTGGGGAGAAATTTTTGACGAAGTCCCGGGTCTACCGGTGCTTCGACACAGAGCCAATAAGTCGGCTTACCCGTGCTCGACTTACCTCCGGTGATAACCTTTAGACTCGGCCACCAGCCATACGCTGTTGATAACTTAAAAGCCACGAGATTTTGGAGATACTGCTCGGAAATAACCGTCTGCGTATCAGTACGCTGCAAATGCACAATCATAGAATCCATAACTCGTTGATACGCTCCGAGGGAAGCACGTGGCGAAATGAAGATGAGATCAAAGCAGGCGACTTTGGGATCTTTTCGAAACATGTCGGGAATTCCTTTTGCGTCAAATGGAATCCGCCCATGCTCGTAATACAGTCCGAATCCCGTGCATTCAATCTCCCCGGTTTTCTCATTCCGATCATGGTGAGTAATTATGCGGCCACCCTGTGCGAGCATTCGCCGCAAATAGTCTGCAGTATAGTAATTGTCTATGATCGTGCCTTCGAATCCAATCTCGGCGCGCGATTCGTCGTGGTTGACCTCCGCCACCATAGCTGCAATCTGTTCAAAAGTTCGCTGGTCTGAATGCTCGGGTGTTTCGAAACGCGTAAACGCCTTCGCCGACCTCGCGAGTGAAGTTTCATCTGTCAGGAGCGAAAGTAGCGCAGCTGCCGTTGGACAGAATCTTGTAAGCCCCGGCATGTCGAAGTCCGCCCGTCCATCCGAAAGCTCTTCAATTATCCTGTCCCACAGCACCTGTGTGCCGTGAATCATCGCGTGGATATCGCGTTGATCGATTATATGCGCGGCGATCATTTTTTGAATATTATCCAGCTTTCCATTATCTACACGAAGCGCATGAATTCCAGGTAGCCATCCAAGTGAGGATATTTCTTGAGCGACACTGCTTCCAATCTGGTGTACTTCTTTTAATCCTGCGAGTGTCAACTCAAGCCGCTCGTAGGGAACTTTTACTAGAGAGCTCCCTGACTTAATCCGTTGCCGATAGTTTGTTATCGCCTGATCGGCGATTCTCTGCGCCTGTAACGCCAATGCAAATTCGATGTGAGCAATCTGTTGCTCAACCGATTCTAGAATTTTTCCAAGCGGACCGGGAAGAGTGACATGCCGACTTTCATCCTTTGTTAGCTGGCCGGGCTGCAAACACTGAAGTCTTTCAAAAACTCGAGGTGCACTCGGTCCTGCGAGCTCCCTATCACTCCTATCTGATTTCAAAACGCTTATTTCACCCTGCGTCGTTCGAAGTACTGAGGTTACCCGTTTATTTTGTTGGTTAAGATTAAAAATTTGCTCGATCTTGAGTACCTCTTCCCGGGAACCGTTGGCATGAACCAAGACATCACCTGGCTTCAACTGATGCCAGCGCGGGCATGTATAACATTCGCTATTCAGCGAGCCACGGTATAATGAGGCCTCATCGCCTAAGTGTACCGATTGCAGCTGTCCTAAACGGTGAAGATGGTCAATCGTGGTGGATTGCTCCAAGACCCCGCCTGCTCCTACATTTATTAGTTTGAGCTCACGTCCCTTAGCCATCGTGACAAGATAACGGGAATTATCGGAGAACTCTAAGACACTCCCGCTTTGAATTCGTGAAATCTCTAGCGTTCTAAAACCTTTCAGAGTTTTGTCGTGCGTGGACGGCGGCGTCGCAGCGTGAAAATTCGCTGCCCTCCTCGACTTTATGGCACTACCCTGGTCCATGCATTACTCCACTGATCCGTCCTGATCAGAGCTTCCCATGGATGTTATGGACGGAAGGTAGGGCAGCGTGTTCAAGATTCCGATCTGTTTCCTAGTCATAACTTGTTGATATTACCCATAAATATCATCTCGCGTTGCACTACCTCACGCGAATTTGGGGTGCTCTCAAAGACAAGGGCAATACTCGACTGGTGATTTACTTGACAGCAAAGCGTTTCTACGGCGCGCGCCCGAAGCTAAAACTCAGAATCTTCCATGCGCCCCACTACTCGCCTTCGAATATCGTATTGAAGCGTTCGAAAGCGTCCGCTTGGTTTTCGTGGAGTCTCATTGAGCATCGTCGCCACCTGCGTCGTTGTGTAGCGCCCGGTGCAAAACCCAAGATTCACTAATGACAGATAGGCTAATTGGCCTGGCTCACCGTAGCCATTTAAAAGTTCTGCCACACTAAAATCCTCAAGTCGACGCAGACATGCGCTGAGCTCCTTACTGCGTGGAAAGGTGGGCGCATCATAAATTGATGAAGACGTCCAGAAAAAGAGAAATCCTGCTTGGCTAGCCCCTATGCGTGCGATTCTCTCTAATGCAGCGAGTTCGCCGCTCTGATCCGGTGAAGATACCGCCGAGTCAAGTGCGGAATTAAGAATTGTTTGGATGTTCCTTAAACTCCGACTGCGAAGCGACTCTGCTGGCGGGACTGGATCCATAAACGATCGCTCGAGAAGCTCAAGTATCGTGAACGCGCGATTTCGCCCCTCGAGTGCCCGAAGCAAGCTCGAAGTCACAAGAGGCTCGCCGAGAGTACGAAAATCTAAATTCAAATATTCAGTGTCGAAACGACCGGCACCTCTTTGCGCATCATACGCCGAGCGAATCGGTTCTACCGAACCGCTGAGGAACGCTCTGGCCAAAAGTTTTATCCCTCCGCGGTAGGCGACACCAAGCTGATCTCCCGTTTCAATCGAAGACTTTGCGTCTGCACCAAGAAGGATGGCGAGAAGCGCTGTATTAAGCGCTACCGGATGGTAAGACGCGGCAGCGAAGCCGCCGCCGCCAATTCGTGCGATTCCCTCCTCAAGCTCAACATAGGGCCCGCGCTCAAGATAGGCCTCGCGCACGCTAAGGCTACGAAATCCTCCCAGGCGGTGAGTAAATTCATGTCGTAAAGTTTCCATTGAGCAGCCCGGGCGCATATAGACCACGTCGAATTGACGGTAGTAAGCACCGTGCTCCTCTCCTGATTTGATTCCGATCTCGCCACGGGCTGTCGGGTCTCTTGGAGTTGTGACCTGAATGTGATTCAGAGCATCACGGCGCGCGAGGCGCTCGTATTCTTCCATACCCAAATTCAGATTAGTGAAAACTTGCTGTTGCAGTGATCTCGTACTTACCTGCATCAAAGCTACTGCACCCTTAACATCGCCGGATCGCGCAAGTTCTTTCGCGGCCCGACGATACACCGCAGTTTCATTTCCAAATGCGTAATCAAACGGATTAGGCAGAACTCCAATGTTCGCTGCTTCTCGTGTCGCCGCGACAGCGGCAAGAGTTCCAACACTCCAGAGAAGGCGGCGTGGCGTAAAGAACGACCTGAAACTCGCAAAAGCGCGTTTCGCGCTCTGTTGAGACTTGTCCGCCGTCGATCGCTTTTTCGACACTTGTGAGATATCACTCATATGCCAAATGACTTGCTGAATAAGGAGAAGGTGCTCAAAAGTATGGTATCGCGGGCTCAGTTCTTACTCAAGGAGACCCGACTCTCCCATTTCGATGCAGTAATCCCATAACTCCATGTTTATAAAGACATTTGTTCATGGCGTAACGAGGGATGGCAAGTGCGAGGCATTTCATCTCAAGAAACCTATATGCAGCGATAGCACTAAGAAAGAATGGGCCTCGATGCCGGGACCCGCGCCTGCTCCGCCGAAAGATCAGTCTGAGCTCTATTTCTCTTCGATTTTTCAGGAACGTTTGCCAGCTTTTCAGCGAAGTGCGACATCGGAGCTATCCATCAAGTCCGTACATATGCGCGACTGCTCATTTGTCAGCGTAAGCTTCAGGGAGCATCCGTGAGTCTTCTTACGCTGAGCACAGTACTGCGTGGACCTGGTCAGCACTTAGACACGAGCGTTGTTTATTTTCTTTTCGACGTCGTCGATTTTCCGTTGAAGCTCTTGATAGTGAGGCGAATCTTTCGGGCATTTCTCTCGTTCCTGTTCCAATGAGTACCAGGTCCGAAAGAGGTCGACTTCGCCTTCTTTGGCGGCTGGTGTGGTTTCCGCCAGGCGGTTTTGCGACGGTTTCGATGTAGAACTCAGAGTCGATTGCTGTTCAAGGAATGAATAGTAGTCGGCCGGGCTCTCAACCTCCAGGAGTTCGCCGTCGCGAATAAGATAAAATGAAGTTCCGACGTTTTCTAAAAATCGGCGATAATGGCTT
>CAZEAC010000070.1:0-23783 GCA_964510065.1 uncultured Bdellovibrionales bacterium | reverse complement strand
TGACCTCTGTGTCTCTGTGGTTTTTAAAGTATTTAAACCACAGAGACACAGAGGTCACTGAGTGGGGGGGGACCCACCCGTAATGAGTGGGTACCAATTATAAGTATATCAACACTGCGTAAATACGAGCGCGAAAGTGACTTGGGACACTCTTGATTAAGTTCCTGAGCGAGCTCGGCGTAATGATGTTGGGCGAAGCGGGAACGCAAAATACGGAGTACGATGGCAGTAACGTTGATAGGTTTCGCCAAAATATCTAAGGTAGCGAACCTCCTTTAGTAGTGGACCCAGCGCGCAATAAAGCGAGAGGACAGAAGACACAACTAAGTGATCGAGCGTCCATACCGGCCCACTCCAAAGAACCATCGCGAACGCAAGATACACAGGATGGCGCATGGTGAGAAAAGTGCCGCGTGGCCTAAAATCTGGATAGCGTGGAGCCTTCCCTCGTGAGACGGCCGCCCAACCGAGATAGCCAAGCTGAATACTGAGTCCGGCATCGAAAAGAGTCTTGATGAGATAGAGCCAACTTGCGAGGTATGCCAAATACCATGTCGTCGCCATCGCCCCAAGTTCGGGTCTCCATAGAGCCACTTGCGAGGGAATCCAGAGCTCGAATAAAGCAATGAGCTGTAAGGAAGAGATCAGCGCAAACGTGGTCGTGCGAAGTTCCGCTCCAAGCCCAAAGGGCGTACATTTTTCAAGAAGCCGGCGCCCGCGATTGCCAAGAAGAAATGAGTGGAGTAAGGGAAACTGCAGCAGCAGTATGGTGTTTGTCAGCCATTGTAAGGTAGTTCGCTGCGTCAAGTTGAATTGCAGCAGGCTACCTAATCGCGCGTACTCGAGTCCGGTGAAGAGTCCGTGTGCCATGCAGAGAATCGCGAAGAGAAAAACCAAGTGGGTAATTAGTCCGTAAGCGCAAGCGAAGCGGCGCTGGGCTGCAGAGAATCGAATTTCCTTTTGCTGAATTTCCACGTAGAAATTATAAGACGATCAACATCAAAGAAAAATTCACAAAATCAATCGTTACTTGAGCTTTCAACTCAAGTATGGCGAAGGTAAAACTTATTGAAGTCGGACAGGGCTAGTATAACTGTAACCGAAATACTCTCAATTCCTAGTTCTGTGTTCTCCGTGTCTCTGTGGTTTTTGAAAGTAAAATAAACCACAGAGAGCACAGAGTTATTTCCAAGCTCTGGTGTGTAGGGTAAGCTTTAGGTAGGCTATCGGTATGAAATGCCGCAAGTTTTTGCATGGTCTTATACTATTGTTGATATTTGGGCTTCCCTTGGTAGGCGGGGCGCGGGTAGCTCTTGCTGATACGAATTCCGCTGCATCGCTCCCTTGGAAGTTGCCGCTTGTATTAAATGACGAAAATACCAAGGTGACGTTTAAGGTCGACTCGACCTGGCATATGGTGCACGGAACTACCAAGAATATTAGTGGAAAAATAGAGCTCCAAGACAAAAGTGACCCGCGAAGTATTCATGTTGAGCTAAAATTGCCCGTGGCAAAGTTTGATACTGATAACGCGAGCCGCGACAAGAAAATGCGAGACGTCATGGGAGCTGACACCAATCCGCGGGTGGAAGTCGAAATGAAAACAATGGGGCCGGGTTGCGAAATTGAAAATGTTATAGCCGAAGGTCGATGTGCATCGTCACTCACAGGTACGATTAGTATAAATGGAACCGTGCGAGAGCTTTCGCTTCCCTTTGAGGTCATGTTCGACGGCGCCAAGTCCGGCAATGGTGTGTATCAAGCGAAAGGGGAAGTTGATCTTTTATGGGACGCATTTAATGTGCGTGATCCCTCGATATTTATCGCAAAGCTGGATCGGACGGTCCATATTGCATTCGAGATTTTAATCCCGGCCCAGGGCACGGGTGCCTATTGACAATACAAGTGCCGCTACTCCCAATACTCTCAACGGTTTCATCCGTGAGTGCGAATTATTTCTATTCGTCTGACGAGATTATCTCAGGCGCGGAGCGCTGGCTTTCTTCAAAGCCAGACGAGCGTGACCGATTTCAGTATTTTGTTAAGCATTCCAAGATCTCAAAGCGCTCGTTTGCGATCCCATTGGAAAAGGTTTTGTCACTTGGTGGCTCGGAAGAACGTGCACGAATATTCTTGGAAGTTGGAGCTGAACTTGGTACGCGGGCATTGCAGAAGGCTTTGACTGGATCTGGAATTCCGCGCGCAGAGCTTGATGGCTTGATTTATACTTCATGCAGCGTTCCGGCGATTCCTTCTCTTGACGTGCGTATTATCGCACAGGCAGGTTTGGCGCCGACAATACGACGTTACCCTTTCTTTCAGTACGGATGCGCGGGAGGAGCTTCGGGACTTGCTTTTGCACGGGAGCTCGCGGCCAACGGCAAGCGCGTCGCCCTTCTCTCTGTGGAGCTTTGCTCATTACTTTATCACGCCGAAGACATTTCGTCTGGAAACCTTTTGGGGTCTGCGCTTTTTGGCGACGGTGCTGCATGTGCTGTTATCGAACCCGCGGGGAGTGGATTGCAGCTTTTGGCCTCGAAATCTCTTCTTATTCCCGAGACGGAGCATCTGATGGGGTACGACATTCGAGATGATGGCATGCATCTTCGGCTTGATCGTGATCTGCCGAGCCGATTATCAAAGGTAGCACCAGAGCTAATCCATGGGTTTTTGGCGGATAACGGCCTTACAACGGATCAGGTCGCGCATTGGCTTTTTCATCCGGGCGGTGCGAAGATCTTACAGGCGCTCGAAAAAGATTTTAGCTTAAATCGTTCTCAAACGGCCTGGTCTTGGGAGGTGCTCGAAGATTTTGGCAACATGTCGTCAGCTTCGATACTGTACGTGCTTGAAGCATATCTTCGTGATAGAGCCGCAAAGTCAGACAGCTATGGATTGCTCGTTGGGATTGGGCCCGGTTTGAGCGTGGAGCTGATGCTCTTCCGCGATAGCTCCTCTAGTGCACTGTAAACGAAATAACTTATCCTTGCTCTCGGTTCTAACTCGGTGTTCCCTGTGCCTCTGTGGTTTATTTTGCTTTCAAAAAACCACAGAGGCACGAAGAGCACAGAGATGAAAAGAGTCAGAAAACTTCGTTTACAGTGTACTAGTAGTCAGTGTTGATGAGTTCCAGCTTTCGTTCGTGCACGAGCTGCTTAAGCCGCAGTTCGGACTCTGGACTTAGCGTTGCAAACTCGCCATCCAGCGTGAGTTCATTTCCGTGAACTGTTTTTCCGTCGCTGCCGATAAAAGTCAACTCCGCGAGCGCGGGGAGTTCAGACACCGCAAGCCCTGCGTAAAGCTCGGTGGGCAGATCCTCCATTGAGGTCTTCGTCAGCGCCTCTTTATCTCTAAGAAGATTGTTGCGGACAATGCGCGTGGACATACGCTTGGTCAGATCTTCGACCAGATTTTCAACTGTACCGGCGTTGCCGAATTTTTCCTGGCTGAGCTCTTTGTTCATTGCCAACGCGACACTTGCGTAGCCTAAAAGCTCTGGCGTGTAGCGCAGCGTAAGCTTGTCCATTTTCCTCTTCATGATCTCGGCAAGCTCGCCGTAGCTGTATGGCTCAAAAGTGATAATGCCAGCCATGCGCCGATAGAATCCGGGATTTGCCTCGATGAATTTGGCCATCTTCGCCGGGTAGCCAAGAAAGAATGCGCTGAACTTGTCGCGATCGTCCCACAGTCGCTTGACCAGCACCGCAAGCGCGTCTTTGGCATAATCATCGTTTTGGGTGTCAGTCATCGCGTATATTTCATCGGCTATAAGAGTTCCGCCGAGCGCATCGTTTATGAGGTCGTTAGTCTGGCCAAGTGTTTGGCCAGCGAACCCAGCGATAAAGCCGCTCTTGTCTGTTTCTATGATGTGCCCCTCGGCAAGTAAGCCAAGAGAGGTAAATAGTTTGCCGAGTATCCGCGCGCACGTTGTCTTTCCGACTCCTGGGGGGCCTGTCATTACATAATGCAGCTTTCGCGAGAATGCCGGAAGCGCAAGCTGTTCGCGCGCGAGCGATACCTTTATGTGACTTAATAGTTCGGGCACCATTGCTTTAAACTTCTTAAGACCGACAAGCTCATTTAGCTCGGCCATTGCCGCGTTAAAAAGCACCTGATCGGTCCCAGGGAGGCCATCAATTGGTACTTTGCCTTTATCAGCCGCGCTTTCCTTCGGTATGAGTCCTTCAGGTGGTAATCCGCTACGGTGGCTTTCGGCGAGCCACCCCTCGCTTATCGAAGCGCCGTGAATGAGCCCTTGTGTCCAGGCACCTTCGAAGGTGGTGCGAAACGTCTTTTTCTTGTCATGTGTTTGCTGATTAGAGCTTGTATACTCAGCACCCGTCATATTGGCGGAGAGCAAAATAGCGTCTTTAAAGATTACGTCCTTGCCGCGGGCATAAAAGAATCGCGCATTATCGAGCAGTGCTCCCTCGAAGTTTGCGTGGCTGAGGTTCGCTTGAGGGAAGCACGCCCGCGTCATGCGACATCCTCTGAAACGAGCGTGATCGAGACGGGTAAGCCCTAATTTTGCATCAGTAAAGAGTGCGGCGTCGAAGCGCCCGTTTTGCATTTCGGCGTAGCTGAAATCACAATCTTGAAATTCCGCGCCTTGGGCACCCTTGACCTCCTTGAGACTTGCATGCACAAACTTGGCGGCGTAGGCCTTGCACCCCGTAAGCAAAGTACCCTCCATATCCGCGCGCGATAGATCGGCATGCTGTAGCAGGGCCCTGCTTAAATCTGCTCCGCGAAGATCGGCACCTTGAAGTTCGCAAAAGCGGAGATCTACTGCTTCGAGATTGCGCTTTACGAGGCTAATTCCACGCAGATCGAGTCTTCCGGCCGGGCGGGTGGCATTGAACTCGTCAACTTTTCCATCTTTTAGGAGCTTAAGCAGCTCCTCGCTCGCGGTAATGAGGGGTAGCTTAGTTTCTAACCTTGCCGCAGCTTTGTTTATACTCTCACGTTTAGTCGGTCCGGAACTCGGATCAAGCTCTCGTTGCGCTTCTTCCGTGGCAGCCTGATCTTGTGGGAGCTCGGCGACTGCTGCCGCGGTGGGACCGCTGGGGACTTTGCCTAAGCGTCTGAGAGTTTCGTTTTTTTCATGAAGCGACAGCGTTGCCCGTTTCCAGTTTAGTTGTGCTTCTGTTTTGGGCGTTACTGGGGAAGTTTGATCCTCATTGTGAGCGGCAAGATCAAAATCTTTTTCAAGTTCATCAACTCTGTCAGTGCCCAAAATTCCTTCTAGTGCGCCACGTAGATTCATAATCTCCCCGCCCCCGGCGAAAAATATTCCTCTCAGTTCCCTCGCTGATGAATTGAGTTACTGCGCCGC
Organism: uncultured Bdellovibrionales bacterium; assembly: GCA_964510065.1. GTDB lineage: Bacteria > Bdellovibrionota_C > UBA2361 > UBA2361 > CAIXSY01 > CAZEAC01. Next base: position 18,448 of record CAZEAC010000070.1, on the reverse strand, counting down.
TGCCGCGAGCTCCTCAATACTCATCTTTGTGCCGGGATTAAATGCAGCCTTTGAGAGATCGGCCTTGCCTGCTCCCTGGGCATGCTGTCCACGGGCCAGCGCCGCGATTCTCTCGTTTGCCTGTCGTGCACGATCCATAATCTCGCGATTGATTTGCGGAAGCAGGACCTGCGCGCTCTTGAAGCCTTCGAGGCATTTGGTCGCTGCTTCTTCCATGTTTGCTATCGATTGCTTGACTACCTCGACATCGACGACGCCTTGGTTGAGAATCTGCATCGTATTGACCGCCGTTTCGACTGTCGCCTTCCCACATTCCTCGAGAGTCTTGCTGACGAAGTCGCGCATCGCATTGATACCTTTGTTGGCGTTTTTCTGCCGCGATGTGTGAGTCAGGATTGAGACAGTATTGCTCCACGCCTGGCGCGCGATGTTGACCTGATTCTCCGCAGCCTGGATGTTAACGTTGTAGGTCGACTCGAGGTCGCGTTGGTAGTTGATCGCGTTGTACTGATTGGCGCGTGCAGATACCAGGTAGTTCATCTGTCCTTCGAGAAGCGCCCGGTCTTGTTCGAACTTCTTAAGTTGCATGGTGGTCTTTTCGTCATTCTTGCCCTCGGAAGAGGCCAAGAATCTCTGGACCAAACGCTCATGGGCTTTTCTGACAAGTTCTAGCTGTGCGATGTCAATGTCAAAAGCTTTTAGGATCTCGATATTGATGTCGATATCTTGAACCAGTGCAAGGCGGTATTGCGCGAGCTTTATCTTCTCGTCCGATAGTGCCTTGATACTCACTTCGACACTGTCTTTAATGCTGTCATAACGCTCGAGGAGAGCATTCACCCGGTTAGCGAGCCGTTTGGGAAGGCAGCGGTCGGTCCACCGTGGCTTGAGATCGCCTAGATTAAGCTCCTGCATGAGATTTGTAATTTCAAGCACTTTATCTTGCAATACTGCAAAATCGCTCTCACGGGCATACGATGCTGTACGCTCGGACATAGTCACTGCGGCACGTCCTTCAGTAAGACCAATTGTTGAAATCTGCGTTATGTCGGTCAGATCGATTGCTCTTGCCGCTTTAATTGCGGATTCGAGCTCTTTCTTCCCGAGGTTGCGCACGGTTGTGTACGAGATATCGCCTTTCATCTCGTCTTCGCTTGGCAGAGCATAAAGATCTTCGTGCGCTGGCCCGGATGGCGCAGCGACAGTGCTTTTTTTTGTTTCTGTAGCAATTGCCTGTGCATTCATACATTCTCTCCCTAAAAGTTACGGTGATTTAAAATAGACTGACGAAAGCGCAAGCCTATCAACGGGACTTGCGCGATCGTTTGAAAGCATTCTCTGGAGCAACGCGGCGGCCCATGGGACTCGCACTTCACCGATCTCTTTTTCGACTGTGCGGAGCCTCTCGGCCTGGTGTAAGCGTGTGCGCGGATAGCTTATTGTCGAGGCATACCAAGCCACTGCGTCGGCGATCTCTTTGACCACTGTGTCAAGCGAGATCTCCTCGTGGATGTCGTTGTTGTCGCGACGGACGTTGTTGACGACGCTTCGAAGCGTGCTGATGAGCTGAGTAAGGCTCTCGCGAAAGGTTCTATTGAGAATGCGTGAGCTTGCCTCTTCGAGACGGTCAATTTGAGTGCTAACTTTGGATAGGTAATCGGCAACAAAACCACTACTGACGCCCATCTTCTGTATGACTTTGGCGTCGGACTGTTTTTGAATGAGTGTCAGCAGCGTTTCGGCGATCGCCTGGGGATTTTGCGTCTCATTGTGTATGAGGCTCTTGGTGAGCATGAATCCTCCTCGAAAAGGTCCGACAAAAACAGCTTGCAATGTTTAGGAACTTGGCGTGGAGTTAGTTCAGATCGTAGGGCCTCTTTGTAATGAATGTTCTACGACATCTGACGCTTCAGAGAGGTCGAGTCGCGTCGTTATTCGACTTTGCTTGAAGGCTTGTTTGCTGTGGGTGTCTTTACCTGTCCGAGGTAGTTTGGAAGGTCGACTCCGGCCATCTCGGCAACTTCGTGAAGTGGCGGCAGTGACTTAATCATGCTGCTCATGAAGTTTGCCGTTGCAGTATTGCCATCGCCATTACCACCATCCCAGACAGTGATTTTATCAATCTTAATGTTGCTTATTGCTTCGACTTGGAGTTTCACCACCTCTTCGAGTTTCTCAACAAGAAGCATGGTGGCGGCGTCGCGTGAGTTGTCTTTGCAGGCGCCGACAAGTCCTCGATATCCGTTCGATTTAGCGTCGAGTATCTTTTGGATACCGGCGGCTTCGGCGGTTTGTATGGAGAGGATCGCATCTGCTTGACCCTTCGCTTCGGTACGGCGTTTTTCAGCTTCCGCTTCGGCATCGATTACAATCTTTCGTTTGTCGATGTTTCTCGGCACCACTTCCTCGGCTTCGAGTCTACGTTCCTCGGCCTGTGCCTTGGCTTTTTGAATCTCAGCTTCTGCTACCTGCTGCGCGACGGTTCCGCGACGGTTTGCTTCGGCCTGTTTCTCATTGAGAGTGGCGTCATAATCCGCGACCGAGGCTTTGGCCTCGTTTTCACCCTTGACCGCCTGCGCGTGGAGCGCCGCCACCTGAATGCGGCGTTCTTTCTCCGCTTCGGCGGAACCAATGTCACCTTTCTTAGTTTGTTCGGCGACATCGATTTTGGCCTGGTTAATGGCGGTTGAGGCTGCTTTTTTGCCGATACTGTCGATGTAGCCCGACTCGTCGGTGATGTCGGTGATGTTAACGTTAAGTAGAGTTAGTCCAATCTTTTGAAGTTCCGGCTGGATATTCTTTCGGATTGCTTCCAGGAACCGCTCGCGATCCTGGTTGATCTCTTCGATAGTCAGAGAAGCTATTGTTAATCGAAGCTGTCCCAAGATGATTTCTGTGGCCATCATTTCGATATCGGACTTGTTTAGATCGAGGAGCCGAACCGCGGCATTGGTCATTGCGTCTGGATTTGTGTCGACGGCGATAGTAAACGTACTTGGTACATTGACTCTGATATTTTGAAGTGAGAGCGCCCCCTTCAGTGGGATGTTCAACGTAATTGGTGTGAGGTCGATAAACCGCGCTTCTTGCAGGAGCGGCACCACAAGGTGCGCGCCACCATGGAAGCAGGAGACCGTGCGACCACCCTTTACAAGACCCTGGACCGCCAGCACCTGATTTGATGGGCAGCGTACATAGACTTTGGTGAAGATAAAGCTAAGAACAAAAAAGAGAAAAACTATGCTTACAACTAAAATGACAATAAAATTAAGCGCCATAAACTTATTTCCTCGAGTATTTTAAATCTTTTTTACGACGACCGTTGATGCCTCGGCGACACGAACTACTTCGATATTTGAAAACGAGTCGATGACGTCATCGTTTTCTGACTGCGCATCGACTTCGCGAAGTACACCTTCGACGGTAATGTGAATTACGCCCTTCGCGCCTTCTCCCGGAATCCTTTGGTACACTGTGCCGCGCATTCCCACGAGCGCATCAACACTAAATTGAGCACCAGGGCTCGTAAGCTTTTTGGTTGCTCGAAAAAAGGAGACCGTAAGATACATTACAGTCCCACCCACCGCTGTTGCGAAAATAGTCGCAAGCGGAATGCCGAATTCGAGCTGATGAATGCCGGCTAGTCCGGCCCAACCGAAAGTCATCACGAAGGCACTTATCGAGAACAACGATAAATACTTAAAAGCATCCTCGGTGCCTTGAGCATCATGAAGATGAATGTCATGCGGGCCATGCGCGGCATGGTCGCTGGCCCCAAATACGAGCGAAAGCATCACTTTGGCGACGAAGAATGCGGACCCTGCCAACCCACAAGTCCAGAAGATCATTTCAGTATTCATATTCAGGTGCTACGTTGAGGTGGAGTATTTATTCGATGATTAGATTGTTTAATTCGAACAAACGTTTCATGTCTCGAGCATCTAAAAGTAGCTTGGAAATTCACGAACCGAGTTTGAGAAACTAGCGTTGATCACTGTACTTTTCATCTGCCGCACCAATTTTGTTGCATCGCCCCTGGCGGCCGCCATCTTTAATAGACTTGCCGCTGAAGCGAACTGTTCGCAGAATCTTGGAGCGCTTTCCAGGGGGGTCTTCCCGGGAAGTATTTCTCGGGGCGTTGATAGAAGAATCCAGCTACTTGCCCAATCAGGCGGGTACGATCTGAGTTCCCACAAAACCAACGAAATTGCAGTCGCGGATGTTTTAAGTGCTGATTATCTGTTTGCATTGGACGAAGATTCTTACTGGCGCGTTGACTCGCTTATGCGTGAGAAGGGAATTCCCGAGAAGAAACGGCAGGGGCTCCAGCTCTTTACCGAAAACACAAATCAGTTGGGGCAACGTGAGATGCCGGACCCGGTACTTGGTGAGTGCAGCTTCGAGCAGGCATTCGAGGTTATCGAAAAATTTACGCGCACGGTTTTCGAACGAGTTGCGCGCGCCGAGGGGCTCCACAATCAAAAATAGCGCGTGCAGCACTTGCGCGCCGGCCATGTTTAATCGTGATCCGTCTTGCTTAGGTAGTAGCTGCCAAGAATTTAAGCGACAATAAGAAAGCAGGTTAAATCAATGGTTTATCGCGGTTTCGCAGAAGCCCTTGCATGTGACTAGCATTCTGAACTGCTGTACTATTTAAAAATGTCGGGACCAGAAGCAGAACGGGAATTAGACACTAAACGCGAACAGCAGCGCGAAAAGCGCGAGGATGCTTCCATGTTGGCCGCATGCGGTGCGACGCAATTCGCTATAGGTAGGCTCATCCGCACCGAGGTTTCAGTCGCGGACGCCACTGCAATCTGGCAGCTTGCGCAGAAACGCGAGCTGCAAATTTTGAAGGAGTGCGGCCCTCAGCCCGATGCCGTCGCAGAAAAGCCACTTATGCTTCAGGTGAGCGTCGATGGCGAGGTTGAACTCAACCTTCAGTTACAGCCACAATTCGCGGCGTCGAAGGATTCCGTCACGCCTGACGTAGCAGCGCTCAACGCAAAGGGCGAGGAGATTTTTGCCGAAAAATTGACGTTGCACCTGGGGACCTCGGTGGTAGTTGATCGTGGCGTTGTATTTAGAAAGCTAAAAGGTTCGGAAAGCTATGAGCGAATTGGCTGGTTCCCCATAGGGGAAAAGGCTCCCGACCGGTCTGCCCATTTTGAAGTACGCTCGGTTGAAGATCTCGTGGCGGCCCGTCAATCAATTCCGAAAGGTGACAATAAGCGAAAAGATCTTGTCTTTCGTCCGACTATCGATGAGGCGCGCTCGCCGGCGGAGTTGCACAGAATACTGAAAGATGGACTCGCCTTTATGGCCGCATATCTCGAAACTGTCTCTCAACAGATCGCTGGCCCTCACAAGTGTATTCGGGACAAGCTGATCATTCGACCACCCATAGATAAAATCAATCGGGTGAAGGCTCGTGGGTTTGATAAGAAGGTGGAAGGGAGTGAACTCAGGAGATGCTTCCTCGGGCCGAGTGATGCAGGAAGCTGGCCGGTCACTATGTGCGCGGTGCGCGTCGGAACGCTCTGGGAGCAGGCGCTTCGTGGTCGGCTTGCCAAAGCTGAAGTTGGAGCAGTGCCTTTCCGAATTTCGGAATCTAAGCCTCTTTTTAAGTTTAGTGCACTTGGCGAGCTGCGAATTGAATTGACGCTTAATAAGGAGTGGGGCGAGCCCTTAAAGGGAGATAACCTTATTGAATTTAGTGACCATCTGAAAAGGCTGGCCCCGAAAGATGCGAAGTATGCGCTGCGTCACGGTGTGGTCTATCGTGAAGTTTCACAGGGGCCCGATGATTTTGAAGCGCTTATGGTTGCACCTCGAATCGAAGAGCGCTGGAAGCCGATTAAACCAACAAAGGAGAGGCTGCTTGACTCCGAGAGCGAGGAGGAGCCAGACAAACCCAGCGTCGAGAGAGTGAGTAATAATAAACTTGTACTAAAATCTGGCTCAAAACGAATTGATTCAGCCGAAGCTTTTGAGAGGTCATTGCAAGAGCTCCTGAATATCGGGAGCGCGTATCTTTCGGCGAAGGCGGGGGAAGTGTCGGGCGGCCCCTATCGGGAAGGCATTGTTATTAAGCCGCTTCCGGAAGAGGCAAGCGATCGCCCGCGAAGCATGTTTACGATCTTCTCTTTGTTTGACGCGCATGACGAAAGTCGAGAGCATAACCAGCTGTTGAGCGCTATTGAAGCGCAAGAGCATCCCAATACTACTTTTGATGATATCAAGGGGCAGTCGCACCTGGTGGAGAGCCTTAAACTCTTCGTTAGTCAGCTGAATAACCCGGGACATTTCGCAAAATTTGGTTCGCGTCCTCCGGATGGTATTCTGCTTTCCGGTCCACCGGGTAACGGAAAGAGCTCGGGGGCCGCTGCGGTAGCGAGCGCACTAGGTTCTGGATTTATTAATATCTCTTTTAAAGAATTGTTGAAGTTTGAAGGCAACATGGAGAAGCTCATAAAATCGGTGGTAAAAATCGCCGAAGAGTGGGCCGACTACCATCCTAGCCGTAGAACCGTGGTCTTTCTTGATGAGATTGATGTACATCTCAGGTCGAATGAGAAGTTCGATGCGCTTCTTCGTACCCATTTAAGCGGCCTTGAAAAGACCGGCAAACTTATTCTGATCGCCGCGACAAACAATCCAGACGTGATGAGCAGTGGCCTTCGTGAGCGTTTTACCCTGCAGCTAGAAGTTGGAAATCCCGATGAGGCTGGTATTGTCGATGTGCTTACCTACCACTTTTTGAAGGCAGCCGAAGGCGGCGTGAGTAGACTTGGAACATCAGTCGACCTTAGGACGCTGGCCAAAGATCTTTCTGGTTACAGTGCACGACGCTTAAAAGATATCGTCAATCAATCGCTGACCTTACTTGCGGCTCGTGTAAGCGATACCTTGGCAGATCATACGGTAAGTGAAGACGACATTATGGCGGCGACCAAGACGATCAAACGTGAGGCCGTCTCCGACATGGTCGAGGGTAAGTAACACCGAACTTCTTCTAGGAAATCTGAGCAATCCGCGCTGAAAATAAAAATTGAGTTGTCACGGGATGTTGTTGTGAACATTCTTACCGGCTAACTTTACTGTAGGGCGAGGCGCGTCAAGATCATTACTCACCAGGAAGTCCTCTTTGGCGGAACTTGGCGTGCTCGGGCAGTTCCCTAGATTCAATGCAACCAACTTGGCAGTTAGCTCCCGTCAGTGAGCAATGTTTTATCTTCTCCCGCGCGCTCATGTAAGAAGTCGCGAGAGCTGAGTACACGTCTCGTAAATCGAGAATACCTGATTAGATTTCTTATCTCTTTGCTTTTTATATAGCATACGACTAAGTAGATGTATTAGTCAGGATGGCTCGACGCGAAGTAATGGCCCCACTTTTCCCGCGCTCGTGTGAGAGAGAGGGAAAAAGTGACGGTTCCTAATCGATCGCATAGGAGAGGCAAATGGAGATTGTTAGCTCAGTAGGTTCAGAATGAACAGATCCGGTAAAATCAAGATTGCAGTGACCGTACCGCGAGTGCTACGCGAAGGACGCGACGCTCTTGCTGGAGTCTCGGAGGCGTACCTGAATGCTCTGATTGCAGCGGGGGCAATTCCTCACCTGGTTCCCTTTAACACTCCTTTGCACGCGGTACCTGAAATCATCGCGTATTCTGACGGAATATTGTTCCCTGGTGGGGATGATGTCCTTCCCGAGCATTACGGCGAAAAACCACATCCAAAGCTCGGAAGTACTGACGCTGTGCTTGATTTATTGGAGATATCACTTGCACGTGAAGCCTTTGAGGCCAATATCGCTACTTTAGGCATCTGTCGAGGAGTGCAAGTCATGAATGTAGCCTTAGGTGGTACACTCTACCAGGACCTTCCATCGCAGCTTCCGGAGGCACACTTTCATCAAAAGAGCGCTCCGCCTTCTGAACGTGGTAAAGCTCAACACCCGATAGCCCTCGCTGATGGATCCTTGCTTAGGACTCTTATCGGTCACGCAAGCATTGAAGCCAATTCATTTCATCATCAGGCAGTAAAGGATCCAGCAGCAACATTACTGCCAGTCGCGCATGCGCCTGATGGTGTAATCGAGGGTCTTGAGGCTCCCGGGAAGGAGTTTTTTGTCGGCGTGCAGTGTCATCCTGAATGTCTTTGGAGCGGAAGTGTACCGCTTTGGAAGGAGCTCTTTGTGCAGTTTGTCACGAAGGCGGGCTGCTGTCGGAAAAGCCTAAAATAAAGAAGGGGACCTAGTGGTCCCCTTCTTGTAGTAACATGAAGCAGCTGGAGGCTTAGATGCCGCCGCTACCTTCTTCAACGCTTTCAAGGTTGAAGAATGTCGACATCACGGAACGGAGAATAAAGGCACCGACTGCAACGACTAGACAGCCAAGCGCCGCACGGTATTGACCGAACGCGGATGCCAAAATCGCCGCAATTCCCGATCCGACCATCACCAACGCTCCGAATGAGCCTTCAATGTAAGTCAGGATAACGCGAACCGCTTGCGCGATCTGCGAATCATTATAGGTAGCATCGCGCTCTTCCCATTCGGGGGCGCCGCCACCGATTATGGTAATCTGTGATACTGCCTCGTGATTAAGACCGGCGATTAAGAGACCGGCACCCATCACGAAGAGTACAGCTTGGACCTGTCCTGGAGTTGGAGCAACCTTCATTGCTCCAACGGTCTGACATACGTGTACGTACGACTTCTTTGTCGAACGCATAAATTTTTCTAGAGTTTTCATACCCACACTTCCTGTTTAATTGCTTGATACAATAGTAACTTTCCGACGGCAGACCAATATGTCCGCGTCCCATTTTTATTCTAGAGGAGTTATGTAAGGCTTAGCGTAATTTGTGACTTTTGCGCTACTGCGGTAACATATTGAAAACTATAAGTAAAATATCCTATGCGTCGAATAAATCATACGCGAGAGATTAGAGATTTCGTTTGTAATGAGCGTGCAGCTGGACGCACGCTCGCCTTTGTTGCAACCATGGGAGCGCTTCACGAAGGGCATATTTCGCTCATAAAATTAGCTCGCCAAACATCAGACAGTGTTGTGGTCTCAATTTTTGTGAACCCCACTCAATTTAATAGCCCTACTGATCTTGAACGCTATCCACGTACCCTCGAGAAAGATGCTGCACTTCTGGAAAGATTTGGGGTGGCGGCACTCTTTGCGCCTGAACCTGGCGAAATCTACGGTAACAACTTTCAAACTTGGAGCACCAACGAGCGGCTATCGGCGCACTGGGAGGGAGCTTCGCGGCCTGGTCATTTTCGTGGAGTTGTCACCGTTGTAAATATTCTCTTTAATATTATTTCACCAGATTACACAATTTTTGGAGAGAAAGATTTTCAACAATTGCGAATAGTCGAACAGCTTGTCGAAGACTTAAGACTGCCAATAAAGGTTCTGCGCGGAGAGATTTCCCGTGAGCCGGGCGGCCTTGCCCGTAGCTCTCGTAATGAAAGGTTGTCAGCGAGTGGGCGAACTAGAGCCTGCGCATTGAGTCGCGCGCTTTTTATTGCGCGGGACGCCTTTCGGGGTGGTGAGAGACAGGCGCAGAGGTTACTTGCGTTAGCGAATGAAGCTCTTGCGAGCGAACGGGAAATTGCTGTTGATTATCTTGCGCTTGTCGATGAACGTAATCTCGAGCCCATTGCCGGTGAGGTACAAACTCCCGCGCGAATAATGGTTGCCGCCGAAGTCGATGCGGTGCGTTTACTTGATAACGTCGGCTTAACGCCGTGATGGCTTTGCCATTTGTGCATGCTCTTCTGGCGAACAGCCACGATCAATAGGGACCGAAGTTTCGGCAGGGGAGGCCGTCACAAGCCTTTTTGCCAAGAGGTACTGCTCAACTTCTTCACCACTAATATCAGGAAGCATCTCGCCATTTATTTCAACACATGGACTCAATGTCTGACCGCTTTTTCGTACCATCTCTTCGCGTTGTGCGGGATTGTTAATAATGTCTCGATCTTCAAAGGGTAAGGAATACTTTTGTAAGACGGCTCTCACGCCGCGGCTCCAACCACACTGTGGCTTGAGATAAGCGATTATTTTTGGTGGCTCTTTCATAAACTCCTCAGCGTTTAGGAATCAAAACTACTTTGTATAATCTGAAAGGCTCTTTTGAATTCTACATGAGCTTTGTACTGTAGACAACGTTACTCTTCGCTCAAGAGCTTTCGAGCGCGATGTAGCGCCTTATCTATCGATTCAAGCACATTTTGTGCGCCGAAGTGATCGAGAAGACCGCTCTTTTTCATTGCTTCCCGCACAACAGGGCGTACCCCGGAAAGCAGCAAGAAGCTTCCCTGTCTAGAGACCTTTATCTGAAAATCGTGCAGCGCGCGAAGTCCAGAGGCATCTATTGTCGACACGTGCCTCATGCGTAAGATCAGTACTTTAGGCGCCTTTTCAACGCGCTTCATCGCGGCCTGAAAGCGCTCAATTACGCCAAAAAAAAGCGGACCGAAAATTTCGAAAATCTCAACGCCTGCAGGCACTTCTCGTGCCTGCGCAGTCCCTGTTTCGGCATATTCTTCACTTTCATGCAGTTTGAGCGTGACATGGTCGATCTCAGTCACTGTCTCCATCTTTCGAACAAATAGAAACGCCGCGAGGATTACCCCAACTTTAATCGCCACGGTGAGATCAACGAAGACGGTGAGGAAGAAGGTAATCAGTAATATGAGGACATCTCCTCGTGGTGCGCGGAACATCTGAGCGAAGGTCCGCCACTCCGACATATTATACGCTACAAAGATCAGTATTGCGGCGAGCGTGGGCATAGGAATGAGCGCTGCGTAGGAGCCGAAGAAAAACATTATCGCCAATAGAGTGAGCGCATGCACCATCGCCGACACTGGCGTAGTACCGCCAAACTTTATATTGGCAGCGGTACGGGCGATCGCTCCTGTCGCGGGAATGCCGCCAAAAATGGGCGATAGAATATTTCCAATTCCTTGAGCGACCAGCTCAACGTTTGATCGATGTCTGGTGCCGATCATTCCGTCTGCGACTGTTGCCGACAGTAGAGACTCAATTGCGCCAAGAAACGAGATTGTCACTGCGGCGGGAAAGAGCTTTTGTAGAAGCTCCCAGTTTACCGTCAGCAGATGTGGTGCAGGGAGCGTTTGAGGAACTGCACCAAAACGGCTTCCTATAGTTTCTATTGGGAGCCCAACGTAGTGCGCGGCAAGAGTGCTGGCTATAATAGCCACAAGTGAACCAGGGAGGCGCGGAAAGAGTTTAGGCCACGCAAAAAGGATAAAAAGCGAACTGGCGCCGATGAGACAGGCGTAGAGATCGATGGAGTGGAAATTGTCGATAAGGACAGCCCACTTCTTGACGAAGTCGGCGGGGAGCGCGCCAATTCTGAGACCGAAAAAGTCGGCGATCTGCGAAGTGAGAATTATTACCGCGATGCCGCTCGTAAAGCCGACGGTAAGTGGGTAGGGAATGAAACGCAAAAGCATTCCCATCCCAGCAAGTCCCATAGCGATAAGCATCAAACCGGCCATTACAGTAGCCAATGCGAGGCCCTCGTATCCGAATTCTTGGACGATCCCGTACACAATCACAACAAATGCGCCAGTCGGCCCGCTTACCTGTACTCTACTTCCACCCAACATGGCGACGAAGAATCCGGCGATTACGGCAGTGTAAAGGCCCTGTTCCGGCTTGACTCCAGAGGCGATTGCGAAAGCGATCGCAAGTGGCAAGGCCACGATCGCAACAATGATACCGGCGAGAACATCTGCGCGAAACGTTCGCCACGAATATTCTTTGCGGAGTATGTACAGCAGTTTTGGCTCGAACGCTGATGCCATAGTTTAAAGGCGCCGAACGAAATAAGGCGACATAAGGCGGACTTTTTGCAACTAGCTTAATAGTTCGCGGGCTGACTCGACAATTCGCTCAGCGGTTAACCCGTGTTTCTTATAGAGCTCCTCAGCAAGGTAGGCTGATTGCCCGAACTCTCCCTCGATTCCTAAGCTCTTTAACTTCAAGGAGTAGCCAGCTCGGGAAAGCGCGTGCGAAAGGAGTGAGCCCATGCCTCCTACAACCTGGTGATCTTCGATAGTGACAAGGCGCCCAGCACACTTCTCAAGCAGCGTGCCGATTGTCTTGATATCCGGCTTGTTAATAAAGCTATTGTTGATTACCGTCGCGTTGATGCCTTGGCTCTTCAGCATCGCGCCGGCTTGAATTACCTTCTCTACAAGCGGCCCGCTTCCAACAAGACAAACCGCGTCGCCCTGTGAGAGCACCTGCGCTTTTCCCCACTCGTATTTCGCATTTTCCACGAGCGAAACTGGATAGTTCTCTCGACCAACGAAAAAGATGACACTTTCGCCATCCTTGCCCTGATCTTTCTCCTTGGCGATTCGCTGAATTGCCTGGTACATCAGGCTTTCTGCTTCATTTGCGCAGGAACAGGCAATTACGGTGGTGTGCGGAATTGCTGACGTTGCCGCGAAATAGGTCGTGCCTTGATGCGACGCTCCATCAGCAGCATCCTGGAATCCAATATGTGAGAACACAGCAATGACCGGCGCCTGCGAGAGTGCCGCCATGGTTAAGGGCAGATTGCCTTTAGTAATTCCAAATTGTCCGAATGTGTCGACCACTGGAATAAATCCAGCCTTTGAAAAGCCGGCCCCGACACTAACCATATTTGCCTCGGCGATGCCAACTTCAATAAAACGTCCGGGGAAACTTTTCTGGAAAAAGCTCATGCCGGTTGAGCCCTGCACGTCACACGACACTGAAAATACCGGGAGGCCATCAGTTGCGGCACGAACCGCGCCCTTCGCCAATCCACTTTGCACCTTGTCTTTTTTGACGCTTTCCTTGGCAGGGGCGGCGACCGCTTTCGCCTTCTTCGAAGCTTCCTGCTCTTCCCAGAGCTTTCTTAAGCTTTTTGCCCACTCGGCAAATTCCTCAGGCGGCTTGCCTTTGTATATTTCATTAACGAACTCGACGATTTTCTCTCCATTGGCAAGCGGAAAACCGTGGCCGCCGGAAGCACTTTCTTCGGTTGATTTGACGCCATACCCCTTGATGGTCTTTACCCAGAGCATCACCGGCTTCTTTGGATCGGCACTGGCTTTTTCTATCGCGCTTTCGAGTGCTGAGTATACGGATTGAAGCGAATGCCCATCTTGAACTCGAATTACATTCCATCCCAATGACGCCATCGATTCAAAGGTCGGCTGCATACTGAACGAGTCTTTGGAAATCCTTCCCGAGAGCTTGGTATCATTGTCAGAGATAATGAGTATGAACGGATTGACCAAGCCTTTTGCAGCAAGTCCAGGGATCGCAGCAAAAGCCTCTTTGGCCTCGCCTTCCATCGATGCTCCGTCTGAGACAGTGCACAAGGTGATTCGATCGCGCTTTGCATACGCGTCGCCGATCGCGAGTCCTTGAGCCTGGGGAAGCGCTGAGCCAAGAGGCCCATTACTTAGCAGCACGCCTTCGGGGTTAAGGTGCGATTCTCCGTGGCCGGTAAGCTTGCTGCTTATTCCACGAAAACCCTTGAGGCTCTCAAAATTCATTCCATCGAAACCATAAAGTGCTCGAAGTGCGTAGATGCCGTTTTCTGTATGCCCGGCGTCATTGACGAAGTTAAAAGCATCGTACCAAGGACGTCCCTTGACCGCGAACATCTGCCCGTGGATTGCCGCCATTATTTCCGCGAATGCAGAGGGGCCACCCCAGTGACATGCGGCACCGCCATTTACCGCGTGTACGTCCATAAGCGCCACGAGTGCCCGCACCGCCGCGGGATCAGCGAGCGCGACCTCCGCGCCAGTTCGATTTTTTACTTTGACCGAATACTTTGGTGCGGCCGTTGGTGTTGCGGCAAGTTTTGAGCGTAGCTTTAAGGGGGTAAGCGGAGGGGCTTCAACTGCTTTTACAACCGACTTATCTTCAGCCATGCGATGTCTCCATAGTGAATTGGACTATCGAAATAGTTCTAGCACTCTCCCTGAAGGAGAATCTAGCTAAGAATAAATGTGACTCTCCGACTCGAACTGTTTTTTGGTCGAGTCGACGAGCTCTTGAAGCGTATCGTTAAGAGTTGCTTTCTCAAAACCAGCATAGAGCGCAGCACGCTCCAGCGCCTCTTGCCTGCTTGGATATTTAGTCGGCGAGCCGATCTGCGCGCTATGTGATATGGCGTCTGCCATTTGTACAATTGCAACTTTGCAATCCATGTCAGTTTCAGGCTTGTCGCCTTCAAGTGGGTCGGCGTAGTGCAAAATAATCTGACAAGTCTCGGCAGAAAAATTCCATTTTTTGGCAACCAAAGCTCCTATCAGCGGATGCGCGAACCCAAGAATCTTTGTTTCCGCATCGACGTAGGTCTTGCCTTCAGTCTCAATCATTTTCAAGACCTGCTTAAAATCCTTAGCAGTGTCAGGCTGTGAAAGGATCACGATCTGTCCAAGACTATGCAGCAATCCTAGCAGAAAGATCTCTTCAACAAAATTTTTCTTGAGGCGCTTGGTGATTACTGTCGAGCTCACGGCGACGCTCATAGAATGCTCCCATATGAGCTTTTCTATTTTACCGAAATTTTTATTGAGCTGTCGAAGAGTGGCCGCAACGATAACACCCTTGAGCGCCTTAAATCCAATCACCATGATTGCTTGGCTGAGGGTCGTAATCTCGCGTTGCCTAGAAAACATCGCAGAGTTAGCAATCTTGAGTACGCGCGCAGCGAGAGCAGTATCACTTTGCAGAAGCTCGGTCATCTCTTGCGCGGTGGTGTCGGGATTCTCAATCATACTAATAGCCCGTGAGGCTACATGCGGCATTGGCGGGAGATCGCCAACCCATGCCACGATTTCGCGCCAATCCCTTCCAGGCGATAACCTACCTTCGAACTCCGATGGTGCCCCTTCATTATTCATGCGTACACTTACATCCAATTATAAATTTGATCTGTTGTTGCCAACAATCGACATTTTCAAGCTGTAGCATAAGCGTCTCGTCACAGGTACAGAAATACCCAAAAATCGCTATACCGGTGTTTGTGTGAAATAGTAAATCGGCGTAATGATTTCAATAAATTAGGCTAAAGAGGCGGAAGTCTTCTGATGTAGGTCAGGCTTCAAATTCATTTAGTTTCCTTCAATATGGACCGATAGCTCCTATACGAGAGTGGCATTCATCGAATGCTTTGAACGCTGCGTCTCATCGTGCAGTGAATTTACAGTAATTGGGGAGCTACTATGGATTTTCAGACAGAAATCGTTGGCGACAAGGCTTACATCAAAGTCACCGCGGATCTCGATTCAGAACAGTCTGGCGAGGCATTGCGTAAGGCATTTAATCAGGTCTACGACCAGGGTAAGCGCACTATCGTGCTCGACTTAAACTCAGTACAGATCATAAACAGTTACGGTATTGGCAAGGTGCTGATGTGTTACAAGCGCCTCAAAGCCGAGAACGGTGTGCTAATGGTAAAGCCGCTCAATGGGTTCGTGAAAGAGACTTTCGAGCTCTTGATGCTCGATAGAATCCTTCCCACTGAACAGTAGCATTGGCGGCCTACATGAGAATGTATGGCCACATCTGACATGCAGCCCTCAGTCTTACTCGCTGATGACGATGACGTCGCGCGGAACGTCTACGGGAGTTATTTCTCGCGTGTCGGTTGGCATTTTGATCTGGTCGGCGACGGAAAGAAGTGCGTCGAGCTCGCGTCCAAGCGCACCTATGATGTCGTGCTCACTGATCTGATGATGCCGGGAATGCATGGCTTCGAAGTCTTGGAGACGCTTCGTCGCTTTCGTCCTACTCAAGCGATAATTGTGGTGACAGGCACTGGAAATACGGAGGACATTATCGAAGCGGTACGAAAGGGAGCCGACGACATTTTGTTGAAGCCGATTGATTTTCAGATGCTTCGAAGCTCGATCGAGCGAGTACTTACTGAATCGAAGAAGAAGGAAGGACCGGGTTCGGAGGTTTTGCCATTTATTGTGCAAGATTCCTTTGTAATGGAAATTCCGGCGCGTGACCTCGCCAGGGAAGCGACTCGGCAATCACTTATTGAGAAATTGACAAGTGAACTTTCATTGGAGCGCTATCCGATCTTGCGCCTAGAGCTTGCATTTCAAGAGGCATTGGCAAATGCGCTTGACCACGGCTGTTTGGAGCTCGATTCGAAATGGCGAGACGAAATTGATCCGAATGGCGAGGACGCATTCACTAAACGAAAACGTGAGAGGCTTCAAGATCCGCAGTACGGCAATCGAATGGTACGTCTCGAGTACCAGCGCACTCCGCGCGACCTTACCGTGAGTATTAGCGACGAGGGGCCTGGTTTTCCGGGTGGTCTGTTGGTCGGTGATACTCAGAAGCCTGAGCATGCAATGAAATCATATGGTCGCGGCATGGCTATCATGTTCGGAACGATGGATCGGGTACGCTTTGGTAAAAACGGTTCTCAGATTACTCTGGTAAAGGAACTAAAGTAACAGTATGGCGCTCAAATTTAGACTTAAAGGCCTCGCTGAAACATTCATCGATGAAATTACCTGTCCCGGATGCAAAGTGTCAGGAGCCGATGACCACTACTTCTCGACGGAGCTGACCAAGGTAACCCTGGAGGGAATCATCGTCGTGGTACAGTGTAAGGGCTGTGGTGAGATATTCGTTCCGGCGACGCAACGCTTGGGGGTTCTAAACCCTGCTGGGCTTCGTCTCGCCGTGGAAAAAGACTCGCGCGATACAGGCGAACCAATACTCGAGTCGGTCAATGCCGTTCGGCTAAGCGCAGAAAAGCTCAATGCCGAAAGAAAGGGCGATTTTCACTAAAACAATTTTCGCAGGGCCAAAAAATTTTTGCAGCGTCCAAGCTGCACAGGCTATTTTGCCTGAAGCTCGGCCAGGGTAATCCCGTACTTTCGAAGTGTCGCGCTTACGCCAAGCTTATCAATTGTCTTCAAAATGCTTGTAGAAACGCGCAATTTGAGGCTCTTCCCGAGCTCGGGGATAAAGATCTTCTTTCTCTGGAGATTAGGACGAAATACGCGCTTAGTTTTATTATTTGCATGGCTTACATTGTGGCCGCTGACCACTCTCTTGCCTGATATTCTACAGCGCCGTGACATAACAATCCTCTAGTTTATAGAGCCGAGACTATTAACTATTTTAGCGAAAAAGGCAAGCTGCGCAGGGCTAATCGATTAGAAAAGTTCCAGGCTTTGGATTTCGGGTAACTCGTTGTTACTATTTCGTAATAAATAGGCCCTTAAAAAGTACACCGAGGTATCGCCATAAGAAGCCTTGGCGATGACCTGAAACCAGCGGCTGCGCTCGGAAATTCGCGGCGCAATCTGATTGTAGAGGGTCTGATCGCCGAGAATATTAAGCATCTCGGAGGCATAGTTCTGCGCTTTGAAAGGCCCCTGATCACCGTTGCGAAAGGCAATGATCTGCTGAACCATATTTTCATCCAAATTTGGATGAAGCGATCCCAGTACGGTTGGTGAGGCAACGTTGATATTAACACGGTTTATATTCCCGCCAAGATCGCTTACTGCGGAGATAAAAGGGGTCAGCTTTCTGACTCGCTCCGCGGTGAATCCAGGAATACCGGCAAGTTCGCCTACCCGCTTTACTTGCGCATTCGGAAAAAGGTCGTCGGGCAGTTCAGCCTCAATCCCTCCCGGCTGAAAAGAGCTCTTATCGGGGTCCATATAGTCGATAAGAACTGCGACTAGCTCTTCTGAGGAAAATCGACGCCCAGGAAAATAACCGGTTTGATCTTCCTCTTCGTCAGAGTCAAAGCCCAATTTCTGAAAGAGCAGTGTCAAGGTTTGCTGCCAATTCTGGTCCGGCATTGTGGCACCCGGCGGCACCAACGCCGCAAGCGGTATCTTTGACTCTTCTGGGCGTATTTCGAGTTCAAGCGAGATATTCGGCTCGTTAATTTCAAGAAGTTCCGGAGGAACGGCCATGCCGCTTGAAAACATACCCCAGGTATCTTTGATTGAATCCTCCTGGGTCTTATCTTCCTTAAGCAAAACCCGCGCCATATTGAGCGCAGATTTTAGCAAAAATTCAGCTTTGCTAGAGCGTTGAATTTGGGCGCTCGTGCGTGCGGTGAGGCTAGTAGAGAAAGTAAGGTTTACGACGAGGATGCTCGCTAACGTGATAACGAAAAGCACGAGCACGAGTGCTACCCCTCGATCTTTTTTTGCAAGATGTAGGCGAAATTTCACCGCTTAATTTTCGCCTGTTTTGAAGCTTCTCACAAGGGAGCGCAAGCTCATGGCGCGGGCTTATACACTGTAAACGAAGTTGTCTGACTCTTCTCATCTCTGTGCTCTTCGTGCCTCTGTGGTTTTTTGAAAGCAAAATAAACCACAGAGCGGCTGTGTTTAAAGTCAAGCCTGAAT
>CAZEAC010000069.1:0-24293 GCA_964510065.1 uncultured Bdellovibrionales bacterium | reverse complement strand
AGGAAGCGTTTAATAAACTGCAGGTCCTCTTCGCCAATTATTTCGTACCACTGCTTCATCTGCCTAATTTATTGACTATATTTAATAATAATAAGTATATTTTAATTATATCAAGAATAATATTAAAGTCAACTTTAATATAATTAACATGTAAGATCAGTGATTTCCATCGCCTACCTACCCCGCAAACCCACTAACTTGGAATTCCGCTTCGGAGGAAGAGATCTGCAGGCTTGTGTCAGCACATTTCGCAAAAATTATTTTCCCGGGAGAAAACTTTCAAGAAGAGTATGGGGATTCCCTGTATCTGGATGCAATGTCTCGGCGTCAATAAGCATTCCGATTTCGAAACCCCTTAAACAAAGTCAGCACCATAATCTTGAAATCGAGTATTAGTGACCAGTTCTCGATGTAGTAAAGATCGAATTCAATACGCTTATCGATCGACGTGTCGCCACGCCAGCCATGTACCTGGGCCCATCCGGTCATTCCGGCGGGAACCTTGTGACGCAGCATATAGCGTGGAATTCGGCGCCTGAACTCCTGGATAAACACCGGGCGTTCGGGACGTGGACCGACGATCGACATCTCGCCGCGAAGCACATTAAACAGCTGCGGCAGTTCATCAAGGCTAAGCTTCCTCAAAAATCGCCCTAGTGCGGTGACTCTATCGTCACCAGCTTTGGTCATTTGCGGGCCGCCCTGCTCGGCATCAACATACATTGTACGAAACTTCAAAATCGCGAACTCAGTACCATCGAGGCTGACTCTGCGCTGGCGATAGAATATTGGTCCACGCGAAGTAATCTTCAGTAGAAGCGCGATACACAACATGAGAGGCGCAAAGAGTATAAGCAAAAGCAGCGCAGCGACGAGATCGAACACACGCTTCGCCACAAGATTAAAGCCATCCATCGGCGATGTCTGTACGCCGATAACCGGCAGCCCCTCAAACTCCTCGATGGTGCCACGAAGGTTCACAAATTGGTAAATATCAGGGACGATTTTTACTTCGGCTAAACAATCGCGAAGAAGCTCCATTATCTCCGGAAGATGCCCATTATCCTCAAGCGGCAACGCGACGACAATCTGATCGATTTCGGCACGCTTTAGAAGTTTTTTCAGATCGCCATATGCGCCTATGACCGGAATTCCTTTCGGCCCCTTGGCCTCGGCGCCATCCCGAGAGAGACATCCGATTACCTGAATACCAAGTTCACGGTGCATGCGCACGCGCGCGACGATGTCGCTTGCCACTTTGCCCGCACCCACAATAAGCATAAAACGCAAGTTATAGCCGCGACGCCGAATCTCACGAAGCAGCACTCGCAAGAGCGAGCGCTCGATACAGGTAAAGAGCGCGGCCAACACACCAAAATAAAGAAACACGAGACGTGAAAACGGAACGTCTTTCTCTCGAAACAGATACGTTACCGCGATAAAGAGCACCGTCGCGAAAAGATTGGCGTTAATTAAAAGCAAGATTTCACGGGTGCGCTTCACCGCGCGCATCGGACGATAGAGGCCAACCCGCCGGAACACAAACGCCCAAATAAGCCAAATGAAAAGCAGCAGTGAGAGATAATTTTGAAGCGGCGGGATCCCCTTCTCGACTGGAACAACATCTAATTTGAATCGGGCCCAGTAAGCAACTAGCCAGGCACAGGTAACGACGAGAAGGTCGGAGCCAATAAATAGAAACTCAAAAAGCTGTCTCTTCTGCTTGAGCATCTGTGACTACTCACTACCTAGGGCCGTCTTAAGCGGATAGAGAGGCGGGCGCACCAGCCCCTCAGGGGCCGATTTGCGGAGCAAATCGGGGGTGAAGGCAACTAACCATTCAGCAAAAAAAGCTGCCCCGATCAGGGGCTGACAAGAAAAAAATGAAACGCCAATTTCACTTGCTGATCTTCGAATAATCAAGAGCGTTATCTCCTCACTCAAATTAACGCTGAATGGTTACGAGCATTTCGCGGTTCCTGGACCTTTACTTTTCCTTCGCTGATTATCCTCTGACTCCACGTTTGGCGAAACCCTTGTGCACTAAAGAGCTCCGCCTGCGCGATACAGGCACCCGACGAAAACGTCTCTTCGCGGTCCATAAAATAGTAAACCGCTGAAATTACAGAAGAAACAGGATCGGCAGTGATCGCAGGGAAAAATACCCCGGTAGCGCCCCGAGTTTCAAGTGCTTTGCTCTGTTTTCTATCCCACGGCTTAATACCGCGCAAAGTCTCCTTAAGCCCCCCCGCATACAGCCCAATTATCGGCCGGCCCGCTCCCATGCATTCAATTGGCACCATCCCGAAATCTTCGACCCCTGGAAAGATTAAAGCGCGACAATGCGCGTAGATGCTGGCAAGATCGGCGTCACTTACTTTTCCAAAAAACTGGATATGCGGACCGGCCATATCCTTAAGTCGCCGCTCCTCGGGACCGCTGCCAACCACCCACAGGGGCTCTTTGATCTGGTTGAACGCTTCTATCACAAGTTCGGGCCGCTTGTAGGGAACGAGCGCTCCAGCGTAGAGAAACGCTTCGCCCTTTTTGAAGCTGCCGTTTTCCTGTACGCGCGCTGGCGCCAACCACGAAAGATCCACCGGTGGATGTACCACATCGGCCGACCGTCCATAAAAACATTTGATACGCGCCGCCACGAATTTACTGATTGCAATATATTTCTCGACCGACTCGCTGCCACGACGATCCCATCCGCGCAGCCAATGTATCGCCGGCCACAGCAGTGGCGTGGCTGACCCAAAGTAGTGGTAGGCTTGATCCCAAATATAGCGCATCGGGGTAAAGCAGTAACAAAGGTGATGCGTACGTGGATTCCTAATTGTCACATTTTTTGCTGCAGCATGGCTGAGCGAGATCACATAATCGTACTGATCCAGATTAAATTGGCGGATTGCAGCGGGATAAAGCGGAAGACAGTGCCGATAATATTTGGAAATCTTCGGGATATTTTGAAGAAACGAGGTCTTGGTAACACGCGAGTCAATCAGCGCCGAAGTTGTCCCCGGGATATGCAGCATGGTGTACAGGTCCGCGGTCGGATACATCTGTAAAAACGCATGAAGACAGCGCTCGCCCCCACGCATTCCGGTCAGCCAATCATGCACCAACGCTACTTTCATAATCGCGCCTCGTTTGTCCGGGCATTCCAGGGTGACACTGCGTCGCGAAACACTTCGCGATAGCAGGTAAGTATTCGCCGCGCAATTACTCCTCGGTCGAAGCGCGCCCGTATTGATTCGACGTCGTTTCGATCCTCTTGCTCAACGAGGCGCCGCTGCAAAATTTCCTTGATACCATCACAAAGAGCGCGGCTTCCGAACTGTTCGCAGAGCACATCAAAGCGAGTAAGCAACTCTTTAACGGCGGGAATTGGTCCCGATACCACGGCACTTCCCAGGCTTTGCGCCTCAAGCACGGGAAGGGAAAATCCTTCAACTCTTGAGGAAACTACCACTGCGCAGGCACCCGAATAGAGCCGACCAAGTTGCGCTGTCGATACTCGACCGATAATTTCAACATTCTCCGGGATCCTGTCACGCTCGATCTTTTCGCTCCCTTCGCCAACGATCAGAAGGCGAAGCGTGCTCCAGCGCGAATCGCTTCGCAAAAGCCTGAACGCTTCCAAAAGCTCCGAAAGTCCCTTATGCGGCTTATTCATTGAGAGCACGGACAGCAAATACGGTCTCTCGCGATCGATACTGCCCTGACGAAGAAGCGCAGAATTCAAAACATTCGGTACCACAAAAAGCTTTCGCGAAAGAAGCGGATCGGGCATAAATTCGCGAATTTCTCGAGCACTTGCTTCACTGACAGTAAAGACTCCGCTGGCGCGACGAAGCGCAGAGCGAAGTAATGGCTTGGCGATGAGCGGGTAGTACCATCGCTCCGGTGCATTGACATGAATCAGGTCATGTACGGTGACAAAGGCAGGAACATGTAACGAGCGCGGAAGCACATAGTGTGGAGTATGAAAAACTCTGCCCAGTTTCGAGATCTTTGACCCAAGTGCAAGATATTCCTGAAGCGAATAAGGCTTAGTAGTATCTTCGATAACTTCGACTTGCGACGCCCAGGAAAACTGCGCTACCGCTTCAGAGCTTCCCATTACCGCGAGATCGAGGCTCTCTTTTTGCGGCGCAACTTCAAGCAGCCCGGCGATAAGATTCGCGGTATACACGCCGATACCACCGTGCAGAAGCTTCCGCGCGTCAATCAGCAGTCGTAGTGTTTTTCCCGCCATGCAGTTGAACTAAAATTCAGCTCCTACGCTAATTCGCTGCCTTCCGGCTGAACTCTTGCAGGTCGGTGACCGGGGGATGCGCGTTCGAAGGATGCTCGATAATACGGCGCACCGTGTAGATCTTCTTGCGCTGCGATTCATAATATGTTCGAGCCAACACTTCAGCTAAAAGCCCAAACACCAGAAACTGAAGTCCAATCAGTACTAACATCACCGCAAGACTGAGCAGTGGCCGATTACCCATTGGCACATGGCGGATCATGCGTTCATACGTCATCCACACGAAGAGGCCAAATCCTAGAAAGGTTGAAAGCAAGCCGACTGTGCCGAAAAGATGTATCGGCCGCTTCGAAAAGCCGAGAAGAAATTTGACGGTGAGCAGATCGAGTATCACGCGAATAGTCCGCGAGATGCCATATTTGGACTGGCCGAACTTTCGTGCACGATGGTTCACAGGAACTTCAGCGATACGCGCACCAAGCTCATCAGCAAGCGCTGGAATAAATCGATGCATTTCGCCATAAAGCCTTATTCCGTGCGCAATTTCTCCGGTCATAACCTTAAGCGTGCAGCCATAATCATGCAGCCGCACTTTGGTTGAAGTGGAGATAACCCAATTCGCAATCTTGCTCGGAAGCTTCCGGCTAAACCATTTATCCTGACGATTCTTACGCCAGCCAGCCACAAGGTCGTAACCTTCGCGAAGTTTCGCCACCATCATCGGAATCTCATGTGGATCATTTTGAAGATCGCCGTCAAGCGTGACCACGATATCATAGCGCGAGTATTCGAGGCCCGCGGCCATCGCCGCAGTTTGGCCGAAGTTT
Organism: uncultured Bdellovibrionales bacterium; assembly: GCA_964510065.1. GTDB lineage: Bacteria > Bdellovibrionota_C > UBA2361 > UBA2361 > CAIXSY01 > CAZEAC01. Next base: position 19,205 of record CAZEAC010000069.1, on the reverse strand, counting down.
CTGCGGAACTGCACGACTCGCACATGCGGATCACTTCGCGCAATCTGCGTGAGCTTTTCGAGAGTCGCATCACGCGAGCCGTCATCGACATATAAAATCTCGTAGCGTTCGGAAAGCGCGCCCATTACCGAAGAAAGCTCGCGATGGCCCTCTTCGACACTCTCCTGCTCATTATAAATCGGTATAACTATTGAAATCCCATCCATTGTCGTTCATCGCCTAGCGTACTTGCTGGTAAACTTTTTGGTGCCCTACAGTAGCATAGTGCAAGTTCTAAGCATACCAGCGTTACTCAAGACCAACGACAAAGCTATACGTTTCAATGAGTTAGCTACTTTTCGGTTTAGGCTCATAAACTGTGGGCAGCCTATGACTTTTCTCATGGCAGAGACCGCGCGCAGGCAATTCAATTTCAAATCGGATTAAATCCTAAGCAAGGCGTAATTCAGGTGGCAGAAAATCATTCTAATTCCCTGTCCTAATTAAACAAATACCTGGATTCAATTTTGATTTTCTCGGTGCTTTGCGCGCGGTCCCCGAGAGAATTTACTTAGGTTTTCCAGCCTTCACGGCGAAATATGCGACGTTCCGCTTGCTTGTCCGCCGTAGCTCGTGAGAACGAAGGTGGAAGTCTTTTGGCCGTCGTTTCTCGAGAACACGTTCAAGTACGTCTCATTCCTGAAATTCACCGATAACCCCGTGTCCCGTCGCCTCTCCTCTGGGCGAGTACCCAATGCTATTATTTCACGGTCCGCTTTTATTAATGATATCAGATTGACTGAACGAACGCCCAACTTCGACTATCAATTTCACATCACTAGAATAATCATTGCCTGTGATAATTCATTTTTTTTAATTCAGAACTGAAATGTTCTATGGCTTTACTCGCCTTTCGGCACAGGTAAATTCCTTGCGAAGGCGGATCTAATCCCTCTGCCTCAGCACAAACCAATATAGCAGACCCATTACCAACACGAACGCAGCCCCTCCTGCCACCAAATAAAATGGAGAATGCTGCGGTTCTTCGATTGCAAAGAGCTCACTAGCGAGAAGTGAGTTTCTCAAGTCTCCCTCGCTCCACTCGGCAATCGCAAGCGCGGGATAGGTACTTCCGGCAAGACCATTGGTATTACTTAATTCAAATTCAAGTTCTGATTTGTTCCCTGCTGCGATGGTCACGTTCTGGATCGGAGCGTTTACCTCAACCTCACGGGTAGTATGCAGTACCACTGTAACTTCAAGAGGAGCCGTCACGTTACTCTTCAAAAGCGCCTTACATTTGAATTTCTGGCCATCACCCTTGCAGTCAAGCGCCTGCGAGAGCTTTGGAGCACGAAGCGCAGCTCTATCTTCACCATTAATATCACCAATAAAAGTTCGCAGCACATCCGGAGCACTAAATGGATGTCCGTTCGAATCTTCATACATCCGCAACACCCGCACCGCGATATAACCGCGACTTACCTTGGATTTCTCCGTGCATTGTTGCCCCGCTACACAGCCAAGGCGTGATGCCGCGAACGATTCATTAATCAGCCACACCTCAGCTTTGCCGTGGTCTATAGTCCTTCCCTCACCGGCCCATTTCCACGATCCGATTTCAAATAGAGGAAATACATTCTGCGCTACCTCATCGCCCTTATTTGAAATCTCATAGCTCCCAGTAATCTTGAGCTGATCGCCTTCGAGATTAAATTCAATTTTTGACAGCCCCTCAATCGTCAGCGTCCCGGCAAACACCGGCATCGCAGCCACACACGCAAGCGCGAATAATAGAACTACACACTTCTTTACGTTTTTCATTTCAGAAATCCCCGCCTATAATATCGAACCCCAAGACTGATGAAAATTAAGAGCGAAAGTATCGACACCCATGCCGCAATGCGCCATGGCCGACGCTGCCCAAAATGGAGTGTCACTTCGGACTTCGAAGGCACAATCGCCATATAGCCCGGACTCACCAAGTAAATTGGATCTTCGGTGTCGGCTTTCCAGGATGAGTGGTACGCAAATTTAAGCAAATGGGCCCGCCCCGGGCACGTTGTGTTCAGAGTGAGCGTATCGAAGTCTACCTTCAAGCGCGGCGCGCACTCGGCGCCACCTGACCATATCTTCTTGCCACTTTCGGTCGTAAGCATAGCCGAAAGCGCAAGATCGTCTCTTTCGTTAAGAGGATGCACCACATACGGCATGCCCGGTTCATAGTTTTTGAGCCAGTAATAAAAAAGATCTTTCCACTGTTTTGGATCGACTGGCACTCGCGGTGACTCCGGCGGCGAACCTGGCGGTGCTTTCTTTGTGAACTTATCGATCCACATCGGATCTCGCGAAAGAGTCGGCGCGGACGCAAAAACTTCGACGAGCGCCGGCTGTTCACGGAGATCATAAAGCTTCCACTGACCAAACTCTCCTTTTGCCTCGAGAAACGGCGCCGCATCCGCTTGGGCGCGGAGCTCTCGAGTAATCATGATTAGCGAGCCCACTCCCATAATCTTTAAACGCTGCTCCGCACCGGCGACGTCATAAGGCGCGCAGTCATATTGCTCGAAGGGGCAGCTCGGTGTTTTGCTTATTTCCGCCTGTAAGAGAAACGCTGCTGGACCAAGAATTGAGGCTTGAAGATAGACACTTTCTAAGGTTGCTCTCGTCGCAAAATAGGGCAACATCTCGAATACACGCTCTGTACCTGCTTTGTTATTGAGCATGCTGTGCTCATAGATTACGCGAGGCATCGAGAAATCACCGCGAATTTTATCACTCAACGCTTTGAGCCCTGGATACGCTGGCTTAGGCGCCCAGCTTGAATAGTTCCACTTAGCCCAGCCAGTAAAGTTCTTTACCTGGAGCTCGGTCCACATAAGCCCAAGAAATATGATCAGTGTGGAGGCAAGAAGCGCGGGGATTCGAAAAGGTCGCAGGCAGAAGCTAAGAAAAACTGCAGCAAGAAGACAAATAAACATTTGAAGCTGCGGAAAGGCGCGCACATCAACCAGCCCCAAGGCGGGGAACAAGTAATAATACCCCCAATACACCACTGTCGGAAGCAGCCAGTAAGCGAGCTGCCGAAGACCTCGCCCACGCTTATGGCGATACGGCGCCAGCACAAAAAAGAGCGGCAACGAAATCGCAAACAGGCCAAGCACCGGATAGAAAATCGTTGGAAAAACTTCGCCTAAAAGATTCTTTGATATCCATTTGAAGAAATACGCGGTAGTCCACGGCGAGTTATCGACCATCGGCACAAGGAACCACAACGAGAGTAGAATCGCAAAAACACCCGAGATAAGGCATATCATAAAGCCACTGCGGCTTGGGCCTTTTGCAACGAAGAGAAAGCTTGCCAAATAAATCCAGGGCAGCCCGAGAAGTATATACGCATGACTAAGCGCTACAGCCGCAAAGAGCAGCGCCGACCAAAAAGGGAAGATTTTAAGGCGTAGCTCGCGCACGAGCGCGCCCATGCCCATGACCATAAAACAGAAGGCATAGCCGTGCGAAAACTGTCCAGCTAACGTCGAAAGGGTATTCCCTCCCCACATCGAAAATGACTCGTTATAAAGAAATGAAAGCGACACAACCGCGCTAAGAATCGCTGCGGGGAAACGGAGACCCGAAAGGCGCACGCCTATGTACACGGCAATGGGTAAAAAAAGAAGCGCCAGCAAGGAACCGATATTAAACGCGGTCGCAAGCGGCACGACTGAAGACATCGCCGCCATTACGAGGAAAGGAAATGGGAAATAGTGCACAAGATGCGGCTCGCCTCCCAAATTTCCCGGGTTCCATGTATGCAAAGCTCCGTGAGGAATCGCATAGTGCACAAGCGTAAAAAGTGGCCAGTAGTGCGAACCCATGTCACCACCCGTCGCGGGAGCATCACTAAAGATCTCCTTAAGCGGCAACAAATAAATAAAAAATGCGGTGATAGCAAAAATGCCCGCCAGATCAATGCACGGCTCGGCGATTCTTAGAAATTTAACGAGCCGGCGCTTGTAGCCTCGGCGGCTTGATTCCTGCACGCCTAAAATTGCTTCGACGTTTTTAGCTTGTTGATCCATGAATCCGGATTACGCAGTTTCTTCCACATTTTGTAGAGATGGTTATATCGGTAAAACCCCTCATGCACGAGATTGAAATGGCTCGCGCGTCTATCGTCACAATCGACTCCTATTTGGATAATCCTTTTATCTCGAGCTTCAAGAAAGAGGCAAAGTTCGAAGATATACCCAGTCCAATTATCAAGATATGGCAACGCGTCGAGAATCGCCTTGCGCTGAAAAGCCTTACACCCGATTGAGTAGTCAGAAACAGTAAGATCAAAGGCGAGCTGGGAAACAAGGATGTATGCCTGGCTTGCTAGCACCCGAAGTGCTGAACGGCGTTGCTTGCCCATAGTCTTCGATCCAATAACCATCTCCCCGTAACGCAAAAGGTGATTTGCGTAATCGATGAATCTCAGGTCAAAAGAGAGATCAATATCAAGGCTGACAAGAAAATCACCCTTCGCTTCTTCGACATTCTTTACAAATGCTTTACCAACGCTCTTGGCCGGAAGCTCGAAGAATCGAAACCATGGATAACGGGTGGCCAGCTCTCTACCAATTTCTACAGTGCGGTCGGTAGAACCATTGCTGGTGACTAAAATCTCATGGTCGAGATCACGCTCCTGGAGATAGCGATGCACCTTCTCGACCGAGTCGGCAAGAATATCCTGCTCGTTGTAGACTGGAAAAATTACAGAGATCATATTTTTCGACTGCCGACCATATAACCTGGCACGTTTATCATCCTCACACCGAGGAAATCAAATCATGCCCTATTCGATGAATTCCGCGCTTCCAAAGCCACTAAAATAAGCGTAATTGTCAGAGCGTCCCACCACATCTCTAAACTCCGTTCTAACTTTCCTTGAAATCTGCGCGTGTAATCGCTCCGTAAGACGCGAGCAGCTCACCTAAGCGACGCGCTGCACTTTGTAACTCAGGGCGTTTTACCGACAAAGTCTCACAAAGGAGAAGAAGCGAAGCGCTCACTCCCAGCTCGCGAGTCAGTTCACGACGCGGCCGTTCAAGTGGCCACGACCTTGAGAGATCGACGGTCATGCGAAGCGCTGAAATCGCCAGGCCATTGGGTTCACGGGCTGCACAAGCTACCGAGAAATAATCGCCCTGCCCGGCCTTCCAATAATTCGCCCAGCCGCTGGTCGCAAGTGAGAGCCTGGCCTCTGGATCCTGAGCGAGCAGTCCCTTGGCACCAAAGACCACCGTATCGGGCTCGGCAATTCTTTCGTCACTTACATTTTCTCGTGGCACCCCAACCGCGACTTTATATGACGGATGGTACCAACCGTAAAAGGAAGAGAGAATTCCCTGATCACCTCGCGCCACAAGCTGTGCCAATTTTCCAAAAGTAAAGCTTTCGCCGCAGGCAATCTTAGGTAGCCTTATAACGTTTGCAACTTGCTCCCAAATTACCCGGTTAAAGTCATGCACGATCTCGGCGTCACTTGAGCGAAGAGTTGCCTCAACAGGTCCAAGGACCTGCGGCGGCGAAGCAAGGGCGAAACGAGTCGCAAGCCATCGGCCAAACGAGACCAGGGCCGAACACGCAATCGATTCAGCAGCGTGCTCGCCGGAGCCGCGCCTTTCTAGAACGACTTCTCGACACTTTCCCGATTCGACAACGGAAAAGCGCGAACTCTGTCCAGCAGATTCGAGTCTAAGCAACACCTGCCCGGGAAGTTTATGTGCCGAGCAAAACGTTGCGAGGTCTGCACCGCTAAATTGATTCGCCCCAAAGGTCGAAAGCGCGCCACGTAGATATTTTGATGACCCATCATTCGCGGCAAACGCATCACATAGCTTTCCCGGAGAGGCGCAATCATCAATGGCTATTCCGTCAAAACCCCGAGCCGCAATTGAAGAAAGTTCAGCATGGAGCTCACGACCTAACGCATAACGTAAGGTGCGAAGCTCACTCGTTGTAAGCGTTGAATCAGGTACCCAAACAGCCGAGTCTAAGCCGCCTTTCTGAGTTGCATGCATCCGTACATCTTAGCATTTTCAATGGACCTACGCATGCGCTCGTACAGCACACAAAACCCGTGACGGTCCCACATGTCCCTACTTTTTGAAAGTAGGGAAATGTGGGACCGTCACGGGTTTTGCGCTTTCCACAACCTCTTTATTCATCTAAGTTTTTTACTATGGGGGATCGTCCTGTTCGCTGTTCTGAATACGTAGTTTACGGCTGTCTGGGACTGCTTGTTCTCTGCTATATCGTCTGCTTTTCGGCAATTTCTTCGTATCTGCACCTTACCTACGCCACCAGCGCTTACGATGTCGGGCTCATGGACCAAACCATATGGCGCATGAGCCAAGGGCTAGCTCCATTTAGCACCATTAAAGGGGTGAATATCTTTGGCGATCACTCCTTTTATTACTGCCTTTTCTTCGTACCACTCTATGCACTTTACCCGACAATTCACTGGCTCTACTTTGCACAGTCATTTTTTTTGGGACTTTCGGCGATTCCACTATTTCTCTTTGCGCGGAAACAGGGCTGCGGCAACTTCATCTCGCTTTCGCTGGTGACCGGACTTCTTCTGTATCCAGCGCTTCAGAATATGAATCTTGAGAACTTCCACCCCGAGTCGATCTCAGTGTTCTTCGCAAGCTGCATGCTCTACTTTATAAGTAAAAAACGTGGTCGAATCGCCTTTCTTTGTGCGATATTTACAGTCCTCGCAAAAGAAGATGTCGGCCTGCATGTCGCTGGCATAGGCGCAATCCTTGCACTGACCAAAAACCAACGATCGCTTGGACTAAGCTTGGTCGCGCTTGGCGGATTTTGGTATCTCATGTGCACCCGCATCCTGATGCCTTATGCGCAAGGAATTGAGGTGACCTCAACAAATCAGCCATTAATTTACTCATACTGGTTCAACGACTTCAGGCGCAACATCTTCAATCTCTCCTATTACCTGAATACTTTTAGTGACGAGCGCATCTTGAGATACGCGCTCGACCTCTTGGGACCAACCGCGTTTTTGGCGCTCCTCGCCCCAAAAATTCTTATTTTTGCGCTGCCAGCATTTATGATCAATTGCCTCACCGGGAACGACTATATCGTTTCTGTCGGCTGGCACTACAACTATGGAACTATTGCACCAATATTTTTTGCTAGTGCAGCAGGCAGTGCTAATCTCATCAGGCGAATCTCTACGTTTGGTCCGAGACTCCGATCCTCGTCGGTCGCGATCATCGCGGTGGTTGTTGTATCCTGTTCGATACTATTTAACTTGCACAGTGCCACACTCTCGCTTTCGCGCATTTGTCCAACGCTTGCAAATGCATTTCGCCGACAAACGAAAACAGAGTACCTGACTCGGCAACAGGCCTTTTCGCTTGTACCTGCGCAGGCCATGGTATCGGCGACCCATTCACTCGTACCGCATCTTACACATCGCCCCAACATTTTTATGTTTCCAAATCCGTTTCGCGGAACGCTCTGGAATATGTGGTTTCGAGAAGACCAAAACTTGCCAAATCCTGAAGACAACATTGATTTTCTCGTCATTGATTCGAATTCTCACCAAAAAGAAGACCGGCTTATCCTCACCTCACTAAGCCATTCCCCTCGCTTTGAGACTATTTTTGAAGAACGCGGCATTCAGGTACTGCGAAGAGTTGCCTACACTCCTTCAGCAGACCAAGGCGCACACTATACTTTGGTGCAGAATACTTCACTGACCCTGCAAAGTGATTTCAGAGGCCTCGTGCCCGTGGAGAAAGGGAAGTTTTCGATGCTCTACTTTCCGGCGTCGCGATACCGCTTTAGAAATTTGCTCGGCGAGGAGCTTCCGATTACCGAAAATTGGGGACTTTTGGTCGAGGGAAACTTTATCGTCACGGGGCGCTCGGCCAGCGCCGTGAAGCTCAGTTGCGCGGGCGAATGTCGCCTCGAATTGGACGGCGCTGGCAGTGCCGATGGGAAAACAGTTTCGCCTGGAATCCACCATTTTACCATTAAGTACATTCCACGCGACACATTCGGGCTCATGCTAGGACTTACTCCGTCAGGCAATAACACAAGAACTTTTTACGAAGATGAACTCTGGACTGTGCCTGATCCTTCTACTATTGACCCCAGAGAAGCACGCAGTCTCACCATGCTTCAGTCAGCTAACAAAACACGCATTACGAATCTGCTCTTTAATGGCGATTTTGAACTCCAACAGAGCTCAACTCCAGAGGGCTGGAACTTTGATGGCTGGGTCGCTCCCGATGCCGACGCATCGTGTAAAGCGCAGACACAGGGTGCACACAGCGGCCGATTTTCCGCAAAGGTCGAACATAAAGGGCTTGCCGATTCACGTTGTTCGCAGGACATCACCGCGAAACGTGGCCAACGTTACCGCTTATCGGGCTGGATTTCGTCGCATCAGATTCCCGCTGACAGATTCGGCTATCTTGAACTTGTAGGCGCGGGCGTGAGCGCAAGAAGCGCTAAAATTACCGGCAGCAAACCTTGGCAGTATGTTGAGGTTGAGGCAAAAACGGCAAGTAGCGACACGGAATCAAGCACGCTAAAGGTGCAGTGCCGCCTTGGCGACTACGGATTGACCACTTCAGGGACACTTTTGTGTGACGATCTTGTCTTAGAGGAGATCGAATGACTCTCGCAGAAGGCAAAACTAGTGCTGTACGAAAGAATCGCTGGCATGTATTCGCCGCGCAATGTATCGCTTCAATGCTGGCACTAGTTATTTTAAAGATCGCTTTCATTGCAATCTACAATCCGAAATTTCTTGCTCCCGCGACGCTGCTCACCACTATACGCGCCGAACTGCTGGTGGGAATAATGCTCAGCGTGCCTGCGCTTCGGCTGCGCTGGCTCAGCGCAGTGCTACTCGACTTCTCGCTACTTTACTGCATGCTGAATATGCAGCACGCGCTCTTGCTGCATAGCTACCTTCGTCTCGAGCTACTCAATCAAACGAGCGATCCGCTACAACTCTGGTCATCTTTCGCCGCGTTTGCCGATCCGCTGCTCATAACGTTAAGCTTCCTGCTCATTCCCCTGCATCGAGTATTCTTTAGGTGGATATCGAGTTCGCAATCAAAGTTACGCGGCGGGATTACCCTCGCACTTATATCGCTTGCACTGAGCATTTGCCTTGGCGTGGTCATGCCATCTTCCAATGACACGGTATGCCGTCAGAATCCCATAGCACTTCTCATAGCGGCGCTTCCTAGGCTATTGCGAGAAGCCACCGCCGCCCCCACAATTTCTGAGGGCGAACTCTCAGCGACATTATTTAATGACTTGACTGCATTCGAGTCGGCAAATTTACCCTGGCCGGAGCTGCCCGAGCTCGGTGATAGAAAATTCAATGTAATCGTCATCCTTCTCGAATCAACCGGAGAAGTCTCAGGCCTCCGCGAGGGACGCAGGGTCCTTAGTACAATCGATGACCTTGCTCGCACCGGAGTTTTTTGGGATTCGTTTTATTCACCCTATCCGATGACGATGAAAGCAATCTACGCCCTTAATTCTGGCCTTTATCCTCGTACCGATCTGGTGAACGACCTAAAAACCCTACCAAGCACCTGCCAATGCATCAATTCTCCCTTCAGGCGAGAAGGTTATCGCAGCGCATATTTTAGCGCGGATTACTTCAGCTACTACGGTAGCTCGTCAATGGTGCGTTGCTGTCTTTATGATACAAGCGCCGATGCTGACTCTTTACCAAACCGTTCACGCTATTGGCACAATAGCTGGGGCATCGATGACAAAGCACTAGTTGACACCGCTCTTGAATGGATCGGCAGCGAGCGCCAATCATTCTTTTTGGTGCTGCAAACCATTTTGCCGCACCATCCCTACGAACCGCCACCTGAGTGGGTCAAGCCGTTTCCCGAAAATAGTGAACTCGATAAATATCACAATAGCCTGCGGTATTTAGATCAACAGCTTCAACGATTAGTAACCGCGGTGAAAGAGTCAGGACTCTACGATGACACAGTCTTCGTGCTTCTCGGCGATCACGGCGAAGCATTTGGACAACATGAAGACAACTATTTGCATTCAATTGACCTCTACGAGGAAAACGTTCGCGTGCCATTTCTCATAGCCAACCCGCGACTTTTTCCCTCGGGACAGGTCGCTAGCACCATCGCAAGTGTAGTCGATGTCGCGCCAACGCTCCACGACCTACTCCGCCTCAAAAGCGATTCCGCTCTCGTCGACGGGGTTTCATTGTTTAGACCACGAAGCCAGCGCATGACTTTTATGAGCACCAGCTACGATCGCGATCTGTACGCGCTCCGAGACGGTGCATACAAATTCATTTTTGCACCGGAGACTAACAACGCGCGCCTTTTCAATCTTAAAAGTGATCCCGGTGAAAAAGACGACGTCGCGACTCTTTCTCCTGAACGGGTGCGTTTTTATCGGGAGCGAGTGCTCGCCTGGGCCCAGCACACACGCCGCGCGCGGCAGCACGGCGCCATTGACCTCAAGAACACTATCGATCTTACCACGGTTCCAGTGTTCTTCAGCTCGCAAAGCTGGGGCAATTTAGAATTGAATAGGGCCGTGTCAGAAAATCAATTCTCTTTTCCCGGCACTCGCTTGACCAGTCGCGGTTTCGGAACTCATGCCGATAGCATTATCGTTTTTGACATTCAGAAATTGGGCGAAGCTCAGCTACATCTCTACGTTGCGCGCGACGAGGGCCCTGAACATTCCAACCCTGGCGTAATCAAGGCGGAGATTTGGCTCGATGGCAAAGTTATTTACGAGAGCGCACTGCTCAATTCGAACGGCCCGCCACAGGAAATTTCAATCCCCGTTGAGGGGACTCACCTTGCACTTGTTGCGAGGAGTGGCGATGGTGATATTGTTGGAGATTCTGTCGACTGGATTGAGCCCGAACTACGAATCGCACACCAATCAAATTGATACTCGTGGGGCACGCAACGATATTCAAATTGTAACGTTACATCGATCGTCATTACATTACAGCAAGACACCGACAATAAGACGCACCTCCACATCTTCTTCGTGCACACGCTGGCGACCACCGCGAGAACCGTCGCCGTTGCCCCAAACTTGAGGGAGCAGGGTCAAGGTCGCCCACCATTTCGGTGTTCCGTAATGTACCGCAGGCCCAACTGACCAAATTTGAAATTCCTGCCCATTCAGGTCGAGACCACCGGGAAAAGCACTTTGATTACGTGCTTCCAGCCCAAAGGAAAATTCCGGAGTAAGCTGATATGATACGCCGCCCACAAATTGAAGCATCGCTTCTTCTTCAGTACGGCGATCTTCCCTCTCCCACTCAGCCTCATACACGCCGTTTAAAGCGAGGACCCAGTCTTCGAAATTCTTGCTAAGGATAATTTTCCCCTCAAGCTCATGGTCTAAGCCATCGGTGGTGTATTCAGCGTAAAGCGCGAGACCGACCAAATCCAGGTTGGGATTGAGGATCTGATACATCCATTCCGACGACACGCCCTTAAAATCGGTATCGCTACTATCCTCCTCTCCCTCGAACGAAGTGCGTTCGCTGCGCCAGTTAAGATAGAGTGATGTGGAAAGGTTCTCGCCAAGTCCGTATTCGAATTCGCTGCGCATATCCCAGCGAGTAAAATCGCCATCTTTTCGGCCGCTCGAATTTGTAATCCATTGCTCAAACTCCCATGTTCCTTGCTGAAGCACATCGGATTCGTAGGCGTAGGTAAAATGTCTTTCGTCAGCCGCAGCGCTACTTACAAGACTAGAAGCAACAGTAAAGAGCGATACCACAGCAGCCCACCCTTTCGATCCCGTAAACATTACAAAGTTCCTCCAAAAACTATATTCTTTCATATCTCAAAGATAAAGTTTACTTACACATGCGCGCGTTGTGTATACATTCGCATGCTAGGCATGTCAAATATACATTCGCTAGAGCAGCTCATTCTGCTGGATATATAGTTTACTGCCAGTAACCTTCTGAAATACATCACTTTTGTCTTCTTTCAGGGTATGGGCTACAGTATTGGCGCACGGATTGGCGTATGACTGAAAAGATCCTAGCCCGCATCGGAGCGCGACTTGCGCTTATCGCAACAGCCCTGATTTTCGGCTGCCCTCTCGCCGCTGAGGTATATCTCACCCAAGAGCAGGCGCTCAATCTTGTTTTCGGTTCCGCGTGCACCCAATCCCACGACCCGAGATCGATAACGCCGGAACTTCGCGAGTCCCTCGAAAAAGCAGATGTCGCAAACGCCGATCTCAAGACCGCACACTTTTTCACCTGCCGCCAAGAAGGTGCCGCAACTCAATACGCGCTGATTGATAGCGAAGTAGGCAAGCATTTACCTATTACCTACATTGTAGGGATCGACGCGAATGGAAGTGTAAGCAGGGTCGAGGTAATGGTCTTTCGAGAGGTTCGAGGTTGGGAAGCGCGCGAGGCCTCCTTTACTCAGCAGTTTAAAGGCAAGGGAGCAAACGATTCACTTGCGGTCGGACGGGCGATTAAAAATCGTACCGGGGCTACACTCTCTTCCCTCGCCATCGCCAAGGGGGTAAAGCGTGCCTTATTTCTATGGCGCTATTTTTACGGAGGCGCGACGTGAGAGAAGCCGCTGTTCCAGGATACCGCCTTTCACGTGCACGTGCGAGCTCCCGTGTCCTCATAAGCCTTGGGCTAGTTGGATTATTTTTAGGCCTTCTTGGCGCTGCCGGGCTGACGCTGGTTCGTACCGGTTTGTATCCCAGCGCAGTGCGCAGCTACTATCTCGGCGTCGCATCCGAGTCAGGAGATTCATTAGCGGCGCTTACTGCCGAACACAGTGGTCCTCGCCCCTTCGGCGAGCTCGCAGAAGTCACTCACTTGCACCTCATGGGCGGCTCAATTCTGCTATTTTTGCTCTGTCATCTGCTCGCGCTTTGCGACATCACGGAGCGAACTCGTACGTTTCTTTACGTTATTTCCTTCGCGAGCTTTCTCTCAACCTTTGCGTTACCCTGGCTGATAGTGTACGCAAGCCCGCAATGGGCCTCACTCTTCGGCCCTTCAATAATAATTTTTATAGTGTCGCTCGTCGTACTCCTCGCGATACCTCTCAAAGAGATGTGGGTTCCGCGGCGATGATTTCGAGGCGTCAGTTCCTTTCCCGCGCCTGCGGTTTCGGCCTTACCAGCATGCTACTGCCAGCACAGAAGCTTGTCGCCGAAGATAGCGGAGTTTGGTTCGAGAGAATGCGCCCTCTCATGGGAACGTACGTAAGCGTTGCGGTATTTCACCATTCCCGCCAGAACGCCGAAATTCTTATCGACTCGGCTTTCGAGTATATGCAGAGGCTCATCAAAAAAATTTCGACATGGGACACTGCCAGCGACGCGCAAAGACTTGCTGAGACACGCATGCTTCACCGCGAAAATTGCACCGAGGATTTTCTGTCATTGGCGACACTTGCAGAAAACGTGCGAAAGATAAGTCACGGCGCGTACAATCCTCTCTGTCAAAAATTATGCAATCTCTGGCGTGAGGCAAAAGCAGGAAGCACATTTCCGCACCGCGCCGACATCCGCGAACATGTCGAGATGATCGCACGCTCGCGTTTTGAACTTTCAACTCAGGCACGGCTTCATGGCAAAGAAAGTTTTGACTTCGGAGGCATTGGCAAAGGTTATGTCGCGGATCGGTGCTGTGCTTTTCTCAGAGAGAATGGTGTGCGCTTCGCGAGAGTCGCGGCGAGCGGGGATCTTTCATTTCTCGGTGACACTGAATGGAGCGTCGACGTTGAACATCCGCGAAGCGAAAACGATACTCTTCAAACGCTAGTCCTACGCGGCAGCGGTGGAATCGCAACTTCTGGAGACTATCGAAACTTTTGGTTCGTGCACGGCGAACGCTACCACCATTTGATCGATCCAAGAAGCGGTACTCCTGGAAGATACTGTTCGCAAGTTACCGCTGTCCACCGGAGCGCAGCATTCGCCGACGGTTTGGCAACCGCCGCCTTTTTTATGGCGCCGCTCGATGGTATTTCATTTCTTAGAAACAATGCGGCAAGTGGCGTAATTGTCGATAGCCGCGGGAAAATTTATCGTGTAAATTCGCGCTAATACCCTCGCGTCTTTAACTTAATTGAGCTCGAGCGCTATCGCGCCGATATTCAATAGGATTGCGGCGGGGCTTTACTGGCTCGATTGGTCTTTATGCACAGAATCTGTCTACCTCTCGGAATACTCTTCACTATTTTCAGTAGTGCTGCCGAAATCGACACTAATTTTGAGTCGACTCGAAGAAAACGCAGCGAGGTTACCACAGCAAGGAACGAAGTTAACCTTCTTTCAATTAATGATAGGATTTTGCAAGGGTACCACCTTCAGGAACTTCCACCTGCCTCGATCCCACTAAGCGAATCAAACCATATCGAGCTCGTTTCAGAAAAATCTGACCTTGCAACAAAAATTCCCGCCGACATTGGAGGCACACTTATTACCTACCTACAAGAAGCGGCGCCTGCGGAACCATTTAGCTGCATTTCGTTTGTAGAACGCATGCTTGCAATTGAAGGGAAATTTATGGAGGCACTGCAATCCGAGCAGTGGCGCTGGGCGCGATACAACAATGAGCAGCAGGTCTTACCCGGGAGTGTTATTCTTCTTTTCCCAGCAGATGAGGAAGCCGAACTGCGCCATGTGGCAATAAAACTTGCCGACAATTTGTATTTATCCAAGGCCGGTTCAAACGTGGAATCATTGATGCTTGCAGATGTCGAGACGATGCGCACGCTTTGGAATGCGCCTAATCTTATTGTAGTCAATCGGTTGCAAGTGGCGTAGCAGAGTGCGCGCGTGAAGCCAAAGTAGCGCAGAGCTCTTCATACTGCGTAGTGATTCGATCCCAGGAGTACTGCTGCTCGGCGCGGAGTTTGGCGCGAGTCCTTGCGTTTTCAACAAGCGATTGGTCCTGCAAAAGCTTGGCCAATACCTCAGTAAGCTTTTCGAAGTTATTCTTCGGGTAGAAATACCCGGCATCTCCAAGCACCTCGACATTTTCGGGGGTTTGATTGGCAACGACACAGTTTCCATAGGCCATCGCCTCGACCAGGGCGGGATGAGTGCCTCCAACCTCAGTCGCCTGAATATAAAGGTAACAGTTGCTCTGGAACTCCTGGTAGGCTTCACCAAACTGGAATCCCGTGAATATGACCTTAGGACCGGCGGCTGCGCGAAGCAGTTTTTTATACTCCTCGGCATAAGGAGCATCACCGACAATTACCAACGGCAATTCGGTGCGAAGCTGCATGTACGCCTGAATTACTCCGAGCGCGTTATTTTCCGGCTCAAGCCGGCTCACATACAAAATATAGCTTCGCGCACGTAGACCGAAACGTCGGAGCAGCTCGCCCTCTTCGCGGCGCACCGCTTTACCGCCATAGGTAATCACCTCCGGCGTGATTCGATACTGCTCTCGATAATAATCAGCAATGACCTCCGCGTCTGCGATGACTCGAGTGGCGAAAAGCACCGAAGCAATCTCTCCGACTCGGTACCAGAGCTTTCCCAAAAAATTCCATTTGCCACGCTGCCTTTCTATACCATCAACATTAATCAGAAGCGGGAGGCCGCGAATTTTAACCACAAACGCAAATGGGCTATTCGCGGCGTTACATAGAATAACCACGTCGAGCTTGCGTCGGAAGAGATCAATGAAGCTCATCAATCCATGGAGCGGGGTTTCCAAATATTTGTGCGCGACCGTCGGCACGAGAACTCTCTGCACTCCGCGGAAAGTGCTCTGATCGGCACTTTCTCCAAATTTTCTCCGGCCATACACGGTAACCTGGTGACCACGCTCAACAAGCCTTGTCGAAAGCTCTTCGGCAAAGGTTTCAAAACCACCATAGCGCGCAGGAATCCCTCTTGTTCCTAAAATCGCAATTTTTAATAGGGGGCGATTGCCTTGATTCATTATAATGCCACTTTAAAGCGCCCTATATTCGCAAAAGCGCACTGCTTCGGCAAATATTTCTTCAAAACAAACGTTTTTTGTGTATATTCGGGAGTGGAATGGGAGCAATTACGCGCAAACGCATGGGTGAGGCGCGCCTAATTCCCGGGATCCGTGAGCATCTAGTTACTAGCGAATCAAATTCAGTACCTTTGGAGTGAGAGATGGCAACGCCCTCTCCGATTAGTGATCTGTCTGAAGGCTCCTTTAGCGGAGCCACGATCATTAGCTCCCTCACCGAGAACGGCCATCTATTCCTTTTCTCCTACTCCCTCGATCAAAAGGCTCTCATCTCCTGGAGTAATAACGCCGCGGAGCTGCTCGGCGTCTCTGATCGCTCGATTGCTTTTGACGGCAATCTGTTTCTTCGCCATGTACATCCAGACGATCGGTTTATTTTGCTTAGCGATCTCGAAAAAGCATTACGCGGAGAGGCAAGCTATCGCGCGACCTACCGTTGGATCCGTCCCGATAACAACGAAGTACGATGGCTACACTGCCGTGCAGCGCTTACCCAACAAATGGAGCTGTCACTATTTGAGGGAATCATTATCGATCTATCACCTGAATTTACCGGCCCCGATGCTCGGCTTGCCGGCCCCGACTCTGTCGCGCCTATTTTGGCCGCGCTTCCCACTATCGTCTTTACGCTCGATAAAGACCTTCGGCTTCTGCGAATAAACCGCCCCGAAGGCACCGTACCTTTTAATTTCGGCGACCCCGATTTTAACACGAAGGCGTTTCGAATCGGCAAGGCATTCCTGCCCTGCTTTTCCGATCATGAACAACGCACCCATTACGAGCGAATATTACTGAACCTTCTCGGCGCGAAGAGCGCCGAATTTCACACGCGTATTTCAATGGCTGAACAGATTTTCAACCTTCAGCTTACCCCGATTAGCGAGCGCGGCATTGCGCATGGAATTCTTGGCGTGATCTCCGACATTTCAGAGCTCGCCACTAAAGAGCAGCAGATCGCCGAACTCAGAAAGGTTGAAGGGCTTCGCCTCCTTGCCGCGGGAGTCGCGCATAATTTCAATAATGTCTTGCAGTCGGTAATGGGGTACGCCGCTGCCATTCATGCGCACCCCGATCGCGTCGAAATGATCGAGAGTGCCAGTCAATCGATTCTTGATGCAGTATCGCGCGCAACCGAGCTCTCAAAGCAGATGTCGCTATCGGACAATTCTGCGAAGCATGTGCTTACGCCAACCGATCTCAATCTCTCGACCGTCGCCGCATTGAATCGAATTGATGAGCTTCTTGCTTCAGGTATCAAGGTGATGGTAGGCCTGGGAAACCCTGCTCCAGTAATGGCGCGTCAGGAAGATCTCGTGGAAGCAATCGAGGCAATTCTACGTAATGCAAAGGACGCGCTTGGGACGCAAGGCGAGCTTTCGATTCGAACCTATCAGGTCACGTTGCAAGAGCTGCAGGTGGCCGATCTCAGAGCAGGAGTCTATTCTAAACTAAAGATTACTGATTCCGGCTCGGGAATGGACGCGGAGACAAGACGGCGCTGCTTTGAGCCGTTTTTCACGAAAAAAGAGCGCGACGCCGCAACCGGAGTCGGATTAAAGGGAAGTGGCCTTGGGTTAACGAAGGTCTTTTCTACGATACGCGGATATGGCGGCGCAGTTGTTGCGGAGAGCGAGTCCGATCGCGGCACCAGCATATCGATATTTCTTCCCGTGGCCGAGCCGACCACCCCTATCACTTCGGAACAATCCGCGCTTGAGCCAGCTGAAATCTTAATAATTGATGACGACGCGATGGTACTCGAAACGGTCAGCGCCATTTTGCGGGAATCCGGTTACTGCTGTGCAACGGCAAGTGACTCTGAATCAGCGTTGGCGCTGGTTAAAGCGCACCGCGAGTCGCTTCGGCTTGCCTTGGTAGACGCGGTAATGCCCGGAATGGACTCTGCAGCAGCAGTGAGAAGGATGAAGCGCATCCACCCTAATCTCACAGTCATTGGCTTTAGCGGTGCAACCGAAGAATATACGCGTCCGCTTCTTGAAGCGGGAGCGATTGAGATCTTGAAGAAGCCTCTCGATCCGAGAAAGCTGCAGCTCTTGATTCGCGAAAAAATACAAGGCTCTCGCCAAGCCTCCGCCAAAGCCTGAGCTTCTGGTGGGCTTCTGCTGCAGAAACCCGCGAGTCCTTCAGAATGAAGATTGCTATCAATCAGAAAATCTTCCCAAAATTAGAGGATTCTGATGGATCGCAATCCAGAAACTTTTTATTCAACGTTATCTTCCCACGGGCCTCTCATGCTGTAACGATGCCGAAAGTGGTCGCCTTTCAGGGACTCTTGTAATCGATCTCGAGCCGCGGCGAGCTCCCCGCGCAGTTCGCGAACCTTGACATAGGCAAGATCAACAGCATCTGCAGCCCAGCCGGCGGCAGATTGGCCATCGGCAATTGTTGCTCCGGTAATTGAATAGGTCATTGGCGCCGCATCACTAGTACTAAGTCCAAGGTGCACAAGGTCTGAGTCGATACCGACAAACAGATCAATCGTTCTCGTTCGATGCCTTTTCTGAAGTTCAATGGAGATATCGTCACCGTCTAAAAGCTGCTTTCCTCTATAGACCGTTGCATCGCTCAAATGGTTGACCTCACTTCCTAACGCGCTGAACCCATTCTGAAGTGCTGAACGCTGCGTAGTGCTATAGACTCCCTGCATAACTTGCCAGGCCAGCTCACTCATCCTTTCCAGGTATGTCGCAACCTGAGATAGCGCCTTATCTGCAGTATCGATAACTCTTATTCCTTCTCGAGCGTGGCGAACCTGGATTGAGGCGATTTTGCTATCGTTCGCTAGCTGCTTTTTTAGTTCGACGATTACTGCGTCGTCGTCTTGTTGTTGTAGGTTGGACTTCTGGGCTTTCGTCACGCCAAGATCCATATTTCCTTTGAGATATGTGAGCGCGCCATGCGCATCCATTCCAACCTGTTTTAGTTTTGTATCCATCCAGCCATTCCTCCCTCATTGAAGACGCAGTCACCGCCAGTCATCGCGAGGAAATGCAAAGAACATGCCCTCGGCAAAGCTCAGGAAAAAAGGCAAGATAGCGACAACATTGATAAGGAACAATTTTCCCGATCTGCTGAAATGCTATTTTTTCCTAGAGCGTGTTCTGAACTTTTGTCCGTCGCGAGAGCGCCAAGTCGCGTTAAAATG
>CAZEAC010000068.1:0-24432 GCA_964510065.1 uncultured Bdellovibrionales bacterium | reverse complement strand
GCTTGCCGGCTGTGGACGCGAATCTATCGACTTACAGAAGATCCACATGCCCAAACGTCATGCGCCAAATTTGGCCTCTATCAGCTCGCGCGCTGATAGCCTTCCTCACGACAGTGGGAATTTACTTCGTGCGCTAGAGAGAGACCGCGCACTCAAGGGGATTTTTGCACGTATCGAGGCCGGGAATCGAAAATTTTCAACAAATGAGATCGAATTGCTTGCAGATCAACTTTTCGCTACGCGTGCCCGTCTTGAGAGTCTGTGCGATTTACTTTCCCATAGCACTGACCGCGCAGGGTATTATTCTAAATATGGTCCGTCTTATGCACCGAGGCTTACTTTGAAGGCGAAGTTGCCGCTGCCGATGCCACCTTCCGACATTTCGCCCTATTTAAATCCGATTCGCAAGGATCCAGCTGCGCGCCGGGCTTTGATTTCGCTCGATCAGAATCTGCCAATTCTTGAGCAATTGGTCTCGAAAAAGAGCGTCTCCGCAGAAGTCCTTACTAACCTTGATACGGTACTTTTACGAGATCCTCGCATTCAAGAGCTACGTCTTTTTGCAAAGGTTCGATCTGCCACCAACTCGCTCGATCGTATTCGAGCCTTTCGTGAGGCGGTTGAGCAGGAACTATCTCTTATTTCCACGGTTACCACGGCCGAGGCGGAGGAGATTGCGGCAGCAGCACAGCGCGCACTAAAGAAAAGGCGCCCCGATCTTTTCACCCCAATGAACGGTCCCGCCGAGATCAGGAGTTTCTTAAAAAAAGTGCTGGCCGCAATGTGCGAGGGCACCGAGAAGCTGATTCCGCGGCTACGTGTGCTAGAATCCGAAGACGCGATGCAACACGCGGGTAACAACCAGCAGACCGCAGCGTTTCATCACTGGCCATCTGATAGCATCACAGTCTACCCAGGTGAACGCTGGCGCATTGCTCTGCACTGCACACACGAGCTAGGACACGCGGTGATACGCATCTCGGAGGACCGCTCGGGAAACGCACCGAAGAGTAATCAAGCCGACGAAAAGCTGTTCCGGGAACTTTTTGAGAAATTAGAAGGACTAGAGAAGACGCTTGCCTCTGCGCTAAAAAATCCGGCACGTTTTGCCGCATTGAGTGATGACTCAACGGTTTTCGAGGAGATTCGCGCGCTAATTCCCTATATAGAATCAGAGGATCCGCTGCATGGGCTTTCAAAGTCACAGCCGCTGCTTACTCAGCTCGAGGAAGGCAGCGCCTTCCTCTTTCAGCGCCATGCGCTGCAAATTCTGGCCAATGGAGACCGAGAAACAGCTCGACTCTTGGAAATAATGCGAAAATTTGAATCGTACGCTCCCATTTCAGACATTGCGCATATCCCGGGCTATGTTTTCGTCGAGGATCTCTCTGCCGCGAAAGGAGATTCCTGGGCGGCGCTTCATACGATGAGCGGATTGGCTACAAATTTGAGCGATACGCGTCTCGAGGCGGATGTAAGCAAGAAGGTTCGAATTGCCGGCGCTCGCGTGGGAGTACTCCCAAACGATGAAGCTTCCGGAATAGTAACCCTCGCTATGACCGCAAGCGATATCCTTTCACGTACTGCAAATTCCTTTGATCGCTTGAGTTTTCTCGATACTTCTCACGAGCGCGAAGTGCGTGCGATCAGCGCGGTCAATAAAGCTCGCACAAATACCCTTATCTACTTGAACAGCCTCTATCCACAAGAAAGGGACTAGTACACTGCTTACGAAATCGCTTTCCTTTCTTCTCTTCCCTGTCTCTGTGCTCTCTGTGGTTTATAAAAAAAACCACAGAGACACAGAGGCAGGAAAGAGGTGGAGAACTTAGTTGGCAGTGTTCGAGGAGCGCGCCGTCTAGACTACTTCTCCGCCACTTTCCCTGCGTTTCCAAAATAGATCTCTTGTAACATTGGATTCGAGCGAACTCTTTCTGGCGAATCATCAAGGGCAACCTTTCCGCTATCAAGCACGATGATACGGTTGCAGAACTTCTGAATAAAATTCATATCGTGTTCGATTACTACCACGGTCTTTCGCATCTCTTGCAGCTTGCGCACAAGCGCAATTACCTCTTCCTTCATCTTGGGCGACACACCTGCAGTTGGTTCATCCAGCAAGAACAGCTCGGCACCGTAGGCCAATGTACGGATTATTTCTAAAAGACGCATCTGTCCGCCGGAGAGACTCCCTGCTCTTGCTACTGCTTTCGAACGAAGTCCTACCTGCTCAAGATACTCAAGCGCTTTGGCCTTAGTTTGCTTCGGTCCGCTAGCCCAAGGAAAAATCGTGCGCAAAAATGAGGTACGTCCCTCAATCGCAGTGATCACATTTTCAACCACGCTCATCTCGCGAAAGACTCCAGAGTTCTGAAATATTCTACCTAATCCCTTCTGCGCACGGCGATGCGGCGCCAAGGAGGTTATCTCCTCGCCGCGAAAAAGTATCTTTCCGTGCTGCGGAGAGACAAAGCCGCTAATACAGTTAAAGAGTGTAGTTTTCCCCGATCCGTTTGGGCCAATCACTCCCACGGTCTCACCCTCGGCCACCTTGAGCGAGATTCCGTTCAATATCGATGTACGATGAATCTTCAATGAAATAGAGTCTACTTCGAGCATCATATTACCCTTTGCACTGGGAAAATGGTCGCACGCTTCCAATACACCACACCAAAAAGTATCAAAGCATGCAAGAGCTGGCGCATCGGGCCGAGAATGCTCGAGTCAATCTCGAGAAATCGAAGCGGCTCGGGAAGAAGCACCAGAAACGCACACGCGGCCAACACACCCCAAAAAGATCCAGGCGAGCCCACAATCACGATGGTAACGACAAATACCATTTCTGAGAGCCCAAACGAGGAGGGATCGATAAAGTTCAGGTAGAATGCGAAGAATGCCCCTGCCAGCCCAGCCACCGCTGAGGAGAGACAAAAACTTAGATTTCGAAGCAGCCGAGTGTCTCGGCCAAGCGCCTGTGCCCCTAAGTTGAATTCGGCCTGAGCCCGTAGGCTTCGCCCAAACGAACTCTTCATCAAAAAGTAGAAAAAAAGCTGCACCATCAATGCTGTCACGCCAATAAGAAGCAAGAAATCTTCGTTTTCAGAGAAATCAAAACCAAAAAGCATCGGCCGGGGGATTCCAGGAATTCCAAGCACTCCGCGGGTGAGTGATTTCCAGTTTACCAGAAGCGCCGAGACCACTGAGCTAAAAGCGAGAGTGCCGACGGCAAAATAATCATGTGCAAGGCGAAGCGAGATCGCTCCAATCGAAATCGCAAAAAGTCCGCTAATCAGCGTGGCAAGCACCGCGCAGGCCCAAAACGGGAACTCATATTCGGTCGAGAGAATCGCCGCGGTGTAGGCTCCTATCGCGTAAGCCGCAATATGTGCAAGGTTAAATAACCGCCCGATACCGAAAGGTACATTAAACGACTGTGCCAGAAAGGTATACAGCAGTACCAAGATCGCCAGATGGATCAGATACGAGCTCATGCTTACGCCTGCCTCCCCGCACTCCCAAAAAGCCCCTGCGGCCGCACAAGAAGCACGAGAAGAATTATCACGAAGGCAAAGGCATCCTTATAGCCCGCAGGCAGGCTGTAGGGCCCGAGATCCAAACCGATACTGAGGTTCTCAATAAGCCCAAGGATATAGGCACCAAGAATCGTACCCCAGATGTTGCCCAGCCCACCTAAAATCATCGCCGCAAAAGCTTTGATGGTATAGGCATTTCCCATTGTAGGCTGCAGATTAGTCTCGAATCCTACGAGCACGCCGGCAAAGCAGGCCATGAATACCCCGACCGCGAAAACGAGGCCGGTAAGTTTTCGCTTGGCGACCCCCAGCGACTCCGCAGCGTAAGCATGTTCGGAAAAGGCGCGCACCTGCCGGCCCAAGCCAGTAGCGTGTACGAGGTATGCCAATCCCGAGAGTAAGACAACTGCACTTGTAATGATGACAATCTGAATCGGAGTGATATATACCGTCGCGCCATTGCCCGGCCAATAAGGCACCACAAGCTCATATGAACGAATGTCAAACGACGTCGTAAGCGATTTTACGTTGACACCATACGCCATGGAAATTACCGATTCTAGAATCGTCCCCAACGCCAATGAGGTCACCAGCGGCAGAAAATAGTGGTAGCGCAAAAACGGCACAATAAATATCTCTAGCGCCACAATCGCCAGAGCTACACTTAGAACTGCGGTGCCCACTCCGGCCACACTCATCGGCGCTCCGCGCAGTATAAAGAGATCGTAGAATAGATATGCTCCGACCATCATGATATGGCCGTGAGCAAAATTGAGAATTCGAAGCAATCCGTATGTAAGCGTCAGTCCACTACTCGCGAGGGCATAGATGCTACCGGCGATAATCGCGTTAAGCAGCAGCTGCGGTAGAATCTCCATCCGAGCTATCCTCGCGGCGCTGCAAAAATCTGATTAACTGTTTCGATATAATCCATCGGCTGCTGCTGCAGTACGAATCCACTACGCATGTCTTGATCCTCGTACTTTGCCGTCAGACTCTTGATAAGATCCATTTGCTTCTCGTCAACCTTTAATTTCGAAAGCGCCGCGAGTTGCAAAATCTCGGAATTGCGCTCATCTTCGAATTCAAGGCGGCCGCCGCGAAGTGCCATATACGAATATTCAAGGGCTTTTGCATAGTCGGCCAAACCAAAACTAGCGAGTCCAGATAGATAATAGGCCTGTGGAACCATCTCCTTACCATCGCGCAGCGCCTGGAGCTCGTTTAACGCCTGGGTAAAGTACCCTTCATTTACCAACAGTTCGGCAACCTTTAACGTTGAGTCATTATCCATCTTAAGTGTCTGGACCAATCTGGCGTAACAGATCGCCTCCTCCGACATACCTCGGGCAAGCGCCAATTGCGAAATAGTCTTGGCCACACCTGCCGCGTAGGCCTGATCTTTGTTATTGAAAGCAACTTTGAGAGCTTCCTTAAACTGCAGTATAGCCCCCTTGTAATCGCCCTCGGCAAACTTCAGCGCGGCCATCCTTCCAATAAGATCGTGGGAATCCGGTTCTTTTACCAAGTACTCCGCGATAATCCCCCGCGCCTCCTCGAATTGCTCGAGGCCGATCAGCGCGACGGAAAGACTTAACCGCAAACTCTTAGTGCCCGGAGATAACAGCAAGGCATGCCGGATACTGAGCTCGGCATCCATAAACCGACCGGAATCAAGAAAGCTTAGCCCTTCTCGGCTCAACGTAACCGCACGGAGCTCCTGGCGCGAGACTCCAGGAAGCGCCTCGGGGCCTGGTGGAAGAGCACAACCGATGACTAGCAGAAAGAAGGTGAGCGCAACTGCCTGAGCTACCTTCATTTTCCTACCGCAGCACATTGTACTTCACAATCGCCACAATCGCGCGCACACCGTCACGCCAGCCAATTTTCTTTCCTTCAGCATAGGTCCGTCCATAATAAGAGATGCCAACTTCATAGATACGCCAGCCGCCGCGCGCTACCTTGGCGGTAATCTCCGGCTCGAATCCGAAACGCGGCTCTTCGATGCTGATCGTCTTCAGCACTTCACGGCGAAACATTTTGTAGCAGGTCTCCATGTCGGTGAGATTTAGATTGGTAAACATATTCGAAAGCAGGGTTAAGAAACGATTCCCTACCATATGCCAAAAGTACACTACTCTGTGCGGCTGTCCGCCCATGAAACGCGAGCCGAATACGACATCGGCTCGATTTTTCTGAATCGGATCGATAAGTGTGACGTATTCGTTTGGATCATATTCAAGATCGGCATCCTGCACAACAACCACGTCCCCCGTGGCCTCCGCGAAGCCTGTACGAAGCGCTGCACCTTTACCTTTATTAACTTCATGGTACACAACTTTGGAGACAAGCGGAGCGATCTTCTCTTTCAAGACCTCGCGTGTACCATCAGTTGAATAATCGTCGACGACGATTATCTCTTTGTCTTGTATCGGAGACGCCCGCACAGCGGCAATAATCTCCTCTATCGTTTTCGCTTCATTATAGCAGGGAATTACAATTGAGAGTTTCATAGCTAAGTAACCTATTCACGCCAGATTTTTTTCGCGCGCGGAGGAAAGGCAAACTGAAAGTCTTCAGTCAAAAGGCTAAGATTCGGATTGTAGTAAGGGTCAGCCGAAAGCACGGGCGCCCAGCGTTTCTTCATGGTATCCACCTCATTTTCGAACCTACGGAATTTCTCCTTGGTAATCTCATAACCGCGGCTTGCAGACTCATAATGGTAGAATCGTGCGTACGGCGTGTACACTATCTTATACCCTTTCGCACGAATCTTAAGACAGAGGTCAACATCATTGAAGGCCACCGCGAGCGTATCCTCATCAAGGCCACCTACCTCCAGAAAAACGTGTTTCTGCACCAGCATGCAGGCCGCAGTCACGCAGGAGAGGTTTTGAGCTAAAATCGCGCGATTGAAATAGCCCGGGTTCTCCTCTTCAATACCCTTGTTACTATGCCCGGCGACTCCGCCCACGCCAAGAATTACACCACCGTGCTGTAGCAAGCCGTTGGGATAGAGAAGTCGCGCACCGACAGCGGCAATGCCAGGACGCGACAGCTGCGATAACATTTCGGCAAGCCAGCCTTCACTCAATGCCTCAAGATCATTATTCATCAGCCCGATTACCGAGCCACTCGCCTGGGCTACCGCACGATTATTTAGTCGCGAGTAATTAAAAGGGCTATCATCCCGAATTACGCGAACAGTTGCGTCGCCCTGGAAACCGGCGAGATACCTTCTCGTGTCGAGTTCATAACTTCCGTTATCAACAATAATAATCTCAAAATTATCGTAGCCGGCTTTCTCGCGAAGCGAACTCACGCAGCGTGAAAGAAGCTTCAACTGATCACGGGTGGGAATGATGATACTGACCCGTGGATTCTCAGCGGGAAGAGGAAAAATCGGGCGCACGTGCGAGATACTATGCAGTATCTCAACTTTTGTGCATGGCACCTTTATTCGTTCGAGATGCTCTGAAACTGTCTTTACCTGCGCCTCAAGCACATAGGGTTTGTATGATGTCGAAGCTGCGGTGGATCCCTCGATAACACGCCAGTGATACAGCACATGCGGAATGTGTCGAATTCGGCTTTCCTCGGTCGCTTCCGCGACGCGCCAGGCCAGATCCCAATCCTGGGCACCTTCAAAACCGGCGCGAAAACCTCCGACTTTTCGCACAAGCTCGGTTCGATAGACTGAGAGGTGACACACGAAATTCTGCGACAAGAAAAGGTCAGGATTCCAATCTGATTTAAAATGCGGATTAAAGCGCATCCCAAATCCAGTAATTTTGTCTTCATCACTGTAGATCAGATCTGCGTCAAGGTGTGCGTTAATCTCCTCGGCGACAAGGTAAAGCGCATGCTCGGTCAGCTCATCGTCATGATCAAGAAGCGCCACAAACTCTCCGCGTGCGAGCGCAAGTGCCTCGTTGCTTGTCTTGGAGATGTGGCCATTCTCCTTACGAAAGTGCAGCTTTATCCGTGAATCTTTCTGGGCATACTCTTCAAGAAGCGGACGTAACTCCTCGTTCTTAGATGCATCATCGGCAATACAGAGCTCCCAGTGCGGATAGAGCTGCGTCCTGACCGATTCGATACAAGCAATTAGAAACTTGCGCGGGGTATTGTAAGTGGGGACGATGACCGAAATGAGCGGTTTATTAGGCATCGCATCAATTCGCGCCTGAATTTTCTTTCGATCGTTGTCATCAAGAGTATCGTAGCGCTGTACCCAGTCTTGGTAGTTATTCGTAATGTTATCGGCGAAGAGCCGCACTCGGAGCGCGACGAAACCACCCTCACGCAGTATCGCGATAAGCTTTTTAAATTTCGCAATAAACTGCCGCGGGTCGCGCAGAGCCGAGCCGGCGTATTTCTTAAAAAGCGCGCCTACAACTTGAAGCGATCCGAGCCGTGATAGCATGATCTTTGAGAAACGAAACGACCCGTCGGGATGAAAAGGATCGAAGCGAAGCTCCTTCGTATCGGCAGGAAGAAAAAAAAGATGTGAAGCCCTGGGACAATCGATAAGCGGAAGATGCACGCGAAGCCGATCGCTGAAAGCGGGCCCGGTTCGATAATAGATCGAAGCGACAAGCGGCTGATCGAGCTCAGCGCTAAATCGCACCCAGCCGGTAGGGATTGACCCGGAAATGGGAGCAAGTTTGGCCCTAGCGGTAGGTCCGACTATCGAAAGCACCGCGCCGTCGTATGTCACACTATTAATAGGCTCGAGGGTGCAGCTCGCTTTCTTAAAAGACCAGAGAGGAAAGACCATCCGCACATACCTAGCTATCTTTCGACAGCCTTCGGTGAGCCGCCACGAGCGCGACTGAAAGATCTGATGTAGATCCGACTCAAGCCGTTCGTTCTCTTTATGTAAACTTGCGTTTTGCGACTTAAGGCTTGCGATCAGCGCATCTTTGTCGAGTTCGCTGGCGGAATCGCTGGTATCTATTTTCTGAGCATGGAGCATAATTAGTAACTGCTTGAATTCGTTGATTACCCTAGCAAAATATGGACTCGCCGTCCATCAACTGCTTAGGCTGTTATTTAATACCTAATACCTTAGGGGGTGGGTAAGCCTCCTCACCCAGGGTCTGGCCTTGGTCAAATGGATTAGGGCCAGTCCAGACTAGTACACTGTAACCGAAATAACTTATCCTTAGTCTCGGTCCTCACTCGGTCCGCTCTGAGTCTCTGTGGTTTATTTTACTTAAAAAACCACAGAGACACGGAGAGCACAGAGACGAGAAGGGTCGGAGAACTTCGTTCACAGTGTACTAATCTATGCCTGCCCCTCTGCAACACATTCCCGAAGGGCGCGCGAGCGCTCCACTTGCTTTAAAAGTTGGGGTCGTCCTTGTGGGCATGTGCTGCTTGGCTTACGAGCTTCTGCTGACTCGCATATTTAGTGTTACGATCTGGCATCACTTTGCCTGCATGGCCGTATCTACCTCAATGTTCGGCCTTACCATTGGCGCGCTGGCTGTTCGACGTTTTCCAAAGTTTTTCTCAATCGACCTCCTTGCGACACGGCTCAGCCAACTTTCCCTTTTCCTCGGGTTAAGCATTCCCACGGCTATCGGCATTCATTTGGCACTTCCCCTCAATCCAACCACACTTGAAAGCCAACCAATCGCGTTAGCCATCAATTTTGTCGCTGTTTCAATTCCGTTTGTACTCGTTGGAATGGTGCTCTGCACGATTTTTGAAAACTGTCATGGGAGCTTCGCAAAGCTTTACGGCTACGATCTGCTTGGAGCGGGGTTCGGCGGCGTTGCGCTCTTTTTCCTCTTTAAAGTTGTGGGCGGATTGACACTGCCATTTGTCATCGGCCTTTTTGCCGTGACCGCGGCAGTAAGCTTCACTACGTTATTACCACAGGGGAAGAGCTCGCGGTTCGCGATTGTCACTTTTGTGGCGTTGCTGCTACTCGTATTTGTGCAGGAAGAGAGCAAGCTCCTCTCGGTTGCAACGGCGCGCGGCAAGGCACTGAAAAAAAACAAAATTTTGTATGACCGCTGGAACTCCTACTCGAGAATAGTCGTACGTGGATCAATGCAGAAAAAGACTGCGCCGTTCGGATGGGGGTTTAGTCGGAGAATGCCGCAGCCCGAAATGCTTCGCCAACTCTATCTCGATATCGATTCAACTGCGGGGACTACGCTCCACAGCTTTGATGGCAACCTGGCGCCTTTTTCGTTCCTTAAGTATGACATTGTCAATCTGGCACACTATCTTCGACCGCATGCACAGGTCGCCGTTATCGGCGTAGGAGGTGGACGTGACGTGCTCTCCGCGCTCGTGTTTAACCAGCAGCATGTGCAAGGCATCGAGGTAAATGACGCCATTGTGCAGCTTGTAAGCAGTCCGCTTGCTTCGTTCCTCGGTAATTTATTCTCCCGTCCTGAGGTGAGCTTAGTGAACGATGAGGCACGCAGCTATCTGGCATCACATACTGAGCGTTTTGATATTATACAGGGCTCGCTCGTCGATACGTACGCGGCAACATCGGCCGGTGCGTTTGCGCTCACCGAAAGCGGGCTCTACACCGTCGAGGCATGGAGTACCTTCCTTGAACGCCTGACGCCTCGGGGAGTACTTTCATTTTCGCGTTGGTATGACTCAAATAATCAAAGTGAATCGCTACGACTGGTTAGCCTGGCCTGGTCGGCTCTCACGCGAAACGGCGTGGAGGACCCACGCGCTCATATTTTACTCTTCCGATCGAATCAACAAGACGACTCACAATCTCCTCAAGTCGCCACCATTATGGTAAGCAAAAAGCCTTACTCTGTTCAGGACCTTGATGTAATTACTAAGGTGACTGATGATTTAGAATTTGTCGCGCTCCTTACTCCGAATGGCGCGGACGCTAAATTTGAAGCTGCTGCACGTAGGCTGCAGAATCCGGCAACCTTTTCGAAAAAAGATTCTGTCCTCACTGCTCCGACTGACGATAGACCCTTCTTCTTTCACCTTCTCGATAATTCACAAATCTTCGAACGGCAGTTTTGGAGCAAGCGCGGCAGCCCCTTCCCGGTACTTATTACACTCTTAGTGGTTACGTTTGTGCTCAGCATGCTCTTCATAATCTTTCCTCTTGTGGTAAGCCGCGACAGTTCGTTTCCGCGATTAGAGGTATCAGGCTTCTTCGCGCTTATCGGCGCGGGGTTTATGCTTATCGAAATTTCTCTATTACAGAAATTTAGTCTCTTCCTTGGTCATCCTTCGCTGGGTCTTGCTATCTCACTTCCGGCGATACTTATCGGTGCTGGAATTGGAAGTTTAGTGACGCAAAATCTACTCGGCGTACTAAGTGGCTCGCGGCGCTCCCTCTTTTTAGTCAGCACGGTTGGGATTGCGACTAGTCTTATCGCGACCCTTTTTGTGTTGCACTCGTGCCAGGCTACCTCGATTTTGATTCGAACAATTGCCGCGGTGTGTACTCTTATGCCGCTGGGTGCATTTTTGGGGATGATGTTTCCCGCAGGTGCGGCGACATTGCCATCGCGGCAGATTCCCTGGGTTTGGGGTGTGAATGGTGTTTTTTCGGTGTGCTTTTCAATAGTCGCGGTTTTTATGGGAGTTTCGTGGGGCCTCTCAAGCGCGCTTTTTGTAGGGTTCGGGTGTTACCTTGGAGCTTGTGCGCTCACGCGACGAAGACTTCCTAATACTTAAGCACCGTCTCTACTCGGAGCGCAGCTTCTTCAAGCTTTGCGCGCCCGCCAAGCTCCGCAAGCTCAATCAGGAATGCCGCACCTAGCAGTTGCGCGTTGCAGCCCCTCACCAGCTGTACCGCCGCCAACGCGGTGCCGCCCGTTGCGATTAGATCATCGACGAGTAGCACTCTATCACCCGATCGGAGCGCATCTGAGTGAATCTCAACCTGATCCTTTCCGTATTCCAAAGCGTAGCCTTGCGACAGTGTTTTCGAAGGAAGCTTGCCCCGTTTTCTTATTGGAACAAAGCCAACACCAAGCTCGATTGCCGCCGCCGCTCCGAAAATAAAACCGCGCGACTCAATACCAACAATATGGCTCACATTCTCCTGCCGAAAGGGCCGTAACAGCTCAGCAAGCGCCTCGCGAAAGCCGGCGGCCGAGGCTAACAGCGGCGTGATGTCCTGAAAGAGAATGCCGGGCTTAGGGAAATCGGGGATTGGGCGGATTAGGGTGCGAAAGTGCATGTCTATGCCTACCCTGTACGCCCAAGAAAATCCATTTGCTTTCTCCTTGACCGATTTCAAATACTCCTGAGTATCTCCTCTATGCCTTCAAGCCAAGGAAGGATTCTAATCCCACTGTGCTCCATCGGAAGCTCTCCATTATACAAACAGAATCGACCGGCCCTCGGAAAATCCTCGCTAAATCCGCGCAAGTGCTTTAAGTCTTCTCCCACGCTTATACGATTCGCCGACTTTATTTCAACAAGCGCAATCGTCTTTTTCCCCTTACCTATCACCAGATCAATTTCCGAGCCCCCTTCTGTGGCAAGATATGAAAACTTTAACTCCTTCTCCATATAGGCCGCGCGGCGCATGAGTTCCGCAATGACCAACTGTTCAAAGAGCACTCCGTACTCGGAGCTACCCGGCGCAACCTCATAGTCGATCTGCCCTGCAATTGCGCGCATCACACCGTTATCAAAAAGATAAAATTTCGGAACCGATCGAAGCTGTTTTCTTTCCGAGCCAGAGTAGGCGGGGAGATAAAAGCCGACGAGCGTGTCCTCTAAAATCGAGAAATAGCTCTTTACCGTACTATCATCAACTCCAACATCCCTTGCAATCTTGCTGTAATTTACGACTTGGCCATGCTGCTGAGCTGCTACCTGAAGGAATCGGCGAAACGGTTCGATCTCCCTAATTAATTGCTCGCCCCAGACCTCTTCCTTAAGGTAGGTGTTGCTATAGGCCTTAAGAAATCTTCTTCGATCTAAATCGTCGCTAAAATTCCAAACGGCTGGCAGCGTGCCAAAATTTAGAGCCCGTCTCAGCTCAAAGCTGGTGTCCAATTCTTTCGCAAGCAGTGGGAAAAGATGAAAGACGAATGCTCGCCCAGCAAGCAAATTGGCGGCGCCGCGCTTCAGCTTTCTCGCGCTCGAACCGGTTAGAATAAAGCGGAGCGATGACTCTTCAATCTTGCGGTGAACGACATCGAGCAACTTAGGTATCTTCTGGATCTCGTCGAGAATGACTACTTTTGTATCTTTTGACAGAGCCGAGAGCTGTCTATACAGGCTCTCCGGATCTAATTGGTAGAGCGCCTCAAGATCTAGATTAAGGAGGTCCAGATAAAGAGAGTGATCACCGAACTGAGATCTCAAGAGGCTTGTTTTCCCGGTTCCACGAGCACCGAACAGAAAAAAACTATGTGTTTTTGATAAGTTAATAAGCCTGGCGATCATACTCGGAATTTTAATCTGAAATTCCGAGTAGTGTCAACAAGCCTTATGGACCATGCTGCAGTCAAAAGACACTGCGAAGATAGCATGAGTGCGATGGAATCAGCATTTGTGCCGAATTTGAAGGAATAGCTCTCTCGCCGCCGCCACCGCTCCGAAAATAAAACCGCGCGACTCAATACCGACAACATGGCTCACGTTCTCCTGCCGAAAGGGCCGTAACAGCTCGGCAAGTGCCTCGCGAAAGCCAGCTGCCGAGACCAACAGCGGCGTGATGTCCTGAAAGAGAATGCCGGGCTTGGGGAAATCGGGGATTGGGCAAATTAGGGTGCGAAAGCTCATATTAAATACTCAAGCTAAAAATATTCGGTTACAAAGTGAGCTTACTTCCTCATTAAGCGATTCAGACTCGAGTAATTACCAAGGGCACACCAGTTAACGAGAGGTGCCTATCAGTCGACCAACAGCGGCGAATCTTGTGCTTCTTCATTAGTGAAAGACCAGCCGCGTCAGCCAAAGTCAGCGCTTGATCCGAAAATTTCTGCAAAAGTAACCGCGCCTCCTCGATCTCTGCACCGCCGACGGCAAGTACTGTGAGCACGGAAAGTTCGGATACGAAACTCATAAACTGCAGCGCACGCAAACTGTCAAATCTGCGAAGAAACCATGCGTGCCCTTCTGCGATAACTAAGGAGCTAGTTATCAAATTTGGAGGATCAGAAAAGAGCTGTCTAAATAAGGGATGGAAGGAATCAGAGCGGTCAAGAAAAGAAATGAGCGCCGACGTATCGACGTATACCTTAATCTTTGAAGCCATACACGATCTCATCAATCCGTTGACTTGATTTTGAATCTCCGCTTTCTAAGAAACCGACAAAACGCATCCATGGCTTTGAACGATCAAAAGGGAGCATTGGACGTAATGAGCGTCTTAATAATTCAGCTAGGGATATTCCGAGATCTTTAGCCTCTTTGCGAGCTTGTTTATACTCCTCTTTGGTTAAGCTAATTTGAGTGCGTATCATGATAACAAGTCTATCATTAATGTTATCATCTGTACATATACCCTTTCATGTATTCCATGACACACTCTATAGTTCTCTCGGCGACGACACGAAGATCAAATAACCGTTCGGTCGCCCGAAACGTCATGCAGTACCGTAACCTTTTAAGATCAAATGCAATTCATGACCGTCCGGAGGCAAAGGTAACCGTTCAGCCTACTCCCGGTGTTTTCCTCAGGATTATTTTTAACGCAAGGTATTAAGAGCGCGATGGAATCGGCATTTGTGCGGAGAATCAAGGGAATGCGCCGCTTTTCACCGCCGCTTGGAAAATAAGGCTGCGCGATTCAATACCAACAACATGGCTCACGTTCTCCTGCCGAAAGGGCCGTAGCAGCTCAGCAAGTGCCCCGCGAAAACCGACTGCCAAGGCTAACAGCGGCGCGTGATGTCCCGAAAGAGAATGCCGGGCTTGGGGGAAAATCGGGGATTGGGCGAATCAGGGAGTGAATGTGCATGTCTCCTCCTAGCCTTTTCTTCAATCAAAATCCATTCTCTTTCTAAGCTTGTGCTGCGCTGGCACCCACGAATTGCTTCTTTTAAAGGCACACCCGTCTCTTTACTGAATAAGACGGGTCTTGAGACTATCTCCGATCTTATCCATTGCCGTTGCAAGATTGGCACCGTCTACAGCTTCATAGTATTCGCCCCGCTGGGGCGCGGTGGGCAGGAGTAGTTGCTCACATCCAGCCCGCTCCTGCGCAGCGGGAACAGGGTCGGGTCCCGTCCGAACATAATTATAAATACTATCCGGGTAAATCCTAGGGCAGCTTACTCTTTGGCCGAAATAGACACTGGGTCGGGTATTGGGAATATAATCCGCTAAATAATTATCTTCAAATGTAAAGATGTCATTTGGTAGTCGGTTCGGAAGCTGTACGTTTGCCACCCGGCGAAGGAAGCTTTCCTTGATATATGAAAAAAACACGGGATTACCGGACCCATCTACAAGAGGAAGGCGAGTAACAGGATCAAGGGCATCATTAGGACGATTTATCCGCCCCTCGACATCGGTAGGATTGTAGCCGTCATAGGGATCATTGAGGAATGAAGGCCTTAACAACCCGGCAACGTCACGAAGCCTCGGGGAGTTCCCTAAGCCAATTGAAAAAACCTGTAAATCTGGATTCTCTCGACGTGCCTGATCGGCCTGAATAAGTGCCCTATCAAAATGCCTCGCAAGTGACGCCCAACCAACATTATCAAAGTTGTTACAAGTCATCGTATTAAAGGCATCGGTGCAAGAGCGGGTCGGATCACCATCGGTGATAAGAACGATCGCCTTATTTGCATCACTAAACTCCTGCGCATCTAATATTCGCGCCATCGCCGGGAAATCACTATCCCCGGAATCACCATTTGCAATTGCGGCAAGCATTCGCCGAGCCGTACGCAACCCACCATCAGTATTCGTACCATCGGCACACGAGGTGCAATTGTAGGTTGTCCCGCCACCCCCAACGGTCCCAAATCGATCGATTATGCTGTGACCAACGGTTCCTCCATTATCATGAAA
Source organism: uncultured Bdellovibrionales bacterium (assembly GCA_964510065.1). Taxonomy (GTDB): domain Bacteria; phylum Bdellovibrionota_C; class UBA2361; order UBA2361; family CAIXSY01; genus CAZEAC01. The sequence continues at coordinate 8,908 of CAZEAC010000068.1, read as the reverse complement.
GTGTTTAAAATTCTTAGTTGCCTGAGAGTTAATAACAGTGCCATTAGATAAAGTGTAGGTTGGAACAAGACCCTTCGCATGGAAGGCCACCATCCCAAGCACATCAAAGCCGACTCTAAAGTTCGGGATAAAATCACGAAGCGCGTTTACAAGGCCAATCATCCTTGGACGCCGTGGATTACCGCTATCGAGATAGGTCATTGACGAGCTCAGATCTAAAACGAGTACTATGACTCTCCGTATCGTGGCTGCCCGCGCCGTCGCGGTAACTTCATTCATGCGTGGAAGTCCATGTATGAGGTGAATCAGAAGCGTTGGCATATGCAGGGTACCGGTAATTCGAATTGCCCGCCGCAACCCAGGAACAGGATCGTCCCACTCCGCCCTTATATCGCGTGGCTGAAAGTAGCGGCCCATTCCCATTCGGCTAAGATTATCAAGGGTAAATTCTTCAGCGAAACGGAGCGGCGCATCAGCATTTCCTCCGGCATTGTTGCCAATAAATTCGCTCCCGCCAATGGCACCCGCATCGACCGCCCTTTGCAGACGCAGCTGCGCTCGATAAATCTGGGCGCCATCAATGGCCAACCCAAGAACGAAGGCAATCGCCATAAAGAAAAGGAGCGCGAGAATATAAGAAACACCTCGCTCCGAGCGGCCGAATTCTTTAGTACATCGTAGTTTCATATTGTACCGAAGCTCCACTAACTGCATTAAATGCCGCCGGGGTTATGTTTCGAACCTGGAAAAACACTTCGCTAATGACAATCCACTGCTTTAAATCAGTTACTGAGTCATCATGATTTGCTGAATGCCCATTTAAAAGCTCTGTTTCGAGTGCGGTAGCTGTATACTTTGATTGTTGTCCATGGATTGTCCGAAAAGTAACTGGGTTTACTCCCTCTCTGGTAACTAGACGAAACTTGCTTCCCGCCGCCGCTGTCGGCCGGTACTGATACATTGAAAGCACGATATCAGCACCGGGACTTAATGCGCCCGCCCACTGCGAAATTCGGTTATACACATCAAGCACACACGCGCTCCGCGTCGGGTCGTCGATTTTGTTGCGGCAAACTAAGTAGGCGCTCTTCGCTCCTTCGCGTGAGATACTTGAAAGCGCTTCATAGGTATTTAGTCTGCGGCTTATCTCGACCCCGGAGAAGAACAGGACGCACACCACAGAAAAAGCAATAGCAAGCTCTACCATGACCGAACCATTGCGGCATGTCATGTAGTCAGAGGCAGATTGCATTTGCCACCTAATCATTCGTTCCACCCTCATGCCGTCCTATCGCCTGTGCTCGAAGCTCTAAAGATTGAAAATGTCCAAAAAAAGCTCGAAACGGTCGGGCAACTGCAATAAAGTAACTTTGTCCCTGAAGGGCATTTCCGAGCCCCGGAGTAGTACAATTTGCTGTCGCATTTAAGATGCAGTTAGGAGTTCCCACGGGGCAGGTTTCAGGGAGTGCGCAGATCCGAATATCTGCCGCCGTTAACGGAATATTGTAATTACTCGCGCTGTTTTGAATCTCTGTTTTTATATCATTGGCGGTATAAGAGGTAATTCGCAGATTCCTCCCATCTGGAACAACATCACCGATTGAAGCAGTTCGCGCCCACTTGTTGGTAATATACTGAAGTACGAGCTGTTGATAGAAGTAGAGAGCAAAGTTAAGACAAACAAGGGTGAAAATAGTAAATACACCAATCGAAATAACTGCTTCGAGGGCAACAGAACCCCTTTTTGCCGAAAACACAGCTTTCCCAACAGGCACAGATTTCAATAAATCGCGAGAGCAGGTTCCCATGGTACCACACCACTTTATATGAGACCCCCGTCTTTCCTCTTTTCCCCTTCCATGAGGTTATTCCGGACTTGCCCGAGATGTGCTTCAGGATTGTTTAATCAATTAGCGCGACATTTTCCTCGATTAAATAGTCATTAATAACAATGGCTTACTCTAATTGCCTCGCCAATAAGCTGTGAACGCCTATTCTAGCAAGAGGCAACTGTCTAGGCTTTTCACTCCTTAGCTCGATGGCCGATCTCGGCGACCTTACGCGGTCCATAAATCGGGAACGCTCCCATCCAGAAACTCCAAATTCCTGCCGACATCTTCCACGCGGGGAGAAAATCATGCATCAACCACTCGATCCATCCGAAGTCCAGACTGATTCCATCGGCCCACTTCAACCATCGCTCAAAATCGGCACGGTACCCAGATGGCGGCCTCTCGGCTATCAAAGTCACCCTTGAGGCATGCAGCGCGAAAGTCCCAATGCAACTTCGTGCCAAGTAGGCGACTAGGCGCCCCTTCCCTTCGGCCGCGTGGTCATCTTTGGGCAAGTTGCCAGCAAATAGCTGGGCTGAGACCCTTTGCGCGGTGGCCAAGGTAAAAAAGCTCCCGCAGCCAACGCGAAGGAACCTTCTCAAAACTATCGCTTATAAATTCTCTTGCAATATCAGCTAAATAGCAATATATTAATTTGAGTTTTAAAATTACATGTAATATGAAAACATACTTTCGTCGAATTCTAGATCTCCCGGAAGCTCCAAATCAGAGCTTCTTTTTGTGGGGGCCACGCCAAACAGGGAAAAGCTCTCTCCTGCGCCTGCGCTACCCACACGCAACTCGTATTGATCTACTCAAGAGCGACGAATATGCGGCCTTTGCCGAATCACCGGCGCGACTACGCCAGCTTGTGAAAGCGGATCCTAAAAATCTTTTCATTATCGACGAAGTTCAAAAGATTCCGGCCTTGCTTGACGAAGTACACTGGCTCATCGAGGAAACCAAAACTCGCTTCGCGCTTTGTGGCTCTAGCGCGAGAAAATTAAAGCGCGGTGGAGGCAATCTTCTTGGCGGAAGGGCACATCGCTACGAACTTTGTGGTTTGACCAGAGAGGAAATCGGCGCGGAATTTGATCTGGTAAAAATCCTGAATGTCGGTAATCTCCCAAGCCATTATCTAAGCGATGATCCACTGAGCGACATGGAGGCCTATGTTGGAGACTATCTCAAGGAAGAGATTTCCGCCGAAGCTCTTGTGCGTAATCTGCCGAAATTCGTTGATTTTTTACGCGCCTCGGCGATATGCGACTCCGAGATAATAAATTATACAAAGATTGGCTCCGAGTGCGGCGCAAATAGCGCTACGGTGAAAAATTACTATTCTATTCTCGAGGATACTTTGCTTGGATTCTTCTTGCCGGCATATGTAAAACGCCAAAAGCGCCGAGTGGTTCATGCCCCTAAATTTTACTTCACCAACGTGGGAGTAGTGAATCAATTGGCGAAACGACGGCAGATCGAACCTGGCTCGGAACTTATAGGTAAAGCCTTCGAGAATTGGCTCGTCAATGAAATACGAACCTATAACCTCTATCGGAAGAAGCGTTGGGATCTTAGTTACTGGCGTCTCTCGGGTGGCGGTGAAGTCGACCTGATTGTTAACGATAGTGAACACGCGATTGAATTCAAAGCCGGAACAAGAATAACCTCGGCTCATCTCAAGGGGCTTCGTGAACTGCGCGCGGATAACCCTCAATGTAAGTCCCTACACCTTATAAAATTTAGCGGAATCCGCGAACGCACCGAAGACGGAATTGATATAATTTCGGCTGAAGAATTTTTAACGGAGCTTTGGCAGGGAATATGGGATTAGTCCGACCTCCTCATAGGCCGAGTTAGAGCGGAATCAATACACTATTTAGTTTCTGTCCACTTGATAAAAAAATGGCAGAAACTATCCGCCGTAGCCCGTGTAACTACTCGAGAATGCTGGCATGCCACGCGAAGGCGGATCTAAAAAGGTGGCATTGTGGGACAGACACTATTTAGGAGAATCGCCGCTCTGCCGACAATTATTGCGATAGCGCGGGGAGAGCTCCTATGCACCAACCACTAGAACAATCGGAAAACAACACTGATTCCATCGGCCCACTTCAACCATCGCTCAAAATCGGCACGGTTTCCGATGGCGGGCTTTCGGCGGTAAAGGTCACTCTTGAGGCAAGTAGCGACAACCCTGATGCAGCTTCCTGCCAGGTCGGAGACTACGTGCTTCTTCCCTGCGGCTCAGTGGTCATCTTCGGACAGGTCGGCGGAATGAGTCTCGAGGAGAACTCCCAGGGAGCGAAGATTCCAACGGCGAGCGTGAATCTCCTCAACACCATCGATTTCAAAAATTCGTCGGTTCTTCCCGGTGTCGCCAAACGGCCTGCACTGGGCGCATCAGTATATCTCTGCGACCCCTCGGTGGTACGAATGGTCGCTGAAAGCCGCGCGAAGAAAGACGGCGGCGCACCGGCAGTGAGTCTCGATCTCGCGCGGCTCGCCGATGGCCACAACACCCCAATCACAATCACCCCTGAGATGCTCTTCGGTCGGCATATGGCGATTCTTGGCACAACCGGTGGTGGGAAGAGCTACACCCTTACCCGGCTCGTGGAAGAGGTCGCGAAACACAAATCAAAGACCATACTCTTTGACCCAAGCGGCGAGTTCGGATCAATTGAATCAAACGCGTTCCATGTCTACATCGGAAATCATCCAAGCCCGCCTGAGCACTTAAACGAGGTTGTGCTGCCCTACTATGAGCTTACGGAAAACGATCTCTTTGCTATTTTCAAACCAACCGGCGAAGCGCAGGCACCAAAGCTCCGTCAGGCGATTAAGAGCTTAAAGCTTATAAAACTTGCCCCCGAAATTGGCCTCGATGGCTACTTTCCAAAGGCAAATAAAAGCAAACAATTTTACGAGAAAGCCTACCTCGAGAATGTAAATGCGGTCGAGGGCCACTGCGCCGACTTTGATATCTCAAAGCTCGTACGCCAAATTGCAAACGAATGCGTCATGGCGAACAGAAGCTCCACCGAGACACAATCATGGGGCGATATCAATCAGATCGAGATGTCACTCTGCGTGACGCTTACTAATCGGGTACAGGACATAATAACCTCGGGAAACCTCGCGCCAATTTTTCAACCCGGCGAGAAGCCATCGCTATTCCGAGTCATCGATGAATTTTTAAAGAGCGATACTCACCGCATCCTGGTAATCTCGATGCAGTATCTCTCGTTTGAGCATAATGCCCGAGAAATTGTCGCAAATGCGGCGGGACGCTACCTCATGCAGATGTCGCGCGACGAGCGCTTTCGCGAACTACCCGTGCTGGTGTGTGTCGACGAGGCCCATCACTTCTTAAAAGAGAAGATGGAGACAAATACCGAATTTTCTATGGACTCTTTTGCGCTCATTGCGAAAGAGGGACGAAAATACGGACTGCATATCTGCATCGCGACACAGAGACCGCGCGATCTCCCCGAGAGCGTGCTGAGCCAGGTGGGATCTCTCATTGTGCACCGCCTCATTAATGACAAAGACCGCGGCATCATAGAACGATCCTCCGGCGAGGCGAATGCTTCTGCGCTGAATTCACTGCCGATTCTTACCCAAGGCCAAGCAGTTCTGCTTGGCGCGGAATTTCCAGTGCCCCTCCTTGTCAAGGTTAATATGCCGGTAAAACGTCCGAATGCGCGCAGCGCCGACTTCCAAAAACATTGGGCGCTCAACGAGAAGAAAAAGGAAACGACGGTAATTTGTCTTTAGCCGGCGACCTTGACCTCACCCTGACATTGAGAGTATAGCTTTGCAAATTTATGCCAGCTGTACCCGAATCAGATCCATCACGAGCGTCTCACACCGCGCTTCTCGAAAGGGAGTGGCCTAAAAACTTTTTCGACGATCCCGTACCACCGCTTGCCGATGTACTACGGCACGAACGGCTTGGACGCGCGGTTGTTCCAGCGCTCGAGGGGCTACTCGGCGCACTCGGTTCCTCACTTGAAAGCACTACCGATTTTCGCAAACAGATCTTCAGAATCCTCACTGAAAATCCACGTCCTGAGGTTCATGAGCGAAAGCTTCATCAGCTTTTTGAAGAAGCGCAACTCATTGAGCCCTATGAAAGCCTCGTGCACCAACGTGCCCAACAGGTCGTGGCGCAGCTTCGCCCATATATGCCGGATGGTCACCTCTTGGAGCTTGGCTCCGGGACCGGTGAAATTGCGCGCACTCTTGCTCGTCAGGGCCATGACATTACACTAAGCGATGAGATTCGATTCCCTGAGACTCAGAAAATCGGTCTGCCCTTTAAAGGCCTACCCAATGAAGGTCCACTTCCCTTTCGTGACGAGCAGTTTGATGGAATTCTCGCGCTTACTTCACTGCATCATTGCAAACAGCCGCTCGAGAGAATTCGCGAGATGTCGCGCATCGTGAAGTCAGGCGGCACCCTTGTGGTCATTGAAACTGTTCACGGAATCACTCAGATGCTTCCGGAACACCGCACGCAGCCGGGCCTCGTTAATTTCATCGGACTCGCCGAAAGAACGCAGCGCCAATTTAACTGCTTTTTTGATATCCTCGCGAGCCGAGTACTTTCGTATCATGAGGATCCACGACAAAAGCTCGCAACACCGTGCAACTTTGCGAGCATCCAGTCCTGGATCACTCATTTTGATAACGAAGGGCTTCGCACTGGCGAGGTTCGGCAGCTTGGACTCGACCAGCCGCTTGTGCCGGGTTACCACGCGCTACTTGTCCTTGAGAAAGTTTGAGTCCTCACGAGCATTTGAGCCTTCGAGTGTATCGACACGACCAAAGGCCCAATCTTACAGAATACATAGTAAATTCAAGCTATTAGATAGCGCGCATACATTGACGTCATATTTAAAAAATAGCTATATCTTCCACCTTTGAGAAGCGCATCAGAAAGTATTATTATTAGACTGTATGTACAGCATGACAAATCATAGTCGGCTACTTGTTGTTGCGTCGCTTCTTGTAGGGGCCGCCCTAATCGCAGTGCCATCGCGAAGTTTTGGCCTTGATAGTCTGTTTATGAAAGACAGTGCATATCGTGATTTTGGCGATGACGATCTGGCCAAAGTCGACAAGGCAGTGAAAGACGCCCTAACCAGTGTAACCGAGAATTCAAGTGTAAGTTGGAAGAATGAGGTAACTGGAAATTCCGGCGAAGTTATCGCGCTCACCTCGTTCTTACATGACTCGCAAACATGTCGTTCGATTAAGGTGATAAACCGTTCGAAACGGCGACTCGGGCGAGGTGTGTACAATCTCTGTCAGGAAAAAAGCGGCAACTGGGAAGTGGCAAAGACTAATACCCAGGAGGCTCACGACTAAATGCCCTTGTCGCTCTCTGGTCTCGGCATTCACGCCGCGACCATTCACCGAAACCTTGAACCAGCTGCGCTTTACGAACGCTCGATTCATTGCGAGCCGGATTCACTGATTACTTCCTCCGGCGCACTTGCAGTTTCCTCTGGAAAACGCACAGGCAGAAGCCCGGCCGATAAACGGATCGTCGATAATCCTGCCAGCTCCAAAGATATATGGTGGGGCAAGATAAATATAAAAATGAGCGCGCGCGTATTTCAGATTAATCATGTGCGCGCAATCGACTACCTAAACACTAAGCAAGAGATCTTCGTCGTCGACGGCTTTGCCGGCTGGGACCCGGCGTATCGCCTCAAGATTCGTGTTGTATGCTCACGGCCATACCATGCACTCTTCATGCATAACATGTTGATTCGCCCGAGCGTTGAAGAGCTTGAAAACTTCGGTGAGCCTGATTTTGTCATTCTCAACGCAGGCAAATTTCCCGCGAACCGTTTCACCGAAGAGATGACGTCGGAAACAAGCGTCGATATAAGCTTCGAAGATAAGACCGCGGTAATTCTAGGCACCGAGTACGCTGGCGAAATGAAGAAAGGCGTTTTTACCGTGCTAAATTACCTCATGCCGAAACGTGGCGTGCTTTCAATGCACTGCTCCGCGAACGAAGGCAGTAGCGGTGACGTCTCACTTTTCTTCGGACTGTCAGGAACCGGAAAGACCACACTCTCCGCCGATCCAAGACGAAAACTTATTGGCGATGACGAACACTGCTGGAGCGAACGTGGCGTGTTTAATATCGAGGGTGGCTGCTACGCCAAGTGCATCGGCCTAAAAGAGGAAAACGAGCCGGAGATCTTTAAAGCGATCCGCTTCGGTGCGGTGCTTGAAAATGTGGTGATCTACCCTGATTCTCGCGACGTCGATTACAATAACGCGTCGCGCACCGAAAACACACGCGCCTGCTATCCGATTGAGTTTATTCCCAATGCAAAAATCCCCTGCATAGGTGGCCACCCGAAGAATATTATATTCCTTACTTGCGATGCCTTCGGCGTTTTGCCGCCGGTGAGCAAACTGAGCCCAGAGCAGGCGATGTATCATTTTATTAGTGGCTACACTGCTAAAGTTGCTGGCACTGAGCAGGGAGTGAACGAACCGCAAGCGACGTTTTCAGCCTGTTTTGGCGCAGCGTTTATGGTCTGGCACCCCAACACCTACGCGTTACTCCTTGCTGCAAAGATGCGTGAGCATACGGCACACGCTTGGATGATTAATACTGGATGGTCGGCCGGCCCTTACGGCGTTGGCTCACGCATCAAGCTGCGCTACACCCGCGCCATGATTGACGCAATCCATGACGGCTCACTTAACTCAGTTGAGATGACACGAGATCCACATTTCGGATTTTTAGTACCGAAACACTGTCCGAACGTTCCTGATGAAATCCTCGACCCGAGAAAATGCTGGAAAGACCCTGCTGCCTACGATAGCGGCGCGGAAAAGCTTGTGCGACTCTTTCATGAGAATTTCAGTAAATTCAAAGACGGCTGCGCACCGGAAATTATAAACGCCGGACCTACGTAGTACTCTGTTAACGAAATGACTAATCCTTTCCCTCGGTTCTAACTCGGTGCCTCTGTGGTTTATTTTCCATTCAAAGAACCACAGAGCGGCTGTGTTTAAAGTCAAGCCTGAATCGGCTCGAT
>CAZEAC010000067.1:0-24577 GCA_964510065.1 uncultured Bdellovibrionales bacterium | reverse complement strand
GCTTTTTACAGTAGGTTTGATTTACTTACTGCCCCTTAAGTCGCAACATACAAGGGCGCGAAGGGAGGCAATAACTCCTTCGCGCCCTTCACGTTACTAGAACAGGGCCTCGGTTGACGCCTGAGGATTGAATAGCATCTCATCAGCAAGTACACTTGGCCTATGTCGTTAATCGAGATTTCCCTTCACTCGATCAAGGATCCGCGCTCAAACTCCCTAGAGAAGTGGAGTATCCCCGAGGATTTTAAGCGATTTCGCAAACAGCTCCTTCGCGCGCGCAAGTCAGCCCAACCACGCATAAAAAGCAAACTCTGGATTACAGGTAGAGAGGCTCTTATTAAGGCACAAGAGAACTGGAGCTACCATCTGCCGCAATGTAAAAATTTTTGGGTGCGCACGCTCGTCGACAATGTGCGTTGCCAGGTATGGTGCGAAACCTTTGACCAACTTAGAAGGGAGAAAGGCGAAAACGAGGCGCGCCTTGAGGCACATACGAGCGTTGATAAGCTTCACGAGTTTTTTCACCGCAAAAAATAGCTCTGTATCGACCCATTACTCGGACGGATACATTAGCAAGTGATGCCCGCATAACTCTTCTAGATGAAACCAAGCGTGACAAAGCGCCAGAAAGCGACCACTCCTGGATTGGAGCGGGCCCAGCAAGTTCGCTCGTTGCTAGACGCGGCATTCGCCTTCGACTTCGATTCCCTCAAGGCGGAGCGCGAAAGGTTAGCGCGGGGGAGCCCGGCGCAGGTAATGCAAAAACTTATAAAACTTCTTAACTCCAAAGAAGAGTTCGGCGAGCATCCCGCATGTTATCTCAAATTCAACAAACTCATAGCCGGAGTTCAGGCAGCCGAAGAGAGGAAGCTTGATTCTCAAGTGGCTGAAAAGCTTTTTTCTGCGGCGCGAAACTTTTTCGAAATGCCGGGTTTCGATATCCACCATCTCGACACCTTTTTTAGCAACAAGCTAGCACCAGCGCGCGCCTATCTCCAAGCACTTGCAAAGTACGCACCAGACGAGATCGAAAAGTGCCTGCCTGTCGTCGTTCGGCAATACTGCACTGACTCTGAATTTATTAATGACCTTTGTCCGGCGATGGAGTTATTAATCGCAGCCGCTCCGGAGCGACAAAGAGCAAGACTTACTAAGATGATTGCGGCGCATCTAGTCGACGAGCGCCGATTCTTTAAATGTTTCTCGCTCAGCAGATTTACCATTTGCGAGCTGAATACAAAAGCTCGAGCCAAAGGAGCGCAGCAATCCCTCAAAAGGCGTGCGGCATTTATCTTGCGCCATGGAAGCCCGCGCGATCGAAAAAAGCTAATCGAAAATGCGCTTAAGGAGATCGACGAGCATCAGCTCGTTTCTCACGCAAAAGCGAAACTATCTGAAATATTCGGGATTGGTTAGATGACTGGAGGGGCGCGACGAGCGCGGCCCTCCATGCGGCTTACCCCTGCCCCTGCATCTTCATCTCAGCCATCGCATCGCGACGCGAGAGTCTGATCTTGCCCTGGCGATCGACATCGAGCACCTTGACGTAGACTTCATCGCCTTCTTGCAGCACGTCGGTCACCCGGCGTACCTTCTCATCAGCGAGCTGCGAAATATGCACAAGCCCATCGGTTCCCGGCAGGATCTCAACAAAAGCCCCAAAATCAGCGATTCTTTTTACGACGCCCTTGTAGATCTGGCCAATAACCGCCTCTTGCACGAGGCTTTGGATCACGTCGATTGCCGACTTCACCTTCGCTTCGTCATTGCTTGCAATCTTGACTGTACCGTCATCGCTAACTTCAATCTTCACCCCACACGATTCGGTGATCGATCGAATCATCTTGCCTCCTGGGCCGATGATTTCGCGAATTTTCTCCGGATTGACCTTCATTGTATGGATACGGGGCGCATACTTGTTGAGGATCTTCCGCGGCGCGGAGATCACCTCATTCATCTTACTGAGAATATGCAGCCGCCCTTCACGAGCCTGCGCAAGCGCCTTCTCCATGATATCCTTGGAGAGCCCCTTGATCTTGATATCCATCTGCAGCGCAGTGATTCCCTTGGTTGTTCCACAGACTTTGAAGTCCATGTCACCGAGGTGATCTTCGTCACCGAGAATATCGGTCAAGATGGCGCATTTATCGCCTTCTTTCATAAGACCCATCGCCACACCGGCAACCGGAGCCTTTAACGGCACGCCGGCATCCATCATCGAGAGGCTCGCGCCACAGACTGATGCCATCGAACTCGAACCATTGCTTTCAGTAATCTCGGAGACGATACGGACTACGTAGGGGAACTCCTTCTCGCTAGGCGCGACCTGCTTCACCGCACGTTCGGCGAGCGCACCATGCCCGATCTCACGACGTCCTGGTCCACGCATCGGCTTTACTTCGCCGACCGAATAGCCGGGAAAATTATAATGCAACATGAAACTCTTCGATGTCTCGCCGATGAGATTATCGAGTCGCTGTGCTTCTTCCATCGTGCCAAGAGTCGAAATTACCAAGGCTTGTGTTTCGCCTCGAGTAAAGAGCGCTGAACCGTGGGTTCGAGGCAACACTCCTACTTCGATAGTGATCGGACGGACGGTCTTTTCATCACGACCATCAATACGAACTTTCTCATCGAACACCATTGAGCGGACGCTCTTGTAGTGAACATCTTCATACACCTTACCAAGAATCTTCTCGGCCACTTCGGCGTTTTCATCGCCCTCTTTGACAAACTCCGCCTTGGCCTCGTCTTTGACCGCAGCAAGCGCATCATGGCGAGCGAGCTTCTCCTTTACGCGGATACCTTTTTTCACGCGTGGCGTGAGGAAATCGGTGATTTTCTTTACAAGCGCCGAATCGAGCTCGGGAGGTTTCACCTCCATCTTCGGCCTTCCGGCCTTTTCGCGAAGCTCGAGCTGCATATCGATGAGCGGTTGAAGCTCGCGATGTGCATACATCAAGGCCTCAAGCACCTCAGCCTCCGGCACTTCCTGCGCGCCACCTTCGACCATCACAATTGCGTCACGCGTTCCGGCGACGATAAAGTTCAGATCGGTTTGCGACATCTCACTACTGAGCGGATTAATCACAAGCTTGCCGTTAATTCGCGCGACGCGAACTGCGGCAATCGGTCCCTCAAAAGGAAGCTCAGAAAGCGTCAATGCGGCAGAAGCACCAACCACGGCGAGACCATCGGTCTCGTTCTCAGCATCTGCCGAAACGACAGTGGCAACGACCTGAATTTCGTGAGTGAAGCCCTCGGGGAAAAGCGGTCGGCAAGGCCGATCGATAATTCGCGAGATCAACGTTTCTTTTTCGCTGAGCTTTCCTTCGCGCTTAAAAAAACCGCCTGGAATTTTGCCGGCGGCATAGTTCTTCTCGATATAATCGATAGTGAGCGGGAGGAAGTCCTCGCCCTTCTCTTCGCCCGCACATGCGGTAACCATTATGACAGACTCGCCATAGCTCACTAACACGGAACCAGAAGCCTGTTTAGCAATTCGGCCAGTCTCTATACGAAAACGACGGCCATGAAAGTCCCTCTCTAGGACAACCATATATTTCTCCTAACTATTTATTACGAATGACCCCAACACGGGATATGTCGATTGATTAATGCAATACACGCCCACCTGCCGCCGATCCAAACAGGTCACTGCTCGGACTGGTAAGGCAACGCGAAAAGCGCATATTCCAATTTATTTTCTTAAACCAAGAACGGTAAGCGTCTTACGGTATCGCTCGACACTCTCATTCTTCAGATACTCAAGAAGTCTTTTGCGCCGAGAAATCAGCTTCATCATGCCACGCTCCGAGTGGAAGTCCTTGACGAACTTTTTCATATGCGTGGAGATCTGTTCAATGCGCTGCGTTAATAGCGCGACCTGAACCTCAGGAGAACCACAATCTTTATCATTTAGGCGAAGCTTTTTAAGTGCCTCTTCGATATTACTACCGATTCCCGAAGATGCTGCGGAATCTGCCGTTGACATTAACTACTCCTCGTTTCTTTTTTTACTCTTAAATACTTGGCTACGTTGTAACAGGAAAAATAAAGGATGTCAAACGGTTAGCCCCAGAAAGAGCTTCAATCGTAGCTAACTTTCCAATTTACTTCAAGGATTTGGCAGGAATATACTTCTGTACCAATGTCAGTTGCACCAGACAATCTTGCCGCCTCCGCTTCGAAAGCAATGCCGGATCAAAAATAGCATGGAAGAGCAACGGTTACGACTAGGGGCAAGCATATTTACACTGTTTATCTTGCTGATATGCGCTGGTCTACTCGTTGTGCTTCGCCCTTTTCTCCCTGCCGCGGCATGGGCCGTGGTGATTTCGCTTACCACCTGGCCGATCTACCGCAGAGTAAAGAGTGGGCTTAGAGGAGCGAAAGCGTTTGCCCCACTTTTGATGACGCTCCTTGCGGCCGGCTTGGTCGTTGGAATCTTATTGCCGCTTGGCTTTGGCGTAGCACGCGAGGTGAGGAAAGCCCATGCGACGGCAGAGCTATACCTTACTGCCGAAAACCTTGATCGCACATTAAAAAAAATCCCGTGGCTCAGTCCGGCAATCGCTGAACGAGTGCGCAGCTATTTTCAGGAATTTAACACTTCACAAGTTTTCACCGATAACCGCGACACACTGGTGCAGGTCGCAACGAGCGCGGCCCGTGGATTTGCTCGGACCGTTTTTAATCTCTGCGTCTGCTTTGTGCTGATGTACCTGCTCTACTCGCGCGGTGAAAAGCTTGGACATGAACTCCTCGAAATTTTGAGCAAAATTGGCGGAAGACGCTTTCAAAGAATGATGGCGGAAGCGCGCGAAGTTACTCGTGCCGCAGTATACGGCATGGTAATGACCGCAATCGCGCAGGGAGCGCTCGCTGGAGTCGGTTACTATTTCGCAGGTGCTCCGGTGCCGCTGTTTCTTGGTGTGCTGACTACGATTCTTTCACTTCTCCCGTTTGGCGCGCCGCTTGTATATATTCCGGTAGCTATCGTGGTAGCACTGCAATCACAATCGATGCTCGCCGCGATTCTGTTGGCTCTATGGGGACTTGGCGTGGTGAGTATGATCGACAATATCCTTAGGCCCTACTTTATCAGCCAGGCAAGCACGCTACCTTTTTTGCTAGTGTTTGCCGGCGTAATTGGAGGACTTTTAGGCTTTGGACTTGTCGGAATAATTATCGGTCCAGTAATTATCGCAATCTCGAGAGTGCTTTGGCACGAACTGCTTACCCTTGCCCCCGAAGCATTGACAGAGTCTCGTTAAGTCGGGCAAGTGTTATTTCCTTTCCAAGCACCTCAATAGATTCAAAAAGCGGTGGCGTTACTTTCTTCCCCGTTACCGCGATTCGGATTACCCCAAATATTGGCCCCACTTTTAACGAGAACTCTTCGGCAAGCGGTCTCAGCGCGGCTTCTATGTCTTTGTGCAAAAAGGTTGGTAAGGCACTCACTATCTGGATTGTACGACTGAGAATTTCGATTGCTTTCGGCCGGTCAATTCCCTTCTGAAACATCTCATCGACGGCTCTTGGAATCTCACGTAGAAAAAGAAAATCAACCATCGCCACAACTTCGGGGAGTAGCTTCGTGCGCTCCTGCACATGTGGCGCCATCGCGTTCCAGCGCTCAGGATATTTTCTAAATTCGGCACCGAATTGTGAATTTTCCAGTAACGGCCGCGCTCGCGCGCTAAACTCCTGGACCGGAAGCTTTCGGATATACAGCCCATTCATCCAGGCGAGTTTATTCGCATCAAAAACTCCGCTCGCGTTATTAACCCGTTCTAAGGTGAATTTAGCGATTAACTCCTCTCGGCTGAAAACTTCTTGATCACTTCCCTCTCCTGGGGCCCAGCCGATGAGCACAACGTAATTCAGTACGGCCTCGGCGAGATAGCCTTCTTCGCGAAGCGATTTACTCGACGCTGCACCAGTGCGCTTGGAGAGCTTCTTGCCGTCGCTTCCTAAAATTACCGGGAGATGCGCAAACAGTGGCGCCTCCCATCCTAAAGCCTCGTACAGCATAAGATGCAGCGGCGCTGAAGATAACCATTCGTCGCCACGCATCACATGGGTAATAAGCATGTCGTGATCATCAACGACCGAGGCGAGATGATAGGTCGGATAACCGTCGCTCTTCATAAGCACAGGATCTTTCATCGGCACTGCGTCCCAGGTGACTATCTTCTTTACCGCATCATTAAGTTGAAGCGCGCGCTTGGGCGCCATCTTAAAACGGACGCAATGCGTTGCGCTTGCTGGCACCTCACGCCCACGACAGAAACCGGAGTAACCAGGAAGCTCCTTTCGTGCGAGCTGCTCAAGACGCTCCTTCTCAAGCATCTCCGGAGTGCAATCGCAGCGATACGCATGCCCTTTTGCTATGAGCTCGTCTGCGATCTCGCGGTAGCGCGGCAGACGCAAGCTCTGAATATAGGGGCCGTAGGGCCCACCAATATCCTGGAGCCCGACAACCGGTTCACCGGCTTTCTCAAGTTCGGAAAGGCTCGGCCCTTCGTCGAAGCTAATCCCAAACCAGGCAAGCTCCTCGATAATGAAACGTATAGCACCCGGGACAAAACGTTCTCGGTCAGTGTCTTCAATTCGAAGAAGAAACTTGCCGCCAAAATGCTTGGCCAATAGATAGGCGTAAAATGCCGTACGGAAACCGCCAACATGCTGGAAGCCTGTAGGACTAGGGGCGAAACGGGTGCGAACCTCTTTCATAAGGGGCCCAGACTAACGTAATTGCTGGTCTTTGAATAGGGAGCTAGGGCAAAGGTCTAAAATGCATAAAAATTGAATAGCTTCGCGATATTTCCCGTCCAAGGGGCAAATCTTAAAGCTAAGACGTTTCACCACAAAGACGGAGCGACAATGAAAGACCTGACCATGCCGGCCAACCATCGGGTGTTTAACCAAAGACTGCATGGCATATCGCGTGTACATGCCCCTCCTGCCGAATCGCAATCGCACGCTGATAACCGAGAGAACACTACTCGTGCGCGCCGTCGCGAGGCATCTCCCTCACCGCTCGAGCTACGCCACCTACACGACCGTTATCCCATTTCCCTGCGCCATCTCTTTGCACAAACGGTCCCCTGGCTTCTTTGCGTAGGGCTTGTCACAACATTGATTGGTTTGGCTAATATCGTTGACGACCAAATGTTTCTTCGAATTCTTCCACCATATAATGCAGGGGGACTTCTTTACATGTTGCTGACGGTCATTTTTACCTCCGCCTATTTTCTCTATCTAGTTCTTTACCGGCAGTCTTTCGGTTACTGGATTGAGCAGATGAATTTTGTCATAAAAAAAGGGGTTATATTTCGAACTATGGGCGCCTACCCACTTCACCGTATTAACGATGTCTACATTGGATGCGCCTTTCCGCAAGCGCTCCTCGGGCTTTACTATCTCGAGGTGCGCACGCCGTCACACGACTCCGAGGAGTTCGCTCGTATAGAAGGACTTTCTCGAAAGAATGCCCTGGCAATTAAGTCCTCGCTCCTTGGAGCACTTGCATCGCTAGGAAAACGAAACGACCGCACGCCACGAGGTGCACCGCTCTATCAGTAGATATTCTCTGAGCTGTACCCAAGCGCGTCGTAGGCCGACAAAGGCGCGAGTCTTCACTCCTGCCTTCGCGTTGCATCACCGAGGGGTTGCAATTTATCGCGATATTTTAACATTTCGCTTGAGCGACTTCCCACCCTGCACTCCATCGTAATCACTGTCTAACGCTTCGCCATCTTTTGCTTGGAGCTCCGAACTCACGGTCACGCGCACCGTGCCGCTCGAGGGCCATTTGCCTCGCGGAAGCACAAGCAGCGCGGTCTCATTTCTTTTGGCGATTCGAAGCGTATTTCCCGACATACGCGCACGAACTTTTCGTCGATTCGTCGCACTATCAACCACTTCCTTGCTAAGCGTAATTTCGATCTTTTTCTTGCTAAGCGCGCTAATCTTTTCGGGAATACCGCTCACTACTAGGTTCGGATTCCCCTGAAGAGTGTTGAGCCCCGCATCGCTATTTTGCACAAGATCATCAAAGAAAAGTAGATTCGTTTGGTCGTCTTCAAGCCCTTCGTAAAGAAGCGCCCACGCATCACCGTTACCGTTACTGACCAAAACCTTACTGCCCTGCGTGACATAGGCATTTTGCGAGTTGTCTTTCGTCGCAATGGTAAGGGCCGTAACTTTTTTCGTAGTATCAATACCCGCTCGTGGCAAGGCCACAGTCGGTTTTGATCGCGATGCCTTTTTAATCAAAAACACATTGCCCGACTCTTCACGATCTCCAAGCCCGACATCTTGGGCAGTCTCTCCAGTCTTAAAACCATTACCCGAGACATACAGCAGGTCATCAAAAAAATCGTACGCCAGTCCGTTGACGCCGGCATACTTAAGCGCGTCATTGGTTTCGATTTTTTTCCAGGTCAGACCTGCGTCAGCACTCCTAAAAAGCCCACGATCGGTGGTCACATCTTCAGTCTCCGCTGTTTCATTCCCACCAACACCTGCATAAAGAACGGAGTTCGTGGCCGATGTCAGTACACGGACCGGATATCCATCCAGCGCGGTCGTCTCTTCGGCAAGCGTCGAACGGTTAAAGATCATGATTTTCCCGTTTAGCGAACCAACAGTTTGCAAAAAAGAAACTACGATTTTATCGCCCAGCACCACGATGTCCGAGACATCGAGCGTGCTTGGCGACGGCGCGTGGATAACGCTCCACGTGGGACTATCTTGACTATCGAAGACCACCTTATAAAGCTTCGAACCGCCGACATAGACCACGTTCGAATTATCCGGATCAATCGCAACCGCGCGGATCGCCTCGACTACCTTTGACCCAGATATCACAGGCACAATAGGGAAATTGAACGTCGGCACTGCCTTGGCGCTCACGCTCGCGGTGGCGAAATCTTTACTTCTTGCGATACCCGTGGCGATGCCGAGCACCGTAATACTCAAGTCAGAGGACTGTGCCATATCAAAAACATTCATGCCACGAAGCCCGCGCGTGCGAGCTTGCCAGCTAGAACTGCCCGCATTATCAGCATCCGTAGTCACAAGAGGCCCGATTGCTGAGCTACTCATGACCATATTCGAATCATTTTGATCGATAAGCATGGCAACTCCGTTAATTGAAGCACCTGACGACGTTGTGGGAAATGGTAATGCCTCAAAATCATTGCCATCATTGCCGCTGATAAACCCTCCGACAATATGAGTACTACCGCGGAATTTTGCCCCACGAATTTTAAATGAGGCCCCCGCAGGAAGGCTTGGGGCAACTGCAGAAAACGTGTCTCCGCCATCAGTGCTCTTGAAGAACCTCTGTGACGCTGGCCCACCCCCGAAAGTAGTTACATAAACAGTCCCGCTACCATTACTGAAGACACCACCAATACGTCCGCCGTCGCCTTTTATGGCATCAGGTGTCCGCTCACCCCAAGTCGAAAAAACACCACTGCTTGAATCATAGGTCGTGCGAAAGACTCTTCCAGAAGCTCCGCCAATTTTTCCCTTAAATGCAAAAATTCTATTGCTGCCGACTGGTGCAAGCCGCGGCACATTAACCGGCTCGGTAACTTCTGGGAGTGTCGAGGTATCAAGAAGAGTTAGCGAGGCGAGCGAAACCGAGCGCACTTTACCATAATTAGAAGACACAAACAGGAATGTCCCATCAGTCGCTAACGAATTCGGCTTTTCAGGATCTACAAACGCCCCACTGCTGCTTCCTGCTGAGAAGCCAAGATCAAGCTCTTGCCATTGCGGCGCAAGTGAGAAGCTGGAATAAAAAACTTTCTTGCCCAAAATAGCGAAAACCCGTGTGCTCGTCGTTAAAAGATCTACTCCACGACCAACATTGTAGCTACCTCCCGAAGCAAATCGCCAAGTAGTTCCAAAATCATCGCTTACAAAAATACCCTTCGGCCCATCAACGGCGGCATAGACAAAACCACCCCCCTGCGCAAGCTCATTAACGGCGGCACCATCGAAGCCAAGGTCATTTGGAGATGCGAGCGCGTGGCCTTGCTCAATGCTGACTGCCAACAGCGCGGCTGCTACAACAATGCACTTTACGAACTGCATAGCGATACTCTTCATCTTTGCACCATGTTTCTTTGTACCATTTTCAAAAACTGATCCTCATTAAGCGTCGGCACGCCAAGCTCCCGCGCCTTGTCGAATTTCGATCCGGGCTCGTCACCCACGACTACAAAGCTGGTGTTCTTGCTTACCGAACCCGAAACTTTTCCACCTTGCGCCATTATCGCAGACTCCGCATCTTTTCGGCCCATCACTTTAAGCGTACCGGTGATCACAAAAGACTTTCCTTGAAGGGCATTCGAGGAAAGTGCCTGAACCGGTTGTACTCGCACGCCGTGTTCTATCAATCGGGCGATGGTTCCTCGCTCTTCAACATCAGAAAGAAATTCTGCTACCGACTGCGTAATTTCATCGCCAACTTCATCAATCTCGCTGAGATCCTGACGTGATAACGCAAGGAAGCCGTCCAGGGTCTTCGCTCTCCTCGCCAAAAGCATCGCCGTACGTTCGCCGACATGCCGAATACCCAGCGCAAAAATAAACCGTTCGAGAGAAATTGTCTTGCTTTTTTCTATCGCGTCGACCAGATTTCGACTCGAAAGCTCACCCATGCGCGGAAGTTCTTGAAGCTTCTCGGCTCTCAGTTCATAAAGCGAGGCGAGATCGCTCAAAAGCCCCTTTTCGAGGAGCAATTGCACCATCTTCGCACCCATGCCTTCAATATCAGCGGCGTCACGAGAAGCAAAATGAATTATCCGTTCGCTTACCTTTGCCGGGCAGCGAGCATTGGGGCAGCGAACCACTGCCTCATCTTCGAGTCGCACCACTTTACTGCCGCATTCCGGGCAGTGTGTTGGAAAGACGAATTTGCGCTCTTTGCCAGTTCGCGACGCAACAACAACCGCGACGACGGCCGGGATGACATCACCCTGTCTACGCACGACTACACGGTCACCTAGCAAAATGCCTTTCCTCTTAATCTCGTCTTCGTTGTGTAGCGTCGCCCGCGACACCACCACGCCGCCGACCCGTACCGGCTCAAGCACAGCAACGGGAGTGAGCGCTCCGGTCCTTCCGACCTGAACAATAATATCCTGAAGTATCGTGGTTTCTTCGACGGGAGCAAATTTAGCCGCGATTGCCCATCGTGGAGATCGACTGCGAAAACCAAGAATCTCCTGAAGCCTTAAATTATTTAACTTAACCACCATTCCATCGACTTCAAAGGGCAGCTCCGAACGTGCCTTCTCCGCTTCGTGGTACGCTTGAATAAGCTCGGCCTTGCCTCGCACTTTTTTAAATAGCGGCGATATGACAAAACCAAATTCGCGCAATGCAATGGCCATTTCGAAATGGGTTGCGGGAAGCTCAATACCTTCGCTTGCGCCAACCCCGTACGCGAAGAATGTCAGCGGACGTTTGGCAGTGACACTTGAATCAAGCTGGCGCAGCGCTCCCGAAGCGGCATTTCTTGGATTCGCAAATGGCTCTTCGCCGGATTTAAGCCGTTCGGCATTGAGCATTTCAAAGCCCGCCTTTGGAAAAAGAATT
Organism: uncultured Bdellovibrionales bacterium; assembly: GCA_964510065.1. Classification (GTDB taxonomy): domain Bacteria; phylum Bdellovibrionota_C; class UBA2361; order UBA2361; family CAIXSY01; genus CAZEAC01. Next base: position 12,955 of record CAZEAC010000067.1, on the reverse strand, counting down.
TCGCCGCGCACTTCGATATACTGCGGCAGGGACTTGCCACGAAGCTTCAAAGGAATCGCTTTGATAGTTCGCACATTCGCCGTGACATCCTCGCCACTACTTCCATCACCTCTGGTAGCTCCCTGCACAAACACACCATCTCGAAACGCAAGCGTGATTGCGACTCCATCGAACTTGTGCTCTACGGTAAATTCAAGCTCACTCGCGATTTCGTGCTCTTTTTCTAAAAACCTCTCGACCTGTTCATAAAACTCCGAGAGCTCCTCGCCATTCATCGCGTTATTAAGCGAAAGCATTGGCACCCGATGCTGCACCGTCGGGAGCGCAGCAAGCGGTGCGCTGCCGACTCTTTTCGTGGGCGAATCGGCGGGAACAAGATCGGGAAACTCCCTTTCAAGTTCTTCGAGTTCACGAAAACGCCTATCATATTCAGCGTCACTTATTGTCGGTTGTGAAAGTGCGTAATAACGATAGGCATGTTCATTAAGTTCTGAGACCAGCTCCAATATTCTTTTCTGCGCTTCGCCCTGTTTCACATTCGCCCTGTTCGCACCGTTTCGGATTTATGCTGCGCCAGCAGCCACGGAATTGTCTGCGCGAAGCCGGCCGACTACGGCGTCGAATCGCGAAAGTACCGCATCCCAAGAATACTGCTCTCGAACATAGCGCTCGCCTGCCCGACCCATTTCAGCACCGAGAGCGGCGTTGCCGACCAGCTCTTCAACGCAAGCACTAAATTCCGCGCGCTCCCCGAAATAAAGCCCGCCGCCCGAGTCAATCACATGATTTCTAGTCACGGCGCAACGCGCATGCACCAACACCGGGCGCTTAAGCAACCAGCTCTCCATGAGCACAATGGAAAAAGACTCATTCGTTGAAGGTTGGCAAAGTGCTGTTGAATGTGTGAGCACACGCCTCTTATCGAGCTCGGCGACATCACTAAGATCAATAATATCATCGCGAAGCAAGGCTTTCGGTCGAAATAGGTCGCTAAACGATCCGCCACCCATCACCACAAGTTTTAACTTCGCAAGCGAGGCGAGCCGCTCTTTTGACTCGATAAAATAGTCAATCAGCAACGGTACATTTTTCATCGTCTCCTTCCTTCCCAGGTACACCAGGTAAGGAAATTGATCTTTGAAGTAAGGCGTGAGCAGCTCCTCGCCATACGGTTCGAAGCCCATGCCAACATCGCCGCCTTCGATATCACCATAAAGAGTATGCGCCAGGTCACGTTCCCCCCTTGCGTTGAAGAGACAGCCTCGTACCTGTCGAAACATCGCCGCCATTACCTGTGTGTAGGCCGGAGATTCATCGTGAAGACAGGGAATCAAAACCGAATTTTCGGGGTGGATAAGCGAGCCCCAAAATGTAGTCCCAAAAAGGTAGGGGCCGAAAAATACTGCGTCAAAACTCGGCGCATACTGTTCAAGGTACGCATACATCGAAGAAGAGTTCACGCTCTCGGCGAGCCAGTCCAGCTCTTCAGGAAGATCTAGACGCATGCCTTCGCTCAATCGAATTTGCAGCGGAATCCATCTATCGAGATTTCTCTTATCTACCGCGAAGCGAATAACTTTGAGGCCATCGATCAGCGCCTCACCCGGCTCGAAAAAATTCTCCCACGTCCGATTATCTTTTGCGCAGGTGGCAAGTAGCAACACTTCGTCGCCACGAAGCGCAAGCTTGCGGGCGAGCGCACTTATCAGCGTCTCCGCGCCACCAGCTATCCCCTCAAAATACCGAGGAATTACAAAGCAATACCGCCCTGTTCTCATAAATCCCCCCGAATAGTACATGCTTTTTAGCGATAAGAAAACCGCCGTCGCGCGAGCTTTTCCTAGTGTCTACGAGATCTCGGGAGTTCAGATCCCAAGCATGTCGTAGCCCGTTTCCCAGCGCTGCGTATTCAGAAGCTGTTCGTATAGGTCGATTTGTGTTGTAGCCGGAGAGATACGGGAGGCTAATGTTTCTGAGTATCTCCAAAGCTATGAGCGGAGAGCGCAGTGCTCTCAAACGTCATTCAGAGAGGTATTAGATATGAATAATAATGGAAAGGGTCCTCTTCTCCTTACGGTAAAAGAGGTCTCGCAACTTTTAAGAATTCACCGCCCCAAGGTCTACGATCTTATTCGAGAAGGCACAATCGTGGGCTTTAAACTAGGCTCTGATTGGCGCGTTAAACGCGAATCGATAGAGGCGCTTGTTGGCGAGATCCCCGAAGATTTTTTCAAACGGAACAAGAGTCAGGATAACGAGGAGAAAGTAGAAGCGAAAGCTCAGGCCAAGTTGAGAGTTGCGTAACGTAAAGTGCGAGAGTTGACTTTGCGCGACGTAGGACCACCTATTACTATCCGTCAGAATCTTCTGATTTGAGGAAGTTTTTTTGACGGATAGTAATTCCATTTCGGCGGAGCCGAAATTCCCCGAAGGGACAGCACCGCAGACACAGCGCGGCCCAGTGGAGGCACGCGCCCTTCCCGCGCGTGCCGGAACGGTGCCCCTTCAAGATCATGGTTGCGGTCACGCCGCGCTGTGTCCTACGTCGCTTTTTTATTGATGCGATCGGCAACATTCCCACCCTTTTACTTGACAATTGCCTCATAGCGTTAAAAACTTATCCCAACACCTAGGAGATGCTATGAAAATATTACCAGCTGGACTGATCGTCACTATTCTCGCCTGTATACTGAGCGGCTGCTCTGCAGGAGGAAGCCCATTTCTTATGCCAGACAAGGCCACACAGGGTAAGGCGTTAGTCTATTTCTTTAGACCGTCCGCTTTCGTTGGAAATATGGCGAGCCCAACACTGGTTGATAACGGCAAGGAGATTGGTGATATCGAAAACGGTCAATTTGTTAAATACGAAGCACTCCCTGGGAAACATAAATTTCATACCGATACCATGATTATAGATAAAGAAACCGAATTCGATTTGGTGGCCGGCGAAACCTATTACATCCGAGCCGCGCTGCAGCAAGGTTTCTGGACTAGCACCTGGCAGCTTACACGAATATTTCCCGAAGAAGCTCTCCAAGAGATGAAGAGCTGCTGTAAGAGTGGCTCATAGGGCAGCACTCAAGTTAGCGCAAGCCCTTTCCAAGAGAAAACATATCTTGCGATCGGCGGTAGAACCATGCACTTAACGTAGAGTCGTGTGGAGGAGTATCGTGCTTTCCAAAACAGAGTGGAGGCGCGCCATCAATTTCGATAATCGCTGAGCCACCATTTTCAAGATACTCCTGAAGCGTTCGAGTAATTGTTCCGCGTAACGACCTGTGCATTCCTACGAGATGCCGAGCAAATATCACATCGAACTTTTTATCAAATTTTTCTGGTCGGGATTTTAAGTAATTAAGACCTTGCACAGTATCCACGCCAAAAAGGTTCTGTTCGAGCTCTGCGTCAAGCATCGGCCTGAGATAAAGTTCCTTGCCGTCCCAGCCAGCGATATCAAGCGCGGCAAGAGCCCAGGCTACTCGATATCTTTCAAAACAACCTGCGGTACGCAACGCTTCCGGAGCTATAGGAAGAATCCGCTCTTGGCCATGGGCACAGACAAATGCTGAAATGGCGGGAATGCCATATTTGCTTCGGATCTTCACTGCCGCGAGCTCACCTGAGATCGATCTTCCAAATAGCGCAAAGTCATTATTATCATGACAGTCGCTCACCGTGACACGAGCACTCGGAAAGTCCACTTTAAGCTGATGAGAAAGATGCGGTGCGCCGAAATGCTTTCCGTAACTATACCAAAGACTTCCCGCGCCGACTTCTAAAATGTTTAGTTTTTTCCCAGTGGAACACGACAAAGTGTTCTCCCTAATCAGATCCCTAATGCGTTTATCTATTGTTCGTTCGGTACCATAGCTCGCTCCGCCTTCAGTCGAATTAATACCGATCGCGGTAAGCAGCGACCGAAAGCGAAGATTAAAAGGAAGCTTTGGCGGACTTAGCTGGCTAAGCTGCGGCACCAGTGATGTCTTTAAAGATTTAGACGATTCTATCGGGACGGCACGAGTAGTCACGGCTGATACCCCCTGAACGGTTACTAGTATGCCAGAGGCAGGCCCCTATTCAAGTGCAAGCACGAGCTTAAGGCGTATGCGGCGCTACCACTCAAGCTCTCTCTTCCCCCACTCGCAACACGATTTTCCCTACGTGTTCGCCCGCGCTCATACGCGAATGGGCCTTTTCGGCATCTTCAAGTGGCAGCACACAATCAATGACCGGGCCAAACGCGCCACTTTCAAAATGCGGCCAAATATCTCGCATAAAGGAATCGCGAAGAGAAGCTCTCTCGTCGAGACTCCGACTTCTAAGCACCGACCCCTGAATCGTGAGCCGCTTCGCAAGAATCGGTCGAAGGTCTATTGCCGCTTCCGCGCCGCTCAACACTGAAATCATTACCAAACGCCCTCGCGGCGAGAGAAGATCGATATTACGCTTCAAATATCCTGCGCCTACACAATCGAGTATTAGTGAAACTCCCCTTCCCTCCGTACGCTTTCGAACTTCATCGACGAAATCGAACGTCTTATAGTTAATTGCATGGGTCGCCCCCAATGCCAAACAACGGGCAACTTTTTCGTCTGAGCCAACGGTAACATACACCTCAGCGCCAAACTGCTTGGCGATCTGAATAGCTGCAGTTCCAACTCCGCTTGCCCCTCCATGCACAAGAACTTTCTGTCCCGCAGCCAGGCAACCTTCAACAACCAAATTGAGATACGCCGTGAGATAGACCTCTGGCATTGCAGCAGCCTGCTCAAATCTCCAGTTCTTTGGTATCGGCATTAAGAGCCGTTCCGGCACCGCGGCTATCGAGGCATATCCTCCGCCACTAATCACCGCACAAACCTTGTCTCCTACGTTCCAGGGACTCTGCGCACCGGATGTCGCCTGAACCTCGCCCGCAACATCTAGCCCCAGTATCTCACTCGCCCCTTGCGGCGGCGGATATCGGCCGGCCCTTTGAAGGAGATCGGCGCGGTTCACGGAAGTTGCGCGAACACGAATAAGCGCTTCGCCCGCCTTACACAAGGGATCGGGAAGTTCGAGCATTTTCAAATTTGACTGCGGCCCCGGATTTTGGACAACTATTGCTTTCATGTCACTCGATACCCTGCTCACGAGAAATCGCCAGGGTAAGCATCGCAAATTCTTCAATGCTCAGCGTTTCCGCGCGTCTGCCGGGATCAATTGCTGAACTCTTAAAAGCACTTTCAAGGGCTGCAAAATCATCAAATCCGGACGAATTTAAACTATTAATAATCTTCTTTCTGCGCTTAAGAAAGGCCGCCTTAACCACCTTTTCAAAAAAAACCAGATCAGGGACGGCAACGCGCGGTTCTTTTAGAAAGCGAAGTTCAACAAGCTGACTCATTACTTCGGTTGGTGGATGAAAACTTCGCCCATCGATCACCGGCCCAAGCCGCACATCGGCACGCAGCTGGCACGCAATCGAGAGCCTCCCATACTCTTTTCCACCGGGTTCCGCGGCAAGGCGCTCAGCGAATTCGCGCTGAAGCAGAAGCACCGCTCGAGTGAGAATCCGAGAATAGCTGAGAAGCTGAAATACGATATCCGTCGAGAAGACATAGGGAAGATTTCCGAATACTGTCAACGCAGTGCCAACGCTTGAAAAGTCGAAACTACGCGCATCCCCTTCAATGACCTGGATCTGCGGAAAACGAAGACGTAGATCTTCACACAAGGAAGGTTCAATTTCGACTACGCTAAAATATTGCCTGTCAGCGAGCGCTTCGGTAAGCGCGCCCAGTCCAGGGCCAAGCTCGACGAGCGCTTCTTCAGGCTGCGGATCGCCAAATTCAACAATTGCCTCAATTACTCGCGGTTCAATGACAAAATTTTGCCCACGCTTTTTAGAGGGGCGAACATTGAGCGATTGCAGCTTGTCTTTTACCCTCATGGAACCCCCAGCTCTTCGACCGGCCAGAAGCTTCGCACCTCTAGGTTTGAGGCGCCGACACGCGAGACCTGAAATCGTTCAATTCCGACAAATCCGATCATCGTGGCATTGTCCATACAGTGTAATTTCGAGGGAACAAATAGCGTGATACCGGAAAGCGCCGCCAAGCGCTTCTGCAGCAAGCGATTCGCTGAGACCCCACCACAAACCGCAACTCTGGTGATTCCTGTTCTTAGAACCATCTGTTCAACACGATGGACCAGCGTGTCTACAATCGCTTCCTGAATTGCTGCGGCAAGGGCGGCACGGCGACTTTCATCGGCAATGCGCGTCCCTTCGCGCCGAATGAGAAGAACTATCGCGGTTTTCAGACCAGAGAAGCTAAAGTCGTTACTCCCGCGCATAACTTTCGGGAGCGCGAGATCGCGCTCAATTATTCCTCGATTCTCCGTTAGATAATTGTCAGCAAGGGCCGCGAGCGCAGCACCGCCTGGGTAGCTGAGCCCCAAGAGATTTGCTGCCTTATCAAAGGCTTCGCCGGCGGCGTCATCTTTGGTTCGTGCAAGAACCTTATACACGCCGAGCTGATCTACCTGCACAATCTCAGTGTGCCCACCGGATACCACAAGCGCAAGATAGGGGTAGGAAAGTTCAGAATTCGCAATACGAGCAGAACGAATGTGGCCTTCGATATGATTAACACCAACAATTGGAATATTGCCCGCACACGCCATGCCCTTAGCGACACCGAGCCCTATTAGCAAACAGCCCTTCAGTCCCGGTCCTTGGGTTACCGCAAGAAGTCCAATATCAGCTAACCGACACTGGTTTTTCTCCATGACAGCATCAAGCATCAGCGGCAACGCTGAAAGATGCTCGCGCGAGGCAAGCTCCGGTACAACACCTCCATATTTTTCATGTATTTTCGTTTGCGAGGAGATCTCTTCGCTCAACACCCTAAAGCTTCCGGCTTCCGATTCAAGCAGGGAGACTGCTGATTCATCGCAGCTTGTTTCTATTGCCAGACAAAGCATACAGTCTATGTGCCCGCATCGACTGATTTTAGATATTTCGCAATCGCAATGAGATCTTTTTCTTCCGCATTCGCGTAGAACTTAATTGGACAAAAAGACGGGTTTACTACGTCGCCACCCGGGGTCTCTCCGATACGGAGATATTTCACCAAGGACTCGACGCTCCAGGTACCAATGCCCTGCTCCTCCGATCCAGTTATTCCCGGAGCAATTTTCGCTCCTTCCGCAGTTTGAACCGTTTCGCCGCCAGTAAGATACTCGTGCCCGCTAAAGACGGTCCCCGGGCTGTTGTGACATGAAATACACCGCCCGACATTCTCGACGAGATAACTTCCGTACTCCTTTTCAAAGCGAGGGTTAATAGTAGGAATAAACCCAAGGTCGCCGGTTCGACGTTCAAAGATGAAACTCTTACCTTTATCAAAAAATGAAAGTTCGCGCCTCGGCACCTCATGCTCGACCGGGGCCAGGCTCTTTAGGTACGCGACAATTGCGAAAAGGTCTCTATCAGAAAGCCACGCATACCCCTCATGGGCAGCCGAAGAAAGTTCCCGACCATTTCGGCCCTCTGAGTTTCTGATGGCCTTTGCGATCTCAATGAAACTCCATTCGCCGATTCCTGACTTTGCCGGAGTAATATTTGGCGCACGGACCTCACCCAAAATGTCGTAGTAAGGAAGCCCACCGGTGAGCATGGCATTAGGGTGAGAAGACTCACCATGACAAAACCCACACGCGGCCAGGCCCTTTGCCAATGTTCGGCCGCGCGCAATCGTCTCGGGGTCGCGCGGAACATCAACGTTCTCGACACTTCGCTGGCTCGAGCAGCTCAATAGCGCAACTGCAACGAAAAGAGCTATAATAAGAGATGTTACTAACGTGCATGTTTTATGGATCAATGCTGTACCTATCGCAAAAATCTACCGATAGTTGTTTATAGTATGTACCGTCTTATTTTGACAATTGCAGTCATTTTCGCCTTTAACGCTGCTTCACACGCTCAGACCGAGAAAGCTGCGTTCTCCTTTCTCCCAAAGAAGAGAATCCCTGTCTCCAAGCTTGGAGTAAATGCTTTTGCGAACGATCCAAGATTTGGAAGCGTGGCTTCGCAGCTTCGCGAAGTGCGCCGAACCCTGCGGCTGCGACATATCCGAGTGCTCTTTGCTTGGAACGATCAGGTGCAACCTTCCCCTTCCTCGGCGATAGATTTCTCCTTTTATGACGATATCGTTTCTCACATTCCCAGCACTACCAAGGCGATTGTCGTTCTCACCGATGTGCCTACTTGGATGAGCAACTCCAATAACTGGACTGACGGCGACCCACGGAAGACCTTCGCTGAGCGATGGGCAAAAGTAGTCGCTGCGCGCTACGCTTCAAAGAAGAAGATTCTAGGATACGAAGTGTGGAACGAGCCAAACACCGACATGTTCGATGAGAATTCGACACTTAGCCTCACCAAGAATCCAGAAAATTACGTGGCGCTACTTCGATCTTCGGCGCAAGCAATTCGCGAGGTCGCCCCGCAAAAGCTAATTATTTCAGCAGCGACAACGGCAATTAATCAGGATTATCCCGACACACTCAATTACAACAAAGACCTTTTCGACCTCGGCTTGGAGTCGCTGGTCGACATATGGGCGGTACACTTTTACGGAAGCGGTCTTGAGAGCGTAATTTTTCCAGGCGGCGTTGCAGATTTCTTAAATGACTTACAAAAACCGATTTGGCTCACCGAAATTGGCGAGAAAGGATACAGCCAGCAGCGCGAATATATGGAACGCTACCTACCTTTCTTGATTGAACTAATACCAGGAATCGCCCGTGCGTATTATTACCAGTTTACTGACTCAACGAGCGCTGATAACAGCTACGGGCTCAGGAACCTTACACCAGGGAAACAATATTCAGATCTGTATCAGTATCTCAAGAGTCGCTCACGCTGAGCCGAATTTGAGACGACAAGCGACTATCGCTGACCTCATCGCAACAACGATATGCTCCTTTTTACCCGGATTTCTTACGAGTTACAGATTCCCCACCGACTTGGCCACCGTACCCATCGCCGTCGAATAGTCTCGGTAAAATTTTCCAAGCCTACGGCGTACCATCATTCGTGAACGATGCAGCCTTGATTTTACTGCCGGAATTGAAAGTTCTAGAATCTTACCCACCTCTTTACTAGTGAGGCCATCTACTTCGCGCAGCACAAACACGGGGCGATATTCATCCGGAAGGCGCCGAATGGCATCCTCAAGCGCATTCAACACCTGATTTCTAAAGGCTAAATTATCTGCCTCTTCATGTTCGCTCGATCGCAGAGCCGGCGAATTCTGAAGTTGAGGCAAAACATCATCCATCGCTACATTCTTGTTATGCTTCTTACGGCGGAGCTTCATGAATGAGGCATTCACGGCGACACGGTAAAGCCAGCTTGAAAACGTCGAGTTCCCCTCGAATCCTCGAATTTTCCGGTACACAGTGACAAAAACGTCCTGCAATACCTCTTCGGCATCTTCTTGATTTCGAGTGAGGCGAGTGGCCAGACTAAATACCTTTGGGCTATAGCGATCAACAATCTCCTCAAAAGCCTGTTTATCGCCCTTGAGAAACAATGCAATAAGCTCTTCGTCCGTCCTTTTGATCTCCATATCCACCATGAACCTCAAAAAACTGGAGCGGAAAAAAATGCCCGATCCAATCGCCTTGTCTGGTTCTATGCGAAAAGCCTGCCAAATCTCTGCGCGACAAAAAGAAGAATCATTCGAACGGCGAGAGGCGCCAGGAAGCGAGGATACGAAAATAAAGCACTCTCACTTCAATGAGATAGGCGAGTTACGGGAAAAAACTACCCGGCAGGATCTGCCAAAGTACTGACAATTAGTTCTTTTTCAGTGTCAAGAATCTGGTACCCTCTGTGCGTCTTAGCAACACCAATACCGGCTTATCAGAGGCAAGCACACTGCCGAGCATTTCGAGGTAGCTTGCCCGATTCTTAATCGACTTACCGTCGATCTCTAACACAATATCGCCACGTTGGAAGCCGGTGCTCTCAGCAAGCGAACCGGGCTCAATAGTCTCAACGAGCACACCAGTCGTGTCGCTTGGAAGCTTCAGCGCCTGCAGTAGCGCCGCAGTAAGTTCAGCGACACGCAACCCGATCTCATCGGGCTTCTCGGCCTTTTCGACGGTTGTATCATTCTCCTTCGCCTGATCTTGAAGCTCGGCAATTGTGACCTTGAGTTCTTGTTCCTTGCCATCCCTCAAGATTCCGACACTTACTTTGGTGTTCACCGCGGTGCTCGCCACCATGAGCGGAAGTTGGTCGTGATCCTCGACCGGATGGCCATCAAAACTGACGATAACATCCCGACGTTTAAACCCTGCTCCCGCCGCCGGAGACCCCGCGACAATATCCGAAACAAGCGCTCCACTCACAGATTTCAAATTAAGCGCTTCAGCGGTATCAGCATCAATCCTTTGTATCATCACGCCGAGCATGCCGCGGGTGACTTTCCCACTTTTATGCAGCTGATAATAAATTTTCTTGGCAAGGTTTACCGGGATCGCGAAACCAATACCGATGTTAAATCCTGAGCCTCCAAACTGTGCTCGTCCCGGGCTAAAAATAGCAGTGTTTATTCCCACTACCTGCCCCTTGATATTAAAAAGCGGCCCACCTGAGCTTCCTGGATTTATCGACGCATCGGTCTGAATGAATGCGTCATAAGGCGAGCCAGTAGGAACACGCCGAGAAGTTGCCGAAACAATTCCTGCGGTCACCGTCTGTCCAAGCTGAAACTGATTTCCAATCGCGACGACCCAGTCCCCAACTTCGATCTGATCGGAGTCCCCCAAAAAAGCGTACTTGAGCGGCTTTCCAGCTGAAACCTTAATCAGCGCGAGATCGGTCTTCTCGTCAATACCGATAAGCTTCGCGGTGTACTCTTTCTTATCGTTAAGAAATCTTACAATTATCTTTTTAGCTTTCCCTACGACATGGCCATTGGTCGCAATATGGCCATCTTCATCAAGCACAATTCCCGAACCCAGAGACCGAAACGGCGTACGCGGATCATGCTTAAAAAACGGGTTAGGAAGCTCGTCTTTCTCCTCTTTGGCAACTTCGCCACCTTCCACCGAGATATTAACCACGGCGGGGCTGAGCTCCTTGACCATTCCAGAAAACGAAGGAACTCCATCATGCGTCATCGCAACCGAAACTGGCGGCGCTCCCTCATGAAACAGCGATTCGTCGGAAGGAGTCGGAGCGGCGGATACCCCGACAACACAAGAGAGCTGTGCTCCCAGCACGATGAGGCCTATCAGGCGGTACCAATGATTCACTAGGCGTTATCTCCCAGAAACTTTAATGAAGCTCATTCTTAGGTTGTGCAAAATTTCCTCGAGCATCTGGCTTTCGGCGGAATCCAAATTACCTTTGGTTCTTTGCTGAAGCATGGTGAGGATATCAATGGTCTGGCGAGCCGCGCCACTATCAATCGGCACCTGCACTCCCGGCGGCGGCTCAACCGCGCCAATCTGCATAAGCGCCTGCGTTGCAAGGGAGATAACAAACGAGCTGAAATCAAGAGGCGCATCGAAAGAGCCAGCGCTTTCAGCGTAGGTTTTCTCAGATTTAAGATGTTCAGCTGCTTTCGCCGAGCTAAACCCGGCACTGGCCGGTCGTGAAGCTCCCGCAGCCGCATTTCCGCGACTCATATCAGACTGTACTGAGCTCGACTGAGCACTCTGCGACAAGACCGATGGTTGGGCTTTTGCCTGGACAGCCCCTCGCGATTCCTCTTTGTCCTCGCTACGCTCATTGCCCGCGGAGTCGAAACGTCGGTTATCTTTTATCTTAAACGCGCGCTTACTCTCTTCTTCTTCGCTCATGCGCACTATGTACCATAGGAACACTCCCTGGTACAATTCCAGCGATTATGAAGATCCAAGTCCTCGGCTGTGGCACCTCGACCGGCGTACCGGTGCCGGCCTGCATGTGTGCGGTATGTCGTTCCGGGAAGCCCAGGAATCAACGTACCCGCACCTCGGCAATTATGTACGGGGAAGGCCGGCCTTCCCTACTTATTGATACCTCTACCGACTTACGCTTCCAGGCGCTTCGCGCCAATATTACCCGAATAGACTCAGTGCTCTATACCCACGCCCATGCCGATCATATTTTTGGACTTGAGGATCTGAAGGGCTACAATTTTGCACAAAATTGCCCAATCCCACTCTATGGCAGCGCGCTTATGCTCGGCGAGCTTCGCGCGGCCTTCCCCTATATTTTCTCGGAAAACTCGGAATACGAAGGCGGATTCAAACCAAAATTTACGCTACACGAGTTTAATGCAGGCCAAAATTTTGAGATTTCTGGGACCAGAATAACTCCGTTTCTTCTCTACCATGGCTCAAAGCCGGTGAGCGGCTTCCGCATTGGTGATATGGCCTATGCCACTGATTGTAATAGAATTCCCGAGGAGAGCATGCGGATACTCTCTGGCGTGAAACTCCTGTTCATTGACGGTTTACGCTACGAAGCACACAGGACTCATTTCACGATTCCACAGGCCATCGAAGTCGCTCAGACACTTAAGGCTGAACGTACTTTTATTTTGCACACAACACACACTGTTGATTACGACGAAGTCATGGCAAAGCTTCCGGCTGGGATTGAGCTTGCATACGATGGCCTAACTGTCGAATTCGATGAAAGGTACGCGCTACAAGAATCGACCTAGAGCGTGTTCTGAACTTTTGTCCGTCGCGAGAGCACCAAGTCGCGTTGAAATGCGAGGCGGCCTAGTCGCGAGGAGTCGTAACGTGGCGAATGACGAGGCTTTTCGACGGAATTGGCGCGGTAGGTCAAGATGTCCGCAGCAATAACGCGCGCTGGCGCGCGTTATTACAGAAGGCATCTCACCCTATCAGGCTGTCGAGCACCAATTCCTAGAAAAACGAAGTCAGTCGACACGTTACGACT
>CAZEAC010000066.1:0-24676 GCA_964510065.1 uncultured Bdellovibrionales bacterium | reverse complement strand
CACGAACACGCTACCACCCACTTACTCAACACTTTTAAAAAGATGATACCTTAGTAAGAAGATGAGATTTGAAAACTGGGAGTGGATAGTCTCCGTGCCAAGTGGAGACCATCCACTACCCAGGAGGAAACGGAGGAGACTCAGTTTCCGGCTTTTGCATAGGTGCCGGACAGAGCGGAGTATCTGACGACTCAACTAGCTCCGTACCCCTAAAGCTGATTCTCACTTCGATCTGTCCGACAGCTAGTGGTATAACACGAAGCCACACGCTAACTCGTAAGTTTGCGATTTCAAGCCAAAATATAAAATGCCCGTTCAGCCGGCACTACTTGAGTAGGCACTGGTTTAAAGTATTCTATTCGGATAGCCACGGATGCACATGGAACCACTTTCAACAAATATAAAGAGGCCTTCCCGAACTCCAGCTCTAATTGTCTCGAATCTAAAGTACCTGGTTGATAGAGGCGCAAAGAAGATCGGTCTTTACGGCGGAAGCTTCGATCCAATCCATAAGGGACACGTTGAGCTTGCTGTCGCTGCAAAAGAAGCGCGAAGTCTTGATGCAGTCGTATTCATCCCTGCTGCGCACAATCCGCTCAAGAAAAATCCTCCGAAAGCAACCGAAACTCAAAGGCTTACCATGGTAAGCCTGGCAATTGCCGGCGATTCTTCGCTGTACGTTTCAGATCACGAACTTTTTAAAAACCGTGGCGCAGGCCACGTCTCTTACACCGTTGATACTCTTCGCGAACTTCGTGGACAAGTCGGAAATTCTGCTGAGCTCTTTTTTCTGATCGGTTCTGATTGCGTGCCACAGCTTCCCGCTTGGAGGAACATCGACGAGATTCAAATGCTTGCCACACTCGTACCTTTCCACCGCGCCGGCGAATCACCGACTATTATTTCTGATTCGCGATCGAAACTTGGCGAGAGACTCGCAGACACTCTCCATGCAAACTACATCAATAGGCAGATAACACAGGTACAATCGAAAGATCTTCGCGAAGCTCTAAAAACAGGAAGAAATATCGAGCACTATCTTGATCCGCATGTTGCTGCCTATCTTCGAAAGAATGTGCTTATCTACTGTTAAAAAAGTTTAATTCGTACCTAATTGAAAATATCGGAGGCGCGGAAGGCATCGTGACCACATGGGGAGGGCACGCCGAACTTGTCGCGTGCTCCTCCCCCAAAACAAGACCGATCTTAGAATCGGGTGAAGCCCATACGCTCATAGGGATTCTTCGGATTGCCCGAAAAATCCCCGAGGGCAGGACGAAGATACCAGTTCGGATTGGGCTTCCGTCCAGCTTTGTGGATTCTCTGGATTTTGTCATCATCAGCATGGCTCATGCCAATGACGTCCATTTTCGTGAAAATCCCAGGCTGCACTTCGCCAATACCGAGCCCGCCATTCAACAGCGGAACTCCGAGGAGCCTTTCAGCCTCGACGAATGCGCGGATCTTTCTCAAATTTGAGAATCCGCTGGTCAGCATGGGAGCGGGCCCCTTAAAGCCCATCTCCTCCTGCATTTGTACCATCGCCATTGCGGCGCTGATGCTGACCCCATTACCCCACCAATATTTCCCGACGGGGTCCTGCTCGCCAGGGAGATAGAGACCCCGCGTGCGCCATGCGCTCGCGGCCTTCTCGAATCCCGCGTGATTATCAGTAGGACTTGGAATGGCTCCCTCGGCCACTCGCTCTCCAGCGGTATCAAGCCTGAAGCGGTTGAGGCGAGCTCCAAGGACGCGAAGCACCTCTTTACCATCGGTAATTTCGCGCCCCGCGTAATCGTTCAGACACACGGTGGGAACTGTCTGGTTAAAGACCTCATGAAAGGCCACCGTCGCATTCAACACCGCAGTGTCGAGACCTCCATAGAACCGCGCAACCTGGGCCAAGAAATGCGGGCTCGTGCCCACACCATCTTGCCCCATGTGCTCGGCGCCCTGGTCAGTGGAGGAAAACTTCGCTCCACCCTCGTACATGAGCTCGGTCATTTTCCGATTCCAAGACATCGGGTAATGCCGGGCGCCGAAAAAGGAAACGTCAGCGCCACCACGGGGCCCCAACGTCCGCGTGATCATCCTGGCGGTGTGCAGGATCCCCCGCTCATCTGCACTGGTAATCCCCATGTTCACCGCAGTGAGCTCACCGGACGTTTCGCCAAGGTAGTTGGTCTCAGGCAAAATCAGGTCCTGAGCCCACCCTTCGAAGACCATCAGGGTTTCCGTGCCTTCGAACTCCGAACCCTCTGGAAGACTCCAGATTCGGCCCCCGTTCTCAAGAAACCCTTTGTACTCGGGTTTCGTAAAGATTCCCAGCGCTTTAAAGGCGCCAGCAAACTTCGGATTATTAATACCTTTGGGCCGAGCAAAGAGCTGCCCAATGACCCAGGGGTTCCAGCCCCTGTGTTTCAGCACCGCCTGGGTGCGCAAGAAGTACTTATCGGTGGTCGCCGGGAGATTGCGACCCAGCATGTCCGCAGAGACGCGAATGCGCCGTTCATCGAATCCAGGTTGATATATGTTTTTCATATTTGTTTAATGTTGCTTTGGTTTTAATTGAAAGGAAAACCGCGAAGAAAAGTAACCTTACTGCCTTCCGCGCTCTTCCGCGTTAAGAAACGGCGCCGCCGCTTAACGCAAAAGAGCACGAGAAAATTTCCGATCTACTCAAAGCAAATCTTTCAAAGATCCGACCTGATTAGTTACCACACACAGCATGCTAATTAATCAGGTTCGAGAAGCACGATGGCTAATCAAACCGTGTAAGCCGGGAAGCGCGAACGCTGTCCGGCGCAGGTCAATCCCACCAAGGATTAACCAATTTTTCCGCGATAAGTGCGGTGATGGTCTCAATCCGCGGGAACTGTCCCTTAGGATTTGACGCCAACTCAACCGCCCGCGGATGCGAGTCCGTGAAGACAACCCGGTCGAAAAGCCCGCTTTGCAGAAACTTCTTGACTGCCGATTCCGGATACGGTGCATGAGAAAAGACCGCGGAGATTCCCTTCGCGCCTTTTTTCTTCATGTACTCGGCACAAACTCGCGCGGTTTCGCCGGACAGAAGGATGTCATCGAAGAGCACGATATTGCGTCCCTCGACTTCGCCCATCAGCCCGTAGAAGATCGGCTTCTTGTTGACACGGCGCTTGAGGCCGCAGCCGACGTCTTTGCTGAGCATGTCACCGAGCGTGCCCGCCCACTTGAGAATGCCCTGATCCGCACCGAAGAGTTCCCAATCTCCATTGTAGAGATCCCTTCCAATTTGGGAGATGGCCGATGCGAGTACCGTTTTGCACTGAATCGGAACTGGCACCAGACCGTTTTCAAAGTAACCGACTATCTGCTCACAGTGTAAATCGGTAAGAAACACTCTGAAACCGCCGGCTGGACGCGGGAGAGTCGAGAACCGAATTGCATCGAGCTTCGCCGGGCAATGCTCGCCTGGTTTGGTCACTCGTTCCTGTCGCTGGCTCCCAAAATAGGGCACCACAATCGAAATTGAACGAGCCTGACAGCCATTCGCCGTACTCGAGATCAGCATGATCTCGTCCGTCTCACGGGGATCAGTAGTTCCGCCAATGATCACCACATCCTGATCCCCTATGTCTCGGGGATCAAGTCGATAATAAGGATCCCCCCCTTCGAAGGTTTTTCTTTCGACCGAACTGCGCCTCCATCCGCCAGCATTCGCCACGTTATCGGCGAAGCTCTCGTACGAACGCGAGGCAAGAATTACGTAGTCTTTTTTCATTTTGGTATTGAGGTTAATGATGAACGAGCGCTGTGCTCGTTAGAGAGCTAGCCCTCTCGCAACTCGCAAGTAACGAAAAGGCTAACTCCCTTAAACCTCGAAAACGATGACTGCGCGCAGATGCGCGAAATCGAAATCCTAAAGCCATCGCTGCTTCTCGACGGATCGATCAAGACCTACAATCGTTCCCGATCCATCGAGAATCAGCAGAGTTCTTCTGCTCGAAATAAAATTTTCAAGAAAATTGCCGCCACAATAGCAATGGCGAGGACAACGTCCCATTCTACCGCGAGATACCGAGCTAGTCATGTGCGCCGCGCATCGAAACAGACAATAAAAGTCAATAATTTAAGACACATACACAGATACTCGTGCCTAAAACCCGTGACGGTCCCACGTGTCCCTACTTTTAAAAAGTAGGGACACGTGGGACCGTCACGGGTTTTAGGCAGTAAAGAGAACCGAGAACTCAGCTCCGGTTTCTCGATTGCAAACCTCGACGTCAGCTTGCATTTTTCGACAAAGCTCTTTCACGAGCGCTAAGCCAATTCCGGTGCCGGGCGTCGATCGCGTTAGCTCACTCTCACTTCGGTAAAATAGCTCAAAGATCTTACCCTGCTCATTAGGAGCAACCCCTGGTCCAAAATCGCGCACGTAAATTTGCACGAGCGTAGGCGCTCGAGTTTCATCAATGCGGTAGCCGAACTCAATCTCTTTCTTCGTCGCATCTTTTGAAAACTTAAGACTATTATCTATAAGATTGATAAAGACCCTGCACAGCGCGTCTTCATCAACATCAATATACACCTCACGCGACAAACCGTGCGGCTGCACGCGCAACGTAAATCCGGCCTGCTGCACCTGAGCCTGAACTTTCTCCTGAATCAACGCAAGCACGCTCCTTATTTCAACTTTTTTTAGTGTAAGAGGCGAATCATCTCGTGCAAGCCCGGAAAGTTGCAACACGTTCGCAATTAACCTCGAAAGTCTCTCACTTTCAAAGAAAATGAAGTCATAATAACTTCGCTCTTTCTCCTTGTCTTTTACCCAGCCGGCACGAAGCATCTCGGCGTACATACGGATCGAAGTAAGCGGAGTCTTTAGTTCATGGCTTACCGCCGAAACAAAATCGCTTTTCTGTTCCGATAGCTCTATTTGCGTCAGCGCCAAGCGGTAGATCAAGAGTAGGCCAACTATTAACACCACCACGATGCAGCCCGAAAGCGCGTACATCAGCATCACTCCTGCGCCAAGCTGAAGCCTCGGCGCAGAAATAATAACCTGAAAATCCTGAAATGGCGCAGCAAGCGTGCCTTTGAAGATTACCTTTTCTGCCTCGCTGGTAGCAGGCGCGTTTCCAACCTGATGAATCACCGAATCGGCGTAACTTACTCGGAGAATTGCTCGGTCAGAAAAAGGTGACTGCGAAAAAGGAAGATCAAATATCTCCTCGAAGAGCGCGGGAGCTTCAAGCGCGAATCCTTGCAGGTACCGCGCCTTATCGCGCCATACCCGTCTATAGAAAAGTATCTTTTTATTCTCAAGCACCCGAAGCTGTATCGGATCGACTTCGCCCTCGAACGTTACTATCTTTCGTGCCTGTGCCGCGACATCATTGGTCTGCGAGGCAAAGTTCAGCTGCTCCTTTCTTGATTCACGGGACTTGCTGTAGTCCTCGCTCTTCTTTGAGTAGACCTTACTCTTCATCAATGATTCTGATTGTATCGCGGCATTTTGGTTGAGATATCGCTCGTCAAAGTTAAGCGTGGCGAGGGCCTGCTGCGACTGCGCGCTTTTCGAGGGCGGCGCGGATTCTGACTTTACAATCTGCGCCAATTTCAATTGAATCTCCTTTCGCTGCATGCGCTCATCGGCGGAGATCCCGGCGAACTGCATGACATTGCTCGCACTATTTTCAGATAACACTTCTGGAAGGAGTGGAGTTTGAAAGCTCGAATCCGGATTTATTTGATAATAGCCAATTAGTCCCGGAATCGCGCTCTTGGCGGGAAGATCGGAAAGCGGAGAATAACGCACGCCCTTTTGCGGCATCCACGCATTCTGCGTAACGCTGAAAAAACTATATTCATCAAAGGGTCTTTTCTCTTCAGGTTCGACCAATTCAACAATCCGCTCTTCTATTCTGCTTAGAATTGCCTCGGATTCCACGCGAAGCGTAAGAAAGTTTTCATTTTCAGCTTTTGTCCAGGTCCAATAAAAAAGATAGGCAAGCGGCAACGCTAAGAGGCAGAAAAATATTGCAATGACACGACGAAGCCGCCGTCCTGCGTCATTCGCCCCACGAAGCTTCATACGCGCACCCACCATTGCGCTACTCTTGTTTTAGCTGGTAACCCTCGCCACGTACCGTAACCAGGATTTGAGGATTTTTCGCCTCTCGCTCGATCTTTTTTCTCAACTTGGCGATATGAATATCAACGGTGCGCGTGTCGATCGTCGAAGCCTTTCGGTATCCCCACACCTCTTCAAGCAACTCGCCCCGAGAAATCGGACGGTCCTTATGAGAATCTAAATAGAGCAGAATATCAACTTCGCGGCGGGTAAAGTTCTGCTTCACTCCCGCGCGAATACCTTCCAGGGTCTTGGTATCAAGTGTAAGCCCACCCGGAATCAAAAGCTGCCGATCTTCACGCTCGCTCTTGCCGGAGCGCCGAAGTACCGCCTCCACGCGAAGCACCAACTCCTGGATTGAAAACGGCTTCTGCACATAATCATCCGCACCAAGAGTCAAACCCTTTATAATGTCTTCGTCAGCTGTCTTGGCCGTGAGCATGACAATGGGCTGCGCCCGATCCTGCTCACGAATCTTGTTACAGATGGTAAAGCCATCGACACTTGGTAACATGACATCGAGGATTACAAGATCATAGGATCCACCTAAGGCGCGCTCGAGTCCGCTCGCGCCATCTCGCGCAGTTTCGACCTCATATCCGTGATAAAGAAATACATCATTCAGGCCAACGGCTATCGCCTCTTCGTCTTCGACAATCAAAATTCTTTTTTTTCTGGTCATTTTCAAGCTCCAGCTACGTTAACACTATTATACGCTAATCGCAGCCAATTGAATTCCTGCGCGTGTAAAACTTATGTAAAAGGGCCAAAATTGCTGACGGAAACCCAGAAATGCTTTAAGGGTCTTCACTAAACTTTTTTCACAAACGTGCCGACACCCTGCGTATGGGTCTCCGCAACGTTGACAAAAAAATGCCAGTATTAATTGTCGACGACTTCGCCACTCTACGAAAGATTGTAAAGGGTTGCTTACAACAGATCGGCTTCGAAAATGTAACTGAAGTTGAAGATGGTAAAGAAGCTCTCGAAAAGCTACAGAGCGGAGAATTTAAGCTGGTCATTTCTGACTGGAACATGCCTCAAATGATGGGGGTCGAACTGCTGCGCGCAGTGAGGTCGGATGAAAAGTTGAAGTCCGTGCCCTTTCTCATGATTACTGCCGAGGCTCAAACAGAAAATATCCGTGAAGCTACTAAAGAAGCCAGCGTTTCAACCTATATTGTAAAGCCTTTTACCACCGAGGGGCTTCAGGAGAAATTAGAGGCTATCTTCTCGAAGAAGTAGTCTTTATACTACTCCTGAGTAGAAACGTACCCACTGAATGACCGACGAAAGTAAAATAAGAGACGAACTTAGGCAGACGAGTGAAGATCTTGCCATTTCGAAAACCGCACGACATATTTTTCTCTGCTGCGATCAGCGAAATCCAAAATGTTGCAGCATGGAAGCAGGCATCGAATCTTGGGAATTTCTAAAAAAGCGGGTGAAGGAGCTTAAACTTACTAAACCGTCGGAAGATGGGCGCTCCGGTGCTGAGCGCTCTGGTGCTGAGCGCTCTGGTGCTGGGCTTTCTGGCGCTGTGCAACGCACCAAAGCAAATTGCCTGCGCGTTTGTAAGCACGGCCCAATCGCCGTGGTATACCCCGAGGGGGTATGGTACCACTCATGCACTCCTGAGGTCTTGGAAGAGATCATCCAGAAACACCTTATCCAGGGTGAAATTGTTGAAAAATATTGCTTTGCGAACAATAAGTTAGCTTGATTTTCGAAGCACAAAGCCCTGACCGGCTAATTATCTGCCGATACAACTTATGTTATGAATTCAATAATCACCAAAGGCCTACAGGGCGTAAAGACCGGCTTCGAAATAGTTAATCGTGAGGCCGAGCGAACAATTCTCTCTTTCCAGTCGGAAAGCGAAATCGATCCAATTGAACCCTTAGTAGGCCTCAAAATCGGCAAACAGCAGGTGGAAGCCTCCGCAAAAGTCATTAAAGTCGGCGACGACCTGAATAAAACGATTTTGGATATTCTAGCGTAATCCGCCATCCTTACACTTCACTCGATTCTGCGCTTAAAGGGTGCGAGGGAAGGCTCTCTCAATGCATCCCCCAGTAAGGGCTGCAAAAGAAAGGTTATTATAAATAGTTACATTAAGGGCACGCTCGCAGCGCTAGGAGCTGCCCTCTTGGTCTGCGCGTTTGCGTTTGGAGGTGGCGCGATTCTGCTCGGGTTCATCGCGCTTCTCTTCATGCTCTCCAATTTCTTCCGCTTTATCAGCGCGACGATGTGGGGGACGCTCGCGTGGGCTGTGTGGAATTACATGGTAGTTCCCTGGGCCGGTTGGAATCCGGTGACGTGGTGGGCGGCAGTTGGAATTGCCTTCTTGCTGCTCATGATCCGCGGGATCTTCCATCGCGATGAAAAAGTGGTGATCAAATTTCGATCGCCACCGACGGAACCGGCAGAACGCATCGTTCGGCGCTGACGCCAACACAGGTCGTAACAGGCGGACCATGTTTTAACAATTTTTTAGGGAGCCTGTCCCTACCTCAAAATTCGCGGGGAATAACTCTTCTCTCGTGCTCACCAATGCGCTACAACAACCGGGTGCGCACTCGACCGAATAATCGCCGCTCTATAAAGAAAATACTGGTAGCAAACCGAGGCGAAATCGCCATTAGAATTTTTCGTGCCTGTACTGAACTCGGGCTTGGCACTGTTGCGATTTACAGCCATGAAGATCGCCATTCTTTACACCGCTACAAAGCCGACGAAGCATACCAGATCGGGAGCGCCGGCAACCCGGTACGCTCGTACCTGGATATCTCCGAAGTAATTCGAATCGCACAAATGGCCGGAGCCGATGCAATTCATCCAGGCTACGGCTTTCTTTCGGAAAGAGTCGAACTTCAAAAGGCCTGCGAACAGGCGCGGATTGTTTTTATCGGACCCGACGAAAAGGCTCTGACCATCGCGGGAGATAAGGTAAAAACGCTTGCGCTCGCGAAATCGCTCAGAATCCCAACAGTGCCCGGCAGTACGGGACTCGCTTCGCTGCAGGAGGCAAAAGCCTTCGCCAAAAAAGCTGGCTATCCGTTAATATTTAAAGCTTCCTTTGGCGGCGGTGGTCGCGGCATGCGCGTTGTTCGAAACGAAAAGGAGCTCGCAAATGCGTTTGTACTCGCTTCCACTGAAGCCGAAGCCGCATTTGGCAAAGCCGATCTTTATTTAGAGAAGTACGTGCAAAACCCGAAACATCTCGAGGTACAGCTGCTTGGCGACGGACGCGGCAATGTCGTACATCTTTTTGAGCGCGATTGCTCGGTGCAAAGGCGTCATCAGAAAGTAATCGAATGCGCCCCGGCAGTCTCAATTACTCCCGCAGTCCGCGCCAACCTCTTTAAATACGCGACTACGCTTGGCAAAGCTCTGAGACTGCGCTCGGCATCGACCGCTGAGTTTCTCCTTGATACCAAGGGCAAACTCTACTTTATCGAAATTAATCCGCGAATTCAGGTTGAGCACACGGTAACTGAGGAAATTACCGGAATCGATCTTATTCAGAGCCAGATAAAAATCGCTGGCGGCAAGTCGTTGCGCGACTTGGGACTCACTCAAGATAAAGTTTCTCAACAAGGTGTGGCAATTCAATGCCGCATCACGACCGAAGATCCTGTGCAAAGTTTCAAGCCTGATTCGGGAAAGCTTGTCACCTATCGCTCAGCATCGGGCTTCGGCATTCGGCTTGATGCCGGGTCCGCCTTTACCGGCGCGGTAATTTCACCTTTTTACGATTCGCTACTTGTCAAAGTCACTGCGCGTGGTCGCGATCAGCTCGATGCATCGCGAAAGCTTCGTCGTTGCCTTAGTGAATTTCGAATAAGAGGCGTAAGAAACAATATTCAATTTCTTGAAAAGATCTTAGCGCACAAGAGCTTTCTTCAGGGAAACGTTAGCACGACTTTTATTGACGAAACTCCAGCGCTTTTTGAATTTACCGCAAGAAAAGACCGCGCAAATAGAATCCTTCATTTTCTTGCTGATGTGTCGATCAACGGTCACGAGCTTATGCGCGGAATCGCGCGTCCCGTGCTTAAACGTTCGATAGAAATTCCGGCGCTCACCAATCAGATGGCCGTCGAGCAGCCTCCCTCTGGCTGGCGCGATCGATTACTCAAACTCGGCAAAAAGCGATTTCTTAAGGAGATTCGCGAGCACGACGGGCTTCTCATCACCGATACAACGCTTCGTGACGCACATCAGTCGCTCCTCGCAACAAGGGTGCGAAGTTATGACATGTTGCAGGTGGCGAGACAGTTCGCTTTTGCCGCACCTCAAATCTTTTCACTTGAGATGTGGGGAGGAGCGACATTCGACGTTTGCCTTCGCTTCTTAAAAGAAGATCCTTGGGAGCGGCTTGCAAGAATTCGCGAGGC
Source organism: uncultured Bdellovibrionales bacterium (assembly GCA_964510065.1). Taxonomy (GTDB): domain Bacteria; phylum Bdellovibrionota_C; class UBA2361; order UBA2361; family CAIXSY01; genus CAZEAC01. The sequence goes on along the minus strand of CAZEAC010000066.1, from coordinate 14,161 downwards.
TGCTCCTAACATCTTGTTACAGATGCTGATTCGTGGCGCAAACATCCTTGGCTATAGCAATTATCCGAAAAACTTGGTCGAGGCTTTCGTGGCCGAATCGGCTTCGGCCGGTATCGATATATTTCGAATTTTTGATTGTTTTAATAATTTGCCGCAAATGCTTCCGGCAATTAATGCCGTAAAAAAGACCAAAGCACTTGCCGAAGTAGCGCTGTGTTACACCGGAGATGTCCTCCAGGAAGAGCAGAAAGGCGCCTCTGGAAAGTTCACTCTGCGCTACTATAGCGGGCTCGTGAAGCAGTTTGAGAAGGCAGGTGCCGATATTATCGCGATTAAAGATATGGCCGGACTTTTGCGGCCGATGTCCGCGCTTGCACTGCTGCGCGCGCTTCGCGATGTCACCAACCTGCCGATACATCTCCACACCCACGACACCGCCGGAGGCCAAATCGCGACTTACCTGAAAGCTGCCGAAGCCGACGTGGATATAGTCGACTGCGCACTTTCCTCGATGTCGGGAGTTACGAGCCAGCCTTCACTTGAAGGGCTCGTCGCGACTCTCGAAAATACCGATCGCGATACAGGCCTCGATCTCCTGGCGCTCAATCCTTTCGGCGCATACTGGGAAGGTGTGCGCGATATGTATGCTCCATTTGAGAGCGATCTTCGTTCAGCAACCGGTGAAGTTTATCTTACCGAAATTCCTGGTGGACAGTACTCAAACTTTAGACCACAGGCCGAAGCGCTCGGCGTTGGCAATCAGTGGGCCAAGCTTAAGCATGCATACGCTGAGATAAACACGCTCTTGGGCGGCATTATTAAAGTAACACCGAGCTCAAAAGTTGTGGGCGATCTTGCGATATTTATGGTCGCCAATAACCTTAGCACCACGGAACTCGTAGAACGAGCCAGCGAACTTAATTTTCCAAGCTCTGTAGTTGAGTTATTCCAGGGCGACCTCGGAATTCCTTATGGAGGTTTTCCCGAGGAGCTCCGTGCAAAGGTCTTAAAAGGTAAGGCAGCTTCCAAACAGTCTACGCCTCCGCGCGCGAACATTGAGGCGGCGCGGAAGACTTGCACTGAGATTCTTGGACACGAGGCTTCAGTGCGAGATGCGCTTAGCTACCTGCTTTTCCCGCATGTTGTTCGCGAATATGCCGACGCGTTACGTCAATATGGAGATCTGTCGAAACTCCCAACTCCGGCATTCTTTTATGGGCTTAAAGAAGGCGAAGAGATTAGTGTTGATATAGAAAAGGGCAAGCGCCTATATATTTCACTTGTCACGATTAGCGAGCCCGGCGAAGACGGTATGCGCACGGTGTTTTTTGAACTGAATGGGCAAAGCCGAAGTATTGAAGTTCGCGACAAAAAAATTGCCCCTAAGCATTCTGGTAACGTGAAGGCTGATCCCAAAAATACAAAGCATGTCGGCGCCCCTCTTGCCGGCGCGCTAGTTGCAGTCGCAATTAAACAGGGTGACCTGGTGAAACGCGATCAGAAGCTCTTTGTAATCGAAGCCATGAAGATGCAATCAGCGGTTAGTGCTCCCACAGATGGGAAAGTCTCAAAGATTCTGGTGAACGCGGGAAATCGCGTTGAAGCTGGCGATCTTATTGTCGAGCTTATTTGAACCTGGTGCTTCGATCAGGCTCGCGATATCATGCGCTCCATGAGATGTCTTCGCGCTATTCCAAGCCATAACACATTAATTCCTGTAGTTTTTCTTGCCGCGGCTATTGCGAGCGGCTGTTCACACAACGATCCGCGTGGCCCCTTTGAGCGTGCCGGAGCGGCTGTTGATAGCGCCACGGTTAAAGTCGCGAAGGGTGCCAAAGAGGTAGGCCACACGGTCGCAGAAGCTGTCGGTGACGCCGCTAACTGGGTAGAAGAGAAAGTCGCTCCAGAGGAAGCACAGACCGCTAACTCCAGCGCAACGGACATTACTCCTGCCGATCCTACACCCACGCCGATGCCTGATTTCGATCGATACTAGCAGCAATATCTCAACATTTTTAGGGAACTTTCGAGATATTAGGCGTTTTGGATTTGCTGGAATTTCGGATGAGATTTGCGAGAAAATATGCCGGGAAAGACGCGGGAATAGCAGGGCTATTTCGAGAATTTTCCTGGCAAGTCTTCTCGCAAAGATCGCCGAAAGGTCGGCGAAGACGGAATACATAGTTTTTCAGAGGTTCCTTAGCTTTCCAAGCTACTTCGTGTCATCAGCAATCGGCTCACACGACGTGTGACACGACACGAGGCTTGCGCAAGTATTCACTCCTACCGAAAGATGCTGCTTCTTCTTTCTCTGACTTTATAGCGGTCAATTGGATTCTCCTAATTTGGCACGATGCTCGAATGATTAATTCTCTTTCGCAACACGTTGCCATGCCGTGGGATCAGCCTCTAAAAACACCACCTCGAATAGCACTTACTGGGGCCCCATGTTCCGGAAAATCAACCACCGCGACCGCGCTTGGTAAATTGGGATATACTGTAGTTCCAGAAACAGCACGTGAAGTTATTCGTGAACTTAAAAGCTCACAGCCTGACCTATCGCGTGAAAAGTTCATCTCTGCGGTAAACCGCGAGGTACTCATCCGACAGCTACGAAAGGAAAACACCCTTGCGCCGGAGGATGCAACGGTCCTCGATCGTGGATTTGGCGACCTTGTAACCTACCGCAAACTGTATGGTGAGAGCCTCGCGGACTTTGAAGGCATCCGTTTGCAGGGCCGCTACCGCAAAGTAGTGGTACTAAGCCCGCTTCCTTTCGTTCTTGACGATGCGCGACATGCGGACGAAGCCAAAATAGTGGATTATCTCGACAAAAATTTGCCTGAAACATATTACGATTTAGGCTACGACGTTGTGCGAATACCTGTTGCAAGTGAGCGTACTCGCGTTGGTCTTATTCTACGGGAGTTAAGAAAATGCGGTTTGTGGCCGATCCCGCGGGCGCCACTCCATCCATGGCAAACGCAGCTTGCTGCCAACGAACTACTCGATTGAGCAATGCGGACGTATGTTTACAGGAAGGCCAAGCCACGCTTCAGACGGCGACGCAAACGGAAAAGTGCGCTTCTCTATGGCATCATACACACGAGCGACTTCGTCGCATGCAATACGTCGCTGCGATCCTGACAACGAAGCTTCCTCAAACTCATCAACATCGAGAAGCATAGCCTCCCACGTTCGCGAAAAGGAAGCAGTCAACTTTATATCAAGTTCGAGATCCTCCCAAGACCAGCCTCTCGCCTGAGACCGAGGAACAAGATTAATATTAACATAACATTCCTTCGGCATTCCTTCGGTATCGACCGAAATGGCCAAAGTATACTGCGCATTATTGGGCACCAGTATCAACTCACTGTGTCCCAAAATAAACTCTTTGCCCTTGCCATGGTGAATAACAGGAGCGGGAGCCGGCCTCCATATGACATTATGGTCCATATATTCCCCCAGCAAGAATCCCGGGAGGTCGTAGCGCGGCGCGCCGCCCGGGCTGGTATTTGAGAGCACAACGCTCCGCGCGGCGCATGGCGTCGAAGCAATGTGCTCGAATTTATTTACGGTGTGACTGCGTGCGATTTCCTCGGTTACCTCTGTTATTTGTTTCCAACATTCCTGTTCGTTTGGTAGCTCGGCGAGATTCCCCAGTGATACCTGATATTCACCTCCTTCGGGAGCTTCAAAGTGCAGTAGTACACCTTTCTCTTGGCGCATGGCGGCACTCACGATCGTGCGTAGTCGAATATATCCATGTTCACCGATAATTTTACCTATTTCTGCGCGGTCAACGCGCGTGAGAATTCGACCATCCGGGGAAATCTCAAAGCGCTCGGATAATTCGGAACGCGTGCGCTCCATGCGAAGCCACCCATCACGACGCAGTCCTTCTGAGAAAGATCGCGGCACTGAGAGGACTATTTCTTCCTTTGCGTCGGAAAGCATGTGAAAGATCTTGTCATCAATGCGTATCGCGGTAGTAGGGCAGCATTCTCGCGAGACTAGTCTTATGGTAGGCTGCTGTTTCGTCGTAGCCATATTCGCTCCAGTCGCTGATACCTCACTTTCTAATTCTCGTGCCCCATTCATAGCAAGCGGAAAAACCTCCCCCTGAAAAGGTTTCTTTGAGGAATGCGCGCTCAACGGCGAGGCCTTTGCTTGATTGACTATTTCGCTCATATCTTCTCCTTGCTCAATTCCTGGTCACTCACTAGCTCACACGTGCCCCATCCACACCCGCCTATCGCACGATCGCAAAGAAGCCCGCCACAATCATTTGGCCTAAGGTAAGCACTCGTCTTGCATTGTTGGCACGACTCGACAACGGTCAACGCCTGCTCGGCAAGGGAGCCTTCGCGATACAAAGTGATCCCTTTCAGCTCCATATCCAACGCACTGTCTACAATCTCCAAGACATGTTCTACGGTTGCGGAATTGTGCAAATTTATTGTTTTACTGATCCCGTTATCGACATACTTCTGCAACTCACGCACCATCATGAGATGGTCGCGCGGCGAGATCTCAAGCGCAGTTTTGAATACTTGCTTCATATGCCGCAAGCTCCGATTGAGCGACTCGTTTTTCGAGGGAGCATCACTTAAGTCGGAAAGTGTGCCAGAGAATGCGAAATCGGGATTCGTCTTTCGTGTTGCCTCAATCCACTCTTTTAATGAATAGCCAAGCTTTGAAAGCTTTCGAGTGAGTACGTCACAGCTTTCGATATGGAAGCCGGCAGCATTGCGCACATACTCAATCGCAAAATATGGCTCTATACCACTGGAGCAGCCGGCAAGCGTAGAGATGTGTCCAGTCGGCGCGATTGTGGTCAACGTCGCGTGCCGAGTCGGTACCGATAGCGTGGCAGCTCGACGCGAAGTTCCCCAGTTTAGAAAGGCTCCACGATCGCGGGCCAACACAGACGATGTCTGAATCGCAGATTCATGGATGCATTGCATAACGTCACGGGCGAAGTGCCGTCCCTGCTCCGAATCATAAGGTATCTCAGCCTCAGCGAGAGCATCAGCGAGCCCCATTATTCCAATTCCAATCTTTCGATTGGCCTGAGCTACATCGGTAGCCTGCTGCAGTCCACTGTCACTCCATTCAACTATGTCATCCATCATCTGCACACATACCGGGACAGCCTCGCGTAGCTTCTTAAAGTCTATGACGCTGCGCGGAGACATGAACGCACGTACATTAATACTACCGAGATGGCAAACTTCGTACGGAAGCAATGGTTGCTCGCCACACGGAGTGGTCACCTCTATAATTCCCTCACCCAAGCGTCGCGAGGAATCGACGCAGTACGTTGGGTTGGCCCGATTAATAGCATCGAGATTAATTAATCCCGGATCACCACATTGATGCGCGGCACGAGCAATACATCGCATAATTGTACGCGCCTCGAGAAATACAATTCCCTCGCGTACCTCACCGACTACGCCGGCAATGTTTGAAACAACATCTGCTTGTCCTTGCACTCGCAAGTCGGGAGCTTCAACCGATCGGCACTGTGATCTCCGATGCATCTCCGCAAGGTCGCTCGCCGATAACGGTCGAATCATCCCATTCTGATCGCGCCAGCCACATCGCAGCATGGTACCATTCTGCACGGCGCTTTTTTCATCCTTGTCTAAACTCACCGAGATATTTACTCCCGAAAGGCGCTTGGCAAGCTTTAGATGAATAAATTCGAAAATATCAGGATGCGAGAGATGCAACGCTCCCATAAAGGCAGCCCGTTTGAGGCCGGAGTAGCGCATGATTCCTTCGGCACTCTGTACCAGAGACACCAGCACTTCGACTGGACCCGGGTTCGCGCGGTCGCATGTTGAGTCAGCACTCAATCGAGGAGGCAGCACCGAGAGGTCTAACCCGACGCCGATTCCATTTCGCAGCATGCTAAGGACTTCTGCATAGGTCTTGCGAATTATCGTTTCTAAATCCGCCGAAAGAGGAATCACGATACATCCGGAAAGACTCCCCTTTCCGCGTGTTGAATTATAAAGTGCGGCGCTGGTGGGAAGAAATTTGCGTTCGCAAAGCAGACGGTAGTACCGACTCTTTATGTGCGCACGCTCGCGAGAGTCATAATGCTTCGTGATATGATCCACAATGGCGACAAGCCAGTCTCGAATGGAATAGTCTTCGGTGATCCCAAAGCGCTTTCGTGCAAGTGCGACTGCACTCGCCGACCAAGTGGGCTCTGGCAACTCAGAGATACTCTCGTATTCCCGTTTCAAAGCAGTATAATTATATTGTTCAGTGCTTCCCAAATTCATCAGCCGTTCCATGTGATATGTATCCCGGCACTTTCTCACGAAGATGATGGCGAAATGGCCTACAAGAAATCAGAGTACTTTTCACTCGCATCGAGGATGTCTTGATTACGACAGCTTCTCGTCGTTACAATTCAAACAATAATTTCTTATCCTGCAACATGCTGCCGTGAACATGGAGATCGACGAGCTATGATGGAATCAAGAACAAAAAAGAGATCTCAAAGGTCCGCCGCAACACAGGCGACTACGCTTGAACTGTCCAGTTCCACCATACCCATGGACATATCAATTCTACGAGCGCTGGCTCGGCATTTCGGTGGCACGAGCACTTGCGCGAGAGACGCTGTTCGCGCGCAATGGTTGCTCACCGCGGCAACACAAGAAACTACCGCTTACTTTATTTTCCCGGCGCATTTTTGCGCGATGAAGTTCGGTAACTGGCTGATACGGCGTGGTTACTCCTGTCGTTTGACTCCCCCTGCCGGCTTTCCATAAACCTGGACATCACACAGCTTTCTACTGCGGAGTCGTAACGAGCCACGAAGCCTGTGGGAGCTCCAGGCAAACTGTCTGACTCCTCGTATGAATGTTGGTCGGACACCGTTCGGCCGCACTTTCGCTAAGCTCGGCGTCATGAACTCAGACAAGCAACAGCACGTGGAGACTGTTCGTTATGGAGAGTGCTGATTTCTTCAAAGCGCACATGCCGCTCCAGATACCGAACTTCGAACAGCGCGCCTCGACAAACCGTGCGCCAAGCAGCTCTTCGTTCACGATTCTGTCGTTCCCTACGCAGTCCTATCTCGCTCGACGATATTGCTACCCCTTTGACACGTCTCGCGACTGTTACGCAGAAATGTGTACAACGCCTCAAGTATCCGCGGAGCTACCCTCGCCGCTTCGCGAGCACGCAAGATTTGGCGGGGCTGACTCTTTCATCGCGGATATGCAGGGTATTACAAGTTTGCTCTATGGCCGAGCAATTGCATTTCACGATGTAGTCGTGCGCCAAATCCTGAAGGCGCTGTCATATTTCTCGAGTGATACGCACTATCTTCGCATTGGAGCATCCGGAGCCCGTCCGCAAGGAGACAATCCAGGGGGCGAAGTATTGGAATACTCGATCATCAACGGCAATGATGGTGGTGGTATCTCGGGAACGGTCAGTGGTTATCTTACCAGCGAAAGCGAGTTTAGTCTTGGAAGACTGCTTGCAGACAGCTCAAGCTCACGTTTGCTGGATGAAAGGACAGTTTATTCACACACGGCTTTTCTTTCGGCAAGTAACATCACCGACAGCCAAAACGTTTATTTTTTAATTGAGCCAAAGAGTGCAACTACGAACGTGCTCGATAAAATAGCGGCGATAACGAAGTCGCTGCACTTTCAGGCTTATGCCATTCAAATTCTTGCTGATAATGGTGATGGCTTGCCCGTTGAAGTCGTCGGTCGAGTGCTCAAGCAGATTCCACCCAATGGATTCAGGACAGTACAACATGCGAAAGATTCGGCGTCGGAGCAACGCTTCCCGCTTTCTAGCGGGCAACAAGTCTTAGGCTATGGCACGAAGTATCCGAGAAACGAACCGGAGTGGGAACAATTCAGCGGACATGAATATGAAAGACGTGGACATATTCATGCATGTATTCAAGGCACCGTTCGATGTGAGCAGCAGCACGAAGTATTTCACCTTCGCGACTTATTCGTTTCACCGGGGAACAGGTGCCATGTTGTCGTTACCCCGGTAGAGCAGGTTGTTCGCATCGACCCGGTCCACTTAGCGGAATCACAAGTTCTAAGCGTCGCGACGAATAGGCCCATCACGTCTTCAATCGAAAAGGAGGGCTGGCATGAGCACCTCTCACTATAGGAAAAATCAAGCCTTCCCATTTCTAAAAAGCGTTTCGGCGCAACAGGTATGGGCAATTTTTGACGTTGACCGAGTACTTATTAACACTACTTCGTGGCATTACGCACTCACAGTTCCCGATCTTCTCTTATCTCCACAAAATATCGAACGTTATAATCAATGCAACAAGCTCTCTTTTGATATGAGGTCGCCACCCTCGCGCCGGAGATTTCGACATAAGATGCTGACTCTCTTGAATAAGAAAGTCACTCCTCGCGCACTCGAGCTCGCACGAGGTGCCGGACTAGAATATATTGCAACTCGAAGCGCATATGTTGACGAAGCTTGGCTGCGAATCGCGGGGGCATATACCGCCCATCATGTGTGTCGTTATGAAAGCCCGATCCGATACTTGCGCTTTCTCAGTAAATTACATGGCGCCTCGCTGCACGTCCTTTTCCTTTCCGCTGGCTATCAGCCTTTTATTGAAGGCCTAATTGATAAGATTCTCGAGGACGAGAAGCTTACGCTCGCGCACTACCATGTCTGCGGCTCGGCGCTTACGTTACGGCGCGGAATCGCTCGAGAAACCTTCTGCTGCTACGGCAGCCATAAGCGAGGAATCGCCGCCGAAATACTGCGCCGTAAAGCTCGAATCATATTCGCCGCAGATGACGACGCCCATAATGAGTCCCTTCTTCATTTCGTACGTCGCCACGGCGGCGAGGCTCTAAAAATTGAGCATGTATCGAAGCAACGAGACAACAATAGCTGGCGGCGCTTTGAGAGAGCTACGCTGTCAACTACTGCCGTGCGAACAATGCTGACAAGTCCGGGGTCGAAGCTTGCTCCGCTTCAGCATTCGCTGCGCTGTCCGATCGTAAGGACTCTGCGTCAGCGCTACGACGGCTGTATCGACCAGGCTGGCAACGTATTTCTTAGTAGAGAAAGATTCCAGACGGCTATGCGATCGCTTCGTGGGCGCCTCCCTCGCTTCGAAAAGGTCCGGCGATTCTTCGAAGAGTTCACTTGGAAGAAAGGAGCGCGAGTATATCTGCGGAGTACGCGTTACTATCACTGGCTGCCGGCCTATCTCACGCTAGACTCCCAACCCACTCACCTTCGGTGGAAGACATTGATGTCCGCCGCTCACATGGCATTACAGCAACTATTCACCGAATCACTTCTTATGCGCTGGCGCGAACTTAGCAATGACGAGCAGCTTCTTCTCATGATGGTCGTCGATCATTATAAAAGCGCGGTCCTCGAAGCAGCTTATACGATTTTTCATGCGAGCGTGTGTGGATCAGAGCAAGTACCAACGGCGGAACTAGAATTTTTAGATCGTTGGCTCGACGAGGTCGTTCAATTCTTTTATGCATTGATGCTAAATGTAGCGCCGCGCAGATTACCCGCGACAGTAGAGCTAAGTGAGCACCGTCCGATTGCTCAGCAGGTCGAAAAATACAGCGCGCACTACACCGGTATGCGCGAGCTTGATGACAGTTATAAAACAGCACTCGCCGCGCTTTCGTTACTACAGCAGAGACGTCATAAAGGATCACACTGGGATGTAGTAATCAATTTTCTCTACGGCGGTTTTGAACTAGGGCTTGCCCTGCGTGCACTACACAGAATTCTCGAGCCTCGAAGTCCGGCACCCGAAGTGCTTCATTCGCTCTATAGTCATCGGCGCTGTTCACGTTCCGTGCATCGCTCGCCAAAGTTGGTTTCGTCTCCAAACCTTTTGCGTAGCTTTCCTAGAAACTACCTACCAAAGCTTAAGAAGGTTATCGCAAATAGAAAATCGGTGCTGCTCTATGACCACAATGTTACCACCTATCGCACTTTAAGTGACGCGCAAGGCTACTTTCGGAAGCGCGGGGTCACTTCCATGGAAATCGCTACTGCCGCCGTCAACTATGACAATTTAAGTCGCTGGCTATGTGCGAAGCCAGACGCCGAGCAAATGTGCGCCAATTGGTCTGAGCTATGCAGCTATAGACCTGCATTCGACTACCTCTCTGCCTTCTCAACTTGGGGCACGAGTCAAAAGGGCGCGCTTCTTGCCAAACTCTTTGAGCGGGCGGTATCTACGAGCCCAATAACTTCCGTCGCGTCCAGCCCGTCAGACGGTACCTCAGCAATCTTTAAAGCTTGCCGTGTGCATAATACCTTTGACCTCTCCGTAGCGGCAATGCATGGCGCAACCGCGATCGGAATTCATGCTGTTCATGATGACGCTAGTAAGTATTTCCATGCACAGATCCCTTACCATCCCCCTGTCGATCGAGTCCGTCTAGGTTGCAGGGAGTCGATGCTGCCGGTGGCGCTTTTTGAGGCTGAAGGTATTAGGAAAATGGTTCGGCTTCTCCCATCGTCAATAACCCCTTACGTGGTCTTTGAGCGCCCGGCGAGCGAGTTTGTCATTCGTCGAACACTTGCAACGTATAGACTCTCTCGCGCAGTCCTGCAGTTTCAGCATCGCGTGACGGCAGAATATTTATCTCAGTTGCGGGATCGCCTATCCCTTCCGATGATGCCCGTCGTTGGCGGCGCGCAAAGTGACTTCGTGGAATACTTCACTTTTTTGCAAAGCTCGCTCAATCCCGACCAGGACCTCGTGCTTATCGATCTCTCTAAACATCAGCCAGACATCATCAGTGGTCAGGCGGAACATCACTCGATTGAGTATACGACATCACTACGTCGACTTGGAGCGCTTTCTCGAGTCAGCCCTGTTCCCATAGTGCTCGCGAACGACACTGAGATCCCAACGATGCAGGCGCACTTAGCTATTTTGAAGAACGCTCGCGCGCGAGTCGTTGGCATTGACATGCAAAACTGCCTTGAATTCCCCGCACATGAAAGACGCTTTATCGTTATTGACGACACGCAAAGCACCTATCCTGCGCTTCTACGTAAATGCCCCAATCGCATGGCAACCTGGGGCCGCTTTTTCCAAGACATGCTGAACGGTGGCTACATTACTGAAAAATCACAACGCATCGGCTCCGTACACCTCGAAGGAGCTCAAGAATGCACATGAACTCAACGCCATTTTCGCCTCACCATGAAGCACGAGCACCTCACGATTATCGACAGGCGATACCGCGAGACGCGGCCATGCCCACGAAGGAGTCTATTGGCCTAATCACCTCTGCGACAAATTTACCGCACTGGTTAGAACAGCACAAAGCAGAAATGCTCCCGCCCAAAGCACATGCCCTTCTTTTCGCAAGCGAACATCTTGTAATACTTCTTGTGAGTGGGCCAAATCCACGTATCGATTTTCACGTCAACGAATCCGACGAGTTTCTGTATCAACTCGTCGGAGACATGAAGATGCGCATGGTGCTGCAAAATAAAGTTCAAGAAGCAATCGTTCGGCAGGGCGAGACGCTGCTCGTGCCCGCAGGTGTGCCACACCATCCTGTTCGAGAACAAGGAACAGTCGGACTCGTCGTTGAAAGGCGCCGAGGCCCGGATGAGTTTGAACGTTTTCAATGGTACTGCAACTCGTGCACCACACTCTTACATGAGATTCGTGTTTGCTCAACGGAAGTCGGCAAAGACCTCACAGATCGAATTGCAGTTCTCCAAAAAGATCCCGCATTACGCAGCTGTCGGTGCTGCCCCAAAGCTGCACGAATAGAATAGGCCGACCCCATCCGCAAACTTTCTGATTTCACGGAGGCCATCAAAAACGGGAGGTCGTCTACACTCCTTCATCGTTATGACTGTCGAACCTTCCTATCAATTGTGCAGAGCCCGCTTTGAAACACGAAGTACTTCTTCCAATCAAAAGCGTGCTGCCTTCGAGGAGCTACGAGTTCCCGCTCCGATAAAGGCACTATCGCTGCCAAGCACATCGCTCAAGACCTCGATTTCTCCCGCACATGGTAGCGACGCGGCAAAGAATTCGACGGAAACAGGCCAAGCTCTCCTGCCTACTCGTGGCTCCGTTCTGAACGTGATGCAGCTTGTAGCTTCAAATCCAGCGGTGCTTGCCGGCATTGGCTCGACGATCGTGACTATTTCAATTTCTCCGATAGTAAGTGCTCTCTGCTTTCTGATTACCGTATGCACCGCGCGAAATACAATTCGTAGTTCCCGCTCGCCAGAAAATAGTCCTGGCAATGATGAAACTGCTCGGCCACGGCGCCAAGGGCTAGGTGGACTTATTCAAGAAGTGCGCCACGCACCCGGTCTTTTTTCGGTGTTTCAATCCCTTGTATATGCCGGCGCCTCGCTGCAACTATTTTTCCGTGGTGAACTAGGCGGTGGTCTAATTTTTTCTATCTTCGCCGTAGGCGCCGCCGCCATCGCCCGAATAAGTAATCAGGGGACTCTGCATCCACCTCGAGAACGCACCTATTTGGAAAAAGTAGTCGCGTCTATAAATGAAAAAATTCCAGAATCAGTTTCCAGGATTCTCGGTAATCCCGGAATACTCTTTCCAGCTGCCAATCTTGCGCTCATTGTTCGCGATTCAAATATGGCGCGTATCTTTGAACAACCGCTGACCAGCGGATTATTTGTCACAGGGGCTCTTCTCTGCACACTCGCCGTGGCAAGCGGCATTCAATCAGCTTTTAGGCGAGAGTCATTAGTAAAGAGCCTTTCGCGCAGTCCAATACTTGCCGGCATGGGGGATATACTTTTCGGGTCTGCTTCATCAATCAGCGAATTAAATTATACCGCTGTCGCTACAATCTTGTGGGGCACCTCTAATATTGTCGCCGGAAGGCGCGTTGCTCGGAGCTCCGCTTACGATAGTGTGGGACTTCAGCGGGTTACTGTAGTAGAATGCACGTCAAAAACAGGAAGGGAGAGCTAAAATGGAGACCGAGACTTTAACAAAGCAGATCGAATTTCTTAAAGAGGTCGAAAAGTTGAAATTGGTACTTCGCGCCAACAAGGTACTAGGCGGCACAAGGGCTGAAAACTCAGCAGAACATTCCTGGCATGTGACTCTCATGGCTTTAGTCTTGTCGAAACATGCAGAGGGCTCAATCGATCTGCAAAGAGTTCTCAAGATGCTTCTCATTCATGATCTGGTCGAGATCGATGCAGGCGACACCTGGCTTTACGCGGCAGATCAACAGACAAAACTGACAACGGAGCACCAAGGGGCAACACGTTTGTTCGGAATGCTGCCAGATGCACAGCAACGAGAATTCCTACATCTTTGGCAAGAATTCGAAGCTCGCGAGAGTGCTGATGCTAAGTATGCGGCTTGCATTGATGGAATTCAGCCGCTGCTTAACCACCTACAAACGGGAGAGCCCTCAGCCGGAGTCATTCCCGCGGAGAAGGTTCGCGCAAAGAAGGCATTTATTCAGCGTGCGGCCCCCCTGCTCTGGCCCCTCGTCGAAAATCTTATCGCCGCAAGTGTTGAACGTGGACTGTATTCAGAGTGCGCGGCACCTGCATAGCTAGATTCCTTGGCTTTTGGAATTAGCACAAAATGAGTTGTATTCTGGAGCCAAGGAATCTAGCCGGCCAGGACGGCCGGACAGGCGCGGCAGCGCCTGGAGCGACGCGGAGTTTCGCGCCTTTCCTGCGCGAAACGTAGCTTGGAGCGGGTTCGACGAAGGGCAAGAGCCCGCAGTCGAACCAAACACCACAGACTAGAGAGGATTCGCAGCACTGCTGTTCGACCTTAGCTCGACGGTCTGAGGCGAAGCCTCGCTAGTACTCTGTAAACGAAATAATGTTACCTTTTTCTCGGTTTTATCTCTGTGTTCTCTGTGACCTCTGTGGTTTATTTTGCTTTCAAAAAACCACAGAGGCACGAAGAGCACAGAGATGAGATGCGATCCTGAGCGCGCGCACCGTTCATATGGTATCGAGATAGTCCTTGTCCAAATTACGTAACTAACTATGTAGGAAGCCAAGCAACGGCGAGCAAGATCACCACAAATTATTGAAATTGATCGACGCTAAGCTTTTGAAGTATCTTAGGGAACCTCTGAAAAACTAGGCGTTTTGGATTTGCTGGAATTTTGGATGA
>CAZEAC010000065.1:0-24795 GCA_964510065.1 uncultured Bdellovibrionales bacterium | reverse complement strand
GGCCCCGGCGAGTCTTATTAACCGCCGGATGTTTCGCACAAGTCTCTCGAATTTCGCGCGCTGCACTGGGCTCTCCGCGGGGAGCCCGGGATGGGCTGCAATAATCCTCGCCGATCCATCTGCAAACTCGCCGCGAACTTCGGGCATTAATAGGTGGCCCTTGAGCGAGAGCGTGTCGCGATTAATCGACACTGGCAGCTCGGGAATAGTGTAGCACATGAGAACGTTGGAGAAGAGGCTCGAGGGATCGTTTGGCCGAGAGCCTGGAATCAAGGCCACAAACTTCGCGCCAAGACGCTGATGCGTGGATTTGAGAAACGGATCGCCGATATGGCAGTAATGATCACGAAAATAGTAACACAACGCGCGGCGGCCCTCGATGCTGGAGAGTGCAATCGGCGAATTACGCCATGCGCTTAAATTAAAATACTCGCGGAGAAACTGATCGTCGGGGCATTTGCCCATTCGTCTCGTAATCACTTCGCGCGCGGCGTTAAGTCCCTCGTCGCCTATATTAAAACCGAAGAATTCAGCGAGACTTCCGAGAGTAGGCTCACGATACTTCCTGCTGAAATGGACATGTATAAGTACTTTGTCAGGAAGCGACCTTGGCGGATCAACCTGATAGCGCTCGGCCTTAAACTTCGGATTGAAAAGTAGATGATTCCCGAGCAGCTCGCCGCGTGAATATGCCACGACATGATCTTTGCCGAGCCGCTGACCAAGAGCAACCGTAGCCTTGGCCGCAATATCAAATAGTTTGAGATTGCGCACAGCCTGGTCAGAATTGGTGAAAACCGAAAAGTCGACGATCACATTTCCGCGTGGGTCATGAGTGAGCTCAATTCCGCCATATTTACAAAGTATGCGCGGATCGCTACGCTCATCAATCTTTACAAAACTCATCACAATAGCGGCTTCGATTTGTCCCGCGCGGCGAAGCACGATTATCGGATTTGGGTCAGAACGAGAGCTGCCAATAATGCGCTCGAGCGCTCGTGTCGGATCCTGGGTTACTCCGTGGCTGTGGAACCAGGAATCTTGCTCTAGCTTTAATATTCGCGCGACATCTTCTCGCGATGCGTTTTCGATGCCAAATGGTTCGATTCGGATGTCCACCGAATCAAGCAACTTGCCTCTGTCATCAAGTTGCGGATGGCGAAGTGTCGTCGCAAGTCCGCTTGTACTAATAGAACGCCAATGTTCAGGGACAAAGGGTGTATTGGCGAGAATCTGGACTGGCGGAAAAACTAAAAAGGAGGGTGGCATGCCGGGTGGTCGTGGAGGTTGGGTGCCGAATAAATCTTTGCTCATGTGCCTTTCCTAAAAGAACTCAGTATTTGCACCGAATAACGCATCTAAGGTCTGGACTCAATTGAATTTTTTATTCGCTGCCGCACTGACAGTTTTTTTGTTTAGAAATCAAGGCTTTGGTACAATTATCCCCGACGTAAATTATGCCGGTACAAAGCGCGCTTTCTCACGCCGCTTCACGGAGAAGCAGGCAGTTGCCACCTACATTTGACCCGGATGCCTTAATTCGGCTGGCGCGCTCCTTTAAGGTCTATCCGATCCAGTTCACGAGGGTTCGTGGAGTCTCGCGGAACGAAATTAATCCGAAAAAGGTGCTTTCTCCGTCGCAATACAGAATTTTCGAAAAAATAGTCGATCTCACTCAGCGCACGATGCGCGCGATGAATGAGAAATTTCCCGGTCTTCCACCCGATAGCGCGGAGAAAACCCTAGATCTTTTGACAAGGCGCGGCGCACGCACGGTCCTCCTTTACGGGAATACCAGTCGCGACCCTCGCGCCAAACCAACGCTCTTGGGATATGGCATCGAAATTCGTGACAAACGCGGCATTCATGACCTTCGTTACATTCCCAAGCGATTCTCAAAACAGCCACGTGCTTCGCGATTGATAAGGCTTTTTGTCTCCAACGAAGGGCGCGACTTTCTCTCTCGTGGCCAGGCTTTTTCGATGATAATCGATGAGATTACTAAGACGAAGGTACGTGGTCCAATAATCGGGATGGTGCTCACCGATATCATTCCTTTGAAGGGCACCTTTACGAAGCCTGAGGGAAAGAGGATCTGGCTTGAGGCAAAACTGGCGCTTGAAAAGCGCGGTTTTGAAGATTCCGGCCGGATCATTAACGAGAAAATAGTGCTGCCAGATGGCCGCGAAATACTGGTGTGCTTTCGTTGGTATGTGTATCCACCAAGTTCGAAGCGCGGCAGTGAGGCCTTTCGCGCGCATACCGAGCGATTTGCAGGGGCGAAACAGAAAGTTCTCGAAAAAAATGGCTGTTTTGCCTTCGCGATGCCTTATCTAGGGGCAAGCGCACTGGTCTTCGGGCAGCATGGCGATGCTTACGATTTCTCGTCGCTTTATCCTGGAAATCAATTCCTCAATGCCTCACGTCCGCAGCGCTCGCCGCAATCGAAAGCGCGCGAAGAGAAGCGCCCCAATCTCATGGAGCTGTCTCCGGTACCAGGTGCTCACTATGTAAGTTCTCAATCTGTTGATGCGGCCCTCGTCAATGGTTATTTACCTGATGTCGCCGGAACAGATCGATCAATGATGCGCAAGAATGTCGCTCGCTTTCTCCGCAATGTGGCCGAGCAAGTTCGCCTTGGTGGCACGCTTGTCGTCCGCGACACGGTCGCGCCTAGTGGGCATGAAACCGTGGTCGCTGACTTTGATAATGTATCGGAGGTATCTGCTACCGGTCGTAGCATGGCTCGGCTTTTCTCGGAATTTTTGAGACTGCCGCGTGAACGCCATATCCCTGACGAAGAGTGGCGCTCGGTGACACGAGTACCGCTTGGATCGGATAAGCGACATCAATATCTTGTCTCACAACGTGTCGTCGCTGAATTCCTGCATAAATCGGCCTATTATAGAGATTGGGAGTTTGAACGGGACCGATCGTATACCCTTCTGACTGCGCGAGAGAAGAATAAAATAGTTGGAAGTTCTGGGATGCGTCACGTGACTTCAATGCCACTTGAAATTCAATATCTTGCGCGCAATATCATTGGCGATCGAGTCAGGCTACGTGCGCTCAATGGAAAACCGCTTCCGCTTCCTGCGCTCAATCACCTGAGCATATTTGAAAAGGTGGTGCCAGGTGAGGGAGTACGCTTTGAGCAGCGCGGCGAGCGTACCATGAAAGAATCGCGCTTCCTTGACAGAAGGACCTACGTAAAAAAGGATCCGCTGACTCGGAAAAGTATTGGTATGCGAGAGATGGTGGTAAGGCCCGGGCTCACCGTCGATACGGTCCCTTATGGCTTCTCAGCTTCTGGGCAACTGCTTGTAGTAGGGCGGGTATATCAGCGACCAATTTGTACGGTCACAAATGGGAAAAGTCTCGATACCTCGGAAACCGGCGGCTACCTTGCCGAGCAGATTGCGATGATTGTGAAAGACGGTGATTTTCGCACGCGAGCCGAAATACATTCGACAGCGAAAGATATTCTTCGCGAGCGAGCTGCAATTGATCCGTCACTGATTAAGAAATGGGGTACCAAGTACACCTGCCTGGCTCATCCGCAAATGTTGAATGAGCAGATTGTATCGCAGCCGATTCAACTTAAACATGTGCCACGCGAAGATCGCACGGTAAATATCCGTTACGGAAAAACCGATGTGCGCTACACCGTGCGCGCGTTTGAAGCTTTGAATCTACTCTACGCTGCGCAGCGCGGCGTGGTTGAAGACGCGCGCCTTGAGCGGGCGATATATCAGATATTGCGTGATCACAAGCTTTCGCCGGGCCCCTGGATTGGCGATCGTCCGGAGCTGCGATTGCAGTCTGGAAAGGGGCTTGTCGTTTCGCAACTAGAAGAGATTCTCAGTCCTGAACCGCATCGCTGTTTTGAAGAGACAATTAAAAGTACAGACCCATTTTATGTCGTGAAAGAGGGCGAGTTCCACGAAGTTGATATGGAAGGAAAGGAAGTCTCAGAGCAAAAGCTTGAGTATGTCGTGCCATCGCGTGGCTTAAGCCCGAATGCCATCTCAGTGTTGCCGGTAATGCGTTTGGCAATTCGAGGTAGGAAACCTGAATTATATGTTGCGGTTTATATGGATGAGGCTCCCGCAATGCAGGAACGAACGGGTGCAAGCAACTTTGCATCGCTCCCTATTTTTCATGCGACAAATAAAGATGTCGACAGAGTTGATGCAGAGCGGATTGCGCTTCGTGGCATGCGCGCCAATCTGAAAATTGAAGTAAAAAAAATCTGGAGCTTAGGAGGCAAATATCGCACGACCCCCGGGGCCACTCCGCTTCAAATGTATCCAATGCTGGCAGAAGTTGGCGCGCGCAGTCCTGGTCTCAAAAACTTCCAGCTTTATCCGCTACGAGAACTGGTGAGACACGGCGACAAAATCTATTGCGCACAGCTTCTCACCGCGCTTAATCGAGCTGCGCACGCGCTCTAAATTGCTAACGATTATGGATAGTTGTCAGTTCGTTATGTAATTGCTCTTTGACCCCGGGTGTTCCTTCCCTAACTCTGTGCCTCTGTGGTCTAAATACATTAAAAACCACAGAGGCGCAGAGGTCACAGAGTTAGGGAAGAGCTCCCACACTTAATAAGTAGGTACGTCTTTATTACGTCCTAAAGAACCATTATACTCAAATTCCCAGGCATAGTGTTGTAGAATTTCAGTTGTATGAATCCGCTCCCCACACCAGACCCAGATAAATTTAATAGTGCGACCTCACCGGCGCAGTCTGCAAAGCTTAACGGCGCTTCGATGCCGGCGAATGGTCAGGTATCATTGGCGGGACTTAATTTATCGGGTGAATGGATCGGATTTTATACAGGCCACTTCGATCAAGTCATTAAGATCACACAGATTGGTGAAGAAATTGTCGCGGTAAAGATAACCGGGGATGATCATGTGCCAGGCGGCGCGGTGACGTTTCGCGCCAACATTCGTTCTGGGGTAGGTGAAGGCCAGGTGGCAGAGAGGGAGTATAAGAATCCGCAATTTGTACCGGGAAAGCTCGTTGTGGTGAATCCGGAAAGAATTGTGTTTACCTGGGAGAATTGCGGGAAGGTAGAATTTAGAAAGGATGACTAGATACTATGATGCAAACCTCTTCAAGCGCAGCTCAGCAAAGTGTCGCCCAGCTTCCACTCTATAATAAGAAAAGCATTAACGATATTCTGGGTGACATTCGTGGCAAACGGGTACTTATTCGGGTCGACTTTAATGTGCCTATTGGGAAAGACGGCAAAGTTGAGGACGATACCCGAATGCGTGAAGCACTGCCGACGATTGAGTTGGTATTGAAGCAGGGCGGCTCTGTTGTTTTAATGAGCCATCTCGGACGTCCTGAAGGTACTGGTTTCGAGGCACAGTATTCGCTAAAGCCCGTTGCTGAACATCTTGCACGACTTATGAAGCGTGAAGTGAAGTTTGCTACGGATTGCCGTGGTGAGGCAGCCCGCTCGGTCGCGAGTGCGCTTAAGCCGGGCGAAGTTCTACTGCTTGAGAACACTCGCTTCTACAAAGAGGAAGAGGGTAAGATCGATTTGCCGAAGGATGCTCCCGAAGTAGAGAGGAAAGCGCAGAAAGCCGCGATGGTAGAAAGACAGAAGGCCATGGCGAAGGATCTGGCCGATCTTGGTGAGGGCATTTATGTCAATGATGCCTTCGGCACTGCACACCGTAAACATGCTTCGACCGCGACGATTACCCAGTTCTCAGCGTTAAGCGTCTCCGGGCTATTGATGGAGAAGGAGATTCGCTGTCTTGGGCAGGTGCTTGCCAATCCTGAGAGACCTTTTGTTGCTATCCTTGGCGGCTCGAAAGTGAGCGACAAGGTTGGCGTAATTAGTAATCTTTTAACAAAGGTGGACACGCTTATTATTGGCGGTGCCATGGCGTATACTTTTTATAAGGCACAGGGCATTCCGGTTGGCGCTTCGAAAGTTGAAGGGGATGATGTAGTCGAAGTTGCAAAGGGACTTCTTGCCGAAGCAAAACGAAACGGCGTAAAACTTCTTCTTCCGATCGACCATCGAGTTGCACGAGAGCTCAGCGAAACGGCCGAAGTCAATATTGTGGGCGAGCGTGAAATAGCCGAGGGCTGGAAAGGGCTTGATATAGGACCGCGGACCGAAAATTCGTATATAGCAGAAGTCGCGCGCGCAAGGACAGTTGTATGGAACGGTCCGCTTGGCTGCTTTGAGTTCGCCCCGTTCTCCAACGGGACTTTTAGTATTGCGAAAGCTATCGCTTCCACGGATTGCATGAGTGTGATCGGCGGCGGCGACAGCATTAGCGCGCTTAATCAGGCCGGCGTTGCCGATAAGGTAACGCATGCAAGTACCGGCGGCGGCGCTAGTCTTGAATTCCTCGAGGGCAAAGCGCTGCCCGGAATTGTGGCGCTCAACGATCGCTAGGAGCCTGCGCCACGAATAATTCAAGCTACGACAGGTAGTGGCGGCGTAGGCTTCGGCCCCTACAGAGTGTGTGCTCCACTGATTCGTGGCGCACACTCCTAAGACGAAGTTCCGAGCGACGAAGATTTGAATGGCACACTTTTGATTGGTGCGCTCACCGGTAAAGGTTTTGGCGGCGCCGGCTCATGTGCTTTTTCCTTGTCGTTGCTTTCCCACATATTCCCAGGGCAACGAATTCCATCGCTTTTTACCCAGGAGTCTCCCGTGGAGATGTAGCCGAGGCTCAGTGTTTCAACGAGGCCTGAACCAATGTAGCGAGCAGATCCTAACACATTGAGCGCAACCGCGAATGGGTAGCCGATAATGCCCACAAAATCGCCGCGCTGTTTATCTTCCTTTTTAAAGAAGTCTCCCGCTGTTTTGCCTTGGCAGTAGGCGATGCCGCCTACACCTTTACCAAGTTTTGTGAGCCCGGCGGTGAATGACGAATCATCGGCGCGTTCCTGCTCTAACATTTTTGGGGCAATTCTAGCTTTTGGATTGGCCGAAGCAGTTGAGCTGAAAATGAGCGCGATAGAAATGGACAGTGCAATAACCTTCTTCATACAACCTCTTTAAGCATACACAACCAAATCCCCAGGGCGGTGCAACACAATACCCACAGGAGAGGCAATGTAAGCGCCCGGGGATTATTGGATATCCGCGAAAGGCTGCTCAACAAATTGCCAACTCCAATTATACGCGAGCGGTGGAGCTACTCAATTTGTGCAGAATGAGCCGTTTTCGCTTGAATTGTTGGGCAATTAGCCTCATTTTTCGCAACTACTCATTAAGTGTGGGTAGTTTTTTTCCCCGCTTTGTGACCTCTGTGTCTCTGTGGTTTTATAAGTATACAAACCACAGAGACACAGAGGTCACAGAGTGGGGAGGGAAGATTACCCGGGGGGTAATGAGCAGGCTAACCGGCCAAGATGACATTGTAGTAGCCATCTGCTAGCATCGTGCTGGTACAGTCTACTTTTCTACTATATGACCGATACCCCTGAAGATATTGCAAAACTTCGCGAGCAGCTTAACGGCATCGATGCCCAGCTTTTAAAACTTATAGGTGAAAGGCGTAAGGTCAGCACTCAAACCGCGTTGACCAAAGCCTCAGCGAGTCTACCGATCCGTGACTTGGGCCGCGAAGAAGAGCTGTTGCTCGAGCGGATAAAGCTTGGTCGGGAGCTCGGGCTCGATCCACACCTAGTGACTAAGTTTTTTCACGATATCATCGATGACTCACTTCGCGTCCAGCAAGATCAGATTCAAAAGCTGGTCAATGGTGAAGGCGCATCGCAGAAAGTTACCCGTGTTGCGTTCCACGGCATCGAGGGTTCGTATAGCTATGTTGCCGCACAGCACTATTTTAATCGCGGCGGAAGTATTGCAATCTTTACTGGGTGCCGCACCTTTGACGATGTTGCGAAAGCCGTTGAGACCGGACAGGTCGATTACGGCATTGTGCCGATCGATAACTCGCTCTCTGGTGCGCTGAGTGAAGTATATGAACTGCTCTTACGTTCTCCTATTTCGATTGTAGGAGAGGAGAAGTGCAAGATCGAGCACTGTCTCATGGCCTCAAAAGATGTGCCGCTGACCAGTATTAAGAGAGTCTTCTGCTACCCGCAGGCAGTAACCGAGTGTCGTAACTTCTTAACTACCCTCCCTGGAGTGCATGTTGAGGTATTTACCGATTCAGCAACGTCCGCGCGCAAAATTAAGGAAGATAGCGATCCGACTCAGGCCGCTATTGGTAGCGATGAAGCAGCGCGAATATTTGGCTTAAAAGTGTTAAAACGAGAGATCGGTAATCAGCGCGATAATTTTACGCGTTACCTAATTGTCGCGCGAAATCCAAAGAAGGTCGATTTGCGGATTGCCTGCAAAACTTCGTTGGTGATGGCCACGGCGCAGCAGCCCGGCGCGCTCGCAAATGTTTTGATTATTTTTAGAGATAATCAGATTAATCTCACCAAACTTGAATCAAGACCTGTGGCTGACAATCCAGGCGAGGAGATGTTTTATCTCGATTTTGAGGGAAATATTGAAGACGGAAGAATTGAGCAGGCGCTTCAAGAGGTCACTCGCTATACCCGTTATTTAAAAGTGTTGGGCTGTTATCCCTCGTTCGATCTACCGCAGGTGCAGGTCTCGTTTCGCGGTACAACTACTCCCAGTGAGAGCGTCGGCGCAAATAATACAGCGGGGGCCGCAAAGCCTGAGCCGAAACCAATGTCTGCGAAGAAGGGTGGTTACAAGCTCGCAAGCCGCGAGCATAAATCGGAAGATACTGTTATCGAGGTAAAAGGAGTAAAAATCGGTGGTCCCGAATTCGTAGTAATGGCCGGGCCCTGTTCAGTCGAATCACATGAACAGATTAATTCCTGCGCACGTGAGGCCAAAGAGCATGGCGCAAAGATCTTACGTGGCGGTTGTTTTAAACCTCGAACCTCGCCCTACAGCTTCCAAGGGCTGGGCTTCGACGGGTTGGATATGATGGCTGAAGCGGGGCGCGCGGTAGGCATGCCGATAATTACCGAAGTGATGTCTGAGGAAGATGTTGAAAAAGTCGCAGAGCGTGCGGATATTTTGCAGATTGGCGCTCGAAACATGCAGAACTATTCGCTACTTAAGGCCGTTGGCAAAACGCATCGGCCAGTAATGCTTAAGCGAAGCTTAAGCGCACCGATTGATGAACTTCTTCAGGCGGTCGAGTATATTTTGGCTGGTGGCAATCTGCAGGTAATGTTGTGCGAGCGCGGAATTCGAACTTTTGAAACTTCGACGCGCTATACTTTAGACATCAGTGCGGTGCCTGTATTGAAAAGGCGCACGCATCTGCCCATTATTATCGATCCGTCGCACGCGGCGGGCGACCGCGAGCTTGTATCGCCGCTTGCGCTTGCGGCGAAAGCCGTCGGAGCGCATGGCATAATCGTCGAGTTTCATCCGGAGCCTGAGAAGGCTTTGAGTGATGGGCCGCAGGCGCTTCGCTACCCGCAGTTTGAAAAGCTGATGAGTGATCTCTTTAGGGTATAGCCCGTGAATGAAAGCTCCTCAGGTCAACATGTCTTGACCGTTCAAATTCCGGGCGTGGCCAAGAGCGCGTATCCGGTAGTAGTCGGCCCTAATGCTTTCACGCAGATCCCCGAGCGAGTTGTGCTAGGGAACTACTCGCGAATCTTTATCATAAGTGATGAAACGGTCGCGAAACATTGGGGTGCCGAGCTCCAAAGTGTTCTTGGTGCGGCGGCTGAAGTTGTTCTTATCGGGGCCGGTGAGAAATATAAGACTATTGCCACGATGGAAGAAGTTTGGGGTCAGCTCCTGCGTGGAAAAGCCGATCGAAAATCGCTTATCTTTAACCTTGGTGGTGGAGTTGTGGGTGATCTTGGAGGCTTCGCCGCAAGCTGCTACATGCGTGGAATCGATTTTGTGCAGCTTCCTACCACGCTGCTCTCACAGGTTGATGCAAGTGTTGGCGGAAAAGTCGGCGTCGATTTTCTGGAAATAAAAAACTTATTAGGAAGCTTCCAACAGCCGAAGGCTGTCTTTTGTGATACTCGCACACTGAAGACGCTTCCTGAGCGTGAGTTTCGTGCAGGCTTTGCCGAGATGGTAAAGCACGGGCTGATTGCAGACCAAGCTTACTTTGAGCGCACCGTGGCGAAGAAAGCTTACGAGTATAGCGCTGAAGAGCTTTCCTCTCTGATATTCGATTCGATAAAGATCAAAGCGGCAGTAGTTGAAAAAGATGAGCGCGAAGGCGGACCGCGAAAAATCCTAAACTTCGGGCATACCATTGGCCATGCAATAGAAGCGGCACTACTTGAGACTGAGGGGCTGCTCCATGGCGAGGCAATAAGTATTGGCATGCTTGCGGAAGCTCGGCTTTCGCTTCGCATGAAGATATTTGATGCACTACAGCTTGAGCGAATAGAGCAAGGCTTGCTTCGAGTTGGACTTCCTACCAAGCTTCAAAACAAGATCGATATAGATTGTGTCTTGCAGAAGATCTCGCATGACAAGAAAAATACGGGTGGCAGGACTAAGTGGGTTCTTCTTAACGGGCTTGGTCAAGCAATTGTAGATCAAGAGGTCCCTGAAGGCGAAGTGCGCGCGGTGATTGCAAGCTTGGCGGACTCATGAAGATTGTCCTGATTGGCTTTATGGGTTCGGGAAAATCGACGGTCGCGGAGCTATGCGCTCCCCGTCTATTGCTTGATCCAATTGAAATGGATAGCCGTGTCCTCTCGATATCGGGGCGGCAGAGCATTAACGAAATTTTTGAAAAAGACGGCGAAGATCGCTTTCGTGCGCTTGAAAGCGAAGTTGCTGGATCTTTAGCTTCAGCCGACAACTGTATTGTTTCAACCGGGGGTGGCGCGATTCTCGCTGAAGAGAATATCGTAGCGCTTCGCCAGAATGATGCAATTTTTGTGTATTTGAGGACAGGGTTCACAGAGCTTTCGCAGCGGCTAAAGAACTTTTCAAACCGGCCGCTATTTAGTGATCCAGCTGCGGCGCGGAGGACGTATGAGGGACGCGAGCCAAAGTATCGTTCGGTCGCCGACATCATAATCGATACCGATGGGAAAAGTCCCAACGCGGTGGCATCTGAGCTGGAAGAGCGGGTATTTCGGTTTTCGCTTTCCGAGCGAGGCGATCGCTCGACGCTTGATAAGCTCGATACAAGAAAACTTCTTCTTGTTATCGGTGATCCGATAAGTCATTCGCGCTCTCCGCGTATGCATGAAGCGATGCTCAAGGCTGCCGGACTTTCAGGAATGTACCAGTTTAGAGCTCTGCGGGTGAAAGAAGAAGAGCTGGCTGATTTTATGCGCTACGTGCGTACCGGAAAAATTCGTGGGATTTCGGTGACGATGCCGCATAAGCAGTTGATTAAAAAATATTTGGATAGTACCGATTCATCAGCTGACGCGATTGGCGCCGTGAATACGGTCATCGTGGATCGGTCGGAGCTTCGTGGCTGTAACACCGATTGGTATGGAGTAGTCGAACCTCTCAAGAAAAGAGTGGCGTTACTGGGAAAAGAAGTCGCGGTCTTAGGGGCGGGCGGTGCAGCGCGTGCAGCGGTATATGGACTCTGTCGAGAGGGAGCGAAGGTAACGGTTATCAATAGGAACCGAGAGCGAGCGGAGAAGCTCGTGACTGACCTCGGCGCGACCGCGTGCGTCGGCACGCTTCAAGATATTGCGAGGGCGGAGATAGTTATTAACGCGACAAGTCTTGGAATGCGCCAAGGAGAGACTCCGGTGAGTGCTGCACAACTTGGGAAGCCAACGTTTGTTTTCGACCTTGTGTACAATAGGCTGGAAACTGAGCTTTTGACGATGGCTCGAAATGTGGGTGCCAAGATAGTATCAGGTTGGGAGATGTTTGTAGAGCAGGGGATGCGTCAATTTTCACTTTATACTGATGCAAAAGCAAACTTCGAAATAATGCGTGAAGCAGTGCTCACCGATCTAAGTTCAGGCTCGAAATGAATAGTCACGTCGATAACAAATTTTGCCTGCCGATTCAGCGCGCGTCTAAAGCGCAGGTGCTGAAGCTTATCGATGAAAGTCAATGTGAATATCAATTCTTTGAAGTATGGCTTGATTATATTGTGGATTTAGATGATGCCTTCGTTCGGCATCTTGTCGAGTTGTATGGCGAAACACTGATTGTTGTTTTTCACCGATCAGACAATAAACCGACCACGATGAATCTGCAGAAACGCCAATTTTACCTTCAAGAGCTTTCCGGGGGGAAAGGTTTTGTCGATCTAGATATTCGCCGCGAGCGCGAGGAGCTTGAGTTCCTGAAATTGGAGCAGCTTCAAGTAAAGACCATTGTTTCATTTCATGATTACGAGAAAACGCCCTGTATGGCGGAGCTCCTTGCGGTTATCGACGAAATGGAGAAGCTTGGGGTCTCGGTCTATAAGGTATCGACGCTGTGTAGCAATGAAGCTGACGCGGTGCGATTACTCGAGTTACAGCTTGCATTGAAAGCAAAAGGTGTCGAGTATATTGTACTTGGTATGGGTGTGCATGGTGCAGTGACTCGAGTATTTGGGACGTTGTGGGGGAACAAGCTGATTTTCGCGCCAAAGACCGAGGCCGAGCGATCTGCGCCTGGACAGCTTACTCAGCAGCAGTTACGTGATATTTTTGAGACGCTCAAGATAAAGTAGCAACATGGCCGGAAATAGCTTTGGACAGATTTTTCGAATTCACACATTTGGCGAGTCACATGGCGGAGCGGTTGGGGTGGTGGTCGACGGTTGCCCGCCCGGTATGACGCTTTCGGAGACCGACATTCAGCCGGAGCTTGATAGAAGAAAGCCCGGCCAAAGCAGCATCACGACACCGCGAAAGGAGGAGGATACCATTAAAATCCTTTCCGGCGTCTTTGATGGAAAGACGACTGGGACGCCAATTCTGATCATGGCGCAAAACCAGGATCAGCGCCCTGGCGACTATCAAGTGCTCAAAGATTTGTACCGTCCCTCCCATGCTGATTTTACGTATCTCGCTAAGTACGGCGTTCGCGATTGGATGGGAAGCGGCAGGGCGTCTGCGCGCGAAACCTTGGCGCGAGTAGCGGCTGGGGCAATTGCAAAAAAATATCTTAGCGAAAAATGCGATATCTCGATTTTGGCCTATGTCGAGAAGGTGCACAATGTTGAAGCGACGATTGATAGTAGCAAGGTAAAAGTTGCCGATATTGAAGCAAATATTATTCGCTGCCCGGATCAGGCGTGCGCGAAAAAGATGATAGCACTTATTGAAAAAGTGCGAGACGAAGGCGACTCGGTGGGAGGAGTGATCCGTGGAGTCGCGCGAAATGTTCCCGCGGGGCTCGGTGAACCAGTCTTTGATAAATTGCATGCTGATCTTGGCAAAGCGATGCTAAGTATTAACGCGGTCAGGGGTTTTGAGATTGGTTCTGGCTTCGCTGCCACTAATCTTCGCGGCAGTGAGCATAATGATCCATTTTATAAAGATAAGGACGGAAGAATACGTACCAGTACGAATAATGCGGGTGGCGTGCTAGGCGGAATCTCAAGCGGTGAAGAGATTAATTTCCGAGTTGCATTTAAACCAGTCGCGACGATTAAGAGGGAGCAGGTGACCGTATCGGTCAAAGGCGAAACGGCCACTCTTGCCGCCGCGGGACGGCATGATCCCTGCGTGCTCCCGCGTGCGGTGCCGATAGTTGAGGCGATGACTGCTTTGGTACTGATTGACCATTTCTTGCGTCATCGGGCACAGAATTCGCGTGCGTAGCAACGGAGAGCATGGTTCATAAGGGCAGCAAGCGATCGACTAATCCATATTTTTTTTATGGATTGGGGTTTGTACTGCTCAGTGTTTTCGTTTTGTTTCTGCTTTGCAGGTATACGTACCTAGATACGGTGTACTGTTATTTGCTTGCGACGAGTGTCAGCTCATTTTCGCTTTGTGCGTTTGACAAGAGCATTGCGGCGAGTAGAGAGCTTCGTGTCCCAGAAAAGATGCTCTACTTTTCAGCGCTATGTGGCGGAAGCTTAGGCCTGATTGCAGCGATGTATCTTTTTCGGCATAAGACACAGAAAGCTCACTTTCAGTTAATTGTGCTGGCGATTCTTGTGTTGCAGATAGTACTTTGGCGGGTAGTTTGAACATGAGCTTAAGTACAAACGGTATGCTGCGCTATATAGTACGAGAATATTGTGATGGAGAGACCCTCAAATACTTTTTTCGGTAAAAGGCGGCGTACCTGACAATCAGGTACGCCCGCCTCTTTTGCTAACCTTCTTGTTTCTATACTTCAGCCACGAGCAAGCGCCCGTGCGGTTTTTGGCTCTTCGAGCTTATCCAGTGCCACTGATACCTGGTTAAGGGCGGGCCCGAGGATAATTAACAGTCCAATCCACATAAGGAGAAGCACCATCATTGGCCCGAGCGTGCTGCCGATGAAGAGGCTTCGTGTAACTTTTCCTGCAATGGGCTGCAAAGAAAAGATCTCTTGCCGCAGCGCCCGAAACTTCACGAGCGAATCGGTGTCGGCATTCGCCGCCAATTTCTCTGCGTTGAACTGCAAGCGTTTGAGTTGCACGACGTGATCGCTGATGATCGAGACAGTTGTTGAACCGGAAAGGACCTGCATCGGACTAACATTGAGCAGGTTCGCAATCTGGCGCGATTGGTCTTTCAGTATTTTTGCGGTTGCCGCGGCACTCGAGTACTCCGCCGAGCGCAACGGCCGATCGATTCCATTACTCAACTGAGAATAGACATACCCGGCGAAAAATGCGACGCCGAGTGAAATCAGCGCTGTCGCAGCGAGCAAGACTGCTGCAAGGCCGCTAAACATACAGTTGATGACCTTTGACGGTCGGCTTCGGCGCCGAACTGATTTTGGATCGGGCGGGGTCGCTGGTACAACTTCTTTATCCATGATGTGTTCTTTCTTGCCGCTACTACACGGCGGTTGATTGTTTATTTTTGTATGGTGAAAACCTCCGTCGAGGGTCTCTCCGGGGAGAGCTGACGCCCTTCCCGCATGACCCTCAGAACCACTACCCAAGGCAGATTGTAAAGACCGGAAAGGCTTTTCCTAAGCCTAGCAATTGGACGCGGCCCTACCAATCAGAAAAATTTGATCGCATCTCTCTCTTGGACACCCAAGCTCACAGAGCGAGCAAGTCCCCTAAAATACTGGAGAAAATGAAGTAGACGAGTATGGGTGTCCAAGACGGGCTTGAGTCTAAACCGGGCTGCGGGGCACTTGGTGTTATTATGCTGCCATAACTGGAGTTATGTCGGGCATAAGATGACTCTCAATTCCTTTCAAAGCTTTAGCGGGTCTTTTCGCGAATTTAAGAAGTCGGAAAACAGTCCGTTTTGTCTGCCAAGTGCCCAGGAGCTGATCAGGCTTAGCTTTCCAGAACTGCAGCAGGTCGAGCAGCGTGCATTCTTAGACTGTGTGAGGCGGGTTCAAAAGCTGCAGCCGCAAATTCCACCAATAGCGTTTCACGGGAGGCCTCTTCAACAGTTGGAGCAGCTTGCCCGCACCAAGAAAGGTGAGCACGATGGTAATATTTGGGTGGCGGGTGCTCGACACCAAGTAGAGTGGCCGCAGCTCTTTACGGGAGATCTCTTGGCCGGAATTGATAAGGCAACAACATATCTTCCTAGTGTATCACGAGAAGAATACATAAAATCAAAGCTGTTAGTTCTTTCTGGTCCAAAAATTGATCCGATAGGCTTCAATGAAAGAGAGGTCTTAGATCTGCATTGGATTGACTCACATGATGATGATGCGTATTTGAGAAATCAGGGGCGAAGCTCGATCCCGGGCCCCTATTGGTTTGCTTGCGTGGCAGAGCGCTGGCTGGCGCCAATCAATCCACATAACTTCGCTGAGGTCGTCGCAGGCGCTATTCCCATGCACCTATCGCCTTATGTGAGAATTAGCCGAAATGAGCTCCCGGACTTTGAGTCTGCGCAGCTGGTCCGGTCGCTCAGTGCCATGAGCTTGCTCATGGTTGTTCTAGATAATCTCTCCGCCATTAATCGATCTTCCACTCACTTCAGTTCCTGCCTTGTGATGGAAAAGCTTTCGGCCGGAAGCGATAGTATTGCAGTGTCTTACCCGAGTGGAATTATTGGCGAAAGCATTCGAATTTCGGAAAATCTCTATCTTAATATTCTTGAAAGAGGCTATTCGATAGCCGCAGAGCACGCCAATTTATAAGCTTATTTCTGACCCGATCTTCCAATCCGCGAATTGCTCATTCAGTTCCACCGCAGCCATACCCATTCGTTCATAGTTGAGCTTCCCGGAATAAACCTTAAGGATCGGAGAATAGTCGCGCCGCGATTAATTTTCCTGCCACCTTGTGTCCGTGTGAATTCCAATGAAGGTCATTGTCGAAAACTAGATGTGGGGTAGGGCGCCTTGCGAGTTCGGCTTTAAAGAGTGGAGCAAGATTGAGCTGTGCGATATGCGATTCCTCGAGACATTCTTCGACCTGTTGATAGCGTGGGTCGTCGACAAATTCGTTGCTTCCTTTGATGAGGTCGGGGATGTGAACTACAAGAAGGCGGCTTCCTCTACTCCGCACGTCCCGGTCTAGGTCCCGCAAGAGCAAACATGTGAGTGTGGCAGCAGGCTGTTCGGATTTTAATTGGGCGGGCTCACGACTGCCCAGCGCGTTGTCTATTAAAGTTGAAGCTAACTTCCCGAACTCTTCACCTGCAATCCGTCGATTGCTAATTAAGCGCCAGAGTGCCGATATTCGAGAGAGTGACCTCTCAAACCTAAATCCGAACGAGCTTGCGGGCACCGGTGTGTTGCTGAATTCGAGAGCCCCATCGCGCTCCTTCACTAGTGGCTTATGGTAGCCGTATTGATAAGAGCTTACATTGTTTTTGAGATCTGAATGGAGATGTAACATTAGTACCACATCGTCGGGCTGATACTTCATCCCCTCGCGACGATAGTAGAGAAGCTCCTGATCGGTACCATAACCCGAGCACCCGCCATTAACTATTTCGACATGTGGCTGGAGCGCTGCGGCAATCTCACCAAAACGCTCGCTTTCACTAACTCCGAACCCCCAGGCGAATGAATCTCCTAGTATGAGGACTCGACGCATTCCAGCCTTTCTTGCGTATGGATGTTCAGGCCCGCGCTCACCTCTCGCGTTATGCCGGATTTCAGTTACAAAGTCACTTGAACTAAAGTGCCCATTAATAGAAGCTTTGTTTGCCCAGCCTCTTTCGTGATGGTATTCGCAAAAACGAGGCCGATCATCACCCCATCCTGAAGGCAGGGCTCGGGCGATAAGCTCGGCGATACTCAATGCGAATGCGATTCCTATTATAATTAGCCCGCAACGAGCCAGAATCTTTCTTAACATTATGCGTGTCTAGGGGGCACTGCAGGCCGTAATCAAAGTCCTCACAATCAAATTAGCTGAAATTGTAATTTGCATCAGCGCAGCTTCTTGATGACTTTATAAACGCCCTCAACCACCATACCCATTCGTGCATAATCAAGCCGCTCGGCGGTATCATTAGAGGTATGGTAGGCGAAGTTTCGCACAAACGCGGTGTCGGTAATCATTACTGCGGGGTAGCCTTCGCTCCAATAGCTTCGGTGGTCCGAAAGATCAACTCCTGGAACCCAAGATGGAGCACTTATTGAGTGGACCGGAAGCGGAGTTGCCGAGCGCATTGCCGCCTTAACTTTTCTGGTAAGTAGTCCGTTTTTTATATCTCCTGCCACTGCTATGAAATTTCCCACGGATGGGTAAATCAGGTCCAATCCTGGCACAGGATATTTCTGGCTTCCGGCGGCGTCGCTAAAATAGCCGATCATCTCAAGCGAAAGCATCGCAGATACTTGAATTCCTTTCGCGCGTAGCGATTTTGCATGAACCACGCTTCCCATCGCCTCCGACGTAAAATATGGAGGCTCTTCAAGGGTGTAGGCGACAAGTTCGATCGGATGATTTAGTGGTGACCTTTTTAAGAGTCCGGCCAGCTCGAGCAAACCGGCGACGCCAGAGGCATTATCGTCAGCGCCAGGAAGTGGCCCTGCCGAATCATAGTGCGCTCCGATTACCACGCGGGGAGTAGATCCACCTTTTTCGGCGATATCGAAGCGCGCGATTACGTTGTAATAGGTATTGCCTCCCGCGCGCAACGACTGCAGTTCCACATCTGTAGTTGTTGCGCGTAGCTTTTCGGCGAGATAATTCGCGACCCGTTCTAGATTCTCAGGATGTTTGGAGTCTCTCGGGACGAATCTTTCCGAGAGCGTGCGGACATGCGATTCGAGCAACTCTGCCGACACGTGTAGCTCGTCGAAAGATGGCGCGACGGCTCCAATCGGCTGCACCATCCAAACGAGCGACACGGTGCCAATAAGAAATAAGACTGTGAGAATCCAGATCGCTCGTCGCATGGCCGAAATATAAGACCTTGAGAAACAGGTGAAGCAGCTCAAGCCCTAGTATGACGCATCTTTTAGTGAGCTGCCAGATCGCTGTCGTCGAGTGGTATAACTCGCGTTGGCTCAAGCATAGATTCCACCGGTGCTTGCGAAAAGATTTTTGTCGAAGTGCGAGCTTCTTTGTGACCTGAATTGGCATTGGACGGCGATTTCATTGCACTGCCGTCCTGTTTGGCATGTCCCACAACTAATAGGACAAGCTCTCGTACCACTCTTTCTAAATTGCCAGCTTGATCGGCAAGATCCGATCCTGCCGCCGAAGATTCTTCCGCGGCCGCCGCGTTGCTTTGGGTAACCTTGTCGAGTTCAGCCATGGTAGTGCTTAATTGACTTAAGCCGGTGGACTGTTCCTGACTCGCGCCGGTAATTTCATTGACTGTCTCTAAAGCCTTTCCGGAATTTAACCGGATCTCCTCAAGATACTTCTCGACAATGCGCGATACATTAACACCATTCTCCGCTAATTCCTTTGAGCGCCTAATTTTCTCAGTCGTTTCTCGAGCTGCATTTGCGCTCCGCTGGGCGAGCGTTCGTACCTCTTCGGCTACGACGGCAAAGCCCTTTCCGACCTCTCCGGCTCTGGCCGCCTCAACCGCAGCGTTGAGGGCAAGGAGGTTCGTTTGAAAAGCAATCTCATCGATGGTTCTAATGATCTGCGCAGTCTCATCTGCCGCAACCTGAATTGAATCGATAGCGTTTCTCATCTCGCGCATAGCGGCAGCGCCCTGATCAGACGAAGTGTTCACCGCTTTTGAAAGGATATTTGCTTGTTGAGCGTTTGCAGCATTGTGCTTCGCCATCGAAGATACCTCTTCCATGGTTGCTGCCGTTTCCTCGAGCGAGGCAGCCTGTTCCGAGGCACCTTGTGCCAATCCATGTGCTCCCGCGGAAACTTGATCAGATGAGCGAAAGAGCTGTGCGGAAAGCTCCTGTAGTCTTGTGGTCATTTCCAGGAGTACACGCGCACTCGATCGATTGGTGACGTAGACAAGGAGTGCTCCAACCAATAAAGAAAGTATACCTGCACCGATGAGTAGCCGTTCAGCGAGCACGGTTTTTCCGGTGAGGGTCTTTTCAGTTTCCTGGCCCAGAGCAGAAAGATCATCACTCAACGACTCGAGCTTGCCTTCAAGTTCCGAAAATGAGTGATTAAAGTCAATGAGTGCTGCGCGGGCCTCTTCTGGTGCCGAAAAGGCAAGATTAACAATTGAGTCGGCTGATTTAATATAGGCATTAAGTGGACTGATTGCAGCTTCAAGTCCCGCCTTAACATTTGTTGGAAGCTCAAGCTCCTGATTAGATTTGATGGCGGAAAAAAAGGTCTCAGTATGTTCTTTGAGATCCGTAAGAACATCGTCTTTGGTTCCGATCCTTGAATCAGACGTCGCGGCTATTAGCAAAGCCCGTAATACATCGCCGCGCAGGGCGTCGTGCATCATGTCTCCCTGCATGTGATTATGAATGGCTTTGCCTGACTCGATGGCAAGATGCTCTAAGCGATCGAGCTCGTTCACCTCCCAATAGGCGAAGAGAGCGAGCGCAAGCGTGATCAATACATTTCCGAAAACAACTACAAATAATTTCTTCCCAAGCCCCATAGTTATTCATTTCCTCAATGTCAATTCTTTGTGAGATTACATACTTACTTCGGCACGCACGCCAAGGACCAATGCATCATCAAGAGTCGGATCAACTCCTGGATTTATGATATATTGAACATCCGGCTGCAGCGCCAAATACGGTGCTACTTCAAATCTATGCGAGAGCTCAAGAGCGATTTCGACAAGGTCGCTCTCTGAATTCGCTCGGCGATACACTCTGTCGACTCGAGCAAGCGCAAGGCCGAAGCTAGTGCTGTCGGTGTCTCGTCCTGGAAAGAGCCCCAGATAGCTCAGGCCCCACCCAAAATAGTTCGCAATAGTATTGCGATGCGGCGCGGAGTTCCCAGTTTGAAAGAAGACACCAAGGCCCTGTGTCGGATCCTCTTCGGCATAGACCTGGTACTCTCCGATCGCGTATATTCCATAGTTCCTATCGTCAATGGCGCCACCTATCGTTTCGAACTCCGCGCTGTGGTACCAGCCACCAATTGCCGCTTTGTAGTGGCGCTCTTCTTCCGGCGCAATCAACCCAAGTTCAGCTGCATAGAAATATCCGTCCGAACTTGGATGTCTAATATGAGTACCGCGCGAGTCATTTGGATCACCCGGGACACCATCATACATCGCCGTATTAATGTACCCTGCATCACTCAATTGTATTCGTATTCTTGCGGCAAGAGCCGTTGTTGCAAAAATTGAGGGCCCGACCTGGCTTATATCAGCCGAAACTCCGAAAGAGCTGTTGATAAGGTTTCCTGCATAGTCGAGAGAGTCAAATTCTGAGTTGTAGTCGTGGAGTCCGAAAAGAAGACGCACTCGCTTATTGAGCAGGGCTTGCTCGTACCATCCTTCGTAGAGCTTAAACGTGTCGTACGTCTCAATGTTGTCGCTTACCTGGAGGTCGCCCACGTAGCTTGAAGGATCTCGACCATAATTTCCAAGAAAATAAACGAATGCTGTTCCGCCATCCCACATTCCAGCCTTTTCGCTGTCGACCGCGACAGTCAGATCATAGTTGCCCAATACGCCGGCTGTGCGGCGAACTCCCCCGGAAACGTTTCCGATTATGTCATTGGTGAGTATAGATTCAATGTCGATACCGTGCTCTTGAAGCGAAGTTCGCACTCCATTCCAATCACCAAAAAGATATTGGCGCTCTTGCGCGATCGTTTGTACCGAAAGGGTACAACAGACGAGTACGACGTGTATAAAGTAACGCCTCAACATTCTCCCCCTGAAAACTGCAAGTGCTACTAAGAAATCTCGAGGGGCCCTGTAACAGGGCGCCTATCTACTGTTTCGACGGGGGAGCAAAATTAGTTGAGTTGTAAATACAAGTTAGAGTTCATTCCCTCATGAGGCATGCGGCCAGAGTCGAATGTTATCGAAGTGCCGCGCGGACCGCTTTCTTAGTCATAAGGACTCGGCCATGACTTGAAAAGTGCGCCGGCTTTTTTACAGCCTTACCATTGTCTGAAGAAGCAGCATAGAGTGGGAAAGTTGCTCCAAGGAGAAGAGCAAGCAAGGCTAAGTGTGCGAATGCTAGATGCTTTTTCATAAAAACGTACTTAAAAAACAATGCTATTTTAAATAGTATCTGGAGTAGGCACCCCAGTGCTTCATTATATTTACGCTATATGAATTCGAGCTAAAGTCCTTGGATTTGTGAAAGTTAGATATGGGGCGTTCTGCTAGCACGTTAGCTTGAAAGCCAATCCTCTGTGCGCACAATTTCTGCGAGTTCTCGCTAGCGAGACGCTTCGGTATTCTTATCCGCAGTACTCTCTTGATGGTGCGATAGCTTCCATCCCCGTACATCAGCATTTAGACTTGAGATTTTCTGCGATAGTTCGTTGATATTGAGCCGCGACTTATCAGCACGCTCGATTATCTCAGAAAGCTGCAGAGCAAATCCTTCGGTCCCACTGGTAAGTGCAGCAAGAGATTTACCTGTGACATAGCTAAACTGAATGGAAAGCAGAATCTTTACTAACTCTTCGATGAGCGATTCAAAGGATGAAAATACTCGGCCGAGCTGAGCCTGCGCTTCTTTTGCCCGTGTGATGCTTGTGTGAACATTGGCACAGAGTAATTCCTCGAGCTCGGCAAATGTTTTCCCGAATTTTAGCTGTTGTTCGGCGGGGGTCAGGGTAGCTCGACACTGTTCCTCCTTGAAAAACAGCAGCATCTCGATTAATAGAGTCGCAAATGAAATGCTAAAGCATGCTGATTCAATTTGAGCGGAGAGCACGCTATTTTCTCGGACGATGACTTTCGTTTGCTTACCCACCGAGCTCGCAATACTTGCGACTTCATTGCTAATAATTCGCAAAGCACGTCCACGATCGCCGAGACGCGACGCTTTGACTCCCAAATTCAATGCGCTTTCAAATAGACCCTTTGCAAATGAACTTAGAAAAATATTCTCATTTCTTAGGGACGAGCGTAAATCACCCAGTCCTTTTAAACCCATAAAGGCCCGAACGAGAGAGCTCTCTTCGCAACTCTGATCTTTCCCGAGGAGTTTGTAACGCGAGCTGAGCTCGCTTCTTAACGCGTTCGACATGAATTCGTCATAGCTCTCGATTCCGAGGCTCGCGAGTTCAAGGAGCAGTGCATCATATGCCATTTTCATACCTGTGCGCCTGTCTTCGCTGTGCTCCGCCTCAATCGAACGGAGCTTTTCATACAATGAACTGATCAAGTCGAGCGCACCGGATGTGGGCTTGAGCCGAATCGATATAAAGCCGGAATCAATCGGCATGGCGAGCGCGAAAACCCAGTAATAAGCACCACTTTTAGAACGATTTTTAACGTAGGCGCCAATCGGGCGCCCAGACAGAAGGTATTCCCATAAAAGAAAGAAAACGCAGCGTGGCATATGTGGGTGACGAACGATGCTATGAGGCTGCCCGAGAATTTCTTGCGGCTCATACTCGGCGATTCGTGTGAAGACTTCGTTGCAAGAAGTAATCACTCCGCGCCTGTCAGTCGTCGAGAAGAAAAGTTCTGACGCCTCAAAGCTTCTCTCAATGTTTATTATGGTCGCTGCTTTCGCCATGGCTTCCTTTACTTCACTCCCATATTGGCTATGTCGGATGTCCATGTCCTTTTCTTAAGCCGTATACGCAGATTGCTCAGGGCTAGGCAGAAGATATTTCTAATAGATATTCTGCATTTGACCAGTTATGTAATTCTTATTGAATCAGACTGAGGCGGAGTCAAGACAGTGCTATAACAGTAAAGAGCTCTTCCCATCGTATCTGCACTCTTGCAGAGCGAAATGAGCCATATATTCTAACGAGTACTTAGTTTAGTGAGGATGTACCATGGTAAAGAAGATGTTTATTCTTTCGTTTGTGTTGGCTTTCTTGAGCGCATGTTCGAGCATTACCCCGACGCTTGGTGTAGGAAATGAGCCGATAATCGCCGCTTCAATCGATTGTTCACCATCAGCGTTACGAGCGACAAAGCCTGTAATCGCTACTTTCTGCTCGATTGAAAATCGCTAGTAGCAGTTATTTAAAGACAATCTCTAGCTTCTGCTGCAGGACATCCGCGGTAAATGGCTTGATGATGTAGTTAGATACACCGGCCTTTGCCGCGGCAAGAATATTTTCTTTCTGCGCCTCGGCGGTAACCATAATAAACGGGAGACCTTTCAGCGACGGATTTGCCCGTACAGCGCGGAGAAGATCTATGCCTTGCATTTCGGGCATATTCCAGTCCGAGATAATGAGCGAAAATCCTCCTGCGGCTAGCTGGTTAAGCGCTGCCTGGCCATTTTCGGCTTCGACAACGTTCTGAAAGCCGAGAGTCTTGAGACAGCTCTTTACCACGCGTCGCATCGTCGCGAAATCATCCACCACCAATATTTTTATGCCGCGATCAACTTTTTCTAAAGGCATATAGCCCCTCTATTAATGTTTTTCATTTTCCCTCGCGCTCTTTAGCCGTCTCAACTACTATTCGCCCGTTGTCGAGAACAAGAAGTGCTCCTTCGAGGGAGTAATTTTCAAGGAGTACAATCGGCACGTTTTCTCCCTCTATAAGTGTCGGACGGGTCATCGCAAAATCTGTATCGTAATTTGATAAGCGGTTCTTCGTGTGCCCGCACACCATGTTTGTGATTTCACCTACTACGTCAACAACTTCAGGATTTATTTTGTCAAACTTCTTCATGAGGAGAGCACTGGCAAGCGGAAGGAGTGCATCCTCTTCAAAACTGATTACCAAGAACCTGTTTGTAGAGGCAGCCTTTAGCTGAATTAAGCCGGTAACCTGGCCCCAAGTCGACGCGCTATCCCGTGAGTAGCTCTGTCCGCGCATCGGATTTATTTTTAAGATTGACTTGACCACATCTTCGGCGGCCCCAGTCAGTGCTTCAAGAATTGGAGGTTCAGATTTAGTTTCTTTCATCATGGTTGGTGCCAATATGCAACTAGCCGTGGTTCTAAAACGAAACGATCAACTCACCTGCGACGGTTCCCTGCTCCTTGTCGGTACCCTCGCTTCCGTCATCAAAGACTGCATCCGATGACCAGTCATGACGATACTCGAGACGGGTGGTTACATTTTTAAATGGTCGGTATTCAAGCGTGCCAGTTCCTTCCTTATAGGTGGCCTTTTCGACGCCGAGGCGTGCTCCGTCTTCGTCATCAAAATATTCACCTCGGAAGCTTAACGACCAATCCTCTGAGAGGTCAAATC